>NZ_JAATVU010000017.1 GCF_013184745.1 Mangrovicoccus sp. HB161399
GTGGTCAGGAAGGCCTCCGCCTCGCCGAAGCGCCCGGCACTGCGCGCCTCGCCCAGCACGGCGCAGACCTGCAGGTCGAAATCGGCATAGTGCTGGGTCATCGACCAGACCGAGAAGATCAGGTGGTGCGGGTCGATCGGCGCGATCCGCCCGGCAGCGGCCCAGGCGGCGATCACCTGCGCCTTCTCGTCCACCAGCTTGCGCAGCCCGTCATGCAGGATCTCGTCCAGCAGCGGCGCGCCGCGCAGGATCTCGGTGGCGAATAGGCGGCTTTCCCGCGGCATGCTGCGCGACATCTCCAGCTTCCGCCGCATGTAGGTCAGGATCTCCTCCAGCGGCTCGCCCTCGGCAGACAGCTCGCGCAGCGGCGCGATCCAGGTTTCCAGCAGGCCGCCCAGCAGCTCGCTGTAGATCGCCTCCTTGCCGTCGAAATAGTAGATGATGTTCTGCTTCGAGAGCCCGGAGGCGGTGGCGATCTGTTCCAGCGTGGCGCCGCGCAGCCCCTGTTCGGAGAACACGTCCAGCGCCGCCTCGAAGATCGCCCGGCGCTTTTCCCGCTGGATGCGGGTCAGTTTGCGGGTGCTTCTCGCGCGGCTCATCCGGGTCCTGCCTGCCTCTGCTCGGTCATCATCCGTCCCTGCTAGCAGCCGCCGCGGCGAATGTCCCGCCTGTCGCTGCGGCGCTTGCCACCCGCGGCGATCCGCGCTACGCCGCCGGGCTCCGCCATACCGGGGACCGCCATGCAGACCCAGACCCTCGCCATCGATTTCGGAACCTCCAACACCGCCGCGGCGCTCGCCTGGGAGGGCGGCATCTACCGCATCCCGATAGAGCGCGGCGCCGAGACGCTGCCCACGGCCGTATTCTTCCCGGCCTCGGGCGCGGCGATGCGCATCGGCGCCTCCGCTGCGGAGGCGCTGATCGCCGGCGAGGAGGGGCGCTACATGGCCGCGATGAAACGCGTCCTCGGCCTGCCGCTCTTCGGCGAGACGCGCTGGATCGGCGACCGCCGCCGTTCGCTCGCGGATATCGTCACCGCCTTCCTGGCCGAGCTGAAGGAGCGTGCCGAGGCGGCGACCGGCATGCGGTTTTCCCGCGCGCTTTCCGGCCGTCCGGTGCATTTCCACACCCGCGCGCCCGAGATCGACGTGCAGGCGGAAACGGACCTGCGCGCCTGCTATCTCGCGGCGGGGTTCGAAGAGGTCGCCTTCCTCGCCGAGCCGGAGGCGGCGGCGCTGGCCTGCCGCGGCAAGGGACCGGACGGGGGTGTCGGACTGGTCGTCGATATCGGCGGCGGCACCTCGGATTTCACGCTGTTCCGCGAGGAAGGCGGCGGGATCGATGTCCTCGCCAGCCACGGCATCCGGCTGGGCGGCACGGACTTCGACCATTCGGTCTCGATGCGCCATGCCATGCCGCTCCTCGGTCTCGGCGGGGAATTGCGCCGCGAGATGGGCGACGGCCGCGTGCCGGTTCCGGTCGCTCCCTACCGCGACCTGGCCACGCGCGACGCGATTCCGTTTCTGTACACGCCCGAAACCCGCCGCATGGCTGCCGGTCTCGCGCGGCTGGCGGTCGAGCCGGAAAAGCTCGGCCGGCTCTGCGAGCTCCTGGAGACGGAACTCGGCCACGAACTGGCCTTTGCGGTCGAGCGCGGCAAGATCGAGGCCAACCTCAGTGGCGGCCAGGGCCGCATCGCCATGGATTTCCTGGAACCGGGGTTGTCCGCGCCGGTCGGGCCCGCGAGCTTCGCTGCCGCCGTCGAGGGCCATCGCCATGCGTTGCGCGAGGCAGCGGCCGAAACGGCGCAGCGGGCCGGGCTGCTGCCGGAACGGATCGGCAAGGTCCTGCTGGTTGGCGGGTCGAGCTTGATGGGCTTCGTCGCCGGGGAAATGCGGGGCCTGTGCCCGGAGGCTGCGGTCCTGCAGGCAGATGCCTTCACCGCGGTAGTCGACGGGCTGGCGCTGGCCGCCCATGAAAAGCGCGGCGCGGCCTCCTAGCGGGAGAACTCCATGGCGGCAGGAGCGCTGGAGGAAGGCACGCAACCAGCGGCCTTCGCGCAGCGCGGAAGCGCGGGCCTTGATCGACGCGCTGAAAGAGGGGGCCGCACGGGCTTGTTGCAGGACTCACCGAGGGTCTGGAGTCACGTCGTGAACCCCTTGCGTCGAGACCCCGCCATGACAAAGCCTGGGCCTGCCCGCGACGGCACAGCCAAGCGGACATCCCGCAATGCCGCGCCGAAGCGGCGCGGCTCGCTCCGGTCTGGCTCGTGCCAAAGGAAGGCCGCCCGGGGCGCTCGCCCGTCTCCCCTGAATGAGGAGGATCGGCAGATGGTCCGGGGGAGTCCGGACCGGTCTGTGCCAGTGGCAAATCCTCCGGGAGAGGATTGGAGGCCGGACAGGTGGAGCGTTGCCCGACGCCAACAATCCGGGCCTGCCTGACCCTCAAGGTCCTTCTGGGGCTGCCGTCGGCCAGGGTGAGCCATCGCGGCGCTGTCGGTCCGGGGCCGATGGGCGGCGGCGAGGAGGGGGGAAGGCGAACCTACCGGAGCTTGCGGAACCAAGCTGGTCCGTGCCCTTCGCCGGGCAATCCGTCCCCGAGGTGGATTTCCTGTCCTCGTCAGTTCAGCACCCTGTCACGCCGTCAGGGCGAGACGGGACCGTGGCGCAATTGGCGCCGCGAAGGCCCGTCGCACAACGGAGGTCGCCATCCCGTATCGCGGCTCCAAGGGCGCGGTTTGCTCGCGGCGCAAGATCTACCTCGGGATCGACGGGGAGCAGGGAGGATCGGGAAGCCGTCCGGGAGAGTTCGGTCCGGTCCGCGGAAGCGGCAAATCCTCCGGGGCCGGATTTGAGGGGTGGACGGGCGGAGCCCGGCACAGCGAACATGGAGCTCCGGGCGGTCGAGGTCACCTCCGGCAAGGCCGACGATGCCGAGCCGGTGAACGCCACCAGTCCGGGCGACCTGGCGAGGGATGCTGCCCGGGACGCTCGGCTGGCTCCCCGCGAACGAGGAGATTGCCACGGTGACGGCCGAGTTGCCAGCGGATGCGCCATCGGTTCGCGCCCGATGGGCGACGGCAGTCAGGCCCTCGTTCCCGCCCCGCCGCAACGTCAGGCCATGGAAGCCGGACAGTGCCGTAGCCCGGGCGCGCAACGAGATCCTGCGGGCTTCGAAGCATGTTGGCCGGGCGCTCCGGCGCAACTGGAGCGGTTGTCAGCGGCGCAGCAGAGTCGAGATATGAGCCGGATCGGGAAAAGGTCCGTGCGACATGTTCCCCGGCGATTGGATGAGTTGCGCGAAGTCGCTTGGCCAGCGGATGATGTCTGTTCGGCATCGGCTTCGGACCGACGGCAGCGCGATGCCTCACCTTCCACCCACAGGTTGCCGGGGTCCAGATCCGGGTGGAGGCACTCAACCGCTTCACGGCCCCCGACATCCCGGTCATCATGGCTGCGGGATAAGCGTGCCCGGGGAAAGAGCAACTGCGGTCGTCACCTGATTTGCGCAACCGCGCCGAGCGGGGACTTTTTCGGGGGCTCATCAAGTCAGTGCATCGCGACGCGAAGGATGGACGTATACGGTGCGGACACGGGTGTCGGGCCCGCAACGGGATGATCGCGCATCATTGGCTGCCCTCTGGCAGCTCTCTGCCTCCCGACGTGCGCATAGATGGCGCCAACTAGCGGAACCTGCGACCGGAACGGGGGCGCGCTGACGCTTGGCTCACTCGCCCACTGCCCGTTTGCTGAACGTTGAGTGCAACGCTGTCCCGCTAGTGCCATCGCGTTCGCCGCCGCCGGGAATTCCGGCTTTCCCGGTGGCACGCGGGCCATCTCCGCCCTGGCGGAATTTCGCCACTTCGCTGGCGAGGGTCTCCGCCTCGCGGGTCAGGTCCATGGTCGAGGCCGAGGTTTCCTCGAAGATGGCCGCATTCTGCTGGGTCATGGAGTCCAGCTGGTTGGTGGCCGTGTTGATTTCGCGGACGCTGAGCGATTGTTCGTCGGCAGTAGTGGCGAGGGCGGAGATGTTCTCCGCGATGCCGTCGATCAGCTTGACGATGCCGTCGAGCGAATTGCCTGTCTGCGCCACCCGGTCCACGCCGTCGCGGACATTCTCGTTGCTCTGGCCGATCAGGGTTCCGATTTCCCTGGCCGCATCCGACGCACGCTGCGCCAGCGCGCGGACCTCCGAGGCGACAACCGCAAATCCGCGGCCGGTCTCTCCGGCCCGTGCTGCCTCCACCCCGGCATTGAGGGCCAGCAGGTTGGTCTGGAACGCGATGTCGTCGATGACATGAATGATCCGGCTGATCTTTTCCGAAGATTCGGAGATGGCCTCCATGGCCGCGATGGTGCTGCGGACAATGTCCTGCGAGGCCTGTGCCTCGGAGCGGACCTGCAGGGCGGCCTTTTCGGTCGTGCGGGAATTGCCGGCCGAGGACGCCGCGCTGGCCGTGAGCTGCGCGACGGCGGCGGCAGTCTCTTCCAGAGTGGCCGCGGTCTTCTCGGTCCGCTTGGCAAGGTCGGTGGTGACGCTGGACACTTCCGTCGAGGAGGACAGGATGTTCTGCGAGCTTTCGCGGATGACGAGCACCAGGCGGGCGAGCGCGTCGATCGTGCGGTTGAAATTCAGCCGGAGCTCTTCGTAGCCGGGGGGGAACTCTACGTCGATGGAGGCGGTGAGGTCTCCGTCGGCAAGCCGGTCGAGGCTGTCGGCCAGCGTCGCCACGACCTGCTGCTGTTCGGCCAGCCGCGCTTCGCGCTCCTGCTGTTCCCGGGCGTCCCTCTGCTGGCGTTCCTGCTGTTCGCTGCGCTCGCGTTCCAGAACTGCGCGCTCCTCTTCGGCCTTGCGCTCCATTTCGGCGCGCTCTGCCTCCAGTTTCCGGCGCTCCTCTTCACGGCGCAGGGCTTCCTGTGCAGCCGTGGCCTTCCGGGCCTCTTCCTCCAGCTGGCGGTTGCTGATGATGTTGTCGCGGAAGATGGTCAGAGCTTCGGCAAGATCGGCGATTTCGCCGCTGCGTCGGCGCATGCCGTCCATGGCGGAGGTGTCGCCGTCCGCGAGCTGGCGCGTGCGGCGGATCAGCGATTGCAGCGGCCGCACGATCGACTTCTGGGTGACTGTCACCGCAAGCAGCACGGCCGCGGCGGCCAGCGCGCCGAGCAGCAGCAGGTTGCGGCTGGCGGTGTCGGACTTGGCGGTGAGCGCCCTGGCATCCCCGTCCAGCGAGCGCAGCGCCTCCTGCGCCAGAGTTGCCGCGCCGGAGCCGAGCTTTTCCACGGCGGCGAGGGCGGAGGTCGCCTGGCGGTGCGCCTCGAGACGCGCCGCGAGTTCGGTCTTGCGCAGTTCCAGCAGGTCGGTATCGCCATCCGCGAGCGACAGCAGGGTCCGGGACGCCTCCGGCTCGGACGCCATCAGCGCGAAGCCTGCCGAGTCGAGCTGGGACCGCAGCTCGGTGCCGAGCGTGTTCAGCCCGTCTTCTCCGGTGGCGCGGGAGACCTGGAAGGCCAGGCTCAGCAGGCCGGTGAAGTCCACGGAGGCGGCTGCGCCGGAACCGCCGAGCGACACGAAGATGCCCGAGAGGGCCTCCAGCCCCGCGGCGAAGCCCGATGCTGCGGCGATCTCGTCCTCGCGGGCCATGGCCAGGCTGAGCATGCTGAATTTCAGCTCGGACAGCTTGGACGCGAGTTCGATCGCCTGGCGCGGCGGCCGCGTCCTGGCAATGTCGAAGAACGCGTCGAGCGCTGCGCTGCTTTCGTCCGTGGCAAGAGCGAGGTCCTCGGGCGTGCCGGCCATCAGCAGCTGTGCGAAGCCCTGCGGCAGTGCATTGCTGCGGGCCATGACTTCGGACGTGGACATCAGGTTCGGTACGCCGTGCCGGGAAAGCCGTTCCATTTCGCCTGCGAAATCTCGGAGCAGGACATTCGCCAGCAGGAGCGCAAGGGCCATGATGGCTGCCAGGCTGACGATCGCACCGGTGATCCGGAATGTCAGGCCGGAAAAGAAGCGGCTGAGGAATTGGGTCATTTGCGGGCGTTTCCTGCTGCCTGTCAGTTGCTCGGAAGGTAGGAGCCGAGATTTTCCGGCGTCACCAGTTCGAAGGGCACATAGATGATGCGCTCGGTCCCGCCGTCGCCGCGGGCCAGGGCCAGCGCCGTGGCGACCGCGCTTTCGGCCTGGCCCCGCGCATTCTGGAGCACCGTTGCATCGAGCACGCCGTCGCCCATCGATTGCAGCGCGACCGCGGTGGCGTCGATGCCGGTCACCATGATGCGGTCCTTGTCGAGGCCGGCCTTGCCGATCGCGTCGATCGCGCCGAGCGCCATGTCGTCATTGTTGGCGACGAAGGCATCCGGGACCCGGCCTGCGGCAATCCATTCTCCGGCCCTGGCGGACGCCTCGTCGCGCGACCAGTTCGCGAAGCCCTCGTCGAGCACCTCGATCCCGGCGCAGCGCGGCGTGCCCAGCAACGCGTAATAGTCCAGCGTGCGGGAGCGCGCGGCGGAACTGACGAGGTCGCCGATCAGGAAGGAAACCGTGCCCTTGCCGCCCAGCCGGTCGCAGACATGGCCGAATTCCAGCGTGCCGGACTCGGTCTCGTCGGAGCCGACATAGCTCTGGCCTTCCGGCAGGACCGCGCTGTTGATCGGCTCGACATTGACGTAGACGATCGGGATCCGGGCCTTTTCCGCCAGCCGGGACACGCGCAGCCCGTCATCCGTGCTGAGCAGGTTGACGATCATCACGTCGACGTCCCGGCCGATGAAATCGGCAACTGCGTCGAGCTGGGCCTGGCGGTCGCCGCCTGCGTCGTGGATCACCGGATCGGCCGCGCCCGCCGCAGCCAACGCCGCCTCGATATGGCCGGTCAGCGAGGCGGTGAAGGTCCAGGCGCCGTTGCTCATCGTTACGGCGACCTTCTGTGCGTGCCCGGCGGCGGGCAGGCAGAGGCAGAGCAGGACCAGCAGAGATCGGAACATGGCGGACTCCCGGATGCGGATGCGCGGCCCGGATTCCGGGCGGCTGCCGACCGGGGTAAGCCCTTAGGATGAAGAATTCCTCTCCGCCGCTCAGCTCCCGGGCCGGCCGTCGCGCTGGCCGACATCCGAAATCAGCACGGCAATCGGCCGGGTTCCGGGGAATTCGCTGAAGATGATCACCAGGACGCTGGTCAGCGGCACTGCCAGGATCGCCCCGGAAATCCCCCAGAGCGCCGACCAGAAGGACAGCGCCAGGATCACCACGAAGGGCGAGAGGTTCAGCTGCCGCCCGATCCAGCGCGGCTCCAGCACCGATCCGACGAAGATCTGCATCGCCGTCAGCAGGAGCGTCAGCACCACCGTGCGCCAGATCTCGCCGAACTGGGCGAAGGACAGCATCACCGGCAGCATCACCCCGATCCAGGAGCCGAGATAGGGGATGTAGTTCAGCAGCCCGATGCAGACTGCCCAGAACAGCGCGAAATCGACATCCATCGCCCAGAGCACGCCGTAGCAGAGCACCCCCAGCACGATGTTCACCAGCGTCTTGACCGTCAGGTAGTCGCCGATCTTGCGGTTGATCTCGCCGCCGATCTCCAGCAGCCAGTCGGCCTCGCCTTCGGCGCTGAAGGCGGCAGCGATCTTCTTGGGGAAGCTGGCCCACTGGCCCATCAGGAAGCCGGCATAGATGATGATGATGAAGACAGAGCCGGCCAGGCTGGTCAGGGAGGCGAAGAGCCCGCCGATCCGGGAGGGCAGGTCGAGCTGGCCGAAGGCGAGGCCGCGGATGTCGTCCCAGGTCGGATCGCTCTCGGCGCCGAAGGCTTCGGCGGCGCGCACGGCGAAGGCCTCCAGGTTGGCCTGGTAGACCGGCGCGCTGTCGGCCATCTCCTCCAGCGTCACCGCCACGACCGCCGCCATGGAGAACAGCCCGACCACGAAGGCGGCCAGGATCGCCATGTGCAGCAGCCAGCCGGGAAAGCGGCGCAGCACCGTCCAGCGGCGCAGCCAGGCGGCACCGTTGATCAGCACGTAGACCGCGATCACCGCCGACAGCACCGGCACGATCACCGCCTTGCCGACGATCAGGATCCACCCCGCCATGAGCGCGATGCCGAGGGACAGGAAGATGGTCTGCAGGAGGCTGGTCGAACCGGGCATCGGGGGCACTCGTCGGAAAGGGTCGGGCGGAGCCTATCGCGCGGGCATCGGCTGCCGCAAGCGCGGGCAGCCGGGCTGCGGCGCCGGCTCCGGGCGGTCCCGGCATTGCAGCCCCCCTGCCGGGCAGGCTAGGCCGGAGGGGCCGGACGGACCGGCCAGGAGGACAGCGCCCGTGATCAAGCTCGACGCCCGCGACATCGAGATCCTCCGCGTGCTCGCGCGGGAGGGACGGATTTCCAAGGCGGCCCTCGCCGAACGGGTCGGCCTGTCGCCGACCCCGGCCTGGGAAAGGCTGCGCAAGCTGGAGCGCGCCGGTCTGATCGAAGGCTACCGCGCCGAGATCAACCTGCGCGCGCTGGGACCTTCGGTGACGGTGTTCGTGGCGGCGGAGCTGGGGGATCACACCCAGGCGAGCTTCCGCCGGTTCGAGGCGGCGCTGGGGGCGCATGACGAGATCACCGCCTGCTGGGCGCTCGGCGGCGGCTTCGACTACCTGATGCAGATCGTGACCCGGGACGTCGATGCCTATCAGCGGCTGATGGATGCGCTGCTCGACCAGCGGATCGGCATCGCGCGCTACTTCACCTATGTGGTGACCAAGCAGGTCAAGGGGGGCGGGCCGCCGCCGCTGGAGATCCTCGCCGGGGACTGAGCGGGGCGCCCGTCCGCCGCCAGCCAGGGCACGCGCCATCCGGAGGCCGGCGCTGGCCCGACTCGGCTGCCCTCGGGAAGAAGGGCCCGGCGGCAGCCGGGTCGGGCCTTCCTGCCCCCCGGCGGGCCGCGGGGCGGCCGGCGGTCCATGCGGCCTGCGGAAGCCGCCCGAGCCAGTCCGTCCCGCCTGCAGAAAGCCTGCATCCGGTCTCTTCCCCTGCCTTTGACAGGGCATCTTCCCTGCAGAGGAAAGGAGACTTGCCATGCTCGACACAGTGCTTTCGGCCCGCCCCGACATCGGAGACAAGCGTCTCCTCCGCAGCTTCGCCTATCTCGGCGGCAAATGGGTCGCCGCGGAAACCGGCGCGACCTTCGCCGTCACCGACCCGGCCAGCGGCGCCCATCTCGGCGATGTCGCCGCGCTCGGCGCGGACCAGTCCCGCGCCGCGGTCGATGCCGCTTCCGGCGCCTTTCCGGCCTGGTCGGCGCTGCTGCCGCACGAGCGGGGCGCCATCCTGCGCCGCTGGCACGGGCTGATCACGGACGCCAAGGAAGACCTCGCGCGGATCATGGTGCTCGAGCAGGGCAAGCCGCTTTCCGAGGCGCGCGGCGAGATCGACTACGCCTCCTCCTTCGTCGAATACTATGCCGAGGAGGCCAAGCGGCCGAACATCGAGAGCGTCACCTCGCATCTGCCCGATGCCGAGATGGAGCTGTGGATGGAGCCGGTCGGAGTCGCTGCGCTGATCACGCCCTGGAACTTCCCCTCGGCGATGCTGACCCGCAAGGCGGCCGCCGCGCTGGCCGCGGGCTGCACCGTGGTGGCGCATCCTTCCGCGGAGACCCCGTTCAGCGCTCTGGCGCTGGCCGAGCTGTCCGAGCGCGCCGGGATGCCTGCGGGCGTGTTCAACGTGATCACCGGCCATGCGCCCGAGATCGTCGGCGAATGGACGGCGGATGCCCGCGTCCGCGCGCTCAGCTTCACCGGCTCGACCGAGGTCGGCCGGCTGCTCTACCGCCAGTCGGCGGAGACAGTGAAGAAGCTGGTGCTGGAACTCGGCGGGCATGCGCCGGTGATCGTCTTCGCCGAGGCCGATCTCGACCGCGCCGTGGCTGAGACGGTGAAGGCGAAATTCGCGACCTCCGGGCAGGACTGCCTCGGTGCCAACCGCATCTACGTGCAGCGGCCGGTCTACGACGCCTTCTGCGCGAAATTCACCGCGGCGGTGAAGGAACTCACCATGGGCCTGGGCATGGACGACCCGGATATCGGCCCGCTGATGAATGCCCGCGCCGTTGCCAAGCAGCAGGAGCACGTGCAGGATGCCGTTGCCAAGGGCGCCAAGATCGCCTGCGGCGGCAAGGTCAGCCCGCTGGGCCCGCTGTTCTTCGAGCCGACCGTCCTGACGGACGTGCCCGCGGATGCCGCGATCCTGCGCGAGGAAACCTTCGGCCCGGTCGCGCCGGTCCTTCCCTTCGACACCGAGGAGGAGGCTGTCGCCAGGGCCAATGACAGCGAATACGGCCTCGTCGCCTATGTCCATGCGATGGACCCGCGGCGCATCTACCGGCTGAGCCGCGCTCTGCAATACGGCATGGTGGCGGTGAACCGCACCAAGGTCACCGGCGCGCCGATCCCGTTCGGCGGCGTCAAGCAGTCCGGCCTGGGCCGCGAAGGCGCCCGCGCGGGCATGCAGGACTTCATGGAAATCAAGTACGTCTGCCGCGACTGGGCATGACGCAACGCAACCGGATCCGAAAAGAGGACATGACATGCTGACCAATGACCAGCTCGCCAAGTGGGACCGCGACAGCTTCTTCCACCCCTCCACCCATCTCGCCCAGCATGCCCGCGGCGAGACCCCGAGCCGGATCATCAAGACGGCGAAGGACTGCACGATCGTCGACCGCGACGGCCGCGAGCTGCTTGACGCCTTCGCCGGTCTCTACTGCGTGAACGTCGGCTACGGCCGTCCGGAGATCGCCGATGCGATCGCCGAGCAGGCGAAGGAGCTGGCCTATTACCACGCCTATGTCGGCCACGGCACCGAGGCCTCCATCACGCTTGCCCAGATGGTCCTCGACCGCGCGCCGTCGCACATGTCGAAGGTCTATTTCGGCCTGTCGGGCTCGGATGCGAACGAGACCAACGTCAAGCTGATCTGGTACTACAACAACATCCGCGGCCTGCCGGAGAAGAAGAAGATCATCTCGCGCTGGCGCGGCTATCACGGCTCGGGCCTGATGACCGGTTCGCTGACCGGGCTGGAGCTCTTCCACAAGAAGTTCGACCTGCCGCTGGCCCAGGTGATACACACCGAGGCGCCCTATTACTACCGCCGGGCGGACACCGCGCAGAGCGAGGCCGGGTTCGTCGCGCATTGCGTGGCCGAGCTGGAGGCGCTGATCGAGCGCGAGGGCGCGGACACGATCGCGGCCTTCATCGGCGAGCCGGTTCTGGGCACCGGGGGCATCGTGCCGCCGCCCGCGGGCTACTGGCAGGCGATCCAGGAGGTGCTGGCCAAGCACGACATCCTGCTGGTCGCGGACGAGGTCGTCACCGGCTTCGGACGCCTGGGCTCCATGTTCGGTTCCGAGCATTACGGGCTCAAGCCGGACCTGATCACCATCGCCAAGGGCCTGACCTCGGCCTATGCGCCGCTTTCGGGCTCGATCGTCGGCGACAAGATGTGGTCCGTGCTGGAGCAGGGCACCGACGAGAACGGCCCGATCGGCCATGGCTGGACCTATTCTGCCCACCCGATCGGTGCGGCGGCGGGCGTTGCCAACCTCAAGCTCATCGACGACCTGAATCTCGTCGAGCAGGCGGGCAAGACCGGCGCCTATTTCCAGGCGGCGCTGCGCGATGCGCTGGGGGCCCATGCCAATGTCGGGGAAATCCGCGGCGAAGGTCTGATGTGCGCGGTGGAATTCGTCGAGGACCGCGAGAAGCGCGCCTTCTTCGACCCGTCCCGCAAGGTCGGTCCGGCCATCGCCACCGCGCTGGCCTCCGAGGGCGTGATCGGCCGGGCGATGCCGCAGGGCGACATCCTCGGCTTCGCGCCGCCCTTCTGCCTGACCGAGGCGGAAGCCGACCGCATCGCGGCCTCGACCGCGAAGGCCGTGGCCTCGGTGCTCGGCTGAGACATGGACCGGGGGCGGCTCAGCCGTCCCCGACCAGCGACTTGAGCCGCTCCAGGCTCTCGCCCGGCAGCTCTCGCTCGGCGGCGCTTGCCAGGATCGCGCTGCGCACGGCCCCGTTGGAGCGCAGCATCTTCATGAACCGCGTCTCGTCGAGCACAAGCAGCGTCGTCGGCGCGATGGCCGAAACGTCGCCGCGGAACTTGCGCCCCGTCAGCATGGCAATCTGGCCGAACATGTCGCCGCGGCCCAGCCGGTAGGTCTGGATCGGGGTCTTCACCTCGACGGCACCGCTGGCAATGAAGAAGACCGACCGCGGCGTATCGGTGCGCCGCCGGATCAGTTCGCCCGGCCCGGCATAGCGGGTCAGCATCGAGCGGCCCAGCCGCTTCACCGTCTTGTCGTCGAGATCGGCGAAAAGCGGCAGCTGCCGCGCCAGATCGGCCCGCCGCAGCGTCAGGTCCAGCTTCGGCCGCGCGCGCTCCTTCGCCATCAGCCGGTCGATCTGAGCCGCCAGCGTCTGGTGCAGCTCCGGCCCGATCAGTCCCTCTTCCAGCAGGTCGTCCATCTCCTGCCGCTCCAGCCGGAGCGAGATGCGCCGGATGAACTTGCGCTCCAGCTCCTCGGCATAGCCGGGATATTGCAGCTTGAGCCCCTCCAGCGCCTGTTCCACCGTGTCGATGCGCCGGTCGACCAGCTCGTGCAGCAGGTCGGCGACGCGGCGGCGGTGGATGCGCCGGATGCGCGTGTCGATGAAATCGTGCAGCCCCTTCAGAACCAGCCTCTGGCTGAGCAGGAATTCGAAGCGGTTCGCCGTCATGTTCGCCAGCGGCCGCGAGATGCGCGTGCGGTTGTCGAGCACGACCGCCAACCGGAACCAAGTGCTGAAGCCAAGCCCTTTGCGGTAGGCCGCGCGGTAGCCCGAGCGCCCGCCGGTCCGCGTGGCCTCCATCACCCGGGCGGCAAGTCCGCGCGCCTGTTCGTAGAGCCGCGCCGACATCAGCCCGGCCTCGAAGCCGCGGTCGACGAGGTCGCGCTCGTGCCCGGCCAGCGCGATGAGGCCCAGCGTGATGCGGTCGCGGTCGAGGATGCCCTTCTCGGATTCCGCCGCTTCCACCGCCTTGTCCAGCCGCTCGCCGAATTCCTTGGCCTCGGTGCGGGCGATCTCGCGGGTCAGGTCGTAGTTCTCGGTGGCCTGCGACACCCGCTCGCGCACGGATTGCAGGGCCACGGCGACGATCTGCTTGGACAGCGCGGTGTCGATCGGCGAGAGCCGGTCGAGCTTCAGCCAGCCGATCACCATGCGCAGAGTCGTCCCCTGCACGATCAGCGTGAACAGCGTGTAGCCGGTGGCGAGGATGCCGACCATGCGCTGGGTCGAATCCGGAACGCGGGCGTTCTCGGTCACGGCCAGCGCCAGCGCCAGCGTGACCGCGCCGCGCAGCCCGCCCCAGAGGATCGCCGCCTTGTAGGGCGTCTCCACCCGCGGCGAGAGCCGCAGCAGCGTCAGCGCGGGCAGAAGCAGGAACAGCACCACGGCACGCGCGGCGAAGGCCGCCAGCGCCACGACGGCGACATAGCCCGCATCGGTCCAGGTCGCGGTCGCCATCAACTCGGGGATCAGGATGGCGGCGAGGATGAAGATCAGCGCCCCGGCCCAGTGGGCAAGGATGTCCCAGGTCTCGGTCAGCTTCTGCCAGCGTGCCGGATCGATCCGGCCGGGACCGGCGAAGTTCAGCGTCAGGCCGCAGACCACCACCGCAATCACCCCCGAGGCCGAGACGAACTGTTCCGTGATCACGTAGGACAGGTAGGGCAGGGCGACAGAGACGCTGACCTGCGCCAGCTCGAAGCGGTTGAGCATCGCCATCAGCCAGATGCCGATCCGCGCCATCACCCATCCGACCGCGGCGCCGCCCGCGACGAGATAAGGGAACTGCCGCAGCGCGTCGGAGATCGTCGGATTCGGCATGCCGACCATCACGAAGGTGATGAACAGCCCGAAGAGCGCGATTGCCGCAGCGTCGTTCAGCAGGCTCTCGCCCTCGATGATCCGGCCCAGCCGCTTCGGCGCGGAAAGCGAGCGGAAGATGCTGGCCACGGCCGAGGGGTCGGTGGTCGAGACCACCGAGCCGACCAGCAGCCCGACGAAGAGCGTGGTGATCCCCAGCCCGTAGAGCGCGCCGCCGATGAACAGCGTCGACAGCACCACGGCGATCACCGCGAGCAGCAGGATCGGCACCCAGTCGTCGAGGATCCGGCGGATGTCGATTCCCAGCGTCACCTGGAACAGCAGCGTCGGCAGGAAGATGTAGAGGAACGAGTTCGCCCTGATCGGCAGGTTGGTGAGGTTCTCGGCGATGAAGTTGAGTTCGTTGGCGAAATCCAGGCGCAGGAAAAGCGCCGATCCGGTGCCGATCAGTATGCCGACGATGGCGAGGATCACGCTGAAGGGAAGCCGCAGCCGCTCCGCCAGGGGCTCGCAGATGCCCACGACGAGAAACAGTCCGGCAGTGATGGCGGTAAGGGCGACGATCTCCATGCGCGTCGTGGGGTCCGTTCGAGGCAAAGTTTCGGTTGCAGCGCGGCAGGCGCCGGAGCCAATATATAGGGGCCGCCGGGAAAAGCCCTCCCCCGGCAGGGCCTGCGGCCTGCGGCTTACGCGCCGGCCCCGCCCCGGCGGGCGGAAAGCCGCCGCGGCGCCTGCCGTTCGGGCTCTGCCCTGAAACGCGCATTTTGCGGCCGAAGTCCGGTTTTCCTGCCGTGACGCCGCGACAGAGATTGACCAAACGGTCAAGATTCAGGACATAGCGGGCAGGGGGAATATGAGGAGCCGGTCCATGACGCGAGACCGGAACTGTTTCCCGCATCCAACAGCGAGTGAAAGGATACTCCATGACCCGCTTTGTCCGCCGTCTTGCCGCGGTTTCCGCGCTGGCGCTCTGTGCCGCCGCGCCGGTCGCCGCCAAGACCTTCATCTATTGCTCGGAAGCCTCCCCCGAGGGCTTCGACCCCGCGCCCTACACGGCTGGCACCACCTTCGACGCCTCGGCCCACCCGATCTATTCGCGCCTCGTCGAGTTCAAGAAGGGCACGACCGAAATCGAGCCCGGCCTGGCGGAAAGCTGGGAAGTGTCCGAGGACGGCACGGAGATCACCTTCCACCTGCGCCAGGGCGTCAAGTGGCAGTCCAACGACGTCTTCGCCCCGTCGCGCGAGTTCAACGCCGATGACGTGATCTTCTCCTTCGACCGCCAGGGCAATGCCGACAACCCGATGCACGGCTACCTGCCGGGCATCAGCTACGAATACTTCTCCGCCATGGAGATGGGCGACCTGATCGCCTCGATCGAGAAGATCGACGACTATACCGTCAAGTTCGTGCTGACCCGCCCCGAGGCGCCGTTCATGGCCAACCTCGCCATGCCCTTCGCCTCGATCACCTCGGCCGAGTATGCCGACACGCTGATGGCGGCAGGCACCACCGAGGACTTCAACAACAAGCCGATCGGCACCGGCCCGTTCAGCTTCGTCGCCTACCAGAAGGACGCCGTCATCCGCTACAAGAAGAACGCGGATTTCTACGGCGAGGCGCCGAAGATCGACGACCTGGTCTTCGCGATCACGCCCGACGCCTCGGTGCGCCTGCAGAAGCTGAAGGCCGGCGAATGCCACCTGATGCCGTACCCTTCCCCGGCGGACCTGGCGGACATCAAGTCCGACAGCAATCTCAAGCTCGACAGCCAGCCGGGCCTGAACGTCGCCTATCTCGCCTACAACACCACCGTGCCGCCCTTCGACAATCCGAAGGTCCGCAAGGCGCTGAACATGGCGATGAACAAGCAGGCGATCATCGATGCCGTGTTCCAGGGCGCGGGCCAGGTCGCCAAGAACCCGATCCCGCCGACCATGTGGTCCTACAACGACGCGATCGAGGATGATGCCTACGATCCCGAGGCCGCCAAGGCGATGCTGGCCGAGGCAGGCGTGGAGGGTCTGAGCATGGAGATCTGGGCGATGCCGGTGCAGCGTCCCTACATGCCCAACGCGCGCCGCACCGCCGAGCTGATGCAGGCGGATTTCGCCAAGATCGGCGTCGACGTGCAGATCGTCTCCTATGAATGGGGCGAATACCTGAAGAAATCGACCGATCCGTCCCGCAAGGGCGCGGTGATCCTCGGCTGGACCGGCGACAACGGCGATCCGGACAACTTCCTGGCCGTGCTGCTTTCCTGCGCCGCGACCGGCGACGGCGGCTCGAACCGCGCGCAGTGGTGCGACGACCAGTTCTCCGACCTGATCACCCGGGCCAAGCAGATCTCGGACCAGTCCGAGCGCGCGAAGCTCTACGAGGAGGCGCAGGTCGTGTTCAAGGACCAGGCGCCCTGGGCAACCCTTGCCCATTCGACGCAATACGTGCCGATGCGCGCCAATGTCGAAGGCTTCGTGATGAGCCCGCTGGGCGACTTCACCTTCGAAACCGTCGACATCGCCGAGTAAATCCGGTTTCCTGACACTTGCCGGGCGCGTCCTCGTGGCGCGCCCGATTTCATGGAGGGCCCATGCTCCGATTTTTCCTCGCAAAGCTGCTGTACCTGATCCCGACCTTCATCGGCATCACCATCGTGGCCTTCGGCTTCGTCCGGGTGCTGCCGGGCGATCCCGTCCTGCTGATGGCCGGGGAACGCGGGATCACGCCGGAACGCCATGCCGAACTGTCGGCGCAGCTGGGCTATGACCGGCCCTTCCTGATCCAGTACCTGGACTTCCTCGGCCGGCTGTTCCACGGCGATCTCGGCACCTCGCTGGTCACCAAGAAGCCGGTGCTGACCGAGTTCCTCGCGCTGTTCCCGGCCACGGTCGAACTGGCGGTCTGCGCCATCCTGATCGCCACGCTCGTGGGCGTGCCGGTCGGCGTCCTGGCGGCGATCAAGCGCGGCTCGCTCTTCGACCAGATCTCGATGACCGGGGCGCTGGTCGGCTTCTCGATGCCGATCTTCTGGTGGGGCCTGCTGCTGATCATCTTCTTCTCGGGCACGCTGGGCTGGACGCCGGTCTCGGGGCGGATCTCGCTGCTCTACTATTTCGACAACGTCACCGGCTTCATGCTGATCGACAGCCTGCTCTCGGGGCAGGAGGGCGCATTCCGCTCGGCGGCCAGCCACCTGATCCTGCCCTCGATCGTGCTGGCGACCATTCCGCTGGCGGTGATCGCGCGGCAGACCCGGTCGGCCATGCTGGAGGTGATGGGCGAGGACTATGTCCGCACCGCCCGCGCCAAGGGCCTGACCCAGCGCCGCGTGGTCTCGGTCCATGCCCTGCGCAACGCGATGATCCCCGTGATCACCACGATCGGCCTGCAGGTCGGCGTGCTGATGGCGGGCGCGATCCTGACCGAGACGATCTTCTCATGGCCGGGCATCGGCAAGTGGATGATCGACAGCATTTCCCGCCGCGACTATCCGGTGGTGCAATCCGGCCTGCTGATGATCGCGGCCATCGTGATGATCGTGAACCTGATCGTCGACCTGACCTACGGTCTGATCAATCCGAGGATCCGGCACAAATGACCGACATGACTCCCGAACGTCTCTCCACCTGGACGATCCGCCGCCGGATGGCCGCCGAGTTCTGGTTCTATTTCAGCCAGAACCGCGGTGCCGTCGCCGGGCTCGCCGTCTTCGCCCTGCTGGTCCTGACCGCGGTCTTCGCGCCCCTGCTGGCGCCGCATGATCCGATCCTGCAGTACCGAGACGCGCTGCTGGTGCCGCCGGCCTGGACTGCCGACGGCTCCGCCGAATACCTGCTGGGCACCGATGCGGTCGGCCGCGACATCCTCAGCCGGCTGATCTTCGGGGCGCGCTATTCGCTCTTCATCGGCATCGTGGTCGTCTCCATAGCGCTGTTCGGGGGCATCCTGATCGGGCTGCTGGCGGGCTTCTTCGGCTCCTGGATCGATGCCGTGCTGATGCGCGTCATGGACGTGATCCTCGCCTTCCCGTCGCTGCTGCTGGCGCTCGTGCTGGTGGCCGTGCTGGGGCCGGGTCTGACCAACGCGATGATCGCCATCGCGATCGTCTACCAGCCGCATTTCGCGCGCCTGACCCGCGCCGCGGTGATGGCCGAGAAGAACCGCGAATACGTGGTGGCGGCGCAGGTGGCGGGCGCGGGCCGCGCGCGGCTGATGTTCAAGACCATCCTGCCGAACTGCCTGGCGCCGCTGATCGTGCAGGCAACGCTCAGCTTCTCTTCCGCCGTTCTCGACTCCGCCGCGCTCGGCTTCCTCGGCATGGGCGCGCAGCCGCCCGCACCCGAATGGGGCACGATGCTCGCCGAGGCACGGGAATTCATCCTGCGCGCCTGGTGGGTGGTGACGCTTCCGGGCCTCGCGATCCTCGTCTCGGTGCTGGCGATCAACCTGATGGGCGACGGGCTGCGCGACGCGCTCGACCCCAAGCTGAAGCGGAGCTGAGCGCATGGGCTTCGCGTCTGACCCCCATGTGCTGCAGGCCGTGATCGCGGGCCTCCTGACCGGCGGCGGGATTTTCTCCGCCGGCCTGGTGGCCGTGCTCGCCTGGCTCCGCATCCGCCGCGTCGAGGCGGAACTGGCGGAGCTCCGGGAGGCGAAGCGGCGCGGCGACCTGCTGGCGGCGCTCTGGAGCGAGATCGGGCTGGTCTGGATGAATATCCAGACCCAGGGATCCTACGAGGTCAAGAAGAAGGCAGTCGCAGAGGCATTCGCGGCCGCGCGCCGCGCGGGGGACCAAGGCTACACGCCCTACGTCACCAAGCTCGCGGTTCCGCTGATGGGCGAACGGATCTCCAGGGATGCCGAATTGCTGGACAGCGAGGAACTGCAGCTGGTCCTGTCCTTCTACAACCAGGTCCTCAGCCTGAACCAGATGATCGAAGAAATGCAGACGGACCGCTTCCGGACGCTGAGCCTGAACCGCAAGGAAAAGATCCTGCACGACATGTACAGGGTCGAGAACCGGCTTGTGCTCAATGCCGGAGCCGCCTTGAAGCTGCTCGAGCAGGCAGGCCCGGTGCAGGGATTCACTGCCCGGATTCCGCCGTCATTCCAGTTCCGGGAGGCGCTCGATGCGGCCCGCGCCTTTGCCTAGCCCGGCATCTGTCGGCAGTGATAGAACCGCGATGGCCCGTATTCCCCGGGAACGGGAGGAAGCGGCGCCTCCTCTTCGTCTCCGGGGCCGGTTTGTTCCTCTTCCTCTTTCTCGTCCCGATCGGAGCCGGGTGCCGCATGTGATGCGCAATATACTCGTAACATTCGAAAAACTCTGTTTGTTGCGAAAAACAGTGTACCCCAAAAATGCATCTTTGTTGAGGGTTAGAACATGTCCCTGCTGACCATCCGCAACCTCACCGTCCGCTTCGCCACCTCCACCGGCAGCTTCACCGCCGTCGACGGGATCGATGTCCATGTCGATGCCCGCGAGGTGCTCGCCATCGTCGGCGAGTCCGGCTCGGGCAAGTCCGTGTCGATGCTCGCCGTCATGGGGCTGCTGCCCGACACCGCCACCGTCACGGCCGACGAGATGACCTTCGACGGGCGCGACATGCTGGCGATGTCTGCCTCCGAGCGCCGCCGCCTGATCGGCCGCGAGATCACCATGATCTTCCAGGAGCCGATCGCCTCGCTGAACCCCTCCTACACGGCGGGGTTCCAGATTGAGGAGGTGCTGCGGCTGAACGCGGGGCTGTCCTCGCGCGAGGCGAAGAAGCGCGCGCTGGAACTGTTCCAGGCCGTCGGCATTCCCGAGCCCGAGCGGCGGCTCGCCAGCTATCCGCACCAGATGTCGGGCGGCCAGTGCCAGCGCGTCATGATCGCCATGGCAATCGCCACAAACCCGCGGCTGCTGATCGCCGACGAGCCCACGACCGCGCTCGACGTGACGATCCAGAAGCAGATCCTCGACCTCTTGATGACGCTGCAGGAGGAACATGGCATGGCGCTGATCCTGATCACCCATGACATGGGCGTGGTCGCCGAGACCGCCGACCGCGTCGTGGTGCAGTACAAGGGCAAGCGCATGGAGGAGGCCGACGTGCTGTCCCTGTTCGAGGCGCCGAAGCACCCCTACACCAAGGCGCTGCTGTCGGCGCTGCCCGAGAACGCGGTCGACGGCAAGCTGCCCACCGTGTCGGACTTCCTGATCGAGGAGTTGCCCCAATGACACATGTCGTCGAGGGCCAGGCCCTCACCCAGGATTACGTCATCTCCGCGGGCATGTTCGGCAAGCCGAAGCTGCTGCGCGCCGTGAAGGGCGCGAACTTCGCGGTGGAGCAGGGCAAGACCCTGGCCATCGTCGGGGAATCCGGTTCCGGCAAGTCGACGCTCGCCCGGATCATCGCGCTGATCGACCCGGCGACGGGCGGCACGCTGAAGATCGACGGCCAGCCGGTCGCCATCGGCAGGGGCCGGGTGCCGCGCGAGCTGCGCTCGAAGGTGCAGATGGTGTTCCAGAACCCCTATGGCAGCCTCAACCCGCGCCAGAAGATCGGCGACGTGCTGATGGAACCGCTGATGCTGAACACCGACATGCCCGCCTCCGAGCGGCATGACCGGGCGGAAGCGATGCTGAAGCGGGTCGGGCTGGGCCCGGAGCATTTCAACCGCTATCCGCACATGTTCTCGGGCGGCCAGCGGCAGCGGATCGCCATCGCGCGCGCGATCATGCTGAACCCCAGGCTGCTGGTGCTGGACGAGCCGGTCTCGGCGCTCGACCTGTCGGTCCAGGCGCAGGTGCTGAACCTGCTGGGCGAGCTGCAGGAAGAGTTCGGGCTGACCTACGTGTTCATCTCGCACGACCTCAGCGTGGTGCGCTTCCTCGCCGACGAAGTGATGGTGATGAACAAGGGCGACGTGGTGGAGCAGGGCAGCCGCGAGGCGCTGTTCGCCGATCCGCAGCACCCCTACACCAGGCAGCTCTTCGCCGCGACGCCGGTCACGGATATCGAGGCGATCCGCGCCCGGGTCGCGCGGCGGCAGGCGATGCGGCTGGCTACATCCGCTCCTTGACGCCCGCCGAGATCAGCCAGGCATTGACCGGGTATGCGGTGCAGAAGCCCGCTGCCATCGCGATCTGCATGGCGAACCAGAACAGGGGGTCGGCGGCGCCGACCTCCGCCCCCGGCGCGATCGCCGGGAACACCGCGAAATGCGCGATCGCCATGGCGCCGTACATGCCGACCTGCCAGGCGGCCAGCGAGGCGGCGTCGGCCTTCAGTGCGGCCCACAGCCCGTCCTTCAGCCCCAGCCCGCGCATCGGCGCGATGGCGTAGTACTGGAAGACCAGCCCCAGCCCGAAGGCGAAGACGAAATCCAGCCCCCAGACGGCGAAGATGCGGTTGTCGAAGAGTCCCGGCCAGCCGAAGGGAAGCAGCACGGCCGGCGCCAGCAGGGCGAGCGTCTCGGCGATGATGTCGCCCAGCGTGCAGCCGGCCCCGCAATGCAGCGTGCCCTTGGCGACCACCGCCGGGAAGGGCGTCGCATCGTCCGCGTGGCCGTGCCCGTGGCGGGAATGGAACCACAGGATCAGCGGGCCGGCGAAGAGGCAGCAGAGCGGCCAGACCGCCGCCATGATCTTCATGTGCGGCGGATGCGCCCGGACGCGCCGGACCATCAGGATGGCGGAGACCAGCCCGGTCGCGAGCGACAGGAGAGCGAGGACAGTCAGCCAGGTCGGGATCATCGGGACACCTTTCACGCGGGACACATCGCCGGGCCAACGCGGAAGGGGCGGGGACAGGTTCCCTGCGGCCTCAGCCGCCGAAGCGCATCCAAGTGCGGACGGTCTGGGCCACCGCGTCCGACGAGTTGCGGTTGAGCTTCAGCCGCTGCCCGGCCATGTCCTGGGCGATCGTGTTGGCGGCGGCGACGATTTCCCTGTGGCGCGCGACGGAACTGTCGATCCGCGCCACCGGCGGCATCTCGAACTGCGAGCCGAGGAACAGCCCCTGGCCCACCGGGTACATGAACAGCAGGTTGTCGAAGGCCTGCCCGTCCTTGCGCCGGTTCTTCAGCATGATCTGCAGCTCGCGGCCGTCTTCCAGCGCCGAGCGGATCTCGGCGCGGGCCTCGTCCTGCTGGATGCCGCCCTGCAGGAAGCGGCAGTTGCGGCCCTCTACCTCCTCCAGCACATAGCCGGTCAGCTCCTCGAAGGCGCGGTTGGCCAGCACCAGGGGGGTGTCTTCCTGCCCCATGTCGGCCAGGGTCAGCGGAACGCGGGCGGCCAGAATGAACTGGCGTGTCTTGCTGGGGATCGACATTGGTTTAGATAGGCCTCTAGCGGACAGACGGACGGGCTCGGATGGAAGATATGGACGGCAGCGCGGCAGGGCAAGCAAAGGGCCGGAAGGGCGACAGCGTGATCGTCGGGGTCGGGGCCTCGGCCGGCGGGCTGGAAGCGTTCCAGGACCTGTTCTCGCGGCTGCAGGTCAACCACCGGATCGCCATGGTGCTGGTCCAGCATCTCGACCCGGACCACGAGAGCCTGCTGCAGGACCTGCTGCGCAAGCGCACCGAGACGCCGGTCCACACCATCACACAGGACATGGAGGTCCAGCCGGGCAACATCTACCTGATCCCGCCGGGCCGGGCGCTGACCATCGAGGACGGCGTGCTGAAGCTCGCCAGCTTCGAAAGCCCGCGCGGCCAGCGCCGCCCGATCGACGTCTTCTTCGAGAGCCTCGCGCGCGACCGCGGCGACCGTGCGGTGGGGATCGTGCTGTCCGGCACCGGCAGCGACGGCGCGGAGGGCATCAAGGCGGTGAAGGCGGCAGGCGGGCTGGTCTTCGCGCAGGACCCCACGCAGTCGCGCTATGACGGCATGCCGAAGAGCGCCATTGCCACCGGCGCGGTGGACCTGATCCTGCGCACCGAGGAAATGGTCGACGCGCTGGCCGATTTCTTCGACCGCAAGTCCGGGCTGGAACCGGCGATCGAGAGCGACCGCGACTTCATCGACAAGGTCTTCAAGCATGTCCGCTACCACACCGGGCATGACTTCACCCACTACAAGCACTCGACCCTGATGCGGCGGCTGAGCCTGCGGATGTCGGTGCTCGGCGTCACATCGCCCGCCGAATACGTCAAGAAGCTGATGCAGGACCGCGAAGAGGCGCGGAAGCTGATCCATGACGTGCTGATCAACGTCACCGGCTTCTTCCGCGATCCCGAGGCCTGGGACCGGCTGCGCACCGCGGTGCTGCCCGAGATCCTCAAGGGCCGCGGCCGCGACGAGGAGGTGCGGATCTGGGTGCCGGGCTGCTCTTCGGGGCAGGAGGCCTACACTATGGCCATGCTGATGAGCGAGGAGCTGTCGCGCGTCAACGCCCATCCGCAGGTCGTCATCTTCGGCACCGACATCGACGAGGAGGCGCTGGCCCAGGCGCGGCGGGGCGTCTATCCGCAGTCGGCGATGGACGAGATTCCCCCGAACTACCTGCAGGAATATTTCGTGCCGACGCCGGACGGCTACGAGGTCGGCAAGACGCTGCGCAACATGGTGCGCTTCTCCTACCAGAGCCTGATCAAGGACCCGCCCTTCTCCAAGCTCGACCTGATTTCCTGCCGCAACCTGACGATCTATTTCGAGCCGAAGCTGCAGAAGGTGGCGGCCAGCGTGTTCCACTATGCGCTGAGCCCCGGCGGCTTCCTGATGCTCGGGCTGTCCGAGAACCCGACCGGCGTTTCCGAGCGCTTCGAGGAATTCGACAATTCGGTGCGGATCTTCCGGCGCGACAATGCGCTGTCGCGCCCGCTCGACCTGCCGCTCGGGCGCCTGTCGCACGGGCTGCCGCGTATGGGCAGCGAGATGACCCCGCCGCTGACCGGAAGCTCGCCGCGGGCGCAGGTCGAGCGCGCGATCCTCGAACGCCATGTCCCGCCCTATGTCGTGCTGACGCCGTCGAATGCGGTCAGCTACGCGTCGCCCGGCGCCCAGGACTACCTGCGCGTGCCCTCGGGCGACCAGCGCTACGACCTCGTCTCGCTGGCCATCGACCCGCTGGTCAGCCCGGTCCGGCGCATCCTGAACCACCAGGAGAACGAGGGCGCGGGCCCGGTTTCGGCCGAGGTGACCGCCGATATCCTCGGTTCGGTGCGCAGGCTGCGCCTCACTTCGCAGCGGCTGGCCTCGGGCGAGAAATACGTGCTCTTCGAGAATCTTGGCGCAGGCGATCCCGAGGCGCTGATCCTCACCGCCAGCGCTGCGCGCGACGACGCCTATGTGCGGGAGCTTGAAAGCGAGCTCGACGATGCCCGGCAGACGATCCGGTCGACGGTGGAGGAGCTGGAAACCTCGAACGAGGAGCTGAAGAGCTCCAACGAGGAAATGATGTCGATGAACGAGGAGCTGCAGTCCTCGAACGAGGAGCTGTCGACCATCAACGAGGAGCTGCAGACCAACATCGCCCAGCTCAACGCGGTGAACGGGGACCTCTCGGGCTTCGTCGAATCCACCGGGCTGGCCACCGTCTTCCTCGACGACGCGCTGAACCTGCGCCGCTTCACGCCGCGCGCGCTCGACTATTTCCGCTTTGCCGAGACCGATATCGGCCGCCCGCTGGAGGACATCGCCGCGCTGATCCCGGTCGACGACCTGCTGGAAGGCTGCCGGGCCGCGCTGCTGTCTGGGCAGCTCGACGAGATGGAGCTGCCCTCCCAGGACGGCGCCAGCCTGATCGCGCGGATCGCGCCCAGCCGCCACGAGACAGGCAACCCCTGGGGCGTGGTCTTCACCTTGGTCGATGTCACCGACCTGCGCCGCTACGCCTCCGAGGCCGAAGCCTCGCGCGAGGAGGCGCAGAGGCGGCTGCGCGAGGTCGAGGAGCTCTACAGCGCCAGCCCGATCGGCATGGCGCTGTTCGATCTCGACCACCGCTTCCTGCGGGTGAATTCCAAGCTGGCGGAACTGAACGGCATGCCGATCGAGGCCCATGTCGGCCGCCGCGTCCAGGCGCTTTTCCCCTCCGCGCCGGAGGAGGTGCTGGACTCGCTCGACCATGTCGCGGCCACCGGCGAACAGGTGGTCGGGCTCGAGGTTTCCGCCTCCACCCCGGCCTTCCCGGAAGAGGAGCGGTCCTGGATCGTCGATTTCTATCCGCTCGGGGCCAACGGCTCGGTGACCGCGATCGGCTGCAACGTGCGCGACATCACCGAGCAGCGCGCCACCGAGGAACAGCTGCGCCGGATCATGCTGGAGCTGCAGCACCGGGTGAAGAACATGCTCGCCAACGTCAAGGCGCTGGTGAACCGTGCCAAGCGCGACACCCGCGAGCCGCAGCTCGTGCTGCGCACCCTGTCGGAGCGGATCGACTCCATGGCGCGCACCCACGGGCTGCTGACGGCGGAGAACTGGCAGTCGACGAAGATCACCGACCTGCTGCGCCCGGAGCTGCACGACGTCTACGGGCCCGAGCTGATTTCCACCCACGGGCCCGAGCTGCGGCTGAACGCGCGGGCCAGCCTTGCCATCGGGCTGACGGTGCACGAGCTGGCCACCAATGCCGCCAAATACGGGGCGCTCTCGCCCGAGGGCGAGCATCTCGACATCCGCTGGATGCGGGTCGACGAGGGTGAGGGGGACATGCTGCGCCTGATCTGGACCGAGACCACCCGGGACGAGGTGACGCCCCCCGAGGGCCGGGGTTTCGGGACCACGCTGATTCATGCCATGATCGAGGGAACTTTGGAGGGGAAGATCGCGTTCGACTGGCATGCCAAAGGACTTACCTGCACTATCGAGATGCCCTACGAAAATGCCACACGGATTGCACCAAGCCCAGTCTGACCTGAAAACCCTGCCGGTCCTGTGCCTCGACGACGAGGTGCTGGTCGCCATCGACATGGCCGACATGCTGTCGGAGAACGGCTATGCCGACGTCTCCACGGCCTTCACGCTGCGCTCGGCGGTGGAGCTCCTGTCGAAGAAGGAGATCGGCCTGGCCATACTCGACGTGAACCTGGGCCATGGCGAGACCAGCTTCGAGATCGCCCGCCGCGTCCAGGAGGCCGGCGGCATCGTGGTCTTCGCAAGCGGCTACGGCGCGGCGCAGCTGCCGCCGGAATTCCGCGGCAACACCATCCTGTCGAAGCCGATCCACGAAAAGGCGCTGACTGCCGCCCTCGACCGGCTCTGCTGACCCGGCCGGCCGCGCCCCCGGGGTTGCGAGTCGCGTTCACGAAAGTTTCCGAAACGTTTCTGAAACGCACCTGTTGCGAACAAAGTTGACGCTACGGCGGCAGTGGTGGTAATTTCGATATTCACGAGGCCACCAATTCAAAAGATTGGCACCCGGAGCAGGGAATGCTGAAACGTTGGGCATGCTGAAACCAGATCAGGATTTCGCGGGGGCGTCCGGCACGCTCTGCAAGGCGGATCGCCCCTATCTGGTGATCATCGAGCCCGATGCAGGGATCGCCGAAGTCCTTGTCGCATTCGGCGAGTCCCACGGCTGGTCCTGCTGGGTCTATTCCGACGATGCCGCGCTGACCGAAGCGCTCTGCGACGGGCCGGAGCCGATCCTGCTGCTGATCGATGCCGATCTGATCCACATGCATTGCGACGGCGCGCTTGCCGCGATTGCCGCGCTCGACCGGCCGATGCGGCTGCGCTTTGCCACGGGGGTCAATGGCGCCCATGTCGTGGCCGCCAGCCTGATGGCCCGTGCCCGCGACCTGTCGGTCGGGCCCAGCCTGATGAAGCCGTTCAGCCCCGAGGCGATCAACCTCATGCTCGACCGCGAACGCGAAGAGCTGGGCCGCATCTGACCGGTTCCGCAGCTATGCGCTGAATGCAAGGCGGATGTGCCGAACGATGTCTTGCGATTCTGCGCCTGCACCCGCATATCAGGGTCATCGGACGGCAACGTCCGATCCAGTTTCCAAAGGCTCCTCCTCCTCCCTGAGTCTTGGAATTGCGCGGTGGCCCCTCCTCCTCCCTGGGTCACCGCGCTTCTTTTTTTCTGCACCCCCGCATGCCGAAGCTAGGACGAAGACGTTCCGGCTGCCGGAAATGGCGCGTTTTGGCCATGCAATGTAAACAGGGCTGCCACCCCGGAGGGATGGCAGCGGCGAGGCTACATCTGCGATGGCAGCAGCAGCACGATCCCGGGGACGGCGACCAGCAGCGCAACGCGCAGCACGTCCATCGCCACGAATGGTCCGAGCCCGCGGAAGATGGTGCGCAGTTCCACGTCCTTCACGACGGACCGCAGCACGAAGGCGTTCATGCCCACCGGAGGGGTGATGTAGCTGATTTCGGTGATCACCACGACGAAGACGCCGAACCAGATCAGGTCGAAGCCCTGCGCAGCCACCACCGGGTAGAAGATCGGCACGGTCAGCATGATCATCGACAGGCCCTCCAGCACGCAGCCGAGCACCAGATAGATCGCCAGGATCGTCAGGATCACGGCCAGCGGCCCGTCGCCGAATACTGTCACCAGCGCCTGCATGTCGGCGGTCATCCCCGAGAGGTTGACGTAGTTGGTGAAGGTCAGCGCGCCGAAGAGGATGAGGAACATCATCGCGGTCGTCTTCGCCGTGTCGAACAGCGTTGCAAAGGCGCCGCGGACCGTGAACTTGCCGGAAAGCAGCGTCAGCAGCAGCGCGCCCGCCGCGCCCATGCCCGCGCTTTCGGTCGGGGTGAAGATACCAAGGTAGATGCCGCCCATCACGAAGACGAACAGCACCAGCGCCCCGGCCGTGCCTTTCAGCGCGCGCATCCGCTCGCCCAGCGGCAGCTTCGGCTCGGTGGCCAGGTCGATGCCGCGGAGCTTCACCGAGATGGCGACCGCGGCTGCGTAGCCCAGAACGCCGATGATGCCGGGGATGATGCCCGCGAGGAACAGCTTGCCGATATCCTGCTGGGTCATGATCCCGTAGAAGACGAGGATCACCGAGGGCGGGATCAGGATGCCGAGGGTGCCGCCCGCCGCGATCGACGCGGTGGAGAGGTCGTCGGGATAGCCGAAGCGGCGCATCGAGGGCAGGGCGATCTTCGACATGGTGGCCGCGGTCGCCATCGACGAGCCGCAGACCGAGGAGAAGCCGCCGCAGGCGATCACGGTCGCCATGGCCAGCCCGCCCTTGCGGTGGCGCAGCCAGGCATGGGCGGCGTCATAGAGGTCGCGGGCGATGCCCGACTGGACGACGAAATTCCCCATCATCAGGAAGAGCGGCAGCACCGACAGGTTGTAGGCGCGGCCCTGCTCGAAGAAGGTGGTCGACAGCAGCGACAGGGCCGGCGTCCAGCCGATGATCGCGGCCGTTCCCATGACGCCGATGGCGGTCAGGGCGAAGGCGATGGGCATGCCCAGCAGCACGAGCACGAAGAAGACGCCCATGCCGGCGGGCCAGGAGGCAAGCAAGTCCATGGATCAGGTCCCGAGGCTGCGGACGAGGTCGCGGAAGGCGACATAGAGCGTGACGGGCACCGAGGCCGCCGTGCAGATCGCGGTGCCCCAGGCGAAGGGCGCGACCGGGATGCGCAGCGAGTTGGTCACCGAGTTGTAGCCGGCGATCTGGTCGCCATGCAGCCACAGCCGCCAGGCCACGACCGACAGGACCGCCGCCGAGACCAGCGCCAGCGCCGCCTTGCGCCACGGCTGGACGCGCGCGGGCAGGTTGGAAACCAGCAGGTCGACGGTGACCTGCTCGTCATCGAGGCAGACCGCCGGCAGGCCGAGGAAGATGACCGAGACCAGCAGCAGCTCGGTCAGTTCCGTGGCGCCGTTCAGCGGATGGTTGAACAGGTAGCGGCCGAGCACGTCGACCACGGTGAGTCCCATCATGACCAGCAGGATGGAGCCGCAGAGCCCCGCCAGGATGCGGCGGGGCCAGAGCGCGTGGCCCGGCCCGGGCGACATCGCCGCCTCGGGCCCCCGCGCCATCGGATCGGCGGGGCTGTGGGTCATTCCGCTTCGACCTTGGCGATCTCGTCGCGGAACATGGCGAGTGCGGCCTGGGCATCGACGCCGGTCTCGGAAACCTCGGCCAGCTTGGCGTCGATCACCGGCTGGAGTGCCGCCTGCCAGGCGTCGATCTGCGCGTCGGTTGCGGGGGTCACGGCCAGCTTGCCCTTCATCGCCTCGATGCCCTTGGCATCGGCGCGGTCCCACATCTGCCCGGCCATGCGCGCCAGCGCCTCGCCGGTCACGCTGTCGATCGCGGCCTGGTCTTCAGAGGAAAGGCTGTCCCATTTCGCCTTGTTCATGACGATGTAGAAGGACGTGTTGTAGAGGCCGCCGGGCACCGAGATGCCTTTCTTCAGCTGCGGGATGAGGCCGAAGAAGTTGACGGATTCGTAGGGGAAGAGGATGCCGTCGGCGACGCCCTGGCTCAGCAGCTCGTAGGCCTTCGAGGACGGACCTTCCACCGGCACTGCGCCCAAAGTGGTCGCGACCTCGTGGACGATGCCGCCGCCGACGCGCAGCTTGGTGCCGGTCAGCACGTCCGCCGAGGAGACGTCGCCGTCGCGGATGAAGATCTCGCCCGGACCATGGGTGAAGACCGCCAGAACCTTGACCTGGTCGTATTCGCCCGCGTCCCTCAGCATCGCGTCGAAGGTGCGCCAATAGGCGACCGACATGGCCTCTGCGCTGTCGCCGAGGAAGGGCAGCTCGGCCAGGTTCGTGGTCTTGAAGCGGCCCGGGGAATAGCCCTGCACGCCGAAGGTGATGTCGGCGACGCCGTTGACCGCGAAGTCGAAATGCGCGGGCGGCGGGCCGAGCGGCGCGGGCAGGATCATCGGCGCGACATTGCCGCCGGTTGCTTCGGCAATCTGCTCGGTCATCGGCACGATGACCTCGGAGACCAGCGGATGCGACGGCGGCAGCCAGTTCGCGACGGTCAGCTTGGTTTCCGCATGCGCGGGGATCGCAAGGGCAAGGGCGAAGGCCGTGCCGGCCAGGCGGGTGATCATCATCGGGTTTCCCTGTTCATTCGTCAAAACTGTCGTCTGGCGCCGACGGCAGAGCTTTCCGCCTTTTCCAACCGCGCCGCACCGTTTCCCCGGCGGCCTTCGTTCCGGACCGCTCGGGATCGGGCCCTGCCTGCCGCTTGGGAGGCAGCTCGCCCGCAAAAAAGGCGGGCCGCGAAGCCCGCCCGATCAGATCAGCCGCGGCCCTGGTCGCGCTTCATCTTGCGGACCATCGCGTCGAACAGCAGCTCGGCAAAGCGCGCGCCGTCGATCAGCCGCTTGGCGTCGTTGGCGCATTTCATCTGCGTCTCGATCGGCAGCGGCGTGTTGGCGCCGGGCAGCGCATTCGCCGCGCACTGGATCTCGGCGGCGCGCTGCACGGTCCAGAGCAGCATGAAGGTCCGCGGGATATCCGCCTCGCAGACGGCAATGCCGTGGTTCCGCAGGACCAGCACGTGCTTGTCGCCCAGGCTTGCCAGCATCCGCGCGCGTTCCTCGTCATAGAGCGTGATGCCCTCGAAGGTGTGGTAGCCGACGCGTCCGGTCAGTTGCGCGCCGTAGAAGCTGTCATGCTCGAAGCCGCCCTCCTTCAGCGTGATCGCGCTGATCGGGGTGGTGTGGGTATGGGCGACGCAGCCGACATCGGCACGGTGCTCGTGGATCACGCCGTGCAGCGCGAAGCCCGCCGGGTTCGCGTCATGGGGGCTGTCCTCGATCTTGCGGCCGTCGACGCCGACCTTGATCAGGTTGTCGGGCGTCACCTCGTCGTAATGCAGCCCGAACGGGTTCACCAGATAGGCATGGCCCTCCCCGGGCACGCGCACCGAGATGTGGTTGAAGATCAGCTCGGTCCAGCCGAGATAGCTGACGAGGTGGTAGAAATCGGCCAGCTGGGCGCGCAGCTCTGCCTCGGTCTTTTCCTTGATCAGCTCGGGCGGCTGGACGGTCATGGGGGTCTCCGGGTCAGGCGGCGCGGCGGGCGGTCAGATCCGCCAGCAGGCGCCGGGTTTCGGGCATCGGGATGTTGCGCGCCTCTGCCAGTTCCAGCGGCGCGTGGACGATCGGGGCCAGCTCCAGCGGACGGCCAGCCTCGGCGTCCTGCAGCATCGAGGTGCGGAAATCGCCGGCCTTGGCGAGCTTGGCGCCCAGGCCTTCGGACACCGAGACGCGCGCGCCCCAGGCGGCGGCCAGCGCCTCCAGTTCCCGCGCGATGGCGGTGGCGCGGGCAAGGCTGGCGGGATTTGCGGCGATCTGGGCCAGCGTCTCGCCGGTCAGCGCGGAAAGCGGGTTGGTGGCGAGGTTCAGCCCCAGCTTGTGCCAGACGATGGGGCGGACATAGTCGGCGCGGTCGATGGCGATCCCGGCCGCGTCCAGCGCATCGGCCAAATCCACGGGGCGCGGACCGTCCGGAACGGTCGGGCCGAGGGCAAGGTGATGCGGGATGGTCGAGACCAGCCGATCGCCCTCGAAGCTGGCGGTCATCAGCGTGACGGCGCCGACGATCTGCTCGAACGGCACCATGTTCAGCAGCTTGCCGCCGGGATCGACCGCCTCCACTGCATGGCCGAGATCGTCGAAGAACCACCACGGGATGCCGTTGACCAGCGGGACGACGCGCGTCTGCGGGCCGATGCCGGCGAGGTTCTGGCGGATGGCGGCTTCCAGCGCTGCGGCCTTCACGCAGAGGAAGACGACGCTGACCGGCGCCTCCAGCTTTTCGGTGACGGCGGGGCTTGCATGGTGCGCGCCGTCCAGGTCGGTCAGGCGGATGCCGTCGCGGGCAACGGCAGCGAGCCGGTCGCCGCGGGCGGCAAGGGTGACGTCCAGTCCGGCGCCGCACAGCCGCGCGGCCAGCACCGATCCGATGGCACCTGCGCCGATGATGGCGATGCGGGGCGGGGTCATGGCTGGGCTGCTCCCTGATTAACGTGATTATTCATGTATTCCTGTCTGCTTCCGTCTTGTCCATGACAATTGGCGCATGGCTGGCGGAATGCGTCGATTGCGCCGCAAACCCTGGTCAATGGACAGGCATGTGCGGAAAAATCGCGCTTAAAGATTAATGTAAATGCAAAACTGCCGGCGGGAGCCGAAACGGGGGCCTCCGGAGCGGATTCGCCGGGCGCCGGACCCGGTCCGGACGGGCAGGGCGGCCGCCCCGGCTATATGCCGGCCATCAGGATGTCGACGGCGCGCGTGACCAGGTCGCCCTGATCGGCGACGCTGCCGCTGCGTCGAAGGGCAGAGCGGCGCACGGCCGCGATCAGCCGCGTGGCGAGGACCAGATCGCGGCCGCCATGGCTGAGGACCGGGTTCAGGTGCTTCACCGCGGGGTAGTCCTCCAGCAGCGGAATGACGACGATGGCCGGGTCGGGCGGCAGCAGGTCGCTTTCGACGACCACCATGGACATGCCGTTCCACTCGGCGACGTCGAAGCGGGTCAGCTCTCCCATGAGGCGCGGCCGGGAGCGGCCATGATCTCCGCCAGCGGATGGCCGTTGCGCGCATGCCAGTCGGACTGTGCGCCGAAAGCGGCGGCGTTCTCTTCCAGCCATCGCGCCTGACGCGCCTCGGCCACGGCCCGGGCCAGCGCCGCCTCGGCCACCGCCGACACGTTGATCCCCAGCGCCTTCGCGCGGTCCAGCATCTCGCCGTCGAGCGTCAGCGACGTCTTGCGTTTCGGTGCGGCCCCCATGCGGCAATCCTCCCTGGGCATACCGCAAGGATATACCGCGGAGGCGGATCCGGCAACGGCGGTGCGGAGGGGCGGCAGGAAAAGGCCCCGCGCCCGGGGAGGACGCGGGGCAAGGGACGCAACTCCTTGGGGGAAGAGGGTGTCAGGCAGGACGGACCTTGATCTCGCCGCCGAGCACCTGGCACTGGCAGGCGAGGCGCTCGTCGCGGGCGGCCATGTTTTCCTTTAGCACGCGCTGTTCCAGCACGGAGGGCTCGGTCAGGTTCTCGGCCCCGGATTCCACCTTGGTCAGGCAGGTGCCGCATTCTCCCTCGCGGCAGCCATAGGTGATGCCGGCGCCCACCTTTTCCGAGATCTCGATGATGCGGGTTCCCGAGGGCACGTTCACGGTGAGCGAGACATCGGAGAAGGTCAGCTTGGCAGTGGCCATGGCGGGCTCCTTTCAGGGTCAGAGGGAGGCGAAGTCGATCTCGCGCGGTTCGGCAGTTCCGGTCAGATGCGCCGAGAGCTGGCGGCCATAGTCCCGGCAGTCCTCCAGTTCGGGCAGGGTGGGGTGGAGCTTGATGCGGATGCCCTTGACCGGCACGCGCATCTTCAGCCCCTGCAGGCGGCTTTCGACCATGGCGACGGCCTCGCCGGTCCAGCCGTAGCTGCCGAAGGCGCCGCCGAGCTTGCCCTTGGTCTCGATGTCCACCAGCGAGGCCAGCAGGTCCCAGACGGTCTTGACCGCATCGCCGTTGATCGTGGGCGTGCCCAGCACGATGCCGTCCGCCTCCTCGATCAGGTCGACGAAGGGCGCGACCTCGCCGACCGCCAGGTCGAAGAGCGAGACGCGGACATCCGGGTTTTCCGACGCGCCCTCGGCCACCGCGGCGGCCATCTGCGAGGTGGCGCCATAGGCGCTGACATAGAAGATCAGCAGGGTTTTCTGCGCCACTTCCGAGGCCAGCCGCTTGGTCAGCAGGCGGCGGTAATGGGTGATGTATTCGCGCGGATGGCTGCGCAGCACCGGGCCATGGGCGGGGGCGATGGCCGAAATGGCGAGCGGCTCGATCAGGTCGAGCGCCTCGGACACATGGCGCCGGAAGGGCCGCATGATGTGGTCGAAATAGTATTCGAAGGAGAAGCGGAAGTCGCCGACCGCGTCGTTGAACAGCCGCTCGTCGCAGAAATGGCAGCCCATCAGGTCGCAAGTGAACAGGATCTCCTGCTCCTCCAGATAGGTGCATTGCGTTTCGGGCCAGTGGACATAGGGAGTCGTCAGGAAGCGCAGGGTGCGGTCGCCCAGATCGGCCGTGTCGCCGGTGCGGACCTTGACCACCTGGTAGTCCGCGAAATCGTCCTTCAGCAGCGCCCGCAGCATGTCGAGCCCGCGCGGGGCGACATGGATCCTCGCCTGCGGCGCGCGGCGCAGCAGTTCGGCCACCGCGCCGGTATGGTCGGGCTCCAGGTGGTTCAGCACCAGCGCGGTGATCTCGTCATAGCGCGCGACCTGCTCGAGCTGGGCGAAGAAGGCATCGGAGAATTCCGCCTTCACCGTGTCGATCACCGCCACGCCGCCGCTGCCGCGCACGGCGTAGGAATTGTAGCTGGTGCCGTTCGCGGTGCGCAGGATCACGTCGAAGACACGCAGCCCCGGATCCAGCGCGCCGACCCAGTGCACGCCCGGGGCCAGCTCGACCGGGACGGGACCGGGACGCGGGATAGGCTGGACGGTGTTCAACGGGGCGGCTCCCTGGCGGCATTGCGGGCTTCCCGATGTCAAAGCACGCAGCGTGCCAGCCCTTGCGGCGGCCTTGCTGTGGTGGGGTGTGGGGGCCGGAGGTCCCCGGGGCCGACAAATTGTCGGGAATCCTACAGGCGGGAGGCCCGCATGCCCCTCACCCCGGCCCTCTCCCCCGCGGGGGAGAGGGAGTCCGCGCGCGGCAGGCGTTCCGCCCGGTCTTGGCACGGCGCGTGCTCTACCCTCCCCAGACCTCGCCCCGCCACCGATGGAGAGCCGATGGAAGCCTATCTGATGATCCTCCTGGGCACCGCCCTCGTGAACAATGTCGTCCTGGTGAAATTCCTCGGGCTCTGCCCATTCATGGGCGTCTCGCGCAAGCTCGATGCCGCGATCGGCATGGGGCTGGCCACGACCTTCGTGCTGACGCTGGCCGCCGCTGCCTCCTGGGTGGTGGAGACCGCGCTCCTGCAGCCGCTGGGTCTGGAATTCCTGCGCATCCTGTCCTTCATCCTGGTGATCGCCGCCATCGTGCAGTTCACCGAGATCGTGATCCGCAAGGTCAGCCCGTCGCTCTACCGCGCGCTCGGCATCTACCTGCCGCTGATCACGACGAACTGCGCCGTGCTGGGCGTGGCGCTGCTGAACATCCAGGAACGGCACGATTTCGCCGAGTCGCTGCTCTACGGCTTCGGCTCGGCGGCGGGCTTCACCATCGTCATGGTGATTTTCGCCGGCATGCGCGAGCGCATGGCCCGCACCGCCATCCCGGGCCCGTTCCAGGGGCCGCCCATCGCCTTCGTCACCGCCGGCCTCCTGTCCATGGCCTTCATGGGCTTCGCCGGCCTCGTCGCCAACTGAGGGAGTCCCCCATGATCGCAGCCATCGCCTCCATGTCCGCTCTCGGCCTCGGCCTCGGCGTCGTGCTCGGCGTCGCCGCGCGGAAATTCCATGTCGAGACGCCGCCCATCGTCGACGAGATCGAGCAGGCTCTGCCCGGAACCAATTGCGGCCAGTGTTCCTTCCCCGGGTGCCGCGGCGCGGCCGAGGCCGTGGCCGACGGATCGGCGCCGGTGACGCTCTGCCCGCCGGGCGGGCGCGAGACCGCGATGAAGCTGGCCGACATCATGGGCGTCAGCTGCGGCGGCGGAGCGGATGCCGCCGGATTTGCCGAAAGCGAGCCGCTGGTCGCCTTCATCTTCGAGGATCACTGCACCGGCTGCACCAAGTGCTACAAGCGCTGCCCGACCGACGCCATCATCGGCGCGGCCAAGCAGATCCACACCGTGGTCAACGATGCCTGCATCGGCTGCGAGGCCTGCGTGGAGGTCTGCCCGACCGAGGCGATCATCCTGCGCGGCAAGCCCCGCAGCCTGCGCAACTGGTACTGGCCGAAACCCGACGCCTACGATCCGGCAGCGTGAGGACAAGGACATGAAGCTTTTCTCCCTCGACGCCCTCAAGCGCTCCACCGGCGTCTTCGCCATCAAGGGCGGCATCCATCCCGAGACCCGCAAGTACCTGACCGCCGAGAGCGCGGTGGAGAAGATGCCGGTGCCATCGATCCTGCGCGTGCCGCTGCAGCAGCATATCGGCGCCCAGGCCGAGCCGCTGGTGAAGCGCGACGACCATGTGCTGAAGGGCCAGCTGATCGGCAAGGCGCGCGGTCCGGTCTCCGCCAATGTCCATGCGCCGACCTCCGGCAGGGTGCTGGCCGTCGGCATGTTCGCCGCGCCGCATCCCAGCGGATTGCCGGTGATGACCGTCACCATCCGCCCGGACGGCAAGGACGAATGGGGACCGCGCCTGCCGCGCCTGCGCCCCGAGGAGGCGACGCCGGACCAGATCGCCGACCGCGTGCTGGAAGCCGGGATCGTCGGCATGGGCGGCGCCACCTTCCCGGCGGCGGTCAAGCTGGGGCTCGGCAGGAAATACGACCTGCACACGCTGGTGATCAACGCTGCCGAATGCGAACCCTACCTGACCTGCGACGACCGGCTGCTGCGCGAGCGTCCCGAGGAGGTCGTCGACGGCATCGCGATGATGGTCAAGGCGCTCGGCGTCTCGAAGGTCATCGTCGCCATCGAGTCGAACAAGCCCAAGGCGATCGCCGAGATGCGCCGCCACATCTTCGCCGCCGCCCCCGAAGCCAGCGTCATGCCGGTGCCGACGCTCTATCCGATGGGGTCGGAAAAGCATCTGGTACGCACCGTTCTGGGGCTGGAAACGCCCGCCCGCGCGCTGACCGCCGAGCTCGGCGTCATCGTCCATAACGCCGCCACCGCCCATGCCGTGCACAAGGCCGTGCGCTATGGCGAGCCGCTGATCAGCCGCTTCCTGACCGTGTCGGGCCGCGGCGTGACCGCGCCGAAGAACCTCGAAGTGATGATCGGCACGCCGGTCAGCGAGATCCTCGATTTCTGCGGCGGGCTGAAGGGCGAGCCGGACCGGCTGCTGCTCGGCGGGCCGATGATGGGCATGCCGATCCAGTCGGTGCGCGTGCCGGTGATCAAGGGCACCAACGGCGTGCTGGCGCTCGACCGCTCCGAGACCCGCCCCGAACAGTCGATGCCCTGCATCCGCTGCGCCGGCTGCGTCACGGTCTGTCCCTGCGGGCTGACGCCGCTGGAGCTGCAGGCGCGGATCGGCGCCGAAGATCTCGACGGCGCAGTCGATATCGGGCTGATGGATTGCGTGGCCTGCGGCTCCTGCTCCTATGTCTGCCCGTCGAACATCCCGCTGGTGCAGAGCTTCAACTACGCCAAGGGCAAGCTGGCGGCGCTGCAGAGCCAGAAGCACCAGCAGGAAGAGACCAAGCGCCTCGCCGAGGCCCGCAAGGCCCGCGAGGAGGCCGTCGCCGAGGCCAAGCGCCTGGCGATGGAGAAGCACAAGGCGGCGCAGGCCGCCAAGAAGAAGGCCGCGGAGGAAAAGAAGCGCAGGGAGGCCGAGGCTGCGGCCGCCGCCGCGCCCGATGCACCCACGGAGGCTGCGGAATGACCGTCGGACACGCCATCGTTTCGGGCCCCCACGCCCATTCGCGCCTGACAGTGACCAACACGATGGTCATGGTGATGATCTGCCTGCTGCCCGCGACCGGCATGGGCTTCTACCAGTTCGGCTGGCCCGCGGTGCTGCTTTTCGCGGTCACCGTCGGCAGCGCGGTCGGCTTTGAGGCGCTCTGCCTCCTGCTGGCGCGCCGCCCGCTCGAGCGGTTCCTGTTCGACGGCTCGGCGGTGCTCTCGGGCTGGCTGCTGGCCATGACCCTGCCGCCCTGGGCGCCCTGGTGGGTCGGCGCGGCCGGCAGCTTCATCGCCATCGTCATCGCCAAGCAGGTCTTCGGCGGGCTGGGACAGAACCTGTTCAACCCGGCCATGGTCGCCCGCGCCATGCTGCTGATCGCGCTGCCCGTCCAGATGACCACCTGGGTCCTGCCCGAGCCGACCGGCACCGCCGGTGCACCCGCCTTCCACGAGGCGCTGGCCATCACCTTCGGGGCCGCGCCGCAGATCGACGCCTTTACCGGCGCCTCGACGCTGGGCTTCGTCACCGCGCAGCTCGACGGCGGCGCGACGCTCGACGCGATCATGCCGCAGACCTTCAGCCTGCACGACCTCTTCATCGGGCGCGTCGCGGGCTCGATGGGCGAGACCTCGGCGCTGCTGCTGCTGGCGGGCGGCATCCTGCTGATCCTGACGCGGGTCATCACCTGGCACATCCCGGTCTCGGTGCTGGGCGGGGCGGCGGCGCTGGCCGGCGCGCTCTGGCTGGCGGACCCGTCGCATTTCCCTTCGCCGGCCTGGCACCTCAGCTCGGGCGCGATGATGCTCTGCGCCTTCTTCATCGCCACCGATTACGTCACCTCGCCGCTGACCCTGACCGGCCAGCTGATCTACGGCGCGGCGATCGGCGTGCTGATCGTGCTGATCCGGACCTTCGGCAGCTTTCCCGAGGGCGCGGCCTTCGCGGTGCTGCTGATGAACGCCTGCACGCCGCTGCTCGATCACTACATCCGTCCGCGCATCTTCGGCCGCGACCGCAAGGGCAAGCCGCTCGGGATCAAGGGAGACAAGGCATGAACGCGCTGACCGCAAGGCTGTCGGCCTTCCGCGAGGCCCCGGCCGCCCATGGCGTGCTGCTGGCGCTCTTCGCGCTCTTCACCGCGCTGGTGCTGGCCATTTCCGACGAGCTGACCCGCGGACCGATCGCCGACCGCGCCACCGAGGACCTGAATGCCTCGCTGGTGCAGGTGATCCCGGACGGCATCCATGACAACGACCTGGCCTCGGACAGGATCGAGGTGATGGACGGCGGCGTCCCGGTCGCCGTCTACCAGGCGACCCGGTCCGGCACCGTCACCGGCGCCGCCTTCGAGCGGGTCGGCTACGGCTATGGCGGGGCGATCAAGGTGCTGATCGGGCTCGACCCCTCGGGCGAGCTTCTGGGCGTGCGCGTGCTGGCCCATGCCGAGACGCCCGGCCTGGGCGACAAGATCGAGACCGCGAAATCCGACTGGATCCACGGCTTCGAGGGCAAGTCGCTGGACGATCCCTCGCCGGAACGCTGGAAGGTCAAGCGCGACGGCGGCGAATTCGACCAGTTCTCCGGCGCCACGATCACCCCGCGCGCCGTGGTGGCGGCGGTCAAGGGCGGGCTCGATTTCTTCGCCGCCCACAGGGACGAAATCCTCACCCCGAAGGAGGGCAACTGATGTCGGTCTACGGACAGATCGCCCGGAACGGGCTCTGGGACAACAACATCGTCTTCGGCCAGCTGCTGGCGCTCTGCCCGCTGCTCGCCGTGACGGGGACGGCGACGAACGGGCTCGGCATGGGGCTGGCCACGCTCGCGGTTCTGGCGATGTCGGGACTGGCCGTGTCGCTGCTCAGGGGCGCGATCACGCCCGAGATCCGCATCCCGGCCTTCGTGCTGATCATCGCCTGCATCGTGACGGTGGTGGACATGGCGCTGAATGCCTGGCTGCACGACCTGCACAAGGTGCTGGGCCTCTTCATCCCGCTGATCGTGACGAACTGCGCCATCCTCGGCCGCGCCGAGGCCTTCGCCTCGCGCCAGTCGCCGCTGCAATCGGCCTATGACGGGCTGATGATGGGGCTGGGCTTCACCGTCGCGCTGGTCGTGCTCGGCGCCGCCCGCGAGATCCTGGGCTCCGGCACGATCTTCGCCAATGCGGACGTGCTGCTGGGACCGGCCTTCGGCTTCCTCGAACAGACCCTGATCCCGGATTACGGCGGCTTCCTGATCCTGATCCTGCCGCCCGGCGGCTTCATCATGCTGGGCTTCCTGCTGGCGCTGAAGGGCATCGTCGACAAGCGCGCCAAGGACCGCGCCGGCGATCCGCTCGACGCGCGCATCGAGAAGGTCTTCACCGCCGCGGGCGTCCTGAAGCCCGAACCCGAAGGAGAGAACGCATGAATGTCGGTGTCGCCTTTGCCAAGCAGTCGGCGCAGGTCTGGATGAAGATCGAGGTGCCGGACGGATCGACCGTGCGCGACGTGATCGAGCGTTCGGGACTGCTGGCGCAGTTCCCGGAGATCGACCTGGACGTCAACAAGGTCGGCATCTTCGGCGCCGTCGCCAAGCTCGACAAGCCGGTGAAGGACGGCGACCGGGTGGAGATCTACCGCCCGATCCATCCCGAGGCCGAGCTTCTTGACCGCAAGGACTCCAGGAAGGACTGATCCGCTCGGGCCGCCGGATCGAGGAAGCACAGATCCTCCGGCGGCACGTGGAAGGTCACCGGCGCGCCATCGGCAATGCAGGCGCGCGGCAGCATCAGCCGCTGCGCCAGCCCGCCGAGATCGAGCTCCAGCTCGGTCAGCGGCCCGTGGAAGACCCGCCCCGCCAATGTGCCCGTCAGCGTGTTGGCGATTCCCTCGCCCTCCAGCCCCTGTTCCGGCCGCCACAGCAGCGTGACGTGCCGCGCCTGCGGATCCTTGCCCGCGACCGCCAGATCGCCCAGCGGCGTGCGCACCATCCACTGCCCGGGTTCGGTCTCGCCCAGGACCTCGCCGGGGATCAGGTTCGCCGCCCCGGTCAGCTCCGCCACCAGCCGCGACGCGGGCGTGCGGTAGACCTCCTCGGGCGTGCCCTCCTGCACGATACTTCCGTCGGCCAGCACGCAGATCCGGTCGGCGAGCGCCAGCGCCGCGGCGGGATCGTCGGTCGCGAAGACCAGCGCATGGCCAACCGCGCGCACTGCCCGGCGCGCCTCCGACCGGCAGGCGGCGCGCGCCGCGGCCTGTCCCGGCCAGGCCGGATCGGCCAGCAGCAGCACGGCGGGCGGGTCCGCCAGCATCCGCCGCGCCTCCGCCGCGCGCCCCGGAAGGACGCGGATGCCGCGACGCCGCGGCGGCAGCTCCGTCACGTCGCGCCCGCCGGCGAAGATGCGCCCGCCATCGGGGCGCAGCCGTCCGCAGAGCACGCGGAACAGCAGCGCCGCCTCCGCCGGGTCCGGCCCGATCAGCCCGAGGATCCCGCCCGGCGGCACCTCCAGGGACAGGCCGCGGAGCGTCGCGGTGGCGCGCTTCAGATGCAGGTTTTTCGCGCTCAGTCCCGGCATGGCTTCTCCTTCGGTCCGGCGGAGACTGGCCATCCTGCGTGGCGGGAAAATGTCGGCCCGGCGAAACTTCCGTGACGGGAGGTCACGACGGCGCGCCGACATCCTCGGGCGCGATCGAGACCGACTTGACCACCGCCCAGACCGGACGTCCCGGCGCCAGCCCCAGCGCCCCGGCCGAGCGCCGCGTCACCCGCGCCAGCAGCTTGCCGGCCGGGGTTTCCACCGTGACGATGGCGCCCGGCCCCTGGCCCGGCAGCACCGCTTCCACCCGGCCGGGCAGCACGTTCAGCGCCGAGATGTCCCGCGGTTCGGCGGTCGCGAGCATCACCTCCTGCGCGGCGATGCGCAGCCGCAGCCGCTGGCCCGGCTTCTGCGCCACGCGCGGCAGGTGCAGCGCGACGCCGCCCGCATCGAGCTCGCTCAGCCCGTCGGGGTGATGCGCGCGGACCACCGCCTCCAGCACGGCGCCGACCGCGCGCACGCCCGTCGGCGCCACGCCGGGATCGCCCAGCACCTCGAGCGCCGGCCCCTGCCGGACGGTGCGCCCGGCCTCCAGCACGACCACGGTGGTGGCCAGCCGCGCGACCTCTTCGGCGGCATGGCTGACATAGAGGATCGGCACCCCGGCCTCGTCGCGCAGCCGCTCGAAATAGGGCAGGATCTCCGCCTTCCGGGCGGCATCGAGCGCGGCCAGCGGCTCGTCGGCCAGAATCATCTCGGGGCGCGACAGGAGCGCCCGGCCGATCGCGACGCGGGACCGTTCCCCGCCCGAAAGCGCGCCGGGGCGGCGGGAGAGGAGCGGTCCGATCCCCAGCATCTCCACCACCCGCGCCGTGTCGTCCCTGCCGCCCTGCGGGGCAAAGCGCGCGCCGTAGCGCAGGTTCTGCGCCACGCTCAGATGCGGGAACAGCCGCGCGTCCTGGAAGACGACGCCGAGCCGCCGCCGGTGCGGCGGCAGCATGATCCGCGCGCCGCTGTCGAAGAGTACCCGGTCCTCCAGCGCGATCCGCCCGGCCGCGGGGCGCATCAGGCCGGCGACGGCGCGCACCACCGTCGACTTGCCGGAGCCCGAGCGGCCGAACAGCACCGTGACCCCGGGCGGGGCATCGAAGGCGATGTCGAGACCGAAGCCCGGGAAGGCGTGGGAGAGGCGGACCGAGAGGCTCATGCGCCCGCCACCCGCCGGGCGATCCAGCGGCCCAGCAGTTCCGACAGCAGGAGCGCCCCCATCGCGACCCCGACCGAGACCGCGACCAGCCGCAGCGCCGCGGCCTCGCCGCCCGGCACCTGCAGGAAGGCGTAGATCGCCGAGGGCAGGGTGCGGGTCTGTCCGGGGATGTTCGACACGAAGGTGATGGTCGCGCCGAATTCGCCCATCGCTTTGGCGAAGGCGAGGATCGCGCCGGCGAGTATGCCCGGCAGGATCAGCGGCAGCGTGACCGTGGCGAAGACCGCCAGAGGCGGCGCGCCGAGCGTGGCCGAGGCCTCCTCCAGCTTGGGATCGACGGCCTCGACCGACAGCCGGATCGCGCGGACCATCAGCGGGAAGGCCATGACGCCTGCCGCCAGCGCCGCGCCGGTCCAGCGGAAGGCGAAGACGATGCCCATCGACTCGAGCGCGCCGCCCAGCGGCGCCTGCGGGCCGAGCGTCAGCAGCAGGAGATAGCCGGTCACCACCGGCGGCAGGATCAGCGGCAGATGCACCAGCCCGTTGAGGATCTGCTTGCCGGGAAAGCTCCAGCGCGCCAGCGCATAGGCCGTTACGATGCCCAGCGGCAGGCTTGCCGCCACCGCCCAGAAGGCGACCTTCAGCGACAGCGCGACCGCTGCCCATTCCTCCGGCCCGAGCCAGCCCATCCGCCGCTCAGTCCGGCAGGGCGAAGCCGAGCCCCGCCAGCACGCTGCCGGCTTCGTCCGTCTTCAGGAATTCGAGGAATTCGGCCGCGGCCGTGCCGGGGCGGTCCGCCACCAGCGCCGCCGGGTAGCGGATCGGCGCGTGGCTGTCTTCGGGGAAGGTGGCCAGGACGCCGACGCGCGGCTCGGCCGCGGCATCGGTCGCATAGACGATGCCCATCGGCGCGGCCCCCACGGCAACCAGCGCCAGCGCGGCGCGCACGTTGTCGGTCTCCGCGACCTTGGGCGCCACGCTGTCCCAGAGCCCGAGCGACGTCAGCGCCTCCTTGCCGTAGATGCCCGCGGGCACGGCCTCCACCAGCGCCATGGCGAGCTTGCCGCCGCCGAGCCTGCCGGCAAGCGAGGCATCCAGAGGGACCGGCGCCGCGCCCGCGGGACCGGCCAGCACCAGCGCGTTGCCCGCCAGGTCGAAGCGCGTCGCCGCATCGACCATCCCCTTGCCGGCCAGCCGGTCCATCCAGGACAGGTTCGCGGAGATGAAGACGTCGGCAGGCGCCCCGGCCTCGATCTGCCGCGCCAGCGCAGAGGAGCCCGCCAGCGAGACCGACAGCTCGTGCCCCGATGCCGCGCGGAAGGCCGGCGCGAGCCGGTCCATCGCGTCCTTCAGGCTCGCCGCGGCGAAGACCGTGACGGTGTCGGCCGCGGCGGGGGCGGCGAGAAGCAGGGCGGCAAGGGCCATGCGCAGGGGGGCGGACATCGGGTGCTCCTTCGGTCTGGCGGCAGGAAAGAGGGCCGGGCGCGGCATGGCAAGGGCCAAACTGTCCCGGCCGCGGCCGGGAACGCGGAATGGCGGAATTTGCCCGCGGGACCGGGCACCCGGCCGCGCGCCGGCACCGGCGGAATGGCAGCCTTGCTGCTCCGTCCGCGGCACGTCGCGCCGGATGGCCCACTGGCCAGAGCGGGCGCGACGCGGTAAGCCGCTGGGGAGACCGTGCCCATCGGACTGAATCGGAGGACCGCGCCTTGGCGCAGAGCGACATCGTCACCGTCACCCTGAATCCGGCACTGGATCTTGCGACTTCGGCCAGCGACATCCGGCCCGGTCCGAAGCTGCGCTGCACCGCGCCTCGCCAGGATCCGGGCGGCGGCGGCATCAATGTCAGCCGCGCGATCCGCACGCTCGGCGGCACCAGCACGCCGCTGGTCGCGCTCGGCGGCGCCACCGGCGAGACCCTGGCCCAGCTGCTGCGGGCCGAGGGCATCGCACCCGAGGTGCTGGCGGCGCCGGGCGAGACGCGGCAGAGCCTGGCCGTCACCGACCGCAAGACCGGGCTGCAGTTCCGCTTCGTCCTGCCCGGACCCGACTGGGGCGAGGCGGAGACCGGCGCGGCGCTGGCGGCATGCGCGGCGCTGGCCGGGCCGGGGTCCTGGCTGGTGCTGTCGGGCTCGCAGCCGCCCGGGGTTCCCGACCGCTTTCCCCTTGATCTGGCCGCGGCGCTGGCGCCGGGCGGCGCGAAGCTGGTGGTCGACACGTCCGGGCCGGCCCTGCGCGAAATCGCCGGGGCAGCGGACGGCGGGCCGGTTCCCGCGCTCCTTCGCTTCGACAACCAGGAGGCCTCCGAGCTCGCGGGGGCAAGGCTCAACGGCGTGCAGGGGGCGGGCAGCTTCGCCGCGGATCTGGTGGCGCGCGGCGTGGCCGGGGCGGTGATCATCGCCTGCGGCGCCGACGGCTCGGTCCTGGCGACGCCGGGCGAGGTCATCTATTGCAAGGCGGCGCGGGTGCCGGTGGTCTCGAAGATCGGCGCGGGAGACAGCTTCGTCGCGGCGGCCGTGCTGGAACTTGCGCGCGGCGGCACGCTGGCCGAGGCGCTGCATCACGGCACCGCGGCGGCCTGCGCGGCGGTGATGACCCCGGCGACGCGGCTGTGCACGGCGGAGGACACGGCGCGGCTGCTGCCCGAATGCCAGCTCCGGGTGCTGCAGCGGGGCAGCTGACCGCGGGGACGGGCGTGCCGCTCCGATTTCTGCACGCCGCCCCGGGAAGGGACGAAATCGGCCAGGCATTCGGACAATTGGCCCGCCCGCATCCGCCGGTCCGGCGGGGCGGCGATTTGCCGGAAACTCTTAACCTTCCCTTGTGTTGTCAGGAGAATGAAGTATGGCGTGCGCCAAGTTCACAGGCATCGGGGAGTCTCCAATGGAAGACCAGCAGACAGCTTCGACCGCAACCGACCTCTACGGCGTCAGCGCCTGGGGCCAGGGGCTGGTCCATGTCCTGCCCAATGGCGACCTCGCGGTGGCCGATCCGGCGCCTGAGGGCCAGTCGGTTCCGGTCTCGCTGCCGTCGATCATCGAGGGGCTGAACGAGCGCGGCATCGCCACGCCGATCCTGCTGAGGATCGAGTCCTTCCTGGAAATCGGCCTGCGCCGCCTGAACGAGGCCTTCCAGGGCGCGATCGCGGCCAACGAGTACCGCGGCGACTACCGCGGCGTCTTCCCGATCAAGGTCAACCAGCAGGCCGAGGTGGTCGGGCGCCTGGTCGAAAGCGGGCGGCAGTATAATTACGGCCTGGAGGCCGGCTCGAAGCCGGAGCTGATCGTGGCGCTGGCCCAGCCGCTTGCGCAGGACAGCCTGATCATCTGCAACGGCATCAAGGATGACGAATTCATCCGGCTGGCGATCCTCAGCCTGCGGCTGGGCTTCCGCACCGTGATCGTGCTGGAGAGCCTGAAGGAATTCGAGATCGTCAAGCGCGTCTCGGAAGACCTGGGCATCCGCCCGATGCTGGGCGTGCGGGTCAAGCTGACCCAGGTCGTCACCGGCAAATGGGCGTCCTCCTCGGGCGACCGGTCGTCTTTCGGCATCGGCGCCGACCAGATCGTGACGCTGGTCGAGCGGATGAAGGCGACCGGCTTCCTCGACTGCCTTGTGCTGCAGCACAACCACCTGGGCAGCCAGGTGCCGAACGTGATCGACGTGCGCCGCACCGTGACCGAGGCCTGCCGCTTCTACGCGGAGCTGCGCCGGCTCGGCGCGCCGCTGGCCTTCCTCGACATGGGCGGCGGGCTCGGCGTCGACTATACCGGGGAGAAGCGCGCCAGCGAGAACTCGGTCAACTACACGGTGGACGAATACGCCGCCGCGATCGTGGAAACCGTCGGCTACGCGATGGACGAGGCGGGGCACCCGCATCCGACGCTGGTGACGGAATCCGGCCGCTACGTGGTGGCGCTGAGCTCCATGCTGATCTTCGACGTGCTCGACGCGACGCTCTACGGCGTGCCGCAGCGCCCCGACCTGACCGAGAACGAGCACCATTTCCTGCATGACATGGTGGCGATCGAGGACTATGTGAAGCCGGGCCGGCTGCAGGAATGCTTCAACGACGCGGTCTACTACCGCGACGAGATCCGGGCGCTGTTCCGCCGCGGCCAGATGGATATCGGCCAGCTCGCCACCGCCGAGCGCTGCTTCCTCTACATCCTCAAGCGCATCCATACCGTGATCCAGGAGAACGGCGCGGGCGAAGCCCTGTCGGAGGCGCTGGAAGGCTTCGTCGACTACTACCACTGCAACTTCTCGCTGTTCCAGTCGCTGCCCGATGTCTGGGCGATCGACCAGCTGCATCCGGTGATGCCGCTGCAGCGGCTCGACGAGACGCCGACGCGCCGCGCGGTGCTGACCGACATCACCTGCGACAGCGACGGCAAGATCGACAGCTTCATCCTCGGCGACGGCATCCACAAGTCCCTGCCGGTGCATGACCTCGAAGAGGACAAGCCCTACCATATCGGCGTGTTCTTCGTCGGCGCCTACCAGGAGACCCTGGGCGACCTGCACAACCTGTTCGGCGACGCCAATGTCGTGACGATCAGCCTGACCGGCGACGGCGGGTTCAACATCGAGCACGAGACCGAGGGCGACACGATCGCCGAGGTGCTGAGCTATGTCGAATACGATCCGGGCGACATCCTCGCCGCCTTCCGCAAGACGGTGGAGCGCGCGGTGGCCCGCGGCACGGTGAACTCGGCCGAGCGCAAGGCGCTGATCGCGGCCTACAAGGACAGCCTGGGCGGCTATACCTATTTCGAGTGAGGGCCCGCGGCGGCGGTCCGGGGGCCGCTGTCACCGGACTGTCATCGCCGCCGTGCCATCACCGCAAAGTTGAAACTCGCGCGGCAACGCGCGATGACGGAACGATCCACTTCACTGGAAAGGACAAAGACATGGGCAAGGTTCTGGTCGTCGGTGCCGGCGGCGTCAGCTCGGTCGCCGTGCACAAGATGGCGATGAATCCGGAGATCTTCACCGAGATCCATCTGGCCAGCCGCACGAAATCCAAATGCGACGACATCGCCGCCGAAGTGAAGACGCGCACCGGCGCGGAGATCGCGACCTACGGCATCGACGCGATGGACGTGGCGGCGACCGCCGCGCTGATCCGCCAGACCGGCGCGGAGCTGGTGGTGAATCTCGCGCTGCCCTACCAGGACCTGGCGCTGATGGATGCCTGCCTCGAGGCCGGGGTGAACTATCTTGATACGGCGAATTACGAGCCCGAGGACGAGGCCAAGTTCGAATACAGCTGGCAATGGGCCTATCAGGACAAGTTCAAGGCCGCGGGTCTGACGGCGATCCTCGGTTCGGGCTTCGATCCGGGCGTGACCTCGGTCTATGCGACCTGGCTGAAGAAGCACAAGCTCGACGCCATCCGCGTGCTCGACATCCTCGACTGCAACGGCGGCGACAACGGCCTTCCCTTCGCGACGAACTTCAACCCGGAGATCAACATCCGCGAAGTGACCGCGCCCGCGCGCCACTGGGAAGGCGGCGAATGGATCGAGAGCCCGGCGATGACCACCAAGGTGGCCTTCGACTTCCCCGGCGTGGGGATGAAGAACATGTACCTGATGTATCATGAGGAGCTGGAGTCGCTGTCGACCCACAACCCCGAGATCGAGCGGGCGCGGTTCTGGATGACCTTCGGCGACGCCTATATCAACCACGTCACCGTTCTGGAGAACGTGGGCATGACCTCGATCGAGCCGGTGATGCACAACGGCGTCGAGATCATCCCGCTGCAGTTCCTGAAGACCGTTCTGCCGAACCCGGGCGACCTGGGCGCGAAGACCGTCGGCAAGACCTGCATCGGCGACATCGCCACCGGTCCGGCGAAGGACGGGTCGGGCGAGAAGACCTTCTACATCTACAACATCTGCGACCACGAGGAATGCTATGCCGAGGTCGGCAGCCAGGCCGTGGCCTACACGACCGGCGTTCCGGCGATGATCGGCGCGGCGCAGGTGCTGCTGGGCAACTGGAAGGAGCCCGGCGTGTGGAACATGGAGCAGCTCGATCCCGACCACTACATGGACATGCTGAACAAGCACGGCCTGCCCTGGCAGGTGGTGGAGCTGGACGCCCCGGCAGCGTTCTGACTGCCCGGAGAAAGACCGGCCGCCGCGGGCATCGAGCCCGCAGCGGCCGGGCGCGTCCCGGGGGACGCGCGGGCCCTTGTCCAAGGGTCAGATCAGGCGGCGATGGCAGCAGCCGCGCTGCGCCCGGCTTCGGCCGCTGACGCCGTCCCGCGCAGGACGCCCTTGCGGGCATCGCCGATCACCACCGCGCCTTCCCGCAGGGCGGAGCGGCCGGCCGCGTCCACCGGACACCAGAGGCTGGCATCGGCAAGGCCCGCGAGGCGGGCGGCGGTTCCCGCGCCGAGCGCGGGCAGGAAGTTCACCACATCGGCATGCAGCGTCCCGGCGGAGGTCCCGATCTCGCCCGCATCCGCATCCGTCCAGAGCACGGTGCCGCCTTCGCCGCTGCCGCGCCAGTCGGTGCGCCCGGCCAGCGCGTCGCCCGCACGGACTGCAAAGCTCTGCCGGACGGTCCCGTCCAGGGTCGCGTCGAGCACGGTCAGGTTGGCCGCGGGGTGCTGGCGGGCGAGCATTGCGGCGAGTGAGGCCGCGCGCGCCGCGACCAGCGCGGGGTCATGGGCCAGCACCGCGGGAAGGCGCAGCACCAGCCGGCCGCCGTCGGGCATGGCCGCGATCTGCGCGGCGAGGCGGCGGGCCTCTGCGGCGCTGCCCCAGGCAGCGGGCCAGGCGTGGCGGGCGCGGGCGCCATGGCCCTCGATCCGCTCCTCCGCCGGGGCCGTGCCGGGCGCCATCACCAGCCGGTCGAAGGCCTCGCGGCGGCCGCTAAACAGCTCCAGCCGGCCGGCCTGCCAGTCCACGCCGGCGACGTCGTCGACCAGCAGGCCGATCTCCTGCGCCGCCAGATCCGCGGCATCGACCGTGGGGGCAGGGGGCAGGAAGGGGCCTGCCGGGCGGGGACTGCGGGCCAGGCGCGCTGGATCGCGCTCCACCAGCGTCACCGACAGGCGCGGATCGGCAGCGCGCAGGGCCTGAGCGGCGGCAATGCCGGCCGGCCCGGCGCCCAGCACCAGGATGCGCGCGGCATCGGCGCGGCGGGCGGCGATGCCTCCGGCGGCCAGCGCGGCGGCGGCGGAACCGGTCTGCATCAGGAAGCGGCGGCGGGTCACTGGGGTCATGGCAGCCTCTTGTCGGCGGGTGGGAAAAGCGGGGTCGCAGTGGCCCGAGCAGGCAGCGTGCCAGACCCGGCAGCGCGGGGCCGGGCCAAGGCCGGCCCGACAATTGTCGGGAATCCGACAGGGCCTGTCGCGGTCATTGCGGGCCGAGCCCGGCGATCTCGACCGGCGCCGGTTCCAGCAGCTGCACGCGGGCGGCCATGGCCGGGGTCATGGAGATCCGGCCCCGGTCGTCGATCAGCAGCGCCGCGTCGATGCCCATGGCCCGCGCGGTGTCCTGCCAGTGCGCAGGCCCGGCGACGGACAGCGCGGTGGCGGCGGCATCGGCCAGCGCGCCGTTGCGGGCCAGAACGGTGGCCGAGACGATGCCCTGCACCGGACGGCCGCTGCGCGGGTCGAGGATGTGCGAGAAGCGGATGCCGTCCTGGTCGAGGAAGCGCTCGTAATTGCCGGAAGTATAGACCATCTCGCCGGGCTGCACGTCGAGCGCGGCGACCGCGCCCCAGTCGAAGGGGCTGCGGATCGCGACGCGCCAGGGGCGCGCGCCCTTGCGGCCCAGCACGTTGACGTCGCCGCCGGCATTCAGCACGGCGTTGGAGATGCCGCGGCGGCGCAGTTCCTCCGCGGCCAGATCGAGCGCCGCGCCCTTGGCGAACCCGCCGAGATCGAGCTGCACCGCCGGGTTCGGCGAACTGATCCGGGTGCCGTCGATCTGCAGGACGGCGATCGAGGGATGGCGCGCGGCCAGCGCCTCGATCTCGGCGTCGGGCGGGGGCGGGCCCTCGGGCGGCAGGTCGGCATGGAAACCCCAGAGCCCGATCATCGCGCCGATGCCGGGATCGAACAGCCCGCCGCTTTCCGAGGAAAGCTCTTGGCCCTCCGCCAGCAGGGCGGCCAGGCCCGGACTGGACTCGAAGCTGTCTCCGCGGGCGATGGCCTGGTTCAGCCGGCCGAGTTCGCCGGGCCGCCAGGCATGCCAGTCGCGGTGGAGGCGGCGGAAAAGCTGCCCGAGCGCGGCCATGGCTTCCGAGGCCCGGCGGTCGGACACGCCCTCGATCTCGACTTCGACAAGCGTGCCGAAGACATAGAGCGTTTCGCTCTGGATCCGCGGCACTAGCGCCTGCCGGGCCCACAGGCCGAGGCACAGGCAGAGCGCCAGCCCCGCCGGAAGGAGGAGGCGGCGGATCATGCCGCCCCGTCCGCCACGCGTTCCTCGATCCGCAGGCTGCCGCCGAGACGGCCGCGGCGCTCGGCCGCCCAGAGCGGCAGCAGCGCCAGCCCCAGGGCGGGCAGGCAGAGCGCGGCCGTGGCCAGATCCGGCAGCCCGGCCGCCGCCGAAACCGCGGCCGTGGCCGCGAGCGCGAGCGGCGGCAGCAGGTAGGCGCGCAGCGCTGCGCCGAGGAAGGCGCCGCTTTCCATCGACACCACCACCTGGTCGCCGGGCGCCAGAGGCAGCGCGTTGGGCAGGCGCAGGATCTGCCGCCCGCCGGTCATTTCCGCCAGCGCGCCCGCCCCGCAGCCCGAACGGGCGCTGCAGGCGGCGCAGCCGGAGGCGCGGTCCGCGGCGAGCACGGCATAGCCCTCGCCGACCGCGACCACGCCGAGGGTCTGGCGCAGCCGCGGGCCGCCGCAATCCTCGCGGCTCATTCGGCCGGAATGATGCAGCCGTCTTCCATGCAGACGCTGAGGCATTGCGGCATGTCGTGATCCGGCTCGCATTCGGTGCAGACTTCGGCCTTGATGAAGAACACGCCCTTCTTCGGAATGATGGCGCCGGTCGGGCAGACGGGCTCGCAATCCCCGCAAGAGGTGCAGAGATCGGCGACGATTTCCATGGCCATGGGTAGAATCCTTTCCTTTGGCAGGGTCCCGCAGGGAGACCGGGGTTGTCCCGGATAGGTCCAAGCAGGCGGCGTGCCAATCCCGGCGGCGCGTTAACCCTGCCGCAGGATTTCCGCGCCGGGGGCGTGGCAGTTGCGGAAAAAGAGGTTATCATTTTCCTAAACGACGCCAGACCTGCGGAGCCAGCCATGCCCCATACCTCCCTGTCCCAGGTGCTCCTGTCCGAGCTCGACGGTGCGGAGGCTCCATTTGCCGGTTTCGGCGCATCGGCGCGCCCGGCCATGCTGCTGGAGCACCTGATCCGCGAGCGGCGCATGACCGGCGAGATCCTGATGAACCTGGAGGCGTTGCTGGACTGCGCGGGACAGTGCATTTCCGACCATGCGGCGGGACGTCTGAGCCGCGACGACCTGATGGCCGCGCTGGTCGAGACCGTGCAGGTCGCCACGATGGAACTGGCCTATAACGAGGCCGAGGCGCTGGCCGCGACAGCGGGCGCCTGACCGGCGGCCTCAGCCTTCCAGCGCCTGCCTGCCGCCTGGCGCGGGAGGTCCGCCCGACAGCATCTCGACCCGGCAGCCCGCCATCCGCGCCAGGCGCGGGCCGGTGAGGCTGCCCTCCCAGGCTTCCGCGATCACGTCGCGCAGCACGCCGCGGTCCTTCAGCTTCTTCGCCAGCGTGTGGCCGGACCAGCGCGGCACGGCGTGGAACAGGTTGGGCTGCACCGGGAAGCGGCCGGAATGGATGCGCTCCTCCTCGGAATTTCCGGAGAAGACGTGGTAGCGCGTGGTGGCGTTGAAGCAGCCCTCCAGCGAGGGCACCCGCCATTCGCCGATGCCGCGGACATAGTCCTGCCAGCGGGTCTCTTCCGGGACGACATGCGGCGCGACGCTGAATTGCGGCACGAAGGCGGCAACCGCCGCGACCGGCAGGTGCGCGGCCGCGAGGATGGCGAGGAAGCCGCCCATGGAATTGCCGAGCGCGTAGATCTCGCGCCCCTCCAGATAGGGGGAGAGCCGGGCGCACATTGCCGCGAAATCATACGCGTTGCCCCAGCTGCGCTTCAGGTCGCTGATGAACAGAATGTTGTCGAAGGCATTGCCGGCCGAAAAGAATTCCGGCTCCTGCACGTCCATCCCGCCCATCTGGTTGCCGATTCCGGTGAAGGACAGCAGGACGCGCCGCTGGCCGGGGCCGGCCGGCTCGCGGGCCAGCACCCGGAGCTCATCGCTTTTCTCGACCCTGATCATCGCCCCCCGCATGCCGCCTGCCGGGCGAGCCTAGCCGGCGGTTCGGGGGCAGGATAGCGCGAAGCCGGGCCGCGCGCGCCGTCGCGCCGACCTGCCGCACGGGCTCGCGCCCCGCCGGCTGCCGCCATTCCGGGCGGGCTGCCGAATTTTCGGGCGGCCCCGGATTTGCCCTTGCCCTGCGCCGGGCTTGGCCGCATCTGTGCCCCGAGACCTGAGGAGACCGCCGTGACCGAGCCCCTTGATATCGAAGCCGACGCCGCCGAGCGTTTTGCCCGGTTCGACCTGGGCCGCGTGCCGTCGCCCTGTTTCGTGGTGGACGAGGCCGCCATCGCCCGGAACTGCCGCATCCTCGCCGAGGTGGCCGAGGCCTCCGGCGCGCAGATTTTCGCCGCGCTGAAGGCCTTCTCGATGCCCGCCGTCGCGCCGGTCGTGATGAAGTACCTTTCCGGCACCGCCGCCAGCGGCATCTTCGAGGCGCGGCTCGGCCGCGAGGTCTTCGGCGGCCATGTCGCGACATTCAACGCGGGCTACAAGGCCGAGGACCTGAAGGCGATCGCCAAGATCTCGGACCACGTGATCTTCAACTCTCCGGGCCAGTTCCGCCGCTTCCGGGACATCGTGGCGGAGGGCACGGCGAGCCCGGGCCTGCGGATCAACCCCGAGCATTCCGAGGGCTGGACCGACAAGTACGACCCGGCGGCGCCCTGCTCGCGCCTCGGCGCGCCGGTGTCGCAGCTAACCGATGCCGACATGGAGGGGCTCGAGGGCCTGCACATGCACACGCTGTGCGAACAGGGCTTCGAGCCGCTGGAGCGCACCTGGGCGGCGGTGGAGCCGAAGATCGCAGGCTGGCTGCCCCAGCTCAAATGGCTGAACCTGGGCGGCGGCCACCACATCACCATGCCGGACTACGACCGTGCGGGCCTGATCGAATTCGTGAAGGGCATCCGCGCGAAATACGGCATCGAGGTCTATCTGGAGCCGGGCGAGGCGGTGGCGCTGCATGCCGGCATCCTGGTGGGCGAGATCCTCGACCTCACCGAAAATTCCATGCCGCTGGCGATCACCGACATCTCGGCGACCTGCCACATGCCCGACGTGATCGAGGCGCCCTACCGGCCGAAGCTGCTGGGCGAGGCCGAGACCGGCGCGCCGGTGCGGCTGGGCGGTCCTTCCTGCCTTGCGGGCGACGTGATCGGCGACTACCGCCCCGGCACGCCCTGGCAGGTCGGCGACCGCTTCGCCTTCCTCGACCAGGCGATCTATTCGATGGTGAAGACCAACACCTTCAACGGGGTTCCGCTGCCCGCGATCGCGCTGTGGAACTCGGACACGGATGCACTGACCATGGTGCGCGACTTCGGATATCAGGACTTCCTGGGGCGGCTATGACCTTTCTCGACGGCGAACTCTCTGCAGACGAACTCAACCCCGCGACCGCGCGCTTCCGGGTGATCCCGGTGCCGCTGGAGCGCACGGTGTCCTACGGCTCGGGCACGGCCGGCGGACCGCAGGCGATTCTGGATGCCTCGGTGGAGCTGGAGCGGCTCTGGCGCGGCGCGGAGCCCTGCATGGCCGGGATCGCGACCGAGGGTCCGGTGCCGTGCGACGGGCCCTTGCACCTGGTGATGCAGCGCATTGCCGAGCGCACCCGCGCCGCCGTCGAGGCGGGCGCCGTGCCGGTGGTTCTGGGCGGCGAGCATTCGCTGAGCTACGGCGCGGTGCGCGGCGTGGTCTCCGCGAGCGACGGCCCGGTCGGCATCGTCCAGATCGACGCCCATGCCGACCTGCGCCACGACTACCAGGGCGAGCGCCACAGCCACGCCTCGGTGATGCGGCTGCTGGCCGAGGAGGACGGCATCGCGCTGGCGCAATACGGCGTGCGCGCGCTCTGCACCGAGGAAGCCGAGGCGCGCAAGCGGCTGGGCGTGGTGCATTGCGACGGCGAGGCGCTTGCGCGCGGCGAGGACCCGGTCCTGCCCGAGGATTTCCCGCGCAAGATCTATGTCAGCTTCGATGTCGACGGGCTCGACCCGGCAGTCATGCCCGCCACCGGCACGCCGGTTCCGGGCGGCCTGGGCTTCTGGCAGGCAATCCACCTGCTGGAGCGGCTGTGTGCCGGGCGGCAGATCGTCGGCATCGACGTGGTCGAGCTGGCGCCGGAGGAAAACAGCCGGGTCTCGGAATTCACGGCCGCCCAGATCACCTATGCGCTGATGGGGCTGGAACAGCAGTTCCAGGCCGGCTGACAAGGCGCCATTAACCAGGATCGCGTATCCCCGGTGCCGAGTTCCGGGGATATGCGATGACGACCTACAGCCTGTCCGGTTTCGCTGCCGTTTTCGACACCGTCGCCGACACCGTCCTGTCGGTCGCCGATGCCCGCATGGACTTCACCTGGTTCGAGGGCCGCGCGCCCACGCTGCGCTATGACTACCTCGCCTCGGGGAGCCTGTCGGCCGCGCTGTCCACGCCGCTGGCGGCCGGAACCGCGATCACCGGCGACCTGTCGATCTCGGGCTATGCCCTGTCCTCCAGCGACGAGGTCTTCGCGCTGGAATGGGACGCCAACGGCGTTACCCGGCGCAGCACGGTGCTGTCGCGGCTGATCGAGGGCGCCGACCTGGCCGGCCCGGCCTCCGGGCGCAGCGTCTTCGCGGTGTTCCATCTCGGCGGCGACGAGCTGCCGCCGATCCCCACCATCGGCTATTTCGCCCGCTTCATGCTGACGCAGATCGACCAGGCCAGCTATGCGCGGCCCTCGGGCGATCTGGCGGCGGGGCAGGCGCTGGACCTCGCGGCGCTGGCCACCGCCGCGGAAACCGAGGACGACCAGGTGCTGGGCACCGACGCGGCGGAGGTCTTCCTGGCCGGTCAGGGCAACGACACGCTCAACGGCAAGGGCGGCAACGACATGATTTCCGGCAATGCCGGAAATGACATCGTCGCGGGCGGCGCGGGCGATGACACGCTGCAGGGCGGCATCGGCCGCGACACGCTGAGCTATCTCGACGATACCGGCACCCGCGGCGTCACCGTCAACCTCACCGCCGGGACCGCCACCGACTCCTACGGCAACACCGACAGCGTCGGCGAGTTCGAGGACATCCAGGGCAGCTGGCGCAACGACCGGCTCACCGGCGACGCCGGGGACAACCACATCTGGGGCTTCGGCGGCGCGGACTACATCAACGGCGGCATCGGCCAGGATTCGCTGACCGGCGGGGCCGGGAACGACACGCTGGACGGCGGCGGCGGCGATGACGAGGCCGATTACGGCAGCGACGGCGGCACCCAGGGGATCGTCGCCAACCTGCAGACCCTGACCGTGCGCGACACCCATGGATTCACCGACCGGGTCTTCGGCATCACCCGGCTCACCGGCACGAAATACGCCGACTCGATCCAGGGCGGCAGCTTCGCGGCGACGCTGGCGGGGGGCGACGGCGGCGACACCATCCTCGGCGGCAGCGGGGCGGAGATCGTGCTGGGCAATTTCGGCTTCGACCTGCTCGGCGGCGGCGCAGGGGCGGACACCATCGACGGCGGCTTCGGCCAGGACACCGTGTCCTACGCGGCCGAAACCGGCGGGCGCGGCATCGTGGTGGATTTCGAGGCGCTGACCGTCATCGACACCTATGGCGACACGGACCAGCTGAAGCTGGTCGAGATGGTCGAGGGCTCGCGCTACGGCGATCTGATGCGCGCCTCGATCGCCGGGGCCTGGATGAACGGCGGCGGGGGCGCGGACACGCTGCTGGGCCGCAGCGGTTCCGACACGCTGGAAGGCGGCGACGGCAACGACACCCTGACCGGGCACGAGGGCGGCGACGTCTTCGACGGCGGCGCGGGCAACGACGCTGCGGATTACGGCGCCGAAGGCGGCAGCTCGCCGATCTCGGCCGATCTGGGGACCGGGCTGGTGACCGACAGCTGGGGCAATGTCGACACTTTGCGCGGGATCGAGACCATCATCGGCACCGCCCGCGCGGACCTGATCCGCGGCGACGACATCGGCAACACCCTGCATGGCGGCAACAAGGCCGACCGGCTCTACGGCATGGGCGGCAACGATTATTTCCTGGCCGGGAACGGCAACGACACGATCGGGGCGGGCGACGGCAACGACACGCTGATGGGCGGCACGGGGCGCGACCTGCTGGGCGGCGGCAACGGCAACGACCGGCTGTTCGGCGAGATCGGCGCCGACGCTCTGCGCGGCGGGCCGGGGCATGACTATCTCGACGGGGCGGAGGATTCCGACGGGCTGACCGGCGGCTACGGCAACGACACGGTGCTGGGCGGCGACGGCAACGACACGATTGCCGGCTCCTTCGGCTTCGACTCGCTCTCGGGCGGGCCGGGGAACGACTTGATGGGCGGCGGCGACGACAATGACACGATGGAGGGCAATGCCGGGAATGACAGCCTGTCGGGCGGCAACGGCAACGACTATCTGCACGGCGGGTCGCAGGACGACCGGCTGTCGGGCGGCTACGGGGCGGACACGCTCGACGGCGGCACCGGCAATGACGAGCTCAACGGCGGTCCCGGCCCGGACCAGCTGCGCGGCGGCAGCGGCGCGGATGCCTTCGTGTTCAATTCCACGGCCCTGGCCGAGACCGACACGATCGCGGATTTCGAGCTGGGCACCGACCGGCTCGAAGTGACCGGCTATGACGGCGTCTCGGTGCAGCCGATCGTGCGGGCCTGGAGCGGCGGGGTCGAGCTGGTCTTCGACAAGCTGGCCGTGCGGCTGGAGGGCCACGGAACGGATGTCGACATTGCCGGTCTCTTCTCGCCCTGAGCCGGCCCGGCTTCAGGCTTCGTAAACCGGAATGCCCCTAGTCTCGGAACGTGACCTAGCGAGGAGACCGACGTGCCGGACCTGGCCGACCTGCCCGTACATCCGGGCCAGCATGACTACCGGGGGCTGTTCTTCCTGCACATCCCCAAGACGGCCGGCTCGTTCGTCGCCCGGCTGTTTGCCGACCGGCTGGGGTCCGATGCCTGCATCACCTTCCAGGAGCGGGAGGTCCAGCACGCGGTCAGCAAGGGCGGCCCGCTGTCCTTTCTCGGTCATGACTTCGTCAGCGCGCACAGCCCGATGGCCACGCTGCGCACGGCCGGGGTGCCGCATCACTACCGCATCTTCACCGTGCTGCGCGACCCGCTGGACCGGCTGGTGTCGCATCTCAACTGGCTCGATCGCTTCAACCACGGCATCGACCTGCATTCGCACGCGGCGCTGAAGCGCGGGATGAAGGATTTCGTGCGCAGCCTGGCGGGGCTCGACCCGGACAGCACGGCCGACATGCGCCGCCTGTTCACACTCGACAGCCTTGCGAAGGCGCGGATGTTGTTCAACATCCAGTCCGCCATGCTCTTCGCCCCCCGCGCCGGGGACATCCTGGCGCTGACCGATCTCGATAGCCTGACGGCCGCGCAGATGCACAAGCGGCTGTCGCGCCTCGCCTTCTGCGCCACGCTGGACCAGTTCAAGCAGGGCCTCGCCGCGGCGGGCGTGGAGATACCCCTGGACGAGCGGGTGAACGGGGGCAAGTCGAGGCATTTCCGGCGCAACGAGGCGCTGGAGGCCGCGGCAGAGCGCTATGTCGCGCAGGACCGCAAGCTGGTGCAGATGGTCGCGCGCACGGAGCCGGATCTGTCGCCGGTCCTGCAGCGGCTGCGGCCCGGCGCTGCGCGTCCGGAAATCCGGCTCGCCGCGGGGGGCTGAAATGCAGGCGCGCCCCCCGGCCGAACCGGGAGGCGCGCTGGTCAATCCGTCACTGCGGCTGTCAGCCGATGATGGCGTTCAGCGCCGCGCTGGGACGCATGACCCCGGCGGTCTTCGCGGCATCGGTCTTGTAGTAGCCGCCCAGATCCGCCTCGGCGCCCTGGACCCCGGCCAGCTCGCCGGTGATCTCGGCTTCCTTGGCGGCCAGCGCCTCCGCGATCGGCGCGAAATGCGCCGCCAGATCGGCATCCTCGGACTGCGCGGCAAGGGCTTCGGCCCAGTAGCGGGCGAACCAGTAGTGGCTGTCGCGGTTGTCGGGCTGGCCCGCTTTCCGCTCCGGCGACTTGTTGTTCAGCAGCACGCCCTGGGTCGCGGCATCGACCGCCTTGCCCAGCACCGCGGCCTTCTTGTTGCCCTTGGCATCGGCCAGGAAGTTCAGGCTCTCGCCGAGCGCGCAGAACTCGCCCAGGCTGTCCCAGCGCAGGTGGTTTTCCTTGACCAGCTGCTGGACGTGCTTCGGCGCCGAGCCGCCGGCGCCGGTCTCGAACAGGCCGCCGCCCTGCATCAGCTTGACGATGGACAGCATCTTCGCCGAGGTGCCGAGCTCCAGGATCGGGAACAGGTCGGTGAGGTAGTCGCGCAGAACGTTGCCGGTGATCGCGATGGAGTTCTCGCCCTTGCGGATGGTCTCCAGCGTCAGGCGGGTCGCCTCGCGCGGCGCAAGGATCACGAACTTGTCGGCGACGCCCTTCGCCTCGAGGATCGGGGTGACGTACTTGATCAGCTCGGCATCATGCGCGCGGGTCGCGTCCAGCCAGAAGATCGCCTGGTAGCCGGTCGCCGCCTGGCGGTCGATGGCCAGCTGCACCCAGTCCTCGATCGGCGCCTTCTTGGCGGTCGAGGAGCGCCAGATGTCGCCGGTCTCGACCTCGTGGCTGTGCAGCACGGTGCCGTCGCCCAGCACATAGGTCACGGTGCCGTCGGCCGGGATCTCGAAGGTGGTCGGGTGGGAGCCGTATTCCTCGGCCTTCTGCGCCATCAGGCCGATGTTCTGCACCGTGCCCGAGGTCGTCGGGTCGAGCGCGCCGGTCGCCTTGAAGTAGTTGACGGTCTCGTCATAGACCGGCGCGTAGCAGTTGTCGGGGATGCAGCACTTGCAGTCCGCCGCCTTGCCGTCCGGACCCCAGCCGATGCCGCCCGCGCGGATCACGGCCGGCATGGAGGCGTCGATGATGACGTCCGACGGCACGTGCAGGTTGGTGATGCCGCGGTCGCTGTCGACCATGTAGAGCGGCGGGCGCGACGCAAGGGTGTCCTTCAGCTCGGCCATGAGCTCGTCGGCATTCGGCAGGGTCTTGATCTTGGCTTCGATCGAGCCGATCCCGCCGTTCGGCGACACGCCGCCCAGAACGTCGGCATGCTTGGCCAGGAAGGGTTCCAGCCAGACGGCGACGAAATGGCCGAAGATGATCGGGTCGGAGACCTTCATCATCGTGGCCTTGAGGTGGACGGAGAACAGCACGCCCTCGGGCATGGACTCCATTTCCGCCTTGATGAAGGCGCGCAGCGCAACGGCCGACAGGAAGGTCGCGTCGACGACTTCGCCCGCGGTCAGCTTGATGCCGTCCTTCAGAACGGTCTCGGCACCGTCTTTCGCGGTGAAGACGATCTTGGCGGGACCTGCGGCGGCCTGCTCGGCGGTCAGGGTCGCGGAGGTCTCGTTGGCGAAGAAGTCCGCGCCCGGCATCGAGGCGACGGTGGTCTCCGACTCCGCGGTCCACTTGCCCATGGAATGCGGGTTGGCCATCGCATAGGCCTTGACGGCGCCGGCGGCGCGGCGGTCGGAGTTGCCCTCGCGCAGGACCGGGTTCACCGCCGAGCCCTTGATCGCGTCATAGCGCGCACGGACGGATTTCTCCTCGTCGGTCGACGGGGCGGCCGGGTAGGAGGGCAGGGCATAGCCCTTGGCCTGCAGCTCCGCGATGGCGGCATCGAGCTGCGGCTGCGAAGCCGAGATGTTCGGCAGCTTGATCACGTTCGCGGTCGGCGTCTTCACCAGCTCGCCGAGCGCGGCCAGATCGTCGGGGATGCGCTGCTCTTCGGTGAGGTATTCCGGGAAGTTGGCCAGGATCCGGCCGGCCAGGGAGATGTCCTTGGTCCCGACGGTGATGCCGGCCGCCTCGGCGAAGGACCGGATGATCGGAAGAAGCGAGGCGCTGGCCAGCTCCGGTGCTTCGTCCACAATCGTATACACAATATCCGGGGTCGTCGTGTCTGCCATGATGTCCGCCCTTTTCCGTACTCTTGGTCGTGATGTCCTCTCGCCGCCCGTCCCGGTCCGGGTCCCGCGCGGGACCCATCGGGGGCGGCAACATGCGCGCGGGCGCAGGTCGAACCCCGCCTAGACCAGCTGGCGCGCCAATTCAATCGGACAGGGCATGCTGCAGCGCGGACATGATGCCACGTTAGCCCGGCACCTGGTCGGTCAGCGCGTTCTCGACCACAGCTTCCATCGCCACGAAGCTGGAGGTGGAATTGACATGGGGCAGGGCGGAGATCGCCTCGCCCATGACCCGCCGGTATTCGCCGATATCGCGCGATCGGACCTTCATGAGGTAGTCGAATCCGCCCGCGATCATGTAGCATTCCTCTATCTCCGGGATAGCGCGCACCGCGGCGTTGAACTCGCGCAGCGCTTTTTCCCGGGTGTCGGACAGGCTGACCTGGACGTAGGTGACATGGGTCAGCCCGAGTTTCAGCGGCGAAAGCTGCACCCGGTAGCCGGAAATCAGGCCGCTTTCCTCCATAGCCCTGATGCGCGCGGCCACCGGCGTCTTCGACAGGCCCACGCGCCGCGCGAGTTCCGCCGTCGGCAGTCGCGCATTGGCGGTGAGCTCGCGGAGAATCTTCCGGTCCATCGCATCAAGTTCGCCCGGCATGACCTGCATTTCTCCTTGAAATTGGTCCGATCGACCATAGCATCGGCTGAGAATAGGCCCATCGGACATGGGAGTTCCACTAGATTCGACTGAAATTCGCCCTTCAGCCCGGACCGCCCCATGACCACCGCCTGGAACCCTGACGCTGCATACCGGAACCCGCTCATGACCTTCGACGCCTTCACCCTTGCTGCCAAGACCGCGCCCGAAGCCCAGGTGCTGGACCGCCTGATTTCCGAAGCCGCCATTCCCGAGACGGTGCGGAAGGCCGCCTCGCAGCGCGCCGCCGGCTATGTCCGGCGCATCCGCGACGGGTCCAAGCCCGGCATGATGGAGCAGTTCCTGGCCGAATACGGGCTGTCGACCCGCGAGGGCGTGGCGCTGATGTGCCTTGCCGAGGCAATGCTGCGCGTGCCGGACGCGATGACCATCGACGCGCTGATCGAGGACAAGATCGCGCCTTCGGACTGGAGCCGCCACATGGGCCACGCGGCCTCGCCGCTGGTCAATGCCTCGACCTGGGCGCTGATGCTGACCGGCAAGGTGCTGGATGACGACGCGCCCGGCATGGCCGGCGTGCTGCGCGGTGCCGTGCGCCGCCTGGGCGAACCGGTCATCCGCACCGCGGTCGGCCGCGCCATGAAGGAAATGGGCCGCCAGTTCGTGCTGGGCCAGACCATCGGCAAGGCGCTGGAGCGCGCCAAGGGCATGGAGGAGAAGGGCTATACCTATTCCTACGACATGCTCGGAGAGGCGGCGATGACCGATCTGGACGCGCGCCGCTATGCCCAGTCCTATGCCGACGCGATCGAGGTGATCGCGGGTGCCTGCACCAAGGGCTCGGTCGAGGCCAATCCGGGCATCTCGATCAAGCTCTCGGCGCTGCATCCGCGCTACGAGGTCGCCAAGGAAGAGCGCGTGATGGAAGAGCTGGTGCCGGTCGTGCGCGAACTCGCCCGCGCCGCCAAGCGCGCCGGGATGGGGCTCAACATCGATGCCGAGGAGCAGGCCCGCCTGGTGCTGTCGCTGAAGGTGATCGAGGCGGTGCTGTCCGATCCCGAGCTGGCCGGATGGAACGGCTTCGGCGTCGTCGTGCAGGCCTATGGCAAGCGCGCCTCGATGACCATCGACTGGCTCTACGCGCTGGCAGCGAAGCTCGACCGCCGCATCATGGTGCGCCTCGTCAAGGGCGCCTACTGGGACACCGAGATGAAGCTGGCCCAGGTCGAGGGGCTGGACGATTTCCCGCTCTTCACCTCGAAGACCGCGACCGACGTGTCCTACATCGCCAACGCGAAGCGCCTGCTCGGCTATGCCGACCGGATCTATCCGCAATTCGCCACGCACAACGCCCATACCGTCGCCGCGATCCTGGAGATGGTCGACGGCGAGAGCTTCGAGTTCCAGCGCCTCCACGGCATGGGCGAGCGGCTGCACGACATCGTCCTGAAGGACGCCAAGGGCCGCTGCCGCATCTATGCGCCGGTCGGCGCGCATCGCGATCTGCTGGCCTATCTCGTCCGCCGCCTGCTGGAGAACGGCGCCAACTCCTCCTTCGTGCACCAGATCGTCGACGAGGCGGTGAAGCCCGAGGAAATTGCCGCCGATCCGTTCGAGGCCCTGGCAACGGCCAAGGCGCCCTCCGGGCTGCAGGCGCCGCAGGCGATCTTCGGCGAAGGGCGCACCAATTCGCAGGGCTTCGACCTGACCGACGAGGACACGCTCGCCCGGATCGAGGCGGCGCGGTCGGTCGCACTGCCCGATGCCGGCCCGCTGACCGTGCGGCCGGGCACCGGCGAGACCGTGCCCGTGACCAATCCGGCGACCGGAGAGGCCGTTGCGCAGGTGACCGAGGCCGATGCCGAGACGGTCGCCCGCGCCATCGAGGACGCTGCGATCTGGGACGCGCCCGTGGCGGAGCGCGCCGCGGTGCTGCGCAAGGCGGCCGAGCTCTACGAGCGCGATTTCGGCCCGATCTTCGCCGCCCTGGCGCGCGAGGCCGGCAAGTCCATGTCCGATGCCGTGGGCGAGCTGCGCGAGGCGGTCGATTTCCTGCGCTACTACGCTGCCCAGGCCGAGGCCTCCGGGCCGGCGCCGCGCGGCATCGTGACCGCGATCAGCCCGTGGAACTTCCCGCTGGCGATCTTCACCGGCCAGATCGCCGCCGCGCTGGCCACCGGCGCCGCCGTGCTGGCGAAACCGGCCGAGCAGACCCCGGTGATCGCCGCCATCGCCGTGCGGCTCCTGCACGAGGCCGGCGTTCCGGCTTCCGCGCTGCAGCTGCTGCCGGGCCAGGGCGGCACGGTCGGGCGGCTGCTGACCTCGGACCGGCGCATCGGGGGCGTGATCTTCACCGGCTCGACCGAGACCGCGCGGCTGATCCAGCGCGCGATGAGCGAAAACCTCGACCCCGGCGCGCCGCTGATCGCGGAAACCGGCGGCATGAACGCGATGATCGTCGACTCCACCGCGCTGCCCGAGCAGGCGGTCCGCGACATCGTCGCCTCGGCCTTCCGCTCCGCGGGCCAGCGTTGTTCGGCGCTGCGCTGCCTCTACGTGCAGGAGGACATCGCCCCGCACCTGATCGAGATGATCAAGGGCGCGATGGACGAGCTTGCTGTCGGCGATCCGTGGAAGCTGTCGACCGATGTCGGCCCGGTGATCGACATGGAGGCCCAGTCCGGCATCCGGGCGCATGTCGAGGCGGCCCGCACGGGCGGCCGGGTGCTGCACGAGCTGGCTTCGCCCGGCGGCTGCTTCATACCGCCGGTGCTGATCAAGGTGACCGGCATCTCCGCGATCGAGCGCGAGATCTTCGGCCCGGTCCTGCATGTCGCGACCTTCAAGGGGCCGGATCTGGAGAAGGTCGTCGCCGCGATCAACGCCACCGGCTACGGGCTGACCTTCGGGCTGCATTCGCGGATCGACACCCGCGTGCAGGAGATCTCGGACATGGTCCATGCCGGGAACCTGTACATCAACCGCAACCAGATCGGCGCGGTGGTGGGCTCGCAGCCCTTCGGCGGCGAGGGCCTTTCGGGCACCGGGCCGAAGGCGGGCGGACCGCTCTACCTGCAGCGCATCGCGGCCCCGGCGCCCGCAGTCGCGGCAGGCAGCTGGAAGGCCCCGGCCAATCTCGACCGGCTTGCCGCGCGGCTGGAGGCGCTGGCAGGCGAGACCCACGTCCCGCTGCGCCGGCTCGACCTGCCGGGGCCGACCGGCGAGTCGAACCGGCTGAGCGTGATGGCCCGCGGGCCGGTGCTCTGCCTGGGACCGGGCGCCGAGGCCGTGGCGGCGCAGATTGCCGAGGTCGAACGGCTCGGCGGCATCGCGGTCAGTTCCGAGGGCCATGTTCCGGCAGACGCGCTGGAATGGCTGCCGGGAATTGCCGCCGTGCTGAGCTGGGGCGAGGACGCGGCCGCGCAGGCGCGCGCGCTGGCGGCCCGTCCGGGCCCGATCGTCGCGCTGGTGACCGGGATGCCCGACGCGGCCCATGTGCTGCACGAGCGCCACCTGTGCATCGACACCACGGCGGCCGGCGGCAACGCGATGCTTCTGGCGGGCTGAGCCCCGCCGGAACCGCCGCCGCGCTGGAGCAATCCACGGCCCGGCTGCCGCGAGGACATTGTCCGAAGGGCAGCCGGGCCGGAATATTTCCCTCTCCAGGCCGGGCGCGAGCAAGAGGTATACATAATTAAGCCTATCGCGGCTCCGGATGAAGCTGGGGTACATTCCATCCCGGCTTGCGGCCTCTCCGCCATTCCGCTCGAAAACAGGAGATCGTGCGATGGCGGATGCCGAGCTCGACCTCAGGGAACGCCGCCCCGTCCGGAAACTTTCCGGCCAGGGCCTGCGCGTGGCCGGGATCTCGCAGCAGGCCGGCCGCCACCGCTCCAAGATCTGCCGCGAACCCGAGCGGAACCGCTTCGGGGACGAGCCCGGGCCGAACGGATGCTGCTGCCCCGATTGCCCATGGCCTTGCCGCCGATCAACGCCGCCGCCGCGCGAAGCTGCTGCCGGACCCCAAGCTGCGGACGGCCGTTCATCGACCGTCTCGCGGCCGGCTGGGCGCCCGGGCAGATTGCAGGCAGGATGCGTCACGGGACGCTGGCCGTCCGGGCCTGCCGCGCGCTGGCCGGCAGGGCATTGCGCGGCAACGTCCCGGGAGGGGGGCGACCTGCGCCTCTGTCCACGCGCCGCGCGGCAGGGCCGCCGGCCTCGCCCGCCATCTGCCGGAGCGGCGGAGGAAGCGGCGCCCGCGCCCAGCCCGGAGGCCTCGGGACAGGATGGTCCCTGCCGTCCGTTCGATCGATGTGCCTTGCGGAAATCAATGACCGCCGGGGGCTTGGCCAATGGGAAGGAGCGGCGGGCGTGGCCGCGGAAGCGCCGCGGACGACCTGATGATCTTCCGCAGGACGCTCGGCGCAATGTCCTGTCCATGGCCGGGCGGCGGACGCGGGCCGCGGCGATGCTGCGGAACAGCGGCTGCAGGGCCGGGCCGAGGGCGGAGACGGTCATCCGCGCCCTCCCGCCGCCGCCCCTGGCGGTCCATCAGTTCCGCGCTCGAAGGGTTCGGCTGCCAAGTGGCTTCGGCGCGGAACGGCCAGGAGGCGATCGCTGCGGCCGAGGCGGATCCGGCCGAGGGTCCGAGTTCGCCGCCCGGCGGGACCTCGGACCCGGCATGGGCACGGAGGGCGTTCGCCACCGGCCCCGGACCCGCGGCGGCGCGACGGCCCGCCCTGCGGCCCGCAGGCGCGGTGGCGGAAGGGCCAGGCCGAGAGCCTCAACCGCCGCGCGCGCCGCTGCCTGCCGCGGGACAGCGCGGTGCCGGCGCTCCCAAACCGATCCATGAGGAGATCTGCGGCCGGCAAGGACCGCGGAGCCGAAGGAAGAGAGGATGAACACGGCATCATCCGAACAGGCCATCGGCATGGACGTCTCGCGTGACTGGCCGGACATCTGTTGCCTGCCCGATGGGAAGCGCTTTCGGTTGCCAACGCATCGGATGGCCATGCCCAGGTGGCGTCCCTCGCGCGGCGGCGTGGCGCCCTGGTCTGCTTCGAAGGCTGCGAGGATCAGGAAACGATCCGGGGGATGGTTTTCCCGAGTGGCCGCGGGCAGGAACGGCGGCCATGGGCTTCGCTCGACGCGGCGAGGATCGCCGCGCGTCAATTGCCGCGGGCACGGGTCAAGGCCTTTGCCGCCGGCCGTGGAACCCGGTCCAAGACGGACCGGATCGATGCGGAACTCATTGCCCGCTTCATGGCGTTCCGCCCCGGGGCGGAACCTAGCCATCCGGCCGGAAAATTGTGCGCGCTCAGAGCTTCGGCATCGAAGCGGGCGCAACTCCCCGAGATGCGCAAGCGGCAGCTTGCCCAGATCAAGCCACGCGAAAGGCGCGCGGCCACTGGAATGTTCGCCGAAATGGACGTGGAGTTGAAGACCTTGCTCGACAACAGGATCTCAGAGCTGGAAGAACGCGTCGGGCAAACCCTCGCGGACGGCGGAACACGGACCGGATCCGACCGCATCCTGCGCTCCATTCCCGGGATCGGCCCCGTTGCCGGCACCATGCCGATGGCCGAAATGCCCGAGTTCGGGGCCATGTCCGGAGAACAGGCCGCCGCCCTGGCTGGGCTCGCTCCCATTGCGCACGACGGCGGCGCGTTGCGAGGCAAACGGGCCATCGCCGGAGGACGGCGCGCCCTGCGGCATGTCCTGTTCCAAGCCGCCCTCGCCGCCGCATATCACAACCCCATGCTGGAAGCCTTCGCGCAGCGACTGCGCGACGCCGGACGGCCGCTCAAGGTCATCATCGCCGCAGTCGCGCGCAAGCTCGCCAAAGCTCCATGCAAAGCGCGCAAACCATGGGCCTTCAAGCAGCCTGGAGGATACAGTTGCCAGGCGATCGGATCATGTCACGCGACCCTGATCGCCAAACCGCCGAAATCCGGATCCGCATCATTCGCGGCTGCGCTCGGCCCTCGGAAGGTCCGAGAGCGCAGCCCTCGCCCGAAGCAAGCGGGGAAAGGGGCGCCGAGGACCAATCGGCGATTGGCCAACAAGGTCCCGGCGGGGCAATGCCCGGGGCGCAGGCCCCCGGCGGAACGGCAGAAAGCCCGGCGCGGAAAACCGGCCGGGCCTCGAAACTCAGGTAACCTGCGCGCCCGGTCAGGCGTCGATCGTGACCTTGCCCATCGGGTTCGAGCAGCAGGCGAGGATGTAGCCTTCCTCGATCTCCTCCTCGGTGATCCCGCCGTTATGCACCATGTGCACCTCGCCCTCGACCTTCTTCACCTTGCAGGTGCCGCAGACGCCGAAGGTGCAGCCCGAGGGGATGGCGATCCCGGCCGAACGCGCGGCGGCCAGCACCGTCTCGGTCTGGGGCACCGACTGGGTGACGCCCGAGATGTCGAAGGTGATCTCCGCCATCGTGCCCTCGGCAGGCAGGTCGTCATCCGGCTCGGGCGAGACGATCAGGCCGGCCTCCGGCTGCTGCGGCGCGCCGAAGCTCTCCTGGTGGTAGTGGTCCATGTCGAAGCCGAGACCCGCCAGCGCCTCGCGCACCGCCTGCATGAACGGCTCGGGGCCGCAGCAGAACACCTCGCGCTCCAGGTAGTCGGGCGCCATCAGGCCCAGCATCAGCTGGTTGAAGCGGCCCTGGTAGCCGGTCCAGGGCGAGAAGGCGTCATTCTCCTCGACCACCCATTTCAGGTCCAGCCCCTCGATCCGCGTCGCCATGTGCTCCAGGCGGCGCTTGAAGATGATCTCGGACGGACGCCGCGCGCAGTTGACGAAGACGATGTCGCAGGACCGGCCGCGGTCGTAGATCTCGCCGGTCATCGACATCATCGGGGTGATGCCCGAGCCCGCCGAGATGAACAGGTGCTTCTTCGCCGGGAAGGCCGCGGAGGTGAAGCGCCCGGCTGGGCCGGTCGCCTTCAGCATCATGCCGGGCCGCATGTTCTCGATTATCCAGCGCGTGCCGATGGAGTCCGCCTGCGCCTTGATCGTGACGGTGATCGACAGCGGCCGCGAGGGCGGCGAGGAGATCGTGTAGGTCCGGTAGAGCGGCCCGCCGGGGACGGGCAGCTCAAGCGTGACGAACTGCCCGGCCTGGAAGGCGAAGGGCCGCCCCGAGGGGGCCTGGAAGCAGACCGTGACGACATCCGGGGACTCGGGCAGGACCGAGACGCATTCCAGGCGTTCCTCGTCGGTCCAGTGGCCGGCAGCTTGCTTGCTCATTGTCTGGGGGTCACTCCGCGGCAAGGGTGGTCGGGGCCTGCGCGGCACGCAGGCGCGAGATGTACCATTCGACGAACTGCATCACGCCGTCCTCGTGGGTCATCGAGTAGGGGCCGGGCTCGTAGGCCGGGCTGTTGATCCCCTGCTGGTTCTCCTCGACGACGCGGCGGTCCTCGTCATTGGTGTTGATCCAGACCCTGGTCAGGTTCTCCAGATCGTAGTCCACGCCCTCGACGGCATCCTTGTTGACCAGCCAGAAGGTGGTCACCTCGGTCTCGGTCGGGCTGATCGGCAGCACGCGGAAGGTGATCGAGTGGTCGGAGAGGAAGTGGTTCCAGGTCGTCGGGTAATGGAACAGCAGCAGCGTGCCGGCATCGAGGAAGGGCACCTGGCCCAGGCGCTTCTGCACGGCGATCTTGCCGCTGACCGTGTAGCTTTCGGCACCGTCGAGCAGCGGCATGCGCGCCACCCGGTACTGGCCGCCGTCATCCATCTTGAAGCGCGAGGGCGCGCCCGCGGCCTCGAGGCGGTTGAAATGGTTTTCCACCTTCTCGGGGAAGGTGCCGTCCTGCGCGACGCCGGTGATGGTCGGATCTTCCGGGTAGGTGCGGCACAGGTCCGGGTGGTTGCCGGCGCAGTGGTAGCATTCGCGGTTGTTTTCCCAGACGAGCTTCCAGTTGCCGTTCTCGACGATCGAGGACTGGAATGCGACCTTGGCGTTCGACAGGTCGTGCACGCCCAGATAGGGGCGCACGGTCTCGGCGAAGGCATCGAAATCCGGTGCGGACTCGGCCAGGCAGATATAGACGAGGCCGGCCACTTCGCGGCAATGCACGGTCTTCAGCCCGTGCGCCTTGGGATCGAAATCGCTGCCCATGTCGCGCGCCCAGAGCAGCTTGCCGTCGAGGTCGTAGGTCCACTGGTGGTAGGGGCAGGTCAGCTTGGCCACGCGGCCCGAGGTGCCGCGGCAGATGATCGAGCCGCGGTGGCGGCAGGTGTTGTGGAACGCCTGGATGCCGCCCTTCGCGTCGCGGATGACGATGACGTCGTAGACGCCGATCTTCAGACGCTGGTAGCTGCCGGACTTGTCCAGCTGCGCGGCCGGAAGGGCGAAGAGCCATTCGCGGTACCAGACCGTTTCCAGGTCGTGCTGGTAGATCTCGGGCGAGGTGTAGAAGGGCTGGGCCAGCGAGCGGCCCGCGACATGGCGGGCGAGCAGGTCGGAAAGCGTGGCGGCGTATGCGGTCATGGCGGCGCTCCAAAGCCGGATGGCGGGTTTCCGGCAGGAAAAGACATCTGGCCGGAAGGTTGACAATTGGCAAAATTCTCATGTGGGATTAGATCAAGTAAACTCATGGACCCGGTGGCGCGCAAGCGGCACTTCCCGACACAAAAGCGACATCCGCCTTGCCCAAGCCCTATGACCTGCCCTCTCTCGGCGATCTTGCCTGTTTCGAATGCGCTGCCCGAAATTTGAGCTTCAAGCTCGCCGCGGTCGAGCTGAACGTCACGCCGGCCGCAGTTAGCCATAGAATCAAGGCGCTTGAACAGGATCTCGGCCAGCCGCTTTTCACCCGTCAATATCGAGGCGTGGAGCTGACCGAGGCCGGAGCGCTGCTTTTCGTGTCGCTCCAGCGCGGCTTCGAGGCGATCTCCGAAGGCGTGTCCCGGATCCGCTACCGGCACGACCAGACCGGGGTGACGATTGCCGCGACGACTGCCATGAGCGGACTCTGGCTCACGCCACGGCTGGCCGCCTTCTGGCGCGCGCATCCCGGCATCGCGATCTCGCAGATGGTGCAGGATACCGGCGCGCCGCTGGGGCCGGGCGCGGTGCCGCCGGATCTGAGCATCCATTACGGGCGGCCGGAGCGCGAGACCGACGAGACGCGGCTGCTGTTCCACGACCGCATCCTGGCGCTCGGGACGAGGCGCTTCGCCACGACGCACGGGATCCGCGGGGTGGCCGACCTGCTGAAGGTGCCGCTGATCCACACGCTCTCGGGCACGAATGCCTGGACCGACTGGCAGGAATGGTTCGAGACGCTGGGCTGGCCCGCGCCGCAGGGCCCGGGCTTCGCGCTGAACAACTACCTGATCTCGCTGCAGGCGGCGGAGGACGATGTCGGCGCGGTGCTGGGATGGGAGGGACTGCTCGGCTCGCATCTGGAAAGCGGGCGGCTGGTGCAGCTGGTGCCGGACACGATGATCTCGCCCTGTCCGTTCTACCTGCGCATCCACGCCCATGCCTCGGCCAATGCCCGGCTCTTCGCCGACTGGCTGGTGGAGCAGGATGTCCCGGCGCAGACGCCTGCCTGACCACCGGTCGGGCTGTGCCGGCGAAGGCCCGACCCGGCTGCCGTGGCGCGGGAGTCCCGGGGCCAGCCGGATCGGGCCGGCACGGTCCGGCAGCGGCGGCACGGCCTGGCAGGCCCTGCCAAGCCCGCATTGGACGGGTGCAGTTGCGCCAATCAGTTGACGACGGCAGTTGCCCTTTCGCCCGGCGTACCTATCCCGACGCTGCCGGGACCAGTGAAGCCGTTCGGCAATGACCGGCAGGGGGCAGGTCAGACCAAGCGCAGCCGCGAATGCCCGGATCCGGACCTCGGCAACCTGGCGGTCGAAGGCGAGGCATCGCGCGGCCATCGGTCCGGAGCCGATGGCGAACGGACATCGGCCGCTGGCCGTGCTGCTCCGCGCAGTTCGTCCAATCGCCGGGGAAAGGATCCCAGACGCTTTCCCCGTTCCGGCTCATGTTTCGGTCCGGCTGCGGCGGCGGTCCCCGCTCCAGCGACGCCAGAGCGGGGACCGCCGAGATTTTCGAAGCCCGCAGGATGCCGTTGCGCCCTCGCACCGGCGGCATCCGGCGTCCATGGCCTCGCATTGCGGCGAACGGACACCGCGCCGCGGGCAGCGAAGGTGCCAAGACACGCACGGATGTCGGAAGCGCCGTTGTCGGTCACCGTGGCGATCTCCCCGTGCGCGGGGATCTGGGCAAGAAGGTCCGGCGGCATCCCTCGCCGGTTCTCTCGGACCGGTGGCACGTGCCGGGTCGCTGCCGCCGGCATTGCTGGAGGTGAACTCGGCCGGTCGCATCCCCAAGTTCGCCGGGGAGACCGGCCCCCGTCGTTTCCGAGGCGGATCTTGCGCTGCGCGCCTTGCGCGGCATTGAAGGAGTGGACGGCTCCCGCTCCCGGAATCCCAATGTATGCCATTAGGCGCCGACAAAGCCACCACAGGGGGAAGAAATTCACGCCATCAATGGCCAGCCGCCGGCAACTCGGCTGTGACGGAGCCGCTCTCCGCGTCGGCCGGGATCCGGTCGAGACGTTCCGGCAGGACGGGTCTGCCGCCGCCGCGGCTGGAGGCGAACGCCACCGCGCGGATGTCGCCCGCCGGCGTGTCCATGGCCTGATGGAACTTGCGGTAGTGGCGGCGGCGGTAATCGCGGGAACTCCCATGATCTGGCAGTGGCCGCGTGATGTCGCGGGACCGCTGCCACGCCGCATGCCGGGACAACTGCGCCGCCGCGGCAGCCCGTGCATGATCCCTGCGGACAGACTCCTGCGGCTCCGGCCATGCCTCGGACCAAGCCCGCCCCGGGCCGTCGGGATCCTTGGAGACAACGCGTCCCCGGCCCCCGGGGCCATCGGCGGAAGCGCGGGCGGACCGGACGGGTGGATCCGCCGGGGCCCAACTCGAGTGCCGCGACGGAACGCCCTGCCCGGCCGTCCGGCGCCTCCCCTGGAGGCAGGGGGGGAGCGGACAAAGGCGGATTCCGGCCCGAAGGCGGACAGCGGAAGAAGGCCCGCCCCGGCTGCCGCAGGAGCTTTTCTCCCTGCCGCAGCCGGATCGGGCCCTCCTGCCTGCCGGGCCGCCCGCGCAGGCGGCTGGCCGGGCTCAGCCCATCTTTTCGGAGGCGTACTCCCCCGGGGAAGCCGGGAAGACCACCGTGCGGTCGCCGTTGAGGAAGCTGCGGCCCTGGATATGCGCGTGGATCGCGCGGGCCAGCACCTGGGCCTCCACGTCGCGGCCGAGCGACACGTAGTCGGCCGCCGACTGCGCATGGGTCACACGGACGGTGTCCTGCTCGATGATCGGGCCCTCGTCGAGATCGGCGGTGACGTAATGCGCCGTCGCGCCAATCAGCCGGACGCCCTTCGCCCAGGCCTGCTTGTAGGGGTTCGCGCCCTTGAAGGAGGGCAGGAAGGAGTGGTGGATGTTGATAATCCGCCCCGACATCTTGCGGCACATCTCGTCCGACAGGATCTGCATGTAGCGCGCCAGCACGACCAGCTCGGCGCCGGTGCGCTCGACCACGCGCATGATCTCGGCCTCGGCCTCGGGCTTGTTTTCCTTCGTAACCTCGATGTGGTGGAAGGGGATATCGGCATTCACCACCTGCTTCTGGTAGTCGAGATGGTTGGAGATCACCGCGACGATTTCCACCGGAAGGGCGCCGATGCGGGCACGGTAGAGCAGGTCGTTCAGGCAATGGCCGAAGCGGCTGACCATGACCACGATCTTGGCCTTGCGGCGCGGATCGGGGAAGGCGGCATCCATGCCGAAGCGCTCGGCCACGGGGGCGAAGCCTGTCTCGAGCGCCTCGGCCGAGGTCTCCGAGGGGGCGAGGAAGCCCAGCCGCATGAAGAAGCGGCCCGCATCGAGATCGGTGAATTGCGAGCTGTCCAGGATGTTGCAGCCGTGGTCGGCGAGATAGCCCGAAACGGCGGCGACGATGCCGGTGGTGGAGGGGCAGGAGACGGTCATGACGCGGGGGGTCATGGCGGCGGGGATGGCGGCGGACATGGGCACTCCGTCAGCATTCGGGCAGGGGCGCGGCAGTGCCGCCCTGCGGGGGGGTTGCGGGCCTTCCGGACATGCGCCGGACGCGTCCGGCAGGCGGGCGCAGCGGGCAGGCTGGGGAAGGGATGTGCTTCCCCGCGGCCCTCCTTGCGGAGGCGGCTTCCCCGGGGACCGCTGGACACTAGCCGCGGCCCGGCCGGCGCGATTGAACGAATGCGACAGCACGGTAGCAGAATTGCAACCGCGCCCTTCCTGCCCCCGCGGAAATTGAGCGCTGCGCAGGGCTCCGTCGCAAAGCTGCCCTGTGCCTGTCGCTAAGATCCTGCGCTTCCGCAGCGTCCGGGCGGTAACTGCCGCATCGGGCCGGCGCGCCCGCGGCACCGGAGCCGCGGCAAGCCGCCTCCCGACGGGAATCCCGGCCAACGGGATCCAGCACGCGGAAACCGCAGCCAGCACAGGAGGTGCACCCTTGACCTACACGCCAAGCCCGGACCTGACGGGCACGGACGGCGCCGCCGTTCCGGTCCCCGAAGGCCAGATCGACACGGACTACACCATCGGCCAGGACAACATCGAGGGCTCGGTCGGTCCCATCGGCTTCGACATCCACAACCCGGTCTTCCTGATTTCCGCCGTCTCGGTCGTGGCCTTCGTGGCCTTCGCCCTGGCGCTGCCCGAAACCGCGGGGACGCTGTTCGGCGCGCTGTTCTCGGGCGTCACCACGGGATTCGACTGGTTCTTCCTTGGCGCTGCGGACATTTTCGTGATCCTCTGCCTCGTGCTGATCCTCAGCCCCTATGGCAGCATCCGTCTCGGCGGACGCGAGGCGCGGCCCGATTTCAGCTATCCGGCGTGGTTCTCCATGCTCTTTGCCGCAGGCATGGGCATCGGCCTGATGTTCTACGGCGTCTCGGAGCCGCTGTCCCATTTCGGCTCGTCGCTGGGGGGCGCCTCCGTCGGCGCCGACGGCATCCGCACCGACTGGGCGCCGCTCGGCGCGGCAGGCAGCCAGGAAGAAGCCATCCGGCTCGGCATGGCGGCCTCGATCTTCCACTGGGCGCTGCATCCCTGGGCGATCTACGCCATCGTCGCGCTGAGCCTGGCCCTGTTCTCCTACAACAAGGGCCTGCCGCTGACGATCCGCTCGGCCTTCTACCCGGTCTTCGGCGAGCGCGTCTGGGGCTGGCCCGGCCACGTCATCGACATCCTCGCGGTCTTCGCCACGCTCTTCGGCCTGGCCACCTCGCTGGGCCTCGGCGCGGCCCAGGCCAATGCCGGCTTCCACAAGCTCTTCGGCGTCCCGGTCGGCCCGGTGCCCCAGGTCATCCTGATCTGCGGCATCACCGCGATCGCGCTCTTCTCGGTTGTCCGCGGCCTCGAGGCCGGGGTGAAGCTGCTCTCCGAGATCAATATGGGCCTTGCCTTCGTCCTGCTGGCCTTCGTCCTGCTCGCGGGTCCGACGCTGTTCCTGCTGACCGATATCGGCGACTACCTGCTGGCCTACCTGCAATACCTGCCCGCGCTGTCGAACCCAGTCGGCCGCGAGGACGTGAACTTCGCCCAGGGCTGGACCTCGTTCTACTGGGCGTGGTGGATCAGCTGGTCGCCCTTCGTCGGCATGTTCATCGCCCGCGTCAGCCGCGGCCGCACGGTGCGCGAATTCCTGGTCAGCGTCCTGCTGATTCCGTCGCTGGTCTGCGTGGTCTGGATGTCGATCTTCGGCGGCACCGCGATCAGCCAGGTGGTCCGCGACGGCTATGCCGGGGCGCAGTCGGCGGAACTTCCGCTGCAGCTCTTCGCGATGCTCGACGCGCTGCCGCTGGCCTCGGTCACCTCCTTCATCGGCATCGTGCTGGTGATCGTGTTCTTCGTGACCTCGTCGGACTCGGGGTCGCTGGTGATCGACACGATCACCTCCGGCGGCAAGGTCGATGCGCCGGTGCCCCAGCGGGTGTTCTGGTGCCTGTTCGAGGGCGTCATCGCCATCGTGCTGCTGCTCTCGGCCGGGGGCCTGAAGTCGCTGCAATCCATGGTGATCTCGACCGGCCTGCCCTTCACCGTGGTGCTGCTGGTGATGTGCATCGCGATCTGGCGCGGGCTCGCCTCCGAGCCGCGCTGAGCGCCCTGCCCCGGCGTTTCCGCGCCGGGGCTATTCCGCCGCGCTCCCGCGCCTGAGCGCATGGGGCGTGGTGTCGAACTGCTTGCGGAACATCCGGCTGAAATGCGAGGAATCGCAGAAGCCGCAATCCAGCGCGATCTGCGCGATCGGCTTGTCGCCCGAGGTGATCTGGTGATGCGCCAGCGACAGCCGGATCTGCAGGAAGGCCGCCTGGGGCGAGATGTCCAGCGCCGTCCTGAAATGCCGCTCGATCTGCCGCTTGGAATGGCCAAGACGCTTTGCGATGTCGGTGATCGACAGCGGCGTGTCGATGTTCTGCTGCATCAAGAGCAGCGTGCGCAGCACCAGCGGATCCCGGGTCTTGAAATCCAGCGTGATCCCCGGCTGCGGCTTCTCCGGCTCCAGCGCCTCGTCGATGATCATGATGTGCAGGCTCTTGCTGGCCGCCGCGCGCCCGACATGCTTGTCCACCAGATAGGCCGCCAGATGCGCCGAACTCGCCCCGCCCGAACAGGTCAGCCGGTCGCGGTCGACGACGAAGATCTGGTCGGCCACCGGGTCGAGCCCCTCGAACTGCTCGAGGAAATCGGCGTGATGGAACCAGCTCACGCAGCAGCGGTAGCCGTCGAGCAGCCCGGCATGGTGCAGCATGAAGGCGCCGGAGCAGATGCCGACAAGCGGCACGCCCTTTTCTGCCGCCTCGTGCAGGAATTTCTCGTAGGCCTGGCCGAGCCCGGGCATCTCGTCCATCAGCCCGCCGACCACGACGATGTAGTCGAATCGCGACGGATCGCCGAGCCGCTCCTTCGGCTGCACCGCGATGCCGCTGGAGGACATCACCTGGTCCATGCTGTCCGACAGCACCGTCCAGTTGCACAGGATCGGCCGCGACCGGTCGCCTTCGTCGGCCGCAAGCCTCAGCACGTCCACGAAATTCGCGAAGGCGCAGAGCGTGAAGCGCCGCGCCAGGATGAACCCTACCGACAGGCGCGCGCCGTCGGCGCGGCGGCCCATGCGGTCCGAGGGCGTGCGGGTGGTGCGGCGGGCGATCTGGGGGGCTGTTTCGGGCATGGCGCCTCTCCGTCCGGAGATTCTGGTCGGGCTGTCGTAGCGGTTTTCCCGGCCCGTCGCAATCGTCCTATTCTGCGGCGCGCCCGTATTGCATGACTCTCCCTCATGAAAGCGCCTCCGGTCAGACAGGGCGCGCGGAAGAACGGCGGCACGGCAACCGGCACGGTTCGGGGCTTGTCGCGGAAACAACAGGATTTCCGCCCGAGGGCGGCGAAAAGAGGGCGAGACATGAAGGTTCTGGTGCCTGTCAAGCGCGTGGTCGACCACAACGTCAAGATCCGGGTGAAAGCCGACGGATCCGGGGTCGATCTGGCCAACGTCAAGATGTCGATGAACCCGTTCGACGAGATCGCCGTCGAAGAGGCCGTCCGCCTGAAGGAAGCCGGCACCGCCACCGAGATCGTCGCGGTTTCCGTCGGCCCGGCCCAGGCGCAGGACGTGCTGCGCACCGCGCTGGCCATGGGCGCCGACCGTGCCATCCTGATCGTCACCGACGGCCCGGTGGAGCCGCTGGCCGTCGCAAAGCTCCTTGCCGCCGTGACCCGCGAGGAGGCCCCCGGCCTCGTCATCCTCGGCAAGCAGGCGATCGACGACGACTGCAACCAGACCGGCCAGATGCTCTCGGCGCTGCTGGGCTGGAGCCAGGGCACCTTCGCCTCGAAGGTCGAGATTGCGGGCGAACGGGCGAAAGTCACCCGCGAGGTCGATGGCGGCCTGCAGGCGATCGACATCGCGCTCCCGGCCGTCGTCACCGCCGACCTGCGCCTCAACGAGCCGCGCTATGCCTCGCTGCCGAACATCATGAAGGCGAAGAAGAAGCCGCTCGACCAGAAGACCCCCGCCGATTTCGGCGTCGAGACCGCCCCGCGCCTGAAGCTGCTGCGCGTCGAGGAGCCCGCCGGCCGCGCCGCGGGCGTCAAGGTCGGCTCGGTCGCCGAGCTGCTCGACAAGCTGCGCAACGAAGCCGCCGTCATCTGATCCCGGAGAGACCTACATGGCCATCCTGCTTTTCGCCGACCACGACAACGCCACCCTCTCCGATCCGACCCTGCGCGCGCTGACCGCCGCCGCGCTGATCGGCGGCGAGATCGACATCCTCGTCGCGGGCAAGGGCGCCTCCGCCGCTGCCTCCGCCGCCGCTGCCCTGCCGGGCGTACGCGCCGTGATCCTCGCGGAATCCGAGGCGCTGGAGCACCGCCTGGCCGAAGCCTCCGCCGCGCTGATCCAACCGCTGATGGCAGGCTACGACACGCTGATCGCCCCGGCGACCACCACCGGCAAGAACGTCCTGCCGCGCGTCGCCGCGCTGCTCGACGTCATGCAGGTGTCGGAAATCACCGAGGTCGTCGGCCCGGCCACCTTCAAGCGTCCGATCTATGCGGGCAACGCGATCGAAGTCGTGGAAGCCACCGACGCCAAGCGCGTCGTCACCGTCCGCACCGCCAGCTTCGACGCCGCCCAGCCGGGCGCGGGCGCCGCGCCGGTCAATACCGTGGACGCAGCCGATGCAGGCGAGCTGTCGCGCTTCGTCGAGAACATCCTCTCCGCTTCGGACCGTCCGGAACTGGGCTCGGCCAAGATCATCGTCTCCGGCGGCCGCGCGCTCGGCTCGGACGAAAGGTTCCGCGCCACCCTGTCGCCGGTGGCCGACAAGCTCGGCGCCGCCGTCGGGGCCTCGCGCGCCGCGGTCGACTCCGGCTACGCGCCGAACGACCTGCAGGTCGGCCAGACCGGCAAGGTCGTGGCCCCCGAGCTCTACATCGCCTGCGGCATCTCGGGCGCGATCCAGCACCTTGCCGGCATGAAGGACTCCAAGGTGATCGTGGCGATCAACACCGACGAGGAAGCGCCGATCTTCCAGGTCGCCGATTACGGGCTGGTGGGCGACCTCTTCGAGGTCCTGCCGCAGCTCGAAGCCGCGCTCTGAAAGGGACAGCGATGACCGCACAGATCATCGACGGCAAGGCCCACGCGGCCGGCCTCGGCACCCGGATCGCCGCCGCCGCGGAAACCTTCGGCACGCAGACCGGGCGCAAGCCCGGCCTCGCCGTGGTTCTGGTCGGCACCGATCCGGCCAGCGAGATCTATGTCCGCTCCAAGGGCCGCATGGCCCGCAAGCTGGGCATGGAAAGCTTCGAGCACGTGCTGCCCGAGGACACCGCGCAGGAGGACCTGCTGGACCTCGTCGACCGGCTCAATGCCGACGGGACCGTCGACGGCATCCTGGTGCAGCTGCCCCTGCCCGGCCATCTCGACAGCCTCGCGGTGATCGAGGCGATCGACCCTGCGAAGGACGTGGACGGGCTGCATCCGGCCTCGGCCGGCGCGCTGGTCTCGGGGCTTCCCGGCCTCGTCTCCTGCACCCCGCTGGGCTGCCTGATGCTGCTGAAGGAAACCCTCGGCAACCTCTCCGGCCTCGACGCCATCGTCATCGGCCGCTCGATCCTGGTCGGCAAGCCGATGGCGCAGCTGCTGCTCGGCGAAAGCTGCACGGTGACCATGGCGCATTCGCGCACCAGGGATCTGGCCGAGAAGGTCGGGCGCGCCGATATCGTCGTCGCCGCCGTCGGCCAGGCGGAGATGGTCAAGGGCGAATGGATCAAGCCGGGCGCGACCGTCATCGATGTCGGCACCAGCCGGGTGATGCGCGACGGCCAGACGCTGCTGAAGGGCGATGTCGATTTCGAGGGCGCCTCCACCCGCGCCCGCGCGATCACGCCGGTTCCCGGCGGCGTCGGCCCGATGACCATCATGACGCTGATGCACAACACGGCGCTCGCCGCCTTCCGCCGCGCGGGACTGCCCGCGCCGGAACTCTGACATGGCCGGGCTGCCACGTCCCCCGCAGCCCGGACCGACCCCCGCGCGGAGCCCCCTGCTCCGCGCGGGAAAAACCGTTTCAAGGGCCGCAAAGGCCGTTGTCCGCAACCCCCGCCGCATGCTGAAACTGGCTGGCACACCCGCGTAGAAGGAATTCTCCAATGGCAGCTTTCCCGGAAAGAGCCAAAGTCGTCATCGTCGGCCTCGGCGGCATCGTCGGCGCCTCGGTCGCGCATCACCTGATCGAGCGCGGCTGGGACGACATCGTCGGCATCGACAAGTCGGCCATCCCGACCGATATCGGCTCCACCGGCCACGCGTCGGATTTCTGCTACGTGACCAGCCACGACCTGCTCAGCACCTGGTCCTCGATGTACTCTGTCGATTTCTACGAGAAGATGGGCCATTACAGCCGCATCGGCGGGCTCGAAGTCGCGCGCGTCGGCGATGACGAGCGCCTCGAGGAGCTGAAGCGCCGCTGCGACTCGGGCCGCGCCTTCGGCACCCGCGTGAAGATGATCACCGCCGCCGAGGCCAAGGAGAAGTTCCCGCTTCTCGAAGAGGACCAGATCCAGGCCGCGATGTGGGACCCGGATGCGGGCCTTGTCGTGCCGCGCTCGCAGACCGTCGCAGGCAAGCTGGTCGATGCCGGCGAAAAGTCCGGCAAGCTGCGCGCCTTCGCCAATACCCCGGCGCTGGAGCTGATCCAGGAAAACGGCCGCGTCGTGGGCGTGAAGACCCATCGCGGCACCATCATGGCCGACCATGTCGTGGTCTGCGCCGGCCTCTGGGGCCGCCTGATCGCCGGCATGGTGGGCGAGGACCTGCCGGTCATGCCCGTCGACCACCCGCTGACCTTCTTCGGTCCGTATGACGAATTCGCGGGCACCGGCCTGGAAATCGGCCGTCCGCTGCTGCGCGACCAGGGCAACTCCGCCTACATGCGCGACACCGGCGACCCCGCCACCACCGAAGGCGGCCAGATGGAATGGGGCTACTACTACGAGAACGAGCCGCGGATGGTGCATCCGCGCGACATTCTCGAGAAGGGCCAGGCCCGTCTCGGGCCGTCGATGCGCGACCTCGTGCTGGAGGACGTCATCGAGCCCCTCGAACGCGCGATGGAGCTGACCCCGATCCTGGCGGAGCTCGGCTTCAACGAGAGCCATTCCTTCAACGGCCTGCTGCAGACCACCACCGATGGCGGCCCCTCGATGGGCGAAAGCCGCAAGGTGCGCGGCCTGTGGTACGCGGTCGCGATCTGGGTCAAGGACGCGCCCGGCATGGCCAAGCTCATCGCCGACTGGATGACCGACGGGCGCACCCATATCGACCACAACCGGATCGACTATTCGCGCTTCTCCGACTTCCAGCTCGACGAGCAGTTCATCGCGGACCGCTGCTGGGAGACCGCGAAGAAGATCTACAACCCGCCGGTCCATGTCCGCGAACCCTTCTCCAAGGGCCGGGGCGTCCGCCGTTCGCCCTTCTACGAGCGCGAGGTCGAACTCGGCGGCTATTTCATGGAACTCGGCGGCTGGGAGCGCGCGCATGGCTATGCCGCGAACGAGCACCTGCTGGAGAAATACGCCGACCAGGTGCCGGTGCGCGAGGCCGAGTGGGACAACCGCCATTTCTGGCGCGTCTCCAACGCCGAGCAGCTGGAGATGTCCGCGGATTGCGGCCTGATCAACCTGTCGCATTTCCACATGACCGACATTTCCGGCCCGGACCATGTCGAGCTGATGGAATGGCTCTGCGCGGCCAAGATCGGCGGCGACGCCAATATCGGCAAGGGCATCTACACCCACATGCTCGATGACGAGGGCATGGTGCGGGCGGACTTCACCGTCTTCCGCATGGCGGACCGCTGCCGCCTGGTGAACGGCGCCGATGCCGGCCCGCGCGACCTGATCTACATGCGCCGCGTGGCGCAGGACCGCGGCCTCGACGTCACCATCGAGGAAACGACCGAGAAGTTCACCACCATCGGCATCTGGGGCCCGAATGCCCGCGAGAACCTGAAAAAGGTCGTCGCGGATCCGGAAGCCCTGAACGTCGAGAACTTCCCCTTCGCGGCCATCCGCCCGATCGAGATTGCGGGCAAGACGGTCACAGCCTTCCGCATCTCCTATGTCGGCGAGCAGGGCTGGGAACTGCACATGGCCTATGAGGACGGCCTCGCCGTCTGGGACGCGCTGCGCTCCACCGGGGTGATGGCGGTCGGCGTGGAGACCTATGCCAACTCCCGCCGCCTGGAGAAGTCGCTCCGCCTGCAGAACGCGGATCTCATCACCCAGTACAACCTGATGGAAGCCGATCTGGCGCGTCCGAAGGTGAAAGAGGCCGATTTCCGCGGCAAGGCCAAGCATGTCGAGTACAAGGCGCGCGAGCACCAGCCGGCGATGCTCTGCACGCTGGTGATGACCGAGAACACCGACCGGAACGGCGTGAAGCGCTATCCGAACACCACCATGCCGGTGATGGATCCGGACACCGGTTCGATCCTGACCGACAGCGAAGGCCGCCGCTCATACACGACCTCGGTCTGCTACGGCCCCACCGTCGGCAAGAACATCGCGCTGGCCTATCTGCCCTGGGACTACTGCCAGGTGGGGCGCAAGCTGAACGTCACCTATTTCGACGAGACCTACCCGGTCGAGGTCGCAGGCGTCGGCTATGCCCCGCTCTACGATCCGGAAAACGCCAAGCCGCGCAGCTGATCCCGGCCGGGACGGGTCAGCGCCCGTCCCCCAGCCTTTCCGGCGCGCCCTCCGGGGCGCGTCCTCCGCGCAGCGCGGCCTCAATTTCGATCAGCCGCTGCTTGCGCCAGAGACCGCCTCCATAGCCGGTCAGCGATCCGTCCGCGCCGATCACCCGGTGGCAGGGGATCATCACCGCGATCCGGTTCGCCCCGTTCGCCCGCGCCACCGCGCGCACTGCCTCCGGCCGCCCGATCTCCCGCGCCAGGTCGCCATAGGAGCGCGTCTCTCCCGCCGGGATCCGGCGCAGCGCGGCCCAGACCTGCCGCGAGAAGGCCGTGCCGCCCGGAGCCAGGGGCGTCGCGAAAATCGCATCCTGTCCGCCGAAATACCGCGCCAGCTCTTCCGCCGCCTGATCGAGCGGGTCCGTCCGCCCCAGTCCGACCGGCCCGCGCGCCTCGGTTTCCAGCTGGCGCAATTCCGCAGGCAGCGCCTTGCGGCCGGCAAATTCCAGCAGATGCAGATGGCTGGCGCTGGCCACCGCGATCATGTCGCCCAGCGGCGTCGGGATCCAGCTGGCCGAGAGGAGCTGCCCCGCCCGCAGCTCGCCGGGCGCGCGGCCGAGGAGCCGGGCAAAGGCCGCGCGGAAGGCGCTGGCCGACTCGAACCCGGCATCGAGCTGCGCCGCGATCACCTTGCCGCCCTGCTCCAGCGCCGCGAACCCCTCGCGCAGCCGCCTGAGCCGCGCCATCTCCAGGAAGGTCATGCCGAAATGCCGCCGGAAGGTGCGGCGCAGGGTCGAGGGATCGTATCCGGCGGCGATCAGGTCGCGCTCGCGCCAGCGCCGCCCGGGATCGGCTTCGAGCATGGCCAGAAGCTCGGTCACCGCCGGTTCGGCCCCGGCCTTCGCCAGCGGACGGCAGCGCTTGCAGGGGCGGAACCCTGCCTCCATGCATTCGGCGACGGTGGCGTGGAAGCTGCAGTTCTCCGGCAGGGGCTTCCGCGCCGGGCAGGTCAGCCGGCAGAAGATCCCGGTGGTGGAGACGCAGACATAGGCGCGGCCCTCCCAGCTCGCATCGCGGGCAAGAAGGGCGGCATGCATCGTGGCGTGATCCGGCAGGTCGAAGAGCATGCGCCCTTCTACCATCCCTGCCCGGCCCGCGGCGCCGGAAATCGGGCGGCTATTTCCGGTTTCTGCGCTCACGCCTCCTGCGGGGCGTGCCAGGCGTTGAGCGGGCCGAGACGGGGGAATTTCTTGGCATAGTGCCGGTCCATCTGGCCGAGGATCTGGCGCAGGAAGCCAACCGCCTCGGCAGCATGCGGCCCCTTGTTCAGCATCACGCATTCCGCGCGCTGCGCCATCGCCGCATCGGTGGCCTCGGCGCGGGTCGCGTGCCCCTCCTTGGCCAGCGATTCCAGCACCTGCGTCGCCCAGATCACCGGCACGCCCGCCGCCTCGCAGAGCCATAGGATCTCCTCCTGGATCTCTGCAAGCCGCGCCAGCCCGATCTCCACCGCCAGGTCTCCCCGGGCGATCATCACCGAGACGGGCCCGCCGCCCAGAGCCTCGGCGATCAGCCGCGGCAGGTTTGCGACCGCGCGCCCGGTCTCGATCTTCAGGATCAGTGCCGGGGCCGGGCGCCCCTCGGGCAGCTTGCCCGCGATCGAGCCCCGCAGGTCGCGGATATCCTGCGGCGTCTGCACGAAGCTGAAGCCGATCACGTCGGCGATCTCCACGGCCGTATCCAGCGCGGCCAGGTCGGCGGCGTCGAGCGCGGGAATGTCGAGCGGCGCGCCGGGCAGGTTCACGCCCTTGCCGGGCTTCAGCCGGACGCCTTCCGCGGGAAGGCCGCGCAGCTCCACCAGCGCATGATCGGCATCGCAATCGGCGATCCGCCCGGCGATCTTTCCGTCGTCGAACCAGATATCGGCGCCGGAGCGCGCCGCGAGCAGCAGCTCGGGATGGCTCAGTGTCGCCTCGGGCAGCTTCGGCTTCTCCGAAAGCTGTCGCACAAGGACCAGCCGGTCGCCCGGCATCAGCTTCGGCCCCTGCGCCCGCGGGTCCAGCCCGGCCTTCCTGAGCTTCTTCAGGTGGCTGTCCTTCTCGCGCCCGAGAAAGGACTTCGGCATCCGCATCTCCGCGGTGCGCACCTTGGGACCGGCAAGGTCCATGGCGATGCGCAGGTCGCGCCCCGCGGCCTCTGCCGCTTTCCGGCCATGCGCGGCCATGGCGCGCCAGGCCGCGGGCCCGTCATGGGCGCAGTTGATCCTAAGGCAGCTGGCGCCCGCCTGCACCAGCGCCCCGGTCACCGCGGGATCCTCCGCCGCCTCCGACGGCAGCGTCGCCATGATCCGCGTCTGCGGCCCGGACGGGTCGGCCCCGAAGATCTCGTCGCGTTCCGCCGCCATCCGCGTCCGGCGTCTGCCGCCGCGCGGCAGGGACCGCGCGGGCTGCGGCTGTCCTGCCAGCGCGCCGAGCGCGGCGATCACCGCATCGAGCGTGCCCAGCACATGCGCTTCGGCGCGGCCCAGCGAGGACAGGCCCAGGGCCGCCAGGTCCTCCTGCAGCCCGGTCAGGTCGTGGCGGCGCATGGCGAGGTAGAGGGCGAGATTTTCCAGCTGCGCGCGGGTGCCGCCGCGCTCCGCCGGCGCTGCCCAGCCTGCCATGGCGGCGGCGGCCTCGGCCGTCACGGCCGCGCGCAGCTCCAGCAGCGTCTCCCGCAGCCCTCCGGCCAGTTCGGCCGTTCCGATCGTCTCCGCCGCTGCGTCCTGCATCCCGCGCTCTCCCGATTCCCCTGCCGCGGACCGCGGCACCGCGGCCACTGAACACAAGGCCATGACAGCATGATGACAGATGCCCGCGGCACGGCGAAGCGGGGTCAGATCCGGGCGGACACCGCCCCGCAGAGCGCCGCATAGGCCTTGACCGCCGCGCTGCTGCCGGGGGCGAAGGCGGCAACCGGCGCGCGGTGCACGCCCATCTTCTCGATCTCCGAGGCGAAGGGCACCGCCACGTCCATCAGCCGCTTGGAATGGGCCTTCGTCATCCCCGCCATCGTCTCGCCATGCAGCTTCTTGGCGCTCTGCACCATCGAGAAGAAGCCGAGGATCTTCTTCTTCGGCAGGTCCCGCTCCGCGAAGAAGTCCAGCAGCTGCTCGAAGGTGCGCTCCGACAGCGTGGTCGGGATCACCGGAACCAGGATCGCGTCGGCGGTCTTGAACACGTTCTCCGACAGCGTCGAGATGTTCGGCGGGCAGTCGAGCAGGATGATGTCGTAATCGCCCTCGACGCTCTTCAGCGCCTTCTTCAGCCGGGACCGGCTGTTCTTCATGCGCGACAGGAAGACGTCGAAATCGCGGAAGGTCATGTTGGCGGGCAGGATGTCGAGATTGTCGAAATCGCTGCCGCGGATCGCGCGGGTGAAGCGTTCGACATCGGTGAAGAACTTGCCTTCGGTCAGCTTCTTCGACGGCTTCACCCGGAAATAGAAGCCCGAGGCGCCCTGCGGGTCGAGATCGCACAGCAGCACCCGCTTGCCGGACCGCGCCAGCCCGTGCGCGAGATTGACCGAGGTCGCCGTCTTTCCGACGCCGCCCTTGTTGGAATAGCAGGCGACGATCTTCATGCGGTGTCCTCCCCGGGATTGAAGAGCTTGCGGAATTCGGCGCGGGTCCCTTCGCTGTCGAAGGCGGCGAAGGAAGCGGCCACGCGGTCGCGCTCCGCGCGCTGGCGCTGGTGCAGCACCGTGACCAGCGCGCCGATGGCGGCGGCGATCTCCACCGTCTCGGGGCCTGGATCGGCGGCAATGCCTGCCGCGGCCTCCTCCAGCGCGACCTGCTGCACCGAGTAGTCGTTGAAGAGGCCCAGATTGTCCTGCAGCTTCTTCAGCGCCTTGATCAGCCGCTTGACCTCGGCCTCGCCGAACAGCGGCGCGAAGAATTCCATCAGGTAGCGCAGCTTCTTGCAGTGGATGCGCAGCTCGTGGACCTGCTCGTCGGGACAGGTGCCGATCCCCTGCGCCAGCTTGCAGACCTTGCGGTAGCGCTTCCAGATCAGCTGCCGCGCATAGCCGAGCGCATGGCGCTCCGCCTCGGGTCCGCGCTCCAGCTTCTTCGGCTTGGCGAAGAGCTTCTCCAGCCGCGCGATCTCCTGCGCATAGCCCTTGGTGCCTATCCAGGCGGCGAGCTTCCTCTGCTCGGCATCGCGTTCGGCGGCGAAGCGGCCGAAAAGCTTGCCGATGCCGCCGCGGCGCGCCTCGGGGACCAGCGCCATGTACTGCTCCCGCTCCAGCAGGTAGACATCGAGGTCGCGCAGCCGCCCTGTCCGGGCCATCAGCGCGCCGAAGCGGGATTTCAGGCTTTCGGTCTGGGCCTCCGAGAAGACGCCCTTGAACAGCGAGACGACCGAGCGGACGCGGCGCAGCGCGACGCGGTAGTCATGCAGGAACTCGGTGTCGATATCGGCGATCATGCCGGGTTCATGGCAGCGCGCGATCGCCAGCTGGTCACGGATCAGCCCGGTGGCCGCGTCGAAGGCCGTCTCGTCCGCGGTCATCGGCTCGGCCGGCCCGGCGGGCAGTCCGGCCTCCGGCCCGCGCAGCAGCGCGGCCGCTTCGGCGGCATCGAGCGGCGCGGCGGCGCCGAAATGCGCCTCTGCCCGGCGGAACGCCTTTTCGTAGCCCCGCAGCGGCGACAGCACGGCCAGCGAGACGGGCGTGCCCGCCTCCGGCCGCAGCTCCCAGAGCTCGCAGCGCAGCAGCGTCTTCTCCTCGTCATCGACCAGCTTCAGGCGGCGGCGGAGCGCGGTGCCGGCGGCCACGGCCATCAGCGCGCGCAGGGGCGAGACGGGTCCCGACAGCGCCTCCGTCACCGGTCCGGCGGGCATCCGCGCGACGAAGCCGGGGGCGGCAGGCGGCTGGGCGGGCATGTCGGTGCCGCCGAGAAGCACCAGCCCGGCCTCGGTCGAGACCAGCAGCCCGCCCGCCGCTGCGACCTCGGCGTCGAAGGTGTCGAACAGTTCGAAGCGGCCTTCCCAGTCCGGGCTGTCCTCCAGCAGGGCGCCCTTGCCCGGATCGAACCCGCCGAACCCGGTCCCGCCTTCTCCGGCCGCGCAGAACACGCGTCTTCCGTTCCCGGCCATCTTCGCTGTCCCCCGGATATCCGTCCCACCGAATTAAGCATGATGAATGTCACGGAAAAGCCGGATGAATCAAGGACCCGGCGGAGAATTTGGGGCATCCGCCGGAATTGCCGCGACGGCAGAGAGGCACGGCGCTCAGTCCTCCAGCACGTCGACCGCCGCCTCGCGCCGCTGGCTGACCGGGGCGCGGCCCTCGCGGATCAGAGCCATGTGATGTCCGATCCGCCAGAGATGGTAGCTGACCCTCTGCAGCCAGCGCATCGCCTCCAGCCGCCGGGCCAGCGCCTCGCCGCCCGCACCGCCGCGGCGCGCCTGGGCCAGCAGCCGCTGCCGGTAGGCTTCCCGCCGCCGCCGCATCAGCCGCCGGAGCTTGTTCAGCCGCTGCTCGGCCGCCGCCGGATCCGCCGACCTCGCGGTCTCGCCCGCGACCGCCCCCAGCAGGCAGGCGAGGCGGCGCAGCTGCCGGTCCTCCGCAAGCGCCGCGATCCGCCGTTCCTCGGTGCAGCGGAAATAGAGCCGTCCCAGATGGTCCTGGACATGCAGCGCCGAGACCAGCCGCTCGGGCGCGGGCGCGCTGCCGGATGCAGGCGGGATCGCGTCGGTGAAGCGGCGCAGCTCGGGCAGCGCCTCGGCAAGCGCGCGCAGCCCGTCGGCATCCTCGCGCTCCGGCGCCGCCCGGCCCAGCCGGAACGCGAGATGGCGGAACTGCGCCTCGCACACCGTCTCCAGCGCCGAGATCGCGGCATCGGCGGCGGCTTCGGGGTCGCGCAGCATTTCCGGGCCGAGGCTGCCGGTCAGGCCGGGCACCGGATCGCGGATCACCGCGGTGACCAGCCGCGCGAAGGCGCCCGCGAACGGCAGCACCAGGATCACCCCGAGGATGTTGAATCCGGAGTGGAAGGCGACCAGCGCGATCTGGCTATCCGTGCCGCGCCCCTCCAGCAGGGCGGCGGCCGGACCGAGCAGCACGAAGGCGAGGATTCCGGTGAGGCAGTTGTAGATGACATGCGAAAACCCGGTCCGCCGCGCCGCGGTCGAGCCGCCCAGCGTCGCCAGCACCGCGGTGAAGGTCGTGCCGACATCCATGCCGATCACCAGCGCCATGCCCTGCGGCAGGCTGATCGCCCCCGCCCCGATCGCCGCCAGCGCCGCGGTCACCCCGGCGCTGGAGGATTGCGTGACCAGCGTGATCGCCGCCCCCGCAGCCACCAGCTGCAGCCGGCCCCAGAGGCTGTCCTGCGGGAAGTCCCGCGGCGTCACCACGCCCTCGAACCCGGCCAAGCTCTCCTTCATCACGTCGATGCCGAGGAAGATCAGCGCGAAGCCCGCCAGCGCCGTGCCGATCTGCGGGCGGAGCCTGCCGCCCGAGAGCCGCAGAAGCGCGCCGAGGAACACGAGCGGCAGCGTGACGGTGCCGAGATCGAGCTTGAAGCCGAGGATGGCGACCAGCCAGCCGGTCATGGTCGTTCCGATATTGGCGCCGAAGATGATGCCGAGCGCCTGCGGAAAGGTCAGCAGTCCCGCGCTGACGAAACCGACCGCGGTCACGGTGGTCGCGCTGGAGGACTGGATCAGCGCAGTGGTCGCCGCCCCGGTGAGCGCGCCCGTGAGCGGCGTGGAAGTGAAGCGCGACAGCGCGGTCCGCAGCCCGCCGCCGGCCAGGCTGCGCAGCCCGTCCGTCAGCCAGAACATCCCGAACAGGAACAGCCCGATCCCGCCGAGCGCATTCACCAGATCGCCGGTCATGGCCCGACTATCCGCCGCCGTCCCTCCTGTGGCAAGCGGCCATGGCGGGCGGGTGGGCACCGCCGGTTGCCGCCTCCGGCAGGGCCGGTTGCGCTCCGGTCATTCCGGGGCGGCACGGGACATCTGCCCTGCCCGGCGCGCCCTCGGCGGCCCCATGCTCCGGCCGCGCTGACCTCCCCGGCGCGGCACGGTCCGGGTCTCCCTCCGGAGCGGCCCGACGCCCGCCGTTTTCGCGGGAAAACCGGCCCGAGCCGGAGTGCCTGCCCCCTCTGACGGAGATTCTGCGGACACGGCTGAGGAACGACCGGCCTGCCCCCGGCGGCACAGGCTTCGGCGCGCGCAGGGCCTGTGCTGGCGGGGCCCGCGCTCGGGGGGGCAGGCCGCACGGCGCGGCTTGCAGGCACCGGATCCATCGGAATCCGATGGCGCAGATGCTCAGCCTCCGCGTGGGACGGCGCGGGACATGCGCGACTCCAGGGCTGCCACGATCCAGCCCCATGATTGCGGTTCGGGGTCAATGGGCTGGGCGGCCTTCCCGCTGCCTGCTCCGTTCGAGGCTTGCGCCGGATGGCGCCGGGCAGAGCGTCGGGAATGGGGCCGATGCCGACAACTTGAAGGCCCACGGGACCGCATCCAGCCTCCGTCGAAGCCGGGCCGCCCAATCTGCCCGAGTCCGGGGAGGGGCAAACGGGCGGCCCGGCTTCGACGCTGCATGCCGTTGCGGGCTGCCACGGTTTCTGCTTTTCACCGGGCACGATGAGCGATGAGCGATGAGCGATCGCAGCGGGGCGTGTCCTCTCTCGCCAGCCATCCTGCGGCACCGGCGCGGAGCGCCGGGCGTGACCGATGCCCACCCGTGCCGTTGGTCCGGCCCACATGATCAACGCCTGCTGGGTTCGAAATGGATCTGACGCCCCCGGCGTTCGGCGTTGGCTCCTGCCTGAAAGCTGCCGCGACATGGAACTCTCTCCGCCACGCGGAAGCGACGGCACTGGATCGAGGGCGGCCGAGGGGCATCCCGGCAGTCTCGGGGACTGGCACCGCGACACCCAAGGCGCTGCCCCCCGTCCGGCTGCCGGCTTCGACGCAATCGTCTGCCAGGCAATCCAGTACCCTCCAGCGGCCCGCAGGAACCGCCGGAAACGCGGGACTTGCAGCCCGAGGCCCGGCCCGCTCCGGCCTTCCCAGCTGCTCCGGAGACCGGATGCCGGCCCGGCCATCCGCGGCGGACTGCCTGGCCGAGAAGCCGCCCGGGACCGGCGAAGTGCTGCCCGCCGGGCACGCATCCTGCCCGTCCCGCAGGCAGCCGGCCCATCATCACCCGATCTTGACGGGCTTCGGCACGGTAAATGCTTGCGCACGCGGGATTGCAGGCGCCGCATCCGGGCAGTCCCTGGCCAGAAAGACGGAGGTCCAGATGCCCGACGGAAGCAGCCCGGCAAGAACGGCGCAGCGCAGCGTCATCGTCGACGGTTTCACCAACAGCGTGCTCGATCCGAACCAGCCGATGCTGGGCCCGGTCGCCAGCGGCGGCACGATCATCGCCAATACCGCGCCCGGCTGCTGGGGCCCGATGATCACGCCAGCCCTGCGCGGCGGCCACGAGGTCACCCGCCCGGTCGCGGTCGAGGGCGCGGAGCCCGGCGATGCCGTGGTGATCCGCATCCGCGATGTCTATGTCACCTCGATGGCGACGGCGTCCGGCCATGACAGCTCGCCCGAGGGCTTCTGCCTCGGCGACCCCTATGTCGCCGCGCGCTGCCCGACCTGCGACGAGGTCTGGCCCGAGACTCATGTCGAGGGGATCGGCCAGCAGGCGGTGAAATGCGACAAGTGCGGGAACGCGGTGACCCCGTTCCAGATCGTGCATGGCTACACGGTGGGCTTCGACCAGACCCGCGCGGTCGGCCTGACCCTGCCGGCCGAGGCCGCGGAGGAGATCGCGAAGGACGCGCCCGCCTATGCCGCCCTGCCCGACGCCTCGCGCCAGCATTCGATCCTGACCTATGCGCCCTCGGACATGCCGGGCATGATCGTGCGGATGCGGCCCTTCCTCGGCCAGCTCGGCACCTGCCCGTCCAAGGCCATGCCCGACAGCCACAATGCCGGCGATTTCGGCGCCTTCCTCGTCGAGGCCCCGCATGACTACGCGCTGACCCCCGAGGAGCTGGCCGAGCACAAGACCGACGGCCATCTCGACATCGACGCGGTGCGCCCCGGCGCGGTGCTGGTCGCGCCGGTCAAGGTGCCGGGCGCCGGCATCTACATGGGCGACATGCATGCCGCCCAGGGCGACGGCGAAATCGCTGGCCACACGATGGACGTGGCGGGGTCGGTGACTCTGCAGGTCGAGCTGAAGAAGGGCTATCCGATCGACGGGCCGGTGCTGTTCCCGCTCGAGGAGGACCTGCCGCCGCTGGCCAAGCCCTTCAGCGCGGCGGAGAAAGCCAAGGCAGCGCGGCTGGCGGCGCAGTACGGCGTGGCGGAGATCGTCGAGACCGCGCCGGTTTCGGTGATCGGCACCGCGGCCGACATGAATTCGGCAATCGAGAACGGGCTGGAGCGGGCGGCGAAGCTGCTCGACATGACCGTCGCCGAAGTCCGCAACCGCGCGACGATCAACGGGGCCATCGAGATCGGCCGCGCGCCGGGCGTGATCCAGGTGACCTTCCTCGCGCCGCTCTCGGCACTGGATGCGGTCGGCCTGGGCGACATCGCGCGCGAGCAATACGGGCTCTGACCCCGCAGGGCCCTCCGGCATGTCCGGGGGGCTTGAACCGGCCCCGCGCAGAACATATGACGAACATATGGTCAAGCGCACTCTCTCCGAGAAACTTGCGATCCTCGCCGACGCGGCGAAATACGACGCGTCCTGCGCGTCGTCGGGGGGCGAGAAACGGTCCTCGAAGGACGGCAAGGGGCTGGGATCCTCCGGCGGCTCGGGCATCTGCCATGCCTATGCGCCGGACGGGCGCTGCATCAGCCTTCTGAAGGTCCTGATGACGAATTTCTGCATCTACGACTGCGCCTATTGCGTCAACCGTGCCTCCAGCCGGGTGGAGCGGGCGCGGTTCTCGGTCGACGAGGTGGTCAAGCTCACCATCGAATTCTACCGCCGCAACTATATCGAGGGGCTGTTCCTCTCCTCCGGCATCATCCGCAGCCCGGACGACACGATGGCCGACATGGTGCGGATCGCGCGGACCCTGCGCGAGCGGGAGAATTTCCGCGGCTACATCCACCTCAAGACCATCCCGGACGCCGCGCCGGAGCTGATCGAGCAGGCGGGCATCTGGGCCGACCGGCTGTCGATCAATGTGGAGCTGCCGACGGAAACCGCGCTGGAAAGCCTCGCGCCGGAGAAATCCTCGCGCACGATCCGCCGCGCCATGGCGGATGTCCGGATGCGCCGGGATGCCGCGCGCGAGACCAGCCATCGCGGCAAGCGACCGTCGCGCTTCGCCCCGGCCGGACAATCCACCCAGATGATCGTCGGTGCCGACACGGCGACCGACAGCCAGATACTCGGACAATCGGCGACGCTCTATTCCGCCTACCGGCTGGGGCGGGTCTATTATTCGGCCTTCTCGCCGATCCCCGACGCGTCGAAATCCCTGCCGCTGATCCGTCCGCCGCTGATGCGCGAGCACCGGCTCTACCAGGCCGACTGGATGATGCGGTTCTACGGCTTCGAGGCGGCGGAGATCGCGCCGCCCGCCGGCATGCTCGATCTGGAGATCGACCCGAAGCTCGCCTGGGCGCTGGCCAATCGCGGGCAGTTCCCGGTCGCGGTCAACCGCGCGCCGCGCGAGATGCTCCTTCGGGTGCCGGGCTTCGGGCCGCGCTCCGTCGACCGCATCCTCGCCGCGCGAAGGCACCGGGAGGTGCGCTACGAGGATCTGGTGCGGATCGGCTGCAACCTGAAGAACGCGCGGCCCTTCATCTCGCTGCCCGGCTGGTCGCCGGGCGCCCTGCCCGACGCCGCGCAGCTGCGCGCCCGTTTCGCGTCGCCGCCAGAGCAGCTGAGCCTGTTCTGATGCAGGTCATTCTGCCCCGGATCGGCATGGTCGCCGCCTGGCGGGCCGAGGCGCGGCGGCTGGCGGCGTCCGGCGTGCCCGCGGAAGAGGTGCGATGGACGGTAGGCGACCCCGCGCCGGACCTGTTCGGCGAAACCCCCGGGCTCCGGGCCGGTCAGGCGATCGAGCTGCGGCTGCCCCGCGAGGCCGTGGAGCGGATCGAGACCGCGCTGCACCATTCCGACCCCGAACGCTTCGCCCGCGCCTATGCGATCGTGCTGCGCCTGTCGCAGGGCCGGCTGCGCTGGGGCGACCGCTCGGACCCTGCGCTGCACCGGCTGCTGGCACAGGAAAAGGCGGTGCGGCGGGACATCCACAAGATGCATGCCTTCGTGAGGTTCCGCGAGATCGGCGACCCGGCGGCAGTGCGCCGCGCCTTCGCCGCCTGGTTCGAGCCGGCCCACCCGATCGCGGAGGCGGCCGCGCCGTTCTTCGCCGGGCGCTTCGGCGACATGGACTGGGTGATCGCAACGCCGCATCTGACCGCGCGGTTCGAGGATGGCGCCCTGAACTTCAGCGAAACGCAAGGCAAGGCACCGCCGCCCGCCGATGCCACCGAAGACCTGTGGCGGACATATTTCGCCAATATCTTCAACCCGGCCCGGCTGATGGTCTCGGCCATGACCTCGGAGATGCCGCGGAAATACTGGAAGAACCTGCCCGAGGCAGAACTGATCCCCGAGCTGATCCGCACTGCGCCGGAACGCGCCATGGCGATGCAGGCCGCGATGCCGACCGAACCGCCGACGCGCGCGGCCAAGTTGAGGCCGGAGCGGCCCGCCCTGCCCGAGGGGGCGACGCTGGCGACGATGAAACCTGCGCTCGATGCCTGCCGCCGCTGCCCGATCGGCGGCTGCGCGACGCAAGGGGTGGCGGGAGAAGGGCCGGAAACCGCACGGCTGATGATCGTTGGCGAACAGCCGGGCGACCGCGAAGATCTGGAGGGACGCCCCTTCGCGGGTCCGGCCGGGCAGCTTTTCGACGCGATGGCAGAGGAAGCGGGGCTGGATCGCGCTGCCGCCTGGGTGACGAATGCGGTGAAGCATTTCAAGTTCACGCCGCGCGGCAAGCGCCGCATCCACCAGCGTCCCGATGCAGGCGAGGTGGAGGCCTGCCGCTGGTGGCTCGATCTGGAGCGGAAGCTGGTCCGGCCGAAGGCGGTCCTCGCCATGGGCGCGACGGCGGCCTTTTCCCTGACCGGCAACGGGCGCGACATCGCCCGCCGCCGCGGCACGGTCGAGACGCTGGCCGACGGCACGCCCTGCCTGCTGACGCTGCATCCGGCGCATCTGCTGCGCTTGCCCGATCCCGTCCTGCGGGCCGAGCTGCAGGCAAAGGTGACAGCGGATCTCCGCCTCGCCGCCGGGCTATCCGCCTGAGCGCGCAGGGAACGTCCTGCCGGTTTCGCCGTTGACCACCCAGACGACGCAACACGGAAGGAGATCGCCATGAACGCCTATTCCGCAATCGAGAAAGACCCGCGCACCGCCCTGAGCGAGCAGATGGAAGACCTGCGGGCCGGCATGCTCGGCGTCGAAGGCGCGGCCGACCACATGCAGCCGATGACCCATTTCCCCGACTGGGCGAAGAACGAGATCTGGTTCCTGACCTCAAGGGAAACTGACTTGGTCCGCAAGCTCGTCCCCGGCCAGAAGGCCAAATACGTGCTGATGGGCAAAAAGCAGGACTTTCAGGCCTGCCTGCGCGGCAGCCTGACCGAGACCATGGACACAGACCGGCTGGAGAAGATCTGGTCGCCTGTTGCCGCCGCCTGGTTCCAGGGCGGCAAGGAGGATCCGAACCTCACCATGCTCTGCCTCAAGCTCGACAGCGGCCAGGTCTGGGGCAGCACCGACAGCACGCTGCGCTTCGGCTTCGAGATCGCGCGCGCGAACCTCACGGAAGAGAAGCTGCCTGACGTCGGCACGCAGGCCGTGCTGACCTTCTGAGCCTGCCCGGATCAGCTGCCGAAACGCGCGGCGATCCAGTCGAACACCGCCCGGACCTCTTTAGAGGCTCCGGGCGTTTCCATGCGCAGCACATAGGCCATGCCGCTTTCCGCAAGCTGGGGCACCGCCGGGGCCAGCGTCCCCGCCTCCAGCCGCGCATCCGTCAGCCCGCGCCAGCCGAGCGCGACGCCCAAGCCCTCCTCGGCGGCCTGGATCACGTGGTCATAGCTGGAAAAGGTGATCCGCTCCGCCCGTGCAGGCAGGGCGACGCCGAAACGGCGCAGCCAGGTGGTCCAGGTGAACCAGGGCGGCGCCCCGTCGGCGGCGAGGTCGATCAGCGGCATGGTCGCCAGGTCGGCAGGGGTGGCGAGCCCGGGATGGCGGGCGAGGAAGCCGGGGCTGGCCACCGCCTGCACCCGTTCGGGAAAGAGGCGGCGGCGCGACGGGCCGTCTTCGCCGGCAGGCTCCATGCGCACCATCAGGTCGGCCCCGCCGCGCGGTCCCGGCTCGGGCAGCTGGCGGGTCATCAGCGACAGGCCGAGATCGGGGAAGGCGGCGCAGAGCGAGGGGAAGGCAGGCAGGAAGCGGAAGCTGGCGAAGGCGAGGTCCGACTGGATCACCACCTGCCGCCGCTGCCGCTTTTCCGTCAGCCGCGCGAAGCCCGCCGCCGCCTCGCCGAGCGGCGGGCCCAGCACCTCGGCCAGCTCCCGCCCCTCCCGCGTCAGCGTCACGCCGCGGCGGTGGCGCTGGAACAGCACCCGGCCCAGCGACTCCTCCAGCGCCTTGATCCGCTGGCTCAGCCGCGGCTGCGACAGGCCCGCGGTCTCGGCGGCCAGCGACAGCTGCCCGCAGTCCGCGACCAGCAGGAACAGGCACAGATCGGCGGCATGGCGCGACAGGCTGGTATAATTTTTTCCAATATCAGACATTAGCCGATTTCCCAATGACCATAGGGAAAAGTCAACTAGTCTTCCGCGGAGCCGCCCCCGGATTCCCAATGAAATATCGCCGATGCGCCCTTCCGGCGCCGGCATTGACGCGCAGCGAGAGACAATGACCGAAACTTCCCGCCCGAACATCCTGATCTTCATGGTCGACCAGCTGAACGGGACCTTCTTCCCCGACGGCCCGGCGGAGTTCCTGCATGTCCCCAACATCCGCACCCTGGCGGAGCGGTCCACCCGGTTCCGCAACGCCTATACCGCCTCGCCGCTCTGCGCGCCGGGACGTGCAAGCTACATGTCGGGCCAGCTGCCCTCGCGGACCGGCGTCTATGACAATGCCGCGGAATTCGCCTCCTCGATCCCGACCTATGCCCATCACCTGCGCCGCGCGGGCTACCAGACCTGCCTGTCTGGCAAGATGCATTTCGTCGGGCCGGACCAGCTGCACGGCTTCGAGGAGCGGCTGACGACCGACATCTACCCGCCGGATTTCGGCTGGACGCCGGATTACCGCAAGCCGGGCGAGCGGATCGAATGGTGGTACCACAACATGGGTTCGGTTACCGGATCGGGCGTGGCCGAGATCACCAACCAGATGGAATATGACGACGAGGTCGCCTATCACGCCACCCGCAAGATCTATGACCTCGGCCGCGGCCATGACGCCCGCCCCTGGTGCCTGACGGTCAGCTTCACCCATCCGCACGACCCCTACGTGGCGCGGCGGAAATACTGGGATCTCTACGAGGATTGCGACCGCCTGCTGCCCGAGGTCGGCGATCTGGGATACCCGAACCAGGACCCGCATTCGAAGCGCATCTTCGACGCAAATGACTGGAAGAGTTTCGACATCTCCGAGGACGACATCCGCCGGTCCCGCCGCGCCTATTTCGCCAACATCTCCTATCTGGACGACAAGATCGGCGAGGTCATGGAGGCGCTGCGCGGCACCCGCCAGGAGGAGAACACCATCATCCTCTTCGTTTCCGACCATGGCGACATGCTGGGCGAGCGCGGGCTGTGGTTCAAGATGTCCTTCCTCGAGGGCGCCGCCCGCGTCCCGGTGATGATCGCTGCGCCGCAGATGCCCGCCGGGCGCGTGGACGTGCCGGTCAGCAACATCGACATCTGCCCGACGCTCTGCGACCTCGCGGGGATCAGCCTCGACGAGATCCGCGACTGGACCGACGGCGAGAGCCTGGTGCCGCTCGCGAATGGCGGCACGCGCGGCCCGGTGGCAATGGAATACGCGGCCGAGGCCAGCTACGCGCCGATGGTCTGCCTGCGCGAAGGCCGGTGGAAGTACACCGCCTGCGCGCTCGACCCCGAGCAGCTCTTCGACCTCGAGGCCGATCCGCACGAACTGGCGAACCTCGCCGGAGACCCGGCCCACGCGGCAACGCTGAAGCGCTACCGCGCGATGGCCGGGGACCGCTGGGACCTGGCGCGGTTCGACGCCGAGGTGCGCCATTCCCAGGCACGGCGCTGGATCGTCTACGAGGCGCTGAGGAACGGCAGCTATTTCCCCTGGGACTACCAGCCGCTGCAGAAGGCCTCCGAGCGCTACATGCGCAACCACATGGACCTCAACGTGGTCGAGGAGAACGCACGCTTTCCGCGGGGAGAATGACCCCGCGCACGTAACGAGCATCCCCGCGCAGCGAAGGGCGGCGCCGCCGGGGTCCCAATTATCCGTCCGATCAACAGGGAAACGCGCATGGCAAAAATCGAACCACCCCTCTCGCATCTGCCGATCAAGACGGCAGACGGCGGATTCTATCACGGCTTCTCGCTGGACGTGACCGTGACCTCGAAGCTCGCCGTCGGCGGTCTGGTGCTCTGGGCGGTGGCCTTCCCCGATCAGGCGGGCGCCATCCTCGGCGGGCTCAACAAGTTCATCCTGGCGAACTTCGCGGCCTGGTATGTCTATGTCATGGCCTTCTTCGTTCTGGTCTGCCTGGCGCTGGCACTCTGGCCCGCGGCCGGCAAGCTGAAGCTCGGCCATGACGACGAGAAACCGGAATTCGACAATTTCTCCTGGTTTTCCATGATGTTCGGCGCGGGCATCGGGGTGGGCATGCTGACCTGGGCGGTGGCCGAGCCGATCTACCATTTCCGCAACAACCCCGACGTGATCCAGGGGCTGGCGACCTCGGAGAACATGGACAACTTCCTGAACGCCTACAAGTGGAGCTATCTCCACTGGGGCTTCTCGGCCTGGTCCTCCTATGCCGTCGCGGGCCTGGCACTCGCCTATTTCACCTACCGCCGCGGGCTGCCGCTGACCATCCGGTCGTCGCTGACCCCGCTGTTCGGGTCGCGGCTCTCGGGTCCGCTCGGCCATGTCGTCGACATCGTCGCGGTGATCGCCACCATCCTCGGCGTGGCGCAAACGCTGGGCTTCGGGGTCGAGCAGTTCGTCGCCGGGATGAGCAAGATCGGCATCGGCGGCTGGCTGCTGAACGACGAGGGCAACGCCTCCACAATGGGGATCATCGTGGCCCTGGTCATCATCATGGGCGCCTCGACGCTCTCGGCGCTGTCGGGCGTGGGCAAGGGCATCAAGTGGCTGTCGAACCTCAACATGGGTCTGTCGATCTTCCTGCTCGCCTTCCTGATGATCTTCGGCTCCACCTGGTTCGGGATGAAGGCGCTGTTCATGGGCACTCTCAACTACGTAATGGAGCTGCCCTCGATGCTGTTCACCGTCTATCGCGGCGACGGCACGGAAATGGGCGCGGCGCTGGAGGGCTGGCAGGGCGGCTGGACCGTCTTCTACTGGGCTTGGTGGGTCGCCTTCGCGCCCTTCGTCGGGCTTTTCCTGGCGCGCATCTCGCGCGGGCGCACCATCCGCGAATTCGTTCTCGGCGCGATGATCGTGCCCTCGATCATGTGCTTCGTCTGGTTCTCCTTCGGCGGCGGCACGGCGATCGACATGGAGCTGAACGGCGCCGCGGGCGGCGCGATCTTCGGCTCGACCGACGGCGCCAAGATCTTCACCATGACCGGGCTGATCCTCGGCGACTACCTGGGCTGGGCCATGGCGGTGCTGATCGTCATCCTGCTGATGACCTATCTCGTAACCTCCGCCGACTCTGCCGTGCTGATCGTCAACACGATCAACGCCGCCGGCGACGAGGGGCCGAAGGCGCGGCCGCACATCATCTTCTGGGGCGTGACTCTGGGCGTCGTGGTGGCGGCGCTCCTGCTGGTCGGCGGGCTGACCGCGATCCAGACGGCGATGGTGATCGGCGCCCTGCCCTTCTCGGTGGTGATGGTGCTGATGTGCCTCGGGCTCTTCAAGGCGATCTACCGCGACGGGCTGCGCGCCCGCCATGGCGTGGCCTCGGTCACCGTGGACGCGCCGCTCGCTGCTCCCGCTCCGGCGGAATGATCCTTCCGGCCGGCCGCCTTCCGGCCGGCCGGCATTTGCTTGACCTTCCCGCGCGGCAGCGGAAATCTGGCCGGACCCGCAGCCCGAAGGACAGATGCGCATGAACGAGACGACACCGGCCCGGCATTTCGAGGAAGCGGCGGTCAGCCCCCGTGCCACCCCCGCCGTGCGGATCGACCCCGCGAAGCTTGCCGCCAACATCGCCCGCATGGCCGGGATCGCGAAGGCCGCCGCGGCCGAGCTGCATCCGCATGTGAAGACCCACAAGAGCGTCGAGATCGCCCGCATGCAGGTGGCTGCCGGGGCGGCGGGCGTCACGGCCTCGAAACCCTCCGAAGCGCTGGTCTTCGTCCGGGCCGGGCTGCCGTCGGTGACCGTCGCATATCCGCTGATGCGCAAGGAGGCCGCCGCCGCGCTGATGACGGCGGCGAAAGGCACGGGCAGCCGGCTCCGCTTCATTGCCGCCCATGCGGTGCATCTGGAGGTGCTGGAGGCCGCGGCGCGCGAGACCGGCAGCATCGCGGAAGTTTTCCTCAAGGTCGATACCGGGCTTGCCCGGATCGGCGTGACGGCCGGCAGCGGCGCCGCGGCGGTGCTCGCGCATATCCTGGCCGCCAGTCCCTCGCTGCGCTATCTCGGGCTCCTGTCCCACGCCGGCCACGCCTATGGCGCCCCCGAACCCGCGCGCCGGGCCGAGATCGCCGCGCAGGAGCTGGCGCAGCTGCGCGCCGTCCAAGCCGAGGTCGCGCCGGTGCTGGGCTTGCCCGGCCGCATTTCGGTGGGCTCCACGCCCACCTGCCTCGGCGCGCCGGTCCAGCGCGGATCGGACGAGCTGCGGCCCGGAAACTATGCCTTCCTCGACATGACCGCCGTGCGGCTGGGACTGTGCTCTCCGGAAGAAATCGCGCTGTCGGTCGAGGCGACGGTGATCTTCGCCGCGCCGGGCCGGGCGGTGATCGATGCGGGCAGCAAGGAGCTGAGCTCCGACAAGGGCGCGCATGGCACCGGCGGCGATGTCGGCCATGGCCGGATCGAGGTGGTGCGCGGCGGCCAGAGCCATGTGCTGACGGTCGCGCGGCTCTCGGAAGAGCACGGCGTGATCGCCGATCCGGACGGCCTGCTGGCGGTGGGCGAACAGGTGCGGGTCCTGCCCAACCATGCCTGCGCGGTGGCCGCGCTGGCGCCGCGTCTCTGGCTCGGCGACCGGGAGATCGCGGTGGATGCGCGGGGCTGCACTGACTGACCCGGTCCGGTTTCGGCCCCGGGAAGCAAGCATCGCCTGTCGCGTCGAAATCCGGGATTTCAGGTTGCGAAAGGCGATGCGGCGTCAAGCTGAACCGGCTTGGGCGCCGCGCCGGGGATCACTCCGCCGCTGCAGTCTCGGGCAGCGCCGCGAAAGCGGCCTTCACGCCCGGCAGGAATCCAGGCTGCGCGGCCAGCTCGGCAGGGACCAGCCCCGGCAGGGCCAGCACGGCGGCAACCGGATCGGCCTCCTTCGCCGCGGCGTCGAGCTCTTCCTTCCGAGGATCGGCGCTGCCGCGGCCGTCGCAAAGCAGGCGGATCCAGGCGGCGATGCCCTCGGCCGTGACCGGCCAGTCCTCGTCCTTCTGCAGATGGACAAGCGCCGGCGCGAACAGCCGCTGCGGCATCTTCTGCGAGGTGTCCGAGGCGATCTGGTCCAGCCGGTGGCGCAGCCGCGGATTGGCGAAGCGCGTCAGCAGCGCTTCGGCATAGGCGGCAAGATCGACGCTCTCCGGCACCGATAGCGTCGGCGCCTGCTCTTCCAGCATCAGGCTGCGCGCCTTGCCGCGCAGCGCGGCGTCGCCCATGCAGTTGTCGACGGTGACATGGCCCGCGATCTGCCCGCGGCAGGCCAGCATCGTGTGCGACCCGTTCAGCATGCGCAGCTTCATCTCCTCGAAGGGCCGCACATCCTCGACCAGCTCCGCGCCGCCTTCGGCGAAGGGCGGGCGGTCGGCGGCAAAGGCGTCTTCGATCACCCATTGGCGGAAGGGCTCGCAGACGATGCCGTTCGGGTCCGGGCGGCCCAGCATGTCCTCAAGCAGCGCGTGGCTCTCTTCGGTCATGGCAGGCACGATCCGGTCGACCATCGAGCAGGGGAAAGTGCAGGTTTCGGCGATCCAAGCCGCCAGCGCAGGATCCCGCGCTTCGGCGAATTGCAGGATGACGGCGCGGGTCAGGTGGCCGTTCTCCGGCTGGTTGTCGCAGCTCAGCACGGTCAGCCCGCCATGACCGGCGGCCCGGCGGCGCGCCAGCCCCTCGACGATCACGCCGATGGCGGTGCCGGGGGCTTCCGGCGCGGCCAGGTCGGCGACGATCCCGGCATTGCCGCGGTCGAGCCCGCCCGAGCGCGCGCAATAGCCCTTTTCGGTGATGGTCAGCAGGATGACCGACATCGCCTCCGTGGCGATCAGCGCCGGGATGGCGGCGACGCCGTCGCGGGCCGGGTGCAGCGTGCCGGTGACGACGCCGATCTCGCGCAGGGTCACGCCCTCTCCGTCGGCTTCGGCCACGTGATAGCGGTGGCCGGCTTCGTCGAGCTCGTCCATCGCCGCGCGGCCGGAATTCAGCCGCGCCACGACGACGCCCCAGTCGCCGCCGGCCTTTGCCAGGCCTTCGGAGAGATAGACCATCGGATGGGCGCGGGCGAAGGCGCCGAAGCCCAGATGGAGGATGCGGGGCTTCAGCGCCCCGGCGTCGAAGCCGATATCCACGGTTTCAGTGCTCACAGCGCGATCTCCTCGGGCAGGCTGCGGGTTTCGCCCGCGGGCAGGACGATCCTTGCCACCGGGATCGCCGGCGCGCCCTCGCCCGCACGGGCGGCGGTCAGGGACAGGCTGTCCGCGCTGCCCTTCAGCGTCAAGGTGGTGACGCAGGAGGCGCCGCCCTCGGTGATGCCGTCATCCTCGTAGAGGACGCTGGCATCCTCGAAATCGCCCGGGGCCGGGAAGACGGCCAGCACGCGCTCTGTCTCGGCGCCAGGATGGGCGCGGGTGGTGGAGTTCCCCATCGGGATCACCGCCCCGCCGCGCACGAAGAGCGGCATGGAGCCCAGGTCGACATCGAGGGTCAGCGTGGTGCCGCCCTCGTGCCAGGTCCCGGCATGGAAATCCCACCAGCCGGCCGGGCAGTCGGGCAGGCGCACGCTTCGGGTCGTCGCGCCTTCCTCGACCACGTTGGCAACCAGCAGGTCGCGGCCCAGCAGGAAGTCGTCCGACTCGGCATAGGCGCCCTCGTCCCCGGGGAAGTCCATGAAGGCCGGGCGGATCATCGGCTCGTCCTGCTCGGCGGCCTGCCACAGCAGCGTGTAGAGGTACGGCAGCAGGCGATAGCGCAGCTTGATCGCGTCGCGGATATGGTGCGTCACCTCCGGGAACATCCAGGGCTCGTTCACCGTGGCGTCGTCATTCCAGGAATGGATGGTGAAGCGCGGGTGGAAGATGCCGTTCTGCACCCAGCGGACGAACAGCTCCGGCTCGGGCCGCGGGCCGGAGAAGCCTCCGACATCGTGGCCTATATTGTAGATGCCCGACATCGACATGCCGAGGCCCATCCGGATGTTGTAGCGGATGGTCTTCCACATGGTGCGGTTGTCGCCGGACCAGGTCTGGGCGTGGCGCTGGATGCCCGGCATGCCCGAACGCGAGATCAGGTAGGGCCGCTTCTCCGGCACATGCGCCCGCTGCGCCTCTTCGCTGGCCCGGGTCATCAGCACCGAGTGGACGGGGCGGATCAGCGCGACGTCGATCGCGTCGCCGAAGCCCGCGCATTGCGCCTCGTCATCCCAGATCTCGTATTCGTTGTTGTCGTTCCAGGTCGAGCCGATGCCGTAGTCCAGCAGCTGCGAGGTCACGCCGTCCTTCCACCAGTCCACGGTGCCGGGATTGGTGAAGTCGAGATGCGATCCGGTATCGTCCCAGTAGATCGAGCGCTCCGGCCCGCAATCGGGGTCCATCTCCAGGCTCGCGCGGACGAACAGGCCCTTTTCGGCGGCCTCGGCATAGCGCGGGTGGTCCTGCAGCAGGCAGGGCTTGATGTTCGCGATCAGGTGCACGTCGGAGGCGGCGAATTTCGCCGACATCGCCTTCGGATCCGGGCACTTGTCGAAGTTCCAGTTGAAGACGTAGCGCTTCGGCCCGATGGAGGTGTAGCCCGAGGACATCTGGAAGCTGTCGCAGGGGATGTCATGCTCTTCGATCCGCGCGAGGAAGCTTTCCAGCTGCGCCTGCGCGTCGGGGGCATCGGTATAGCTCATGGTCGAGCCGGAATAGCCCAGCGACCAGCGCGGCGGGAAGGCGGTGCCGCCGGTGAGCCGGACCTGGCCCTTGACCAGCTCGATCAGCGTAGGCGCCCACCGCATGTAGTAGTCGAGATCGCCGTCCTCCGCGCGGTAGGCGCGGTAGGGCAGATGGTAGTTGTCGAGTTCGTTGCCGAGGTCGAACCAGGCGCCCGCCATGTTGTCGTAGTAGATCGACCAGCAGCCTGCCTCCGGCGTCTTGGTCAGGGTGAAGGGGATGTGCTTGTAGAGCGGGTCGGTGGATTCCGCGTCATAGCCCATCGCGTCGAGATTGCGCATCTCGTAGCGGCGGCCGGAGCGTTCCAGGTTGCCCGCCTTCTCGCCGAGGCCATAGACCTTCTCGCCGGGGAAGCGGCGCAGGAAATGGCCGTGGCGGTTGTCGCGCAGGCCGAGCATCAGGCCGCCTGTGGGGCGCTCCTCGGCAAAGGTCGACCAATTCCCGCCGTCCTTCTTCTGCCAGACGAAGCGCAGCGGATGCTCGATCGCCAGCCGCATCGATCCGGTGGACAGCGCGATTCCCTCGCCTTCCTCCAGCTCGAAATCCGGGCAGGGATGGCCCGAGAGGTCATCGCGCAGGCGGCCCTCCCAGGGCATCTCGCCATCGGGCGCCACGCACCAGCCGCGGTTCAGCCGCCACGCCCCGTCCTTGAGCAGCGAGACCCGGAACAGCGTCTCGTCGAGCACGGCGACCAGCAGCAGGTGGCGGCCGTCGATCAGGATCTCGACGCCGGTTTCGGTCCGGTCCTTGAGGGTCCAGTCGGTCAGGGTCTTCATTGATAAACACCAAGAATGCGGGGCAGGAACAGGCTGATCGAGGGCACGTAGGTCACGAGCAGCAGGAGGCCGAAGAGAACGGCATAGAAGGGCAGCAGCGGCTTGATCACCGAGGCGATGGAGGTCTTGCCGACAGAACAGCCGACGAACAGCGCCGAGCCCACCGGCGGGGTGCAGATGCCGATGCACAGGTTCAGCGTCATCATCACGCCGAAATGCACCGGATCCATGCCGAGATTCTGGACGACCGGCAGGAAGATCGGGGTGAAGATCAGCAGCGCCGGCGTCATGTCCATGAAGGTGCCGACGATCAGCAGCGCGATGTTGATCAGGAGCAGGATCGCCAGCGGGTTGTCCGAGAGCGCCAGCAGCGTGTCGGAGATCATGTAGGGGATGCCGCCGAAGGCCATCACCCGGCTCATCGCGATCGAGGCGCCGATCATCAGGAGCACGATAGAGGTCGTGACCGCGCTTTCCATGATGATCGCGGGCAGGTCACGGATGGTGATCTCGCGGTACCAGACCAGCGCCAGGAACAGCGTGTAGACCACGGCGGCGGCAGAGGCCTCGGTCGCGGTGAAGGCGCCGGAGATGATGCCGCCCATGATGACGACGATCAGGCCCAGCGGCAGGATCGCGTCGCGCGCGGCATGCCAGACCTGGCAGAGCGTCGGCTTCGGCGCCAGCGGATAGCCGCGCTTCTTGGCGATGAAGCCCGCGACCGCCATCAGGCCGAGCCCCATCAGGATTCCGGGGACGTAGCCGGCCATGAAGAGCGCGGCGATCGAGGTGCCGCCGGTGATCAGCGAGTAGACGATGAAGGTGGTGGAGGGCGGAATCAGCAGGCCGGTCGGGCAGGAGGCGATGTTGACGGCGGCCGAGTAGGCCGGGTCATAGCCCTCCTTCTTCTGCAGGGGCGCCATCACCCCGCCGACGGCCGCGGCGGAGGCCACGGCGGAGCCCGAGATCGAGCCGAACATCATGTTGGCGATCACGTTGCAATGCGCCAGCGCGCCCGGCAAGCGCCCGCCGAGGACGAGCGCGAAATTGATCAGCCGCATCGCGATGCCGCCGCGGTTCATGATGTTGCCCGCGAGGATGAAGAAGGGAATCGCCAGCAGCGTGAAGCTGTCGAGCCCCGAGGCCATCTGCTGCGCCACGATGAACAGCGACTGGTCGAAGCTCATGAACAGCAGGAAGGTGAGGAAGGTCGCGGCGCCGATGGCGAAGGCGATCGGCACGCCGATCACCATGAGGACGGCAAAGGACCCGAAGAGCAGGAAGATCGCGTTGGTCATGGAATGTCCTCAGTCCAGCGGGCCGGGCGTCGGGCCGGCATCGTCGGGCCGCGCGCCGTGGCGCGCCAGTTCGGCCAGGAAATGGCCGCAGTAGATCAGCATGACGAGCCCGGCAAAGGGGATCGCGGCATAGACCCAGGCCATCGGGATCTGCAGCGCGGGCGTCACCTGCCCCGAGGCCAGCGTCTTGGAGGTCAGCGCCCAGCCGCCCTTGATCATGACGAGAGCGGCGAAGAGCGCGACGATGACCAGCACCACCGCCTCGGAGACGGTCCTGGAGCGGCCCTTCATCAGGCCGGTGAGGAAATCGATGGCCAGGTGACGCCGCTGTCCCAGCGTGTAGGCGCCGCCGATCAGCGCAAGCCACATGAACAGGAAGCGCGCCAGCTCGTCGGTGACGGTGGAGGGGGTGCCCAGCACGTAGCGGCTGACCACCTGCCAGACGACGCAGCCGACGAGCACCGAGAAGATCGCGATGATGATCGGCCGCAGGACCAGGTCGAGGGCGCGGATCACGGCGCGTCCCCGGAGGGCCGGGCCATGGCGATGGCGGGTTGCGGGTCTTTTAGCACGATGTCGTCTCCTCCGCAGTCTGACCCGGACAAGGGGGGTCCACAGTGCGGCAAAACTTATCCATTCGGACGAACTGGTCAACCAATTTGTCGGACCGCTTGACGAGTGGCGAATTCAGCGCCATGAATATCGTTGTTTGGCCGGCCAATTTTCCGTGATTGGCCGGGCCGTGTGACAGACCGTCCTGGGAGGATGCCATGAAATCCGTTCTGACCGCCGCGCTGGCCACCACTGCGCTCGTCCTTGCCGCGGCTTCGGCCGACGCGCGCACGCTGCGCCTGAACCACAACAACCCGCCGGACCACCCGGTCCACATCGCCATGCAGCAGATGGCCGACCGCGTCGCCGAGCTGACCGACGGCGACATCAAGATCCAGATCTTCCCGAACGGGCAGCTCGGCACGCAGCGCGAATCGATGGAGCTGGTGCAGAACTGCGCGCTCGACATGGCGCGTTCGAACGCCTCCGAGCTCGAGGCCTTCGAGGAAAGCTACTCCGCGCTGAACCTGCCCTACATCTTCACGTCCGAAGAGCACTTCAACAAGGTGATCACCGGCGACATCGGCGCCGACATCCTGGCCTCCTCGGCCGACAAGGGCTTCCGCGGCGTGGCCTTCTACACCGAGGGCGCGCGCAGCTTCTACGGCAACAAGCCGATCCTCTCCCCGGCCGACCTGGCCGGCGTCAAGGTCCGCGTCCAGCCCAGCCCGTCGGCGATCCGCATGGTGGAACTGCTGGGCGGCAACCCGACCCCGATCGCCTGGGGCGAGCTCTACAGCGCGCTGCAGCAGGGCGTGGTCGACGCGGCCGAGAACAACCCGACCGCGCTGACCACCGCGCGCCACGGCGAGGTTGCCAAGCATTTCTCGCTCGACGAGCACACGATGATCCCCTCGGTCGTGGTGATTTCCAACTGCGCCTGGGATTCGATGACCCCCGAGCAGCAGGAAGCGCTGCACACCGCCGCGATGGAATCGATGGCCGACCAGCGCGAGGCCTGGAACAAGGCATCGGACGCCGCGATCGAGGCAGCCAGGACCGAGATGGGCGTCGAGATCCACGAGGTCGACAAGGCCCCCTTCGCCGAGGCCGTGGCCCCGATGATCGAGGAAGTCGCCGCGCGTTCCGACAACCTGCGCGACCTGATCGAGCGCATCCAGGCCGCCGCGGACGAGTGAGCCATGCTGGAACGGTCCGACCTGGCGGAGAACGCGCTGCAGTGCCTGCATGACGAGGACTACGACCGTCCTTTCAACACGCAGTCGCTGGACGCCGATACCATGATCTTCACCGGCGGCAGGCAGGGCCTGGCGCTGGACGGGACGTGGAACTTCTGCGTCGACCTCCTCGATACCGGGCTCAGGCAGAAATGGTTCGCCATGACGCCCGAGGCCCCCGAGGACCGGACCGAACCCTGGGATTACGATCCCTATGCGGGCGAGACCGTGGAGCTGCCCTCCTGCTGGCAGATGCAGAAGGAGAAGTGGTACTTCTTCGAAGGCTCCGCCTGGTACACCCGCGCGCTGGAGGCAGGCCCGCTTGCCCCCGGCAACCGCCGCTTCCTGCGCGTCGGCGCGGCGCAGTACGACTGCAAGGTCTTCGTCAACGGACAGTTCCTCGGCAACCACTACGGCGGCTCGACCCCGTTCTGCGCCGAGGTCACCGAGGCGCTGCAGGAAGGCCGCAACTGGATCATGTTCTGCGTGAACAACACGCGGACGCTGGACCGGGTGCCGATGCGCAACACCGACTGGTTCAACTATGGCGGCATCTACCGCGAGGTCGCGCTCTACGAGACGCCCGCGACGGTGATCCGCGACGTCTTCGTGCATCTCGCGGACGGCGGCATCCGCGTCGCCGTGACTGCCGACGGCCCCGCGACGGAGGCCAGGGTCGAGATCCCAGGCCTGTCGCTCTCTCTCGTGATAGCGCTCGCATCCGGAAAGGGCGAAGTGACGGTTCCGGCAAGCCCGCGCCTCTGGTCGCCGGAGACGCCGGTGCTCTACGACATCGAGGCCACCGCAGGCGGCGACCGCGTCACCGACCGCGTCGGCTTCCGCTCCATCGAACGGCGCGGCACCGACATCCTGCTGAACGGCCGCCCGGTCTTCCTGCGCGGCATCTCGGTCCACGAGGATGACGCCAAGCTGGGCAAGGTCACGTCCGAGGCCGATATCCGCCGCCGCTTCGCCCATGCCAAGGAGCTGGGCTGCAACTACCTGCGGCTGGCGCATTACCCGCATCACGAGCTGGCCGCGCAGATCGCCGACGAGCTGGGGCTGATGCTCTGGGAGGAAGTTCCGGTCTACTGGGCCATCGACTTCGCCAATCCCGCCACCCGCCGCGACGCGGAAAACCAGCTGCGCGAGCTGATCCGCCGCGACCGCAACCGCGCCAGCGTGATCATCTGGTCGGTCGGCAACGAGAACCCCGATACCGATGCGCGGCTCGACTTCATGAAGGGTCTCGCGGACCTGGCCAAGGCCGAGGACCCGACGCGGCTGACCTCGGCCGCCTGCCTGGTCAACCACGCCAAGCTGAAGATCGAGGACCGGCTGGCCCAGCATATCGACGTGATCGGGCTCAACGAATATTACGGCTGGTACGAGGAAGACTTCGCGGAGCTGGAGATCATCGGCCGCAACTCCGCGCCGGACCGTCCGGTGGTGATCTCGGAAACCGGCGCCGACGGCGACAGCGAAGCGGGCCCCGAGCGCGGGCTGTTCTCCCTCGCCTACCAGTCCGAGGTCTATGTCCGCCAGATCGAGACTCTGGAAAGGCTGAGCTACATCAAGGGCATGTCGCCCTGGATCCTCTACGATTTCCGGGTCGAGCGGCGGCAGAACCCGTTCCAGCGCGGCTGGAACCGCAAGGGGCTGATCGCCGGGGACAAGGCAACGAAGAAGCCTGCCTTCGCCATTCTCGCGGCGCATTACGCGGCGCTGGCGCGGGCGGACAGCCCGGAGGTCGACGCATGACCCAGCACCGCCGCTATCAGGACGTGGCCGCGATGATCCGCGCCGAGGTGGCCCGCCGCAAGCTGCCCCCCGGCACGCGGCTGGATACCGAGCGGCAGTGGTCGCAATCCCTCGGCGTGTCGCGCTCGCTGGTGCGCGAAGCGGTGATCATGCTGGAAATCCAGGGACTGGTGGAGGTCCGCCAGGGCTCGGGCATCTACCTTCTGGCCGAACCCGCCGAACCGGCCCCTGCCCCGCAGGACGATGTCGGCCCGTTCGAGCTGCTTCAGGCACGGCAGCTGCTGGAAAGCTCCATCGCCGCCTTCGCCGCCGAGCAGGTGACCAAGGGCGACATCCTGAAGATGCGCGATGCGCTGGAGGCCGAGCGCGCCTATATCGAGGCCGGCGGCGGTCCCGACTATTCGTCGGACGAGCTGTTCCACCGGCTGATTGCCGAAGCCACGCAGAACTCGGTCCTGACCACGATGGTCGAGGAGCTATGGGCCGCCCGCGACCGCAGCCCGATGTGGGCGCGGCTGCATGCGCGGATCTTCAACCAGGACTACCGCGCCAACTGGCTGGACGACCACCAGGCGATCCTCGATGCGCTGCGCGCCCGCAACCCGGAGGCCGCCCGCCGCGCGATGTGGGCGCATCTCGGCCATGTCCGCGAAACGCTGCTGGCCGTGTCGGATGCCGATGACCCGGCCTTCGACGGCTACCTTTTCCAACCCGTCCCGGAGATCGGCCGCCGATCCCCGGACCCCTGACAAGACAGAGGCTTATTGATGATCGAGACCTGGCGCTGGTTCGGCCCGAACGATCCGGTGACGCTCTCCGATGTGCGCCAGACCGGCGCTACCGGGATCGTGACCGCGCTGCATGACCTGCCCAACGGGACCGTCTGGCCGGTGGAGGCGATCGCGGCGCGGCGCGACATGATCCGCGCTGCCGGGCTCGACTGGCAGGTGGTGGAGAGCATCCCGGTCCACGAGGACATCAAGACCGGCGCGCCCGGCTGGGAACGCTATGCCGAGGCCTGGGCGGAAAGCGCGGTGAACCTGGCGAAATGCGGCATCCGGACGATCTGCTACAACTTCATGCCGGTGCTCGACTGGACGCGGACCGACCTGGAGCACGCCCTGCCTGACGGCGCGACCTGCCTGCGCTTCGACAATGACGAGATGGCCGCCTTCGACATCCATATCCTCGAGCGCCCCGGCGCCGCGGAGGATCATGGCCCCGAAGTCGCGGCCCGCGCCGCCGCACGCTTCGCCGCGATGGACGAGGCCGCGAAGGACAAGCTGACCCGCACCGTGATCGCCGGGCTGCCGGGATCGGAGGAAAGTTTCACGGTGGAAAGCTTCCGCGCCCAGCTTGCCCGCTATGACGGGCTGGGCCATGCCGGGCTGCGCGCCAACCTCGCGCAATTCCTGCAATTCGTCGTGCCGATCGTCGAGAGGGAAGGCATCGTCATGGGGATGCACCCGGATGATCCGCCCCGCCCGCTCTTCGGCCTGCCGCGGATCGTGTCGACCGCGGACGACCTGCGCGCGATCCTCGCCATGGTAGACAGCCCCGCCAACGGCCTGACCTTCTGCACCGGAAGCCTGGGCGTGCGCGAGGACAACGACCTGCCCGCGATGCTGCGCGAGTTCGGCGACCGGGTGCATTTCCTGCACCTGCGCGCGACCAAGCGCGAGGCCGATCCGCTGAGCTTCCACGAGGCGCCGCATCTCGACGGCGATGTCGACATGATCGCGGTGATCCGCGAGGCGCTGGCGATCGAGGCCCGCACCGGGCGGCAGATCCCGTTCCGCCCCGATCACGGCCACGCCATGGCCGACGACCAGCGCCGCAGGACCGCCCCGGGCTATCCGCTGATCGGGCGGATGCGCGGGCTGGCCGAACTGCGCGGCATCGTCCGCACCGTTTCGGTCCTCGCCGCCTGAGCCTGCCGCTCCGGGAGGGTCGCCGCCCCGCCCGGAGCCTTGCCTCCCGGCCGCAGCAAGTGGCCGGGCCTGCGGATCCCCGCCCCTTTGCCGCGACCGCCTGCGCCGCTTTTCCGGCGCCGCGGAGACTCGCGCCGCCGGTCCCGCGCGGCCCGGCCGGGGAGCAGCAGGATTTTTCGCGCATGGCCGCCGGAACGCAAAATCGGCGCAGGAAAGCTGCCGGGGACGAACCAGGTCGCCCGCCTTTTCCGTTCGCCTTCGCCTAGGATTGCGGGAAAGCGCCGACATTTCCGCAGAGTGCCGCCATGACCGCCTTCCCCGATCCGCCTCGTTCCATGCGTGCCGCCGCGGACCGCCACTGCCTGTCGCTGCAGCGCCACGCGCCGCGCGGCTGGATCGCCGGGGCGCTTGCCAAGCTGCGAGCGGAGGCCGAGGCGGCTGCGCCGACGCCGCTCTGCTTTCTCTCGGCCCGCGGCCGCCCCGACATCCGCTTCGCGCTGAAGGACGAATCCCGCCAGCCCACCGGCAGCCTGAAGCACCGGCTCGCGCGCGCGCTGTTCGTCAGCGGGCTCTGCTCGGGCGAAATCGGCCCCGATACCGTGCTGGTCGAAGCCTCCTCCGGCTCGACCGCCATCTCCGAGGCCTGGTTCGCGCGGATGCTGGGGCTGCGCTTCGTCGCGGTGATCCCGGCCGGCACCAGCCCCGCCAAGATCGAGGCGATCCGCGCCTATGGCGGCGCGTGCCACCTCGTCGCCGATCCGGCCACGGTCTATGCCGAGGCGCAGCGCCTCGCCGATGCCGAGGGCGGCGTCTATCTCGACCAGTTCGGCAATGCCGCCAATGTCACCGACTGGCGGCGGGACAACATCGCCCAGGAATTCCTCGCCCAGCTGGCCGCCAGCCTCGGGCTGCTGCCCGACTGGCTGGTGGTGGGCGCGGGCACCGGCGGCACGGCGACCACGATGGGGCGCTACATCCGCTATCTCGACCTGCCGGTCGGGCTCTGCATCGCCGATGTCGAGTTCTCCGCCTTCTTCGAAGGTGTCCGCGCGGGCGACCCTGCGGCAATCTGCGCCCGCCCTTCGCGAATCGAGGGCGTAGGCCGCCCGCGGATGGAGCCGAGCTTCCTGCCCGGCGTGGTCGACCAGATGCTGAAAGTGCCCGATGCCGCCTCGATCGCGGCGATGCATGTCCTGTCGGAACGGCTTGGCCGTCCGGTCGGGGCCTCCACCGGCGCAGCCTTCTATGCCGCCTGCGATCTCGCCGCCCGCAGCGGGGAGGGCCCGCTGAAGCTCTATGCACTGCTGATCTGCGACAGCGGGGAGCGCTACCGCGACACCTATTTCTCGCCCAGCTGGCTGGCGCGAAGCGGCATCGACATTTCCGCCCCGGCCGCCCGGCTCTCGGCGTTTCTCGACGAAGGCATCTGGTAGCCTTCCGCGCAAACTGCGCATCAGCTTTGTGCATTTGGCGCGGAATGCTGGAGAAATCCGGCGCAGATCGCGCGGCCGGCCGAAAATCGGCCCGTCTTCCGCAAATGCCGCGCCCGGTCCCGCCCGTCCGCGGGCTTGACTGGCCGCATTCCCCGGACGGAGACGCCGATGCTGGATGACCGCGACCGCAGGCTGTTGGCCCTGCTCCAGGAAAATGCCGAAATGTCGGTGAACGACATGGCCGAGACCGTCGCGCTCTCGGTCTCCGCCTGCTGGCGGCGGATCAAGCGGCTGGGCGACGAGGGCTGCATCCGCCGCCGCGTGGCCGTCCTGGACCGCCGCAAGATGAACGTGCCGACGACGATCTTCGTGCTGATCCGCACCTCCGACCATTCCACGGAATGGACCGACCGGTTCCGCCGCGCGGTGGCCGACATCCCGGAAATCACCGAGACCTACCGGCTGACCGGCAATATCGACTACCTGCTGAAGATCGTCCTGCCCGATGTCGAGCACTGGGACATGATCTACAACCGGCTGGTGACGCGGCTGAACTTCTTCGATGTCTCCTCCTACATCTCGATGGAGGAGATGAAGGCCACGGGCGTCATCCCGACTTCCTACATCTGACTACATTAGAATATAATCAGACACTTGCAGCGCCGCAGCATAGCCCGCTCCGGCGGCGGATTCCGGCTGCGCGCGCGCAAGATCGTCCCGCTCGGGGAAGCAAACGCGCCAATGAATCACGCATCATGACCCAAGCTGTTGTTTCGACCCATTGCACCGCAGGCCCATCTCCCTTTATGAAACAGTATTCTAACGCCCTACCCGTGTCACGGCGCGTCACTGCACGGCAGCAAATCGCAGCATAGGATGGGGGACTGGCTGGGGGACTGAGGATGCCACTCAAGGCGATGACGATCAAAACGCTGCCAGATGGCACACATGAGGACGGAAACGGCCTGCGCCTGGTTCGCAAGGGCGGCCGCGGGAAATGGGTCTGGCGCTATTCGTTTCTCGGCAAGCGGCACGAGATGGGGCTTGGCGCGCAGGACAACGTGAGCCTCGCCGAAGCCCGCAAGGCGCGCGACCGCTGGCGTTCCGTCCTCGCCGAGGGACGAAACCCCGTCGCCGAGCGCCGCGCGGAGGCGGAAGAGACAAAGCGGAAACGCGAGCGTAATGATCCGACAATCGCCGAGCTCGTGGATCTAGTCTTCGAGGCGCGCAAGGAGACGCTACGCGGAGATGGGAAGCGCGGCCAATGGCGCAACGCCCTCGACCTCTACCTGATACCCGCCATAGGCAAGCGTGCAGGATCCACCATCACGGCACAGGACATCGCCGACGCTGTCAGGCCGATCTGGAGGACGAAGCACCCGACCGGGGTCAAGCTGATGATCCGGACGCGGCTCGTTCTCAAGGACGGACGAGCTATGGGCTTTCCGGTAGATCCGGCGATGGCCGACCGGGCAAAGGTGATCCTCGGGGCGGTGGACCATCAGCCGAAGCACATCGAGGCGACGCCGTGGCAGGAAATGCCGGCGCTCTTCGAGCGGGCGGGCTGCGACACCATGGCAGGCCTGTGCATCCGTTTCGGCATGTTGACTATCGTGCGCTCGGCCGCGTTCCGCGGGGCGCTGAAAAGCGAAATCGATGGCGACGTGTGGACCGTCCCCGCAGATCGCATCAAGGGCACCCGTGGGCGCGTCAAAGACTTCCGCGTGCCGCTGTCATCGGCCGCATTGGAGCTCATCGAGCCGCTGATGGACATCCCTGGCAACGCCCTGTTCCCGGGTCAGCGTGCACGGACGCTGACCGACATGGCGCTGTCCGGGCGCCTGAACAAGATCGGCGAGGCAGGGCGCCTGCACGGCTTCCGCACAGCCTTCAGGACGTGGGTCCAGGATACCGATGCCTGCGGATACGAGGTGGCCGAGACCGTCCTCGGGCACACCATCGGCGGCGCCGTAGAGCGCGCCTATGCCCGCTCTGACCTGCTCGACCGGCGGCGTCCAGTCATGGAGGCCTGGGGACGCTTTGTCACCGGGCAGGCGGCAGCGGCCGTGCTGCCGTTTGCAAAATAGCGAAAGGAGCCTTTGCTTATGATCCCCGCAGAGACCCGCGTCACCGCCTACCTGGCCGAGCATGAGCGGCGGGCACAGCACAGCCTCGGAAACCGCGACCTGATCAGCGAATTGATAGGCCCAGAGCAGGACGCCACACTCACCGCCTCCGACCTCCGCGCGCTGCTCACCGAGATCGCCGACCTGCGGGAAAGCGTCCGCTCTTTCTGCCAAGTTCAACAGTTAAACGCGTAAGCAATAGATATTGTTGAGACCGAAAGGCCGAAAATGTGACAACAGCGCCCGTCAGGCGGGCTTGGGGAGGTCCATGGCTTCGAAGAGGTCGAGTTGCTCCGGTGTTGTTCTGCTGATGCCCTGCAGGGTGCGGTTTCCGGCATGGGCGGTGTGTTTCTGGATGCGCGCGAGCAGGTCGAGCGCGGTGCGCGGGCTGGCGGAATGGCCCTTCGCCTTCAGCCGCATTCGCATGACGCGGTAGAGGACCAGCGCCAGGAAGCAGATCAGCGCATGGGCGCGGATGCGGTCCGGCAGGCGGTGGTGGACGGGGGCGATCTCGATGTCGCTCTTGAGGACGCGGAACCCGCGCTCGATATCCGCCAACGACTTGTAGCGCCCGACGGCCTCGGCTGGGCCAAGGTCGGCAACGTTGGTCAGGAGCGCCAGCTTGCCGTCGAATAGTTCGGCGCGGGCAATGGCCGCCTCGTCGAGGCTCCAGCTGAACAGGTCTGCCTGCAGGTCGGGCTTGATGAAGCGGGTCAGCTCGGTCTCGGCGACAGCCTTGGAGAAGCGGCTGTAGGCTCCGCGATCGGAGGCGCGGCGTCCCCGGGCCGTCTGTCCGGCGTCCTGGCTGTCCAGTTTTCCGGCCAGCCGTTCGGCCATTTCCTCGAGCTCGCGGATGCGCGCGCGGCGGCGGTCTGACTGCTCCCCGGCGCGCAGCGGGTCATGGGCGACGATCAGCCGGTGTCCGGCAAATTCCGCCTCGGCCAGGCCGTCGGCGTCGTAGGCAAGCCCCTGGAATGTTTCGGCAAGCTCCGCATAGCGGCGCGCGGGGACGGCCAGGATGAACTCCAGCTTGCGGCCGTCCCGGTCGGCCAGCGCGGTCAGC
>NZ_JAATVU010000170.1 GCF_013184745.1 Mangrovicoccus sp. HB161399
GATCCGCCCGGACCGCTCCTTGCCGCCAGGCGGGTGCGCCCGCGGCGCCGGCCCGGGCCGGGCGGACCGGAAGACAGCCACGCCGGGCGCGGCCGCCGCAGAGGCCGGGGACGCGACGGGGACGGGGACGGGGATCGTGGCGGGCCGCCGCGATCCGCGCCGCTGCGATGCCGGTCCTCTCCTCCGGACCGCGCAGCCGGCCGGCGGGCAGGCCGCGTGCCGGGCCCGCCGCGCGCGGCTCCGAGCTGCCGGTCCAAGCCGCGAAGGCCCTCCGCGGCCGCGATCCCGAACTCCGGCAGATGCGCGCGGATCGCGTTCGCCGTCCGTGTCCGCGGGCGAACCGGGACATCCCGCGCCGCATGATCCGGGAGCGCCGCCTGTCGGCCTGCCGGCTTCGCCGGCACGAAGCGCATGGCGGGCCGGGCAGCGGCCCCGCGGACCGCTTCCGCGCCGGCCGCGGCCGCCTTCCCCCGCCTTGCATGCGGCTGCACATGGGCCGGCGGCATCAGCCGCACCTCGCGGCCGCGCCCGGCCGGGTCCCGCGCCCGGCAGTGTGCGCCCGGACGGGCCTCCATTCCGGCCATGCACGGCTCGGGCCGCCCGGAGAACCCGGGCACCTGCGACCGGCGCAACCGGCGGCGGAGGGCGGCCCGCCCGTCCGCAGCGGCGCCGCGAACCTGGAACGCGCCCTTGGCCGGATCGAGGCCGATGGCGACAGGCTGCTCCATGGATGGCTCCTCTCGGCGGAAGGCTCCGCAGCTCCCGCCCCGGCACATCGCGATGCCGCTGGAGGGGCCAACCACACCGTCAATGGCGCTTGCGCTGGCAGCTCCGGAGGAATTCCCGGGCGCCCCGTGCCGCCGCGCGCCAGGATCGCCGCATGGCACCTGCGCGCGTCTTGGGCGCCCCCAGCGGTGCCCGGAGTTTCCCATCGCGGCGCCATCGGTTCGAGCCCGATGGACGACGGCGCATCCGCAGGCGACTCGGCGTTGACGGTGGCGATCTCCTCGTCCTGCGGGATCTGGTCCAGAAGGTCAGGCAGAGCCGGGCTGTCGCCCTCGCGGCTGGAGGTGGATTCCACCGCCCGGATGCCGCCTGCCGCCATGTCCGTCGCCAGATGGACCTTGCGGTACCGGCGGCGGCGGGTGGCGTGCTTCCTGGCCAGCCGCTCATTCATCGGGCTTTCGCGGCCCCCGCGCGGCCACGGTCCCGTCTCGCTTTGGCGTCGGCTGAGCGTGGCGAAGTCGGGCACCGGCCAGTCCGACCCTGACATCCGGAGGATGCTGGAGACCATCCCGGTCGTTTGCCGGAGCAGCGGGCCGAACAGGACCTTCACCATCAGGCAGAACTGGATCGCCGCGCCGGAGAAGACCGGCGGGCGCCCGGGCCTGCCTGCCTTCGGGGCGAGCCTGGCCATGTCCCGGTCCAGCCGGACCAGCAGGGACCTGCGCCGCTGAAGCGCGTCGTCACGGGACATCCAGTTCCCTGCGCGGTAGCCGGCAGGTTCGGGCTTCGTCATGAAAGACCGCTGACCTGCTGGATTCCCGAGGCGAATCCAGCACCTCGAAGAGTTCCGCAACAACGCCGAACCAGGAGCAGATCTGCATGTCGACCGAGCGCATCATCGTGGTCGAGGCGGTGGCCGATGCCTTCGTCGAACAGCTTGCCACGCTGCCCCATGGCAATCCGCGCGGGCAGGCGGTGCTTGGCTTGCCAGTGTCGCTGGCCGCCGCCCAAAAGTGGACGCGCTGATCGCCCATGCCGCCGCGAAGGGCACGCGGGAAGGTGCAGTCCATGCCGCGACGCAGCTTGACGGCGTGACCTCCACAATGCGGACCTACTCCGGGCAAAGCTTCGGCCCGGTCAAGTCGATCACCCGCGTGAAGGACATGGACGAAGCCGTCGCGGTGGCGAACGCCACCGAATACGGGCTCCCGGTGGCGGTGTTCACCCGGGACATCACCCGTGCCTTCGAGGTGGCCAACCGCATGCAGAGCGGGACCCGCCATATCAACGGACCCACCGTGACGGACGAGCCGCAGACGCCCCTAGGCGGCAACAAGGCGTCGGGGGATGGCCGTTTCCGGCGGCAATGCAGGACTGGCGGAATTCACCGAGCCACGCTGGATTGCCGTTGGGAACCCGAAACAGGGCTATCCGTCCTGATCTTCCCGGTCCCGGCGATGGCAGGCGCCGCCCAAGCAGAGGACCGGAAACCCTGCGTGGGCTCCGCAACGCATCACCTGGGAAGGCGCAAACTTCGAAACACATGCCAGCAGTTCCGCAATCAATCTCAATGCAGCCCAAAATACTTCGGCAAGAGTTATTAGATTGCCATAACACCGGCTATCGATGCTCCCTCTGGATTTTGAGCGCCCCCTTCGGCGGCTTGCCTTGCCTTGCCTGCTCCAGCGGATGCCTGGCGCCCGCTTTCCTGCAGTTCGCCTGGCTGGTTCCGGCCGGCAGTTCAGCGCACAGTCTGTGTGAGAACTCGGGTTTTGCTGACAGTGCGCAGCTTGCCGGAACAGCATTGGCCGGTGCTTCGGTTCACCCAGCAGCGGGTATCGCCGGTGCCATGCGGGCTTGCAGCGCCGCCCGCATGGCCGGTCCCCCCAAGATCTTCATCACCCGCTTCATGTTGCAGGCGGGGACATGCTGCGCCATTTCCGTCGCAACGTTCTTCGGGTACTTCATCGTGAGATGCGTGGCGCCCATCCAGGTCTTGACCATGCCGGAGGGATGCTCGGCCGTCTGCCGCCTCGTCCGCATGATCAGGGGATCGTCGGCAATCCGCTGCTGGACCCGCTCCAGAAAGACTGAGGCGGTCCCTGAAAATCGGACACCTTTCCAAGCTTGCCCCCCAACGATGACGAGGAAGAACGGCGTGGCTGGCAAGCGAAAGAATTGCGGCGCCGAGTTCAAGGGGAAGGCGGCTCTTGAGGCTATCCGAGGTGAGCTGACGGTCGGCGAACTGGTGGCAAAGCACGGCGTGCATCAGACCCCTATCTGCACCTGGAAGCGGCAGGCGCTCGAGGGCATGTCCGGAATCTTCTCCGGCAGGGCCGAGGCAAAGGCGGCCGGGAAGGAGGGCGAGATCGAGAGTGAGCCTGCCCGCGCCACCGGTCCGAGCGGAGCATCCTCCGCTCGGTCCCCGTCGAGCACATGGATTTCAGCGTGTCAAACGGCATCGAAACTTGCCCCCTATTGGATTGCGCCGCTGCGGGCGGGCCAGGCGGCCGGGTTGAATTCGCCCTCCGCGGGCTTCCAGAGGAAGAAAGCCCCTGCCCGGACGCCACCGAGGCCGCAGCACCGGATTCAAGCGCCAGGTCGCCGCCGGGTTTCGGGGCGGCGGGACGCTCCGCGCGCTCGGCCGCCGCCGCGGCCCGCCGCGCAGCCTGATCCGGGTCCGGATGGAAAGGCGGGGAACCGGCGCGCTCGACGGGGAGCGCGGCCCTGTCCGCCATTGGTCCGGGAACAA
>NZ_JAATVU010000171.1 GCF_013184745.1 Mangrovicoccus sp. HB161399
GCTGTAGTTCTTCCGTTTGCCAGCCAAGCTGTCAGTCCTCGTACTCGTTGGCGGCAAGCTTGGCAGGGTGTCCGGATTTTGGGAGCCACCTCAAACTGGTACGCCCGGTCCACAGCCGACATTCGAAGCAGGCGCGGGGTAGGGCTGGTCCTTTCAGCCCTTGGGGACGGGCGCACAAGACGCAACGTGCGCCTGGTGTCAGCCCTGAACTAGCAGCAATGCTCACCTCGATTGCGTTCGAGAGCCAGAATTCCGGGCACTTACTTCCTGCGCTCAGGATCACGTCCGTCAAGCTGGTGTAAATTCCCGGATGGCCTGAGGGCATGATCAGGCGACTTTCGTTGTGATGCTAAGAATGGGGTCGAGCTCCTCCTTGTCGATCTGGGCGAAGGCCTCGACCATCATGTAGCGACTTGCCGTTTGCCATTCGTCATTCTGTTCGAAGAGAACCGCGCCGATCAGGCGCATGATTGAGGCCTCGTTGGGGAAGATGTCCACGACATCGGCGCGGCGCTTCACCTCTTTGTTCAGCCTTTCTATTGGGTTGGTCGAGTGCAGCTTCGTCCGGTGCTGACCAGGATACGACATGTAGGCCAGGACATCATGCTCGCTGGCGTCCATGAGCTCGGCCAGCTTGGGCCACCGCGGGCGGAGCTGTTCTGCCACCTTGCGCCAGGTCTCGCCGGCATGGGAGCGATCGGGCTGATCGAAGGCCTGCCGGATCGCGGCGGCGACGACGGTGTGCTGATCGCGCGAGACATGTGCCAGGGCATTGCGCATCCAGTGGACACGACAGCGCTGCCAGGTGGCTTCGAACACACGCGAGATGGCCGCCCTGAGGCCGGTATGCGCGTCACTGATCACCAGCCGGACGCCTCCGAGGCCCCGGGCCTTCAGGGAGCGCAGAAACTCGGTCCAGAATGTCTCGGCTTCCGAGGGGCCGATGCCGAGGCCGATGATCTCGCGCCGCCCCTCTGTGTTGGCGGCGACAGCGATTATGGCCGCGACCGGGACGATGCGCCCGCCCTGGCGGACCTTCAGGTAGGTGGCATCGAGCCAGACATAGGGCCATTCGCCGGTGAGAGGGCGGTTCAGGAACTCGCCGACGCGCTCGTCTATGTCCTTGCAGAGCTTGGACACCGTGCTCTTCGAGATGCCACTCAGCCCCATCGCCTGCACCAGATCGTCGACGCGCCGGGTAGAGACGCCCCCGATCCAAGCTTCCTGGATGACGGCGACCAAGGCTTGCTCTGACGTCTTCCGGGTCTCGAGAAAGCCCGGGAAATAGCTGCCCTGCTGCAGCTTCGGCACCCGCAGATTCAATGTGCCAAGACGGGTATCGAGGGTGCGATCGCGGTAGCCGTTCCGCCAGCTCGTGCGTTCGCCGCTGCGCTCATGACGCCCGGATCCGATCAGGCCCTCGACGTCGGTCTCCATGATCAGTTGCAACACCGCCTCGGCGATCATGCGCAGGAAGTCACCCTGATCGTGCTTGGACAGCAGCTCGGACAGGTCCATGTTGGTCTTATCCGGCATGTTAAAGGCGGCGCCTTGAAACCCTGCCGGTCTGCGCGGATCGGGGTTAGGATGGCAGCATCCGGGATTTGGGGCGCCGGGAGCACGAGAGTGCGGGCAGACCGAGCTAATGACATGGGCTGCGAGCCCGAGGTTTTATCTGGTTGCCCCTGCGGCTTGCCCGGATGCGCTGCGAGCGCGGATCTGTAGTTGCCGCGTGCCCGCCGGCTCCTGTGGTTTGAACGCCAACAAAAGGAGAGCCCATGCGGATCATTGGAATGGACATTCACAGGGAGTTTGCCGAGGTCGTGATGATGGACGGCGCCGAGTTGACACATCTGGGCCGTGTTAAAATGACCCGCGACAATCTCGCGGCCTTTGCCGTGAAACTGGAGGCCACGGACCATGTCGTGTTGGAATCGACGGGCAACACGACGGCAGTGGTCGAAATCCTGTCGCCCCACGTAGCCCGGGTTGCGGTAGCCAACCCGCTTCAGGTGCATCTGATTGCGAAGGCCAAGACCAAGACCGACAAGATCGATGCAGGCGTTCTGGCGAAACTCTACGGCGCGGGATTCTTGCCCGAGGTCTGGACCCCGGACGAAGCGACACTGGCGCGGCGGCGGCAGGTCGCGCGTCGGACACAGCTGGTAAAGCATCGTGTTCGGCCAAAAGCCTACGTTCAGTCGATCCTGCACGCGCATCTTGTCCCGCGGTGCCCTCATGCCGATCTCTTCGGTGGCAAGGGGCGCACTTGGTTGGGAGTTCAGCAATTGCCGGACGATGAACGCGTCTCGGTGGAACGCCATGTCGCCGAATACGACCGTCTGAGCGTTGCCTTGAAGGACATCGAACGGGACATCGCCAAGTCGGCGCTGGCAGATGGAAACGTCACACGTCTGATGACGATTCCGGGCATCGACATGATCGTTGCCGTGGGTGTGATGGCGGCAATCGGCCGCATCGATCGATTCCGGTCACCAGACGCCTTGGTGGCCTATATTGGCCTCAATCCCAGCGTCTTCCAGTCGGGAGACGGACCCGCCCGCCATGGCCGTATCACCAAGCGCGGGCGTTCTCACGCGCGCTTCCTTTTGGTCGAGGCCGCTTGGCAGACCGTCCGTTCGCCCGGTCCTCTACGCGCCTTTTATGAACGCGTCCGTGGACGGCGCGGCAACCACATCGCCGCCGTCGCGGTCGCGCGCAAACTGGCGGTGCTCGTCTGGCACCTGCTGACGAAGGGGGAGGACTACGCCTGGGCAAGCCCGGCGCTCATGGCGCGCAAGCGTCGATCCATGGAACTCGCTGCCGGGATGCCTTCTGAGCGCGGAAAGAAGGGTGCCTCGGCAGACTACAATCTGCCACATCGCCGACGTGCCGATCGAGCTGGAGCAGAACTGTCAGAAATCGCGTATCGGCGCATGATGGAGGGTTGGCGAAGAATGAGCCGACAGAAGAGTGCGGGCGCCACAACTGAGGAACGACTATGATCAGGCTGCGCGACAGGGCTTGAACCTCACGCCCCGCCCTTCACCGCGTGGTCACCCGCTCGCCGAGAATATCACGAAAACGAAAAAATAGCTGGTCAATCTCATCTGTGGTCATCGGGGTCTCCGTATGGCTTGGAGTTGAAGCGTCGAAACTCCACCTCAATCCTACACCTCGATGGCCACCCGGGATCACACCGTCAGCGGTGTCGAAATTACACCAGCTCCTCGGACACTAACTGCGCTCAGTGCAGGCAAACCCTACCCACTTTCAGCGTATTATCGCAGTGCCGTGCGAATACGCTACCAGGTGAAAAGGGTGAAGAGCACGGCGTTGTTGCGGAACTCGTCGGCTTCCGGGATTCACGGCATGGATCCGGCGGGTCAAGAGCTTGGCATGCCGAAGCCGGAACCTGCCCGGCA
>NZ_JAATVU010000172.1 GCF_013184745.1 Mangrovicoccus sp. HB161399
TGAAACCACTATTCCCGGTCGCCAACCCATTGCTTTCATTATGCGCGGGGAGGCGCGACTCGCCGAAATCGCAATTTAGCTGTCGAACTCCGGGGGTAACTGCAAGCCGGGAGCACCGCTTACACCCGATCATGAGGTCTAGGGCGGAACGTTTGATTTCCGCAGCCTCGTGGCCGCCTCCGTCAAGATAGCGCGCGTGCTCTCTATGACGAGCGCAGAGACTGGAAGATAGGCAAACCGTCCCTGCCTACCCACGGGAATAATCCCGAACGTCTCGATCCGCCCAATTGCATCACTAATTTTTGCCCCACAACCCTTCCGATAGAATGGATAAGCATCTTCGAGGATGTCGAAATCATGCAGCACGAGATCTTTCGAAAAGATTCCCATCTGCGCCACGTCTCTACAGAAGTTTCTGAAAGCCGCCAGAGCGTCTCTTGACCCATCACTGGCCAGTGGAATCTCGACGGAGAAGTACTCCCGTTCCTTCGCCTTGCCATAGATTCGCGAGTAGATCGTCAGACGCTTCCACTCACCGAGTCGGTGAAAGTTGAAAAGTACGTTTCCCTCAAAGCCCTCGATCTGCGACACACTGATGAAGAGCGTCAGAAGGTCAATCTTTTCCAGCCCCGTGGCTTCGCCAAGCGCTAGCTGACACATGCTTTCAAGCGTGATCGCGCCCACGACATTTCGCGCCACGATGTCGCCGTGTGTCGTCTTCACCCTGAATTCCCGGTTCTCCCGCGCCAACTCCAATACTCTGGCTCCTAGTCGGAAACTTACCCCCTTGTTTTCGAGTTGCGTCCTGATCGCGCCATAGAGCGCTCCGAACCCATCTCTAGGCCGCACTCGGAGTGGATAGGTTCGTTGCGGCAAAGTCGAGCGACCCCGCAATAGGCGCCACATTGTTCTTGCCATCGCCGGAATTCGGGTCCCCTCGAGGATGAAGTTCATGCGCTTTTCGCAAAACAGGATATCGATTTCCGATGCCGGCGCATGATGAAATCGCGCAATGTAATATTTGAGACCGGAATATTCGTAGATTACATGCCCCAGCCGAGACAAGCAGAAGGCCTCGGCACTCTCCTGGCCTGACGCATGCAAACGACGAGTAAGCAATGAAGAAATTCCGCGTAGTTGCAACAAGAGAGGCCAAGTTAAAAATTCACTGGCTGCGAAAGGATAATGGCGAACGGTGCCGTCCGGTGCGATCCGCCCCTGCTTGCGAAGGACCGGCTGGCAGGTCTCAAGTATTCCGTCGAACATATCGAACATTGGATGAGTGGGTTCAAAGAAGACGCTGCCCGAATCGAAGGTGTACGGGCCTATATTACGGGACCTGTGGCTACCGCCGCATTCTTCAGCGCGATCGACCATGACTACCGACAGCCCGGACCTCTGAAGCTCGTAGGCTGCGGTCAATCCGGCAATACCACAACCCAGAACAACCACATCGCATTTGCTTTCGCAGAGAGTGTCAACTGGAATGGCCCTGACCGGAGGCCGAACGTCGTTCAACATGACCTCCAAAATGGGCAGCCAATTTGATGAAATAGCGGCATAACTTCTGCACCTGCACGGAGATCGACAAGCCAGGGCAATCGCATTTTGAACTGACAGGTCATGCAGAAGAGAAAAAGCGCTCCTTCAACATGATTTGCATGACGAGAAAGCGTGGTTCGTTTTGTATGCGTTCTCTGTCCGGTCTTCCTGAATTCCAAACGCGATGGCGCTGTGCGACAAACGTCGCTCAACGGCATCTACCAATCAAGCTGATTCATGTGGAGCCTCGGTAGAATTATGCCGGAAGGGCTTTGTTGCGCAAATGCGGCTTGGGATTCACGTTGCGAATCCAGCATGATAGCTGGGCGCCATGAGCAGACCGGCGAAGACGACCTACAAGACCACCAACTGGCAAGCGTATAACCAGGCGCTGAGGCAGCGCGGCTCGCTGACCGTCTGGTTCGATCCCGAGATGCAATGGGACGCGGTGCCGTCCGGGCGTCGCGGCCGACAGCAGGCGTACAGCGAATGAGGAGGATCAGGAATTGATCCGGTGGATCAATTCCCCGACGAATGCGATCCAGGCCTGTCTCACCCTCAAGGTCCTGCTCGGCCTGCCGCTCCGCCAGACGACAGGGTTCGTGGCGAGCCTGCTGGAGCTGTCCGGGCTCGGCTGGGTCGTGCCGGATTTCAGCACCCTGTCCCGGCGCCAGAGTGAGGCGGGACCGTGGCGCCAGTGGCGCCGCGCAAGCCCTTCGAACATTGGACGTCACCATCCCGTATCGCGGTCCCAAGGGTCCGCTGCACTTGCTCGTGGACAGCACCGGCATCAAGGTCGAGGGCGAAGGGTGCGGAGCGACCGTGGCCCCGGTGGGGCCGCGAAAGCGCGCAGCACGGCACAGCCGCAAACATGGCGGCTCCAAGCGCCGGGTCTGGCGCAAGATCCACATCGGCATAGACGAGGAAACATTGGAGATGCGGGCGGTCGAGGTCACCTCCAGCAATGTCGGCGACGCTCCGATGCTGCCGGAGCTGCTCGCCCAGATCCCGGCGGACGAGGAGATCGCCACCATCACGGCCGACGGCGCCTACGACACGCGCGCCTGCCATGATGCCATCGCCGCCCGCGGCGCGGCGGCGGTTCGTCGGGCAAAAGGTCCCCCAGACCTTTTGCTCATCCTCCTCACTTCCGACCCGCCGCAACGCCAGGCCCTGGAAGCCGGACACGGCGGGAGCTCGCGCGCGAAACGAGATCCTGCGGGCATCGAAGCACTTGGGCCGGGCGCTCTGGCGGAACTGGAGCGGGTACCACCGCCGCAGCAGGGTGGAAACGAAGATGAACTGCGTGAAGCAGCTCGGCCAGCGGCTGATGTCACGGGACTTCGACCGCCAGGTTGCCGAAGTCCAGATCCGGGTGGCGGTTCTCAACCGCTTCACGGCACTTGGCATCCCGATGACGGTGGCCGCAGGATAAGTGTGTCCGGGGAAAGGGGAACTCTGGCCGCTAGCTGATTTGCGCAACAGCGCCTGCGCCGTCACTACACAGATCGCAGTGCTTGTCAGCGAGACGTCCAAACCAATATAAACTTCCATGTCGTTGCCCTCATCATTTACCTGATAGGGGCGCGCTTCACGGCACGACCCCGTTGACACGCCACTGACGTGCCAAAGGGCAACGACACCTTAACTCCACCCGGCGATCAACTCACAACGGTGGCCGTCCGCGCCAAGCCCCATTACGGCATCTGATCAGGCGTCACCAACTTTCGCGCATATCTCAAACCGTTCTGCTTGCCGCACTATTTCAGCAGCCTGTTCTCATGATCGCTGTCAACCCTTTGTTTCAACGCAATTCCCCCGACAGGGCCGGGTGCAAGCTTTTGAAGATGCGC
>NZ_JAATVU010000173.1 GCF_013184745.1 Mangrovicoccus sp. HB161399
ATGCCAAGCGGCTGGAGGCCGGAAAGTTCATCTGGCCGGTCAGCGAGGGCGGCACGTCCGTGGCGATCTCGGCAGCGCAGCTCGGCTATCTTCACGAAGGTGTTTCGGGATGCCCCCCTTGGTGATGCTGACGAATCCTTTCCTGAGGTCGTTCAGGTCCTAGATCCCCGGCACCCGCTCTATGGGCGCAGGTTCCAGGTTCTCGGCCGGGCAAGCATCTGCCGGGCTGGCTCTGCCTCCTTCTACGAGGTCGCGTATCGCGACGGGGTCGCGCTGAACGTGCCCGTGGCAGCGACCGAACCGCTTGCCTTGCCGATCGACCCACCCAAATTGAGCATGCAATCTTTGCTGGACCTACTAGATGTGGTAGATTCCGAGCATCATGAGCACGGCACCCGAAGATCTCTGGACGACGCTGCCGGTGACGCTGAGGCGCCAGATCGTCGACGACATCGCCGTGGTTCTGGCGGAGGTCTTTCGTGATGTCAGAGCTGATCCAGCCGATGCATCTGAAGCGCAAGGCAATTGTCTATATCCGGCAGTCGACGCCCCATCAGGTCGTGAGCAACCAGGAAAGCCTGCGGCTCCAGTACGCGCTGAGCCAGCGCGCCCGCGACCTCGGATGGCATGAAGCCGATATCGACGTGATCGATGCCGACCTCGGCCTCAGCGGCGCCTCGGCCGCGCATCGCAGCGGGTTCCAGGAACTTGTCGGCCGGGTCGGGCTCAGCGAAGTGGGGATGATCCTGTCCGTCGATGTGACGCGGCTCGCGCGCAACTGTACCGACTGGTATCCTCTCCTGGACATCTGCGGGCTGCGGGGCTGCCTGATCGCCGATCGCGATGGCGTCTATGATCCGGGCAGCGCAAACGGGCGCCTGCTTCTCGGCCTCAAGGGCACCATTTCCGAACTGGAGCTGCACACGATTCGCAGCCGCCTGACGGCCGGGCTCATCGCCAAGGCGCAGCGCGGGGAACTCGCTCTCACCTTGCCGGTCGGTCTCGTGCGGGACCCCAGCGGCGTTGTACTGAAAGACCCCGACACGGCTGTCCAGGGCCGGCTCGGCCTCGTGTTCGAGCTCTTCATGAAGCTGCGCAGCGTCGCCAAGGTGATGCGGATGCTGAATGCCCGCGGCCTGGACCTGCCGCGCAGGGACCGGCATGGCGAGCTGTACTGGGCTCGCGCGACGGTCTCCGCGGTTGCCGCGATCCTGAAGAATCCCGCGTATGCAGGGGCTTTCGTCTATGGCCGGACCCGCATGCGGGACACCGCACCGCACGGACGGCTTCCGGCAAAGGCGAAAGTGGCGAGACCTCCCGAAGAGTGGCGCATCGTCGTGAAGGACCGGTATCCAGCCTATGTCGACTGGCCGACCTATGAGAGAATCCGCAGCATCGTGAGCGACAACCGGGCTGAATACATGCGCACCAAGACAAGGGGCATCCCCCGCGACGGCGACCTTCTGCTGCACGGCATCGTCTGGTGCGGACGCTGCGGCCACAAGATGTATGCCCGGTACAAGGGCGGCGGAGAATATGTCTGCAACCACTTGCACAAGCATTCGGGCCTGCCCGACTGCCAGCATGTCCGGGCCAGGGCGGTGGACGCCGCTGTCGCCGACGCATTCCTGACCGCACTGGCCCCTGCGGAACTCGATGCCCTGTCGCGCGCCTGCCGGGCCCGGAGCCAGGTCGACAGCGCCTTGCGTGCGAATGCCGAACGCGAGGTCGAGCGCACACGCTATGCAGCAGCCCTGGCACAGCGGCAGTACAATCGCGTCGATCCCGACAACCGCCTTGTCGCCGCCGAACTCGAGCGCCGCTGGGAAAGCGCGCTGATGGAGGTCCGGGCGGCAGAGGCCGCGCTGGCGGAGCAGTCCGCACAGCAGCCGGCCGGGCCTGTGGCCATGGGGAAGGCCTTCACCGGCAAGGTCGTGACCCTGGCGGGACGCCTGCCGCAAATCTGGGCGGATCCTGCCACCAGTGACTCGCATCGCAAGTCGCTCCTGCGCTGCCTGGTGGACAAGGTGGTGCTCGACCGGACGCCCGAGAGCGCGCTGGTCCGCATCGTGTGGCGCGGCGGTGCGGTGACCGAGCTCGACATCAAGATGCGGGTGACCGCGATCGCGAAACTCGCGCGCGGCGCCGAAATGCGGGCGCGCCTGCTCGAACTGGCAAGGGCGGGCATGCCCGACGATGAAATCGCCCGCGTTCTCACCAGCGAGGGGCACCGCTCGGCAAATTCGCCAGACAAGGTGCTCGCCGTCACGGTCCAGCGCATCCGGCTGGCCGAAGGCATCAGCACGCCCCCTGCGCGCAGGCGGTGGAACCACGATCCCGGTTTCCTGAGCACAACCGCTCTTGCTGCCAAGCTCGGGATCCCGGTCAATTGGCTTTACGTGCAGATCAGGAAAAAGCGTTTGCTCATAGACCCTCAGCCCACCGGTGCCTATCTGTTTCCCGACACGTCGGTCGTTCTGGACGGCGTGCAGAACCTTCGAAATCACATCATCAGCGAACTGGACCTGAGAATCTGTCAGCGTGACGATAGGGGGTATCAACATGGATGATCGCTTGAAGGGATCGACTGGCGCAATCCGCGCTGGACGCAGAGGCCGGGAAAGACGGGTTAACTCTCTGGCTTCTGATGATTTTCCTTTGTCCGCACGGTGGCCGTGGTAAGATCTAGACATGACCGACGCCGCCGCCGAAATCGCCCGTCTGCGTGCCGCCCTAGCGGCCGCGGAAACGCGTGCAGAGGCTGCGGAACGGGAGCTGGCCGGGGCGCCCGGGCTGGTCTCGGCGGCCGAGGCCGCGATCCAGCACCTGCGGCTGGAGATCGCCAAGCTGCGCCGCGCCCAATACGGGAACAGCTCCGAGCGCCGGGCCAGGCTGATCGACCAGATGGAGCTGCAGCTCGAGGAGCTCGAGGCCGCCGCGACCGAGGACGCGATCGCTGCCGGGAAGGCGGAGAAGACCAGCACCGTCGCCGCTTTCGAGCGCCGCCACCCGGCGCGAAAGCCGTTCCCGGAGCACCTGCCGCGGGAGCGGGTGGTGATCGAGGCGCCCGCGGCCTGCGCGTGCTGCGGCTCGGGACGGATCGCGAAGCTGGGCGAAGACGTCACCGAGACGCTGGAGGTCATTCCCCGGCAATGGAAGGTGATCCAGACCGTCCGCGAGAAGTTCACCTGCCGGGATTGCGAGAAGATCAGCCAGGCGCCCGCGCCGTTCCATGCCACGCCGCTGAACCGCCTGTCCGAACGCTTTGCCCGCGAAGGCGTCGAACTCAGCCTCTCGACCCTGGCAGATCAGGTGGGCGCCTGCGCGGCGGC
>NZ_JAATVU010000174.1 GCF_013184745.1 Mangrovicoccus sp. HB161399
CCGGATCGGCCGCCCGGGGGCGATCGAGGGGCGCCCGAAATCGGCATGGAGCACCTCGAACCCGGCATCGAGGCTGGCGGGTGCGTTCGCCATGGGCCTCGGACCGGTGGCGGCGCCATGGCTCGCTTGGCGACCTGCCGGATCTTCCGCAGCGGATGCTGCGCCCGGATGCGCGCCTCCGGATCGGCATGGCTGGACAGCGACCCGCCCGTCCCGTCTGCGCCGCGCATGCCTGTCTCCGCCGTTGATCCGCAGCGGGTGAATCATGTTCTGCAGCCGGCGCCGAGGTACGACTATTTCAGCGGCTTGCTAGCCATGCGGCGGAGTCTGCCACGGCGGAAACTTGACAGGGATCAACGCGGCGCGGCGCCGATCCTGCCAATCTCGGAGGAGGTAGGAGCAACCCGCATGCCGAACGACCCGCAGATGCCCCGCGACAGGCCCCCGGCCGAGCCGGATCCTTGGGTGCGCATGGGCGCCATCCTGCTGGCCGTGGCCTTCACCCTTGCGCTGGCCTTCGCCGCCGGGCAGTCCTCCGCCCCGGTCGAGACCGTGTCCTACAGCGCCGCCAAGCAGATGATCCGCAGCGGCGAGGTTTCGTCGGCCGTTCTGGCCGACCAGGCGGTCACGCTGACCGCGCCGGGAGAGTCCGGCAGCGAAACCCGTTTCCGCGCCGTCGCCCCGGCCCAGGGCGATCCCGAACTCCTGCCGCTGCTGGAGCAGCACGGCATCGAGATAACCGCGCAGGAACCCAGCGGCGGCTCCGCGCTGGTCTTCCTGCTGCCCTGGATGCTCATTCTCGGCTTCTATTTCTGGATGCAGCGCCGGATGATGGGCCAGTTCGGCGGCGGCCTGGGCGCAGGCGGCCCCGGCGGGCTGTGGAAGGGCCGGTTCTCGGCGCCCGCGCAGACCTCGCCGGGCACGACCTTCGGCGACGTGGCAGGCCAGGAGCAGGCCAAGCGCGAGGTGGCCGAGCTGGTCGAGTTCCTGCGCGAGCCCGAGCGGTTCCGGGCCGTCGGCGCCGAGGTGCCGCACGGCGTGCTGCTGATGGGGCCGCCCGGCACCGGCAAGACGCTGATGGCCAAGGCCCTGGCCGGCGAGGCCGGGGTACCGTTCTTCTCGACCTCGGGCTCGGAATTCATCGAGGTCTTCGTCGGCGTCGGCGCCGGACGGGTGCGCAAGATGTTCGCGGCCGCCCGCAAGGCGGCGCCCGCCGTCATCTTCATCGACGAGCTCGACAGCATCGGCCGGACCCGCGGCACCGGACTGGGTGGCGGCCATGACGAGCGCGAGCAGACGCTGAACCAGATCCTGGCGGAGCTGGACGGTTTCGAAGGCAAGGAGGCGGTGGTGGTGCTTGCCGCGACCAACCGCCCGGACGTGCTGGATCCGGCGCTGCTGCGGCCGGGCCGGTTCGACCGGCACGTGACGCTGAACCTGCCCGACCGCGCCGGGCGCCTCGCCATCCTGCGGCTGCATGCCGGAGACCTGCCGCTCGAGGATGCCGCCGGGATCGAGGCGATCGCCGCCGGCACGCCCGGATTTTCCGGGGCGGATCTGAAGAACCTGCTGAACGAGGCCGCGATCAACGCGGCGCGGCGCCGGGCGCAGACGATATCCTCGGCGGATCTGCAGGAGGCCCGCGACAAGGTCATGATGGGCACCGAACGCAACCTCGCCATCGGCACGGAGGAACGCCACCGGCTGGCCGCGCACGAGGCCGGGCATGCAGCGGCGGCCTTCTACTCGCCCGGGGCCGATCCGCTCTACAAGGTGACGATCATTCCCCGCGGCCAGGCGCTCGGCGGCACCCACATGCTGGAGGGCGAGGAGCACCACACCATGCCCGAGGAGTACCTGCGCGCGCAGCTCGCCATCCTGCTGGCCGGACGCGCCGCCGAGCGCAAGCTGGCCGGGTCGGCCAGTTCGGGGGCCGAGGACGACATCCGCCGTGCCACCGCCATCGCGCGTTCCATGGTGACGCGCTGGGGCATGGCCGAGGAGCTGGGCCCGGTCGACCTGCGCAGCTCGGAGGACAGTCCCTTCCTCGGCCAGAGCATCGCGCAGCCGCGGGAGCATTCGGACGAAACCGCAGCGCGGGCCGACGCAGCCGTGATCCGCATGCTGAAGGAGGCCGAAGAGGCCGCCGAGGCCATCATCGCGGCGCACGAAGACGGGATCCGGCTGCTCGTCCGGGAACTGGAGCGGCAGGAAACCCTCGACGCGGACCAGGTGGCGGCCCTGCTCGGCCAGCCCGGAAAGGTCCGCCACATGCCGCCCCGCCCCGATGCCGGGCGCGGACGCGACCCCGGCAAATAGCGCAGGCGGCAGGGCCGGCGGCGCGCCGCCTGTCCGGAGCATGGACGGCCAAGCAACGCCGGCAGGACGCGGGCCGCCTTGAATGCGATGCTGCAGAATGGATGAGATCGGGCGGTCGGCGCCGGTCCCTGCATCCGCCGCCTGTCCTGGCACGCGGCATGGAACATGAAGCATGGAAAACTCTTCTCCCATCTTCGCAGTGCAGCCGACCGTCACGTTCCGACGGCGGATCCGACCTGTTCCGCAACCGCCGGGTTCGCCCGGCAAGCAACGGAAGCGGCAGGACAGCCATCCCGCAGATGGCAAGCGGGTCCCCAGCCGACCACGCGGCGGCAGGCCGCCGCTCCCGGCAACTGCGGCGGCGGCGGACGTCCGCGACAGCTGGCCTGCTGCCGCTTGTCCCCGGACGGCCTTGCATCCGCGACTTGCCCCGCCATCGGGCATGCCTGGCGGACAGTCCCGCGAACCCATCCCCGGCGGCAGTAGACCGCCTCTGCGTCCTTCCGGGAAACGCCGCCCCCGGCGGCACGTCATCCGGCGGATGACATACAATCCTGCAGCATGCGGCGGGACGGCAGGCCGCCGTCCGGAAACGGGGCTGTTGCGCAAATCAGCTGATGACCGCAGTTCCCCTTTCTCCGGACACACTTGTCCCAGGGCCGCGGTGACCGGCATGCCGAGGGCCGTGCAGCGGTTGAGTACCCCCCCGCGGACCTGGACCCCGGCCACCTGGCGGCCGAAGGCGAGGCATCGTGGCGCCATCGGTCCGGGGCCGATGCCGAACGGACATCAGCCGCTGGCCGGGCAGCTTCGCGCAGGTCATCCAATCGCCGTGGAAAAGGTCCCCCGGAGCTTTTCCCGATCCGGCTCATGTCTCCACCCTGCTGCGCCGGCGATGCCCGCTCCAGGTCCGCCGGAGGGCCCGGCCGAGGTGCTTCGAC
>NZ_JAATVU010000175.1 GCF_013184745.1 Mangrovicoccus sp. HB161399
GTGGTCAGGAAGGCCTCCGCCTCGCCGAAGCGCCCGGCACTGCGCGCCTCGCCCAGCACGGCGCAGACCTGCAGGTCGAAATCGGCATAGTGCCGGGTCATCGACCAGACCGAGAAGATCAGGTGGTGCGGGTCGATCGGCGCGATCCGCCCGGCAGCGGCTTGACGAGGTCCTGCATGGCAGGCTGCGCAAACAGGCGGGCAAGCAGGCGGCGGCCCGCCGGAAGGATTGATGAGCGCTGCTCATGGGCGCCTTGCCCAGCGGAGGCATTAAGGTTTCGCCTCGGCAGGACAGATAAGGGACACGAAACCACTGGCCGAAGGAGCCCCCGATGAAGACCCGTCTCGCCGCCTCCGCCATTGCGCTTGCCGCAGGCTCCGCCTCGGCCGAGCCCGCCTCCACCCTGCCCGGCGCCGTCGTCCGCACCGCCCCAGCGCTGGCCGCCTATGCCGCAGACGACATCTTCGGCGGCGAATGGAAAGCCGAGGCGCTGTCCCAGCGCGACCGGGCGCTCGTCACCTTCGCCGCGCTGGTCACCCGCCACGAAGCGGACAGCCTGGGCCGGTTTGCGGCACTCGCGCTCGATAGCGGCGTGACCCCGGCCGAGCTGTCGGAAACCATCACGCACCTGGCCTTCTATACCGGGCTCGGCAATGCCACAGCCGCCGCCGAAGCGATGGAGCCCGTCTTTGATGCCCGCGGCATCGCGGCGGAGGACCTGCCCGGCGCCGAGGTCGATTTCCTGCCGCTCGACGAGGAAGCCGAGGCCGCCCGCGAGGCGACCGTCAGCGGCAATTTCTCGGATGTCAGCATCGGCGTCGTCGACAACACCCGCGAGGTGCTGTTCAACGACCTCTGGCTGCGCCCGGATCTGGCGCCGCGCGACCGCTCGATGATCACCGTCGCGGCGCTGATCGCGGCGGGCCAGCCCGAGCAGATGACCTTCCACCTGAACCGCGCCATGGATAACGGCCTGACGCAGCAGGAAGCCGGGGCGATGCTGTCGCATCTTGCCTTCTACGCCGGCTGGCCCAGGGTGTTCTCGGCGCTGCCGGTTGCCGGGCAGGTCTTCGGCAGCCGCGGCGATTGACCGGGCAGAGGAATCGGGACGATGAGGATCGGCATTCTGGGAAGCGGCCTGATGGGCGGAAAACTCGGCACGATCTGGGCGCGCTGCGGCCATGACGTGACCTTCGCCTATGCCCGTTCCGCCTCCAAGCTGGAGCGGCTGGCGAAAGGCTGCGGCGGCCGCGCGGGCAGCGTGGCCGAAGCCGCCGAGGACGCCGATGCGCTGCTGCTGGCTGTGCACTGGTCGCGGGTGCCTGACGTGCTGGAGCAGGCGGGCGAGCTCGCGGGGAAGACTGTGATCAGCTGTACCCTGCCGCTTGACGGCGGCAACAGCCGCCTGGTCATCGGCACGAGTTCCTCCGGCGCCGAGGAACTGGCGCGGCTGCGGCCGGAGGCCCGCTGGGTCCAGGCCTTCTCGACCACGCCCTCGGAGAGCTTCTTCCCGGTCTTCGGACGCAAGGGACAGGACGCGCCCCCGCATGTCATGATCTGCGGCGACGACGCGCAGGCGAAGGAAACGGCCTTTGCCCTCGCCCGCGACGTGGGCTTCGAGCCGCAGGATACCGGAGGGCTGCGCAACGCCCGCTTCGTCGAGCCTTTCGCGCTGGCCACCGTCGAACTTGCCTATGTCCAGCCGGGAGGTCCGGCCTGGACCTACCGGTTCACCAAGCTGCGCTGACGCGCAGGACCACGAAGGAGAGTCACCATGAAAATCACCCGTTCCGGCAGCAACCCCTCCGCCAAGGGGCCCGCGGACTGGTTCACCGGCACCGTGCGCCTCGACCCGATGTTCGCGGCCGAGGACCCCGGCCGCGTCTCCGGCGCGCATGTCACCTTCGAGCCCGGCGCCCGCACCGCCTGGCACACCCATCCGGCAGGCCAGACCATCGTCATCACCTTCGGCCGCGGCCGGGTGCAGCGCGAAGGCGGCCCGGTGGAGGAAGTCTCGGCCGGCGACACCGTCTGGTTCCCGGCTGGCGAGAAGCACTGGCACGGCGCCTCCGCCGAAACGGCGATGAGCCATATCGCGATCCAGGAAAGCATCGGCGGCAGTGCGGTCACCTGGATGGAGAAGGTCTCCGACGAGGATTACAACGGCTGACCGGCAACGGCGCCGGACAGTAGGTCCGCGACGCGCGAAAGCGCATTCCGGGCGCCCGCTTCCGCAAGCGGCGGGGGGCGTCACTGCCCTCGCCCGGAAACCGCCCCATGACCCGCCCGCAGACCGTTGGCCACATGATCACGCTGCCCGATGGGCGGGTGCTGGCCGACCGCCGGGCGCTTCCGAAGAAGCGCTGATCGATGGCCATGGCAGCAGAGCTGCCAAGCCAGGCACTCAGGGCTGGATTGCCGGACGGCGGTGGGTGAAGCACTGCGCCGACGCAGCCAAGACCGCGAGTCGGGCGGCGCCTGCGCAGGACCGTGTTGCGGCACAGCGCGAAGGGCAGCGCGCCATTGCCTACAACCGCAGCGGCGGGCCGCGCACTCCGCCCGGGCGGTTTCGGCCGCGGCGACGGCATCGTCGCGCTCCCGGCAAAGGCCTTCGGAGCACACGTCCCGAACAAGCCCGCGCGGCGACCCGCCGGTCCGGAGGACCGCTGCATCGGCCACGTCCTGGCGCGGATCGGCACGGGCTTCCGGGCGCCGCGGCAGCTGCCGGAAGGCGGCAGCGGTCTCAACGGCGCCGTCCTGGCCTCCGGGCTGGCCGACGGGACCAGCATGCCGGTTCGCAGGGCCCTCGGTGGCCAGCGCGGCGCACCCGCCCTGCGCGCCGGTCCCGCCGCCCCCGCTCCAAGCGGTGCCGTTCGGATCAGCCACGCCTTGCCAGAAGCAGACGCGCGCTCAATCCGTCCCTTGGCAGGTTGCTGAAATAGTCGATCTTCCGGAACGTTTTCCACCTCGCTGGGCGCGGCTGCGCAACCTCCCGGCCTCTCCCGGCCTCGCGGCGTTGGCGGGCGAAGGTCGGCGCCTTCAAACCGCCAAGGCGGCGGCAGCCTGGCGAGGTTTGCCGCCGCCAGCGCGGGGACGAAGCGGGAGCGGACCCGCTCGGGCCCGCGATGGACGGTCTGCCCCGTGCCGCCGGTCGTCTCCGAGCAGCCGAAAGGCGCCCCGATGCGTTTCCCGTGCCGCTGCGACAGCGCATGGCCCTCGTGCCGCGTTGTCCGCCCGCCGATCGC
>NZ_JAATVU010000176.1 GCF_013184745.1 Mangrovicoccus sp. HB161399
GAAACCGGCCACGCGCCGGAGATGTCCTGATCGCTCTGGTGGGGGCCTGCCGGGGTTGCGGGGTACGGGTGAACTCGTGAACTGGGCGGCAGGCCCCGCCGGAGCGGTCTGTGCGGCCCCGCCGGAGCGGTCTGTGCGGCCCCGCCGCCGGAGGAAGGCGGCGGGGCCTGACCCGGGCCAGGGGGAAAGCTGGTGGCGGCCGGGTGTCTTGTGGCGCATGCGGCGGGCTCTGGTTTCCTGCATGGGGCCGCATGCGCTCCGGGCTTGTGGTCGCCCGGTATCCTGCTGCACGCCCCGGGCCAGGGAGGAGGAAGACCCGGGGCGCGCTCTCCGCGGCCGACCCCTCAGCCGCGGAACTCCGTCATTCCGGCTCGCCCACCGTCAGCAGCCCTGCGCGGATCAAGTCCAGCCTGCGCTGGCCCAGCTGGTCGGTGCTGGCGGTGTGGGCGATGAGCCAGTCGATCGCCGAGGCGCGCACCAGCGCCGGAGCGCGGGCGTCGCAGGCGAGCGTCAGGTGCTCGGCATAGGTGTTCTTCACGTAGCGCGGATCGTAGTCCCAGAGGACCTTGATCGCCTGGTCGCGGACCTCGACGGGGTGGCTGCCGTTCATGATCAGGCGGGAGCGGCGCAGCGCGAAGGCGCGGTCGCTGGCGGGGATGGCGATCATAGGTGCTGCCCCTTTTCCGCGTACCAGCGCTCGGCGTCGATCTGGGAGTTGATTGCGGTGTCAACGGCGGCGATCTCGTCGGCCGTGCTGAGCTGGATGACCAGCGCGTAGCCGCCCTCGGCCCTATGGGCGATTGCCCAGCGGCGCCCGGCCATCTTGATGGGAAGCGTCACGGCCATCGCTCAGCACCTCCAGGCGCGGCGGGCATCGCCCGCGAGGATCATCGCCTCGTCGAAGATGGCGGCGACCGGCTGGCAGCCGAGATCGGCGCGGCAGGTCGGACGGTAGGCGGGGAAGCGCGGGTCGAAGATGGCGCGCAGCATGCCCAGGACGGACGGCCAGGCGGTAAGCTCAGCGAGGGTGTCGTCGGCCAGCGGGAAGATGGCCTTCACCTTTGCGGCGAGGCCAGACAGGGCGGTCTCCGGGATCGCCTCGCCAGCCGCGCGGGCGGCGGCGATGGTGAGGAATTCCATGCCTTCCTCGGTTTCCGAAAGGGAAGCGGTCTGGTTTGTTGACCTATCGCAAAGGTTGCGGAGGTCGGCTCCGGTAATCGCATCTGGCTGTTGCATCATGTCCTCCTGAGTCAGGAACAATATTGCGAATAACGCAATATGCCGTCAAGGATAAAGTTGCGAATAGCGCAATATTGGCGAGAAATTGCATGGATGAGATAGAAGAATCACTCCGCAAGCTGTCGGCTTGCGATCTAAAAGCGCTGAAAGTTGCGATGAAGCTTAGCGGCGATATTCTGGGGCGCGCAGGATCAAACGGAGGTGCTCGAGCAAAATTTGCTTGCCTTCTTCATTCAGCTCGCGGGCTTCCACGAGGATCTCTTGAAGGTCCTTGTCTTGCTGCTCCTGATCGGTTTCAAGATGCAACTGAAACCACTCTAGAAGCAGTGGAAGCTCGCTTTCCTGGACCCGGCGCTCGCCCCTGAGTGTCTTGCTAAGCTTGTCATTGGATATGCCGAGGTGCCGCGCCAGCTGAGCTTGCTCGCCTCGCTTGCCTGTTAGGCGCTCCTTGATCCACTGTCCGTCAATGCGTTCCATGCGCCCATTTCTTGCGAAAAACGCAGGAAATTCATACCGCCGATTATCGCAAGCATCCGCGTTGACATTCATTGCGATAATCGCAATGAATTGCTCATGGAACCAGCATCGACGATCATTAGCCTATGCGGCGGCATCGCTGCGGTAGCCAAGATTACCGAAAGATCGGAAATCAGGGTGCGCAGGTGGACGTACCCAAAAGAGCGCGGCGGAACTGGTGGACTGGTGCCCTCCGATTGCGCGGCGAGGTTGATGGCGCACGCGCGCTCCGAAAATCTGCCCCTGACGGCAGAGCATTTTTTCCCGGAGGCGAAGGCGTCGTGATCGTGAGTGGTGGCATCGCGAGCTTGCACGTTGGTTCCTCGGGGCTGGGCGGGAACGCGTCCGGCCAGAGGGCTGCCGGACCGCACAAGGCTACGCGTCCGGCAGATCCGCGCCGAGTCAGGAAAACCGGAACTCTTGGGAAGGTGCGCTGCGGCCGCTGGGGCGGGCCGCAGCGCGGCCAGGCGTTTAGGAAAGGTGGCTGCCAGGCGTCATGCTCCAACGAGCATGGCCAGATAACCACAAATCGCATTCGGGAATCGAGTTGTAAGATGCGCCACGGTCTTTACAGTGCCGAAGTGCAGCGCGGCCTTGGAGAGGAGCCGCAGCTCCGCCCCGCGCGGCTGGGTGAGCCGCGCGGGGCGTTTGCCTCCCTCAACAGAGATGACAGCGGCGAAACCATGCGTGCCGCGTGGCGCAGCGCCGCTCGCGTGGTGACGAGCCGCGGATTCTGGAAAGCCTCGATCTTCGGGAAGGTGCGCTGCGGTAACAGGACTGGACCGCAGCGCAGCCCGGCATTTTGGAAACATGGTGACAGCCGGGCGCCCGGAACGGATGGGCTCTCCGATGAAGGCACATGTCGCGGCCGGAATGCGAGTCGCCAAATGCGCCGTGGCGGCTACAATGATGTCGCAGAGGCGCGGCATGGCCTCGGTCCCGGTTTGGGGAGGACGCCGCGGCCCCGCCCCGCGCGGTTGGTTGGACTGCGCGGGGCGTTTGCGTCAAAGCTCGTACTGCGCCCGCTGCTTCTTGGGGGGCATGAGGCAGGCGATCTGGATGGAATGATGCTTGCCGTCGGATGCCAGCCGGACCATCTCCGCGGCAATCGGCATATCGTTGCCGAAGTTCTTGTCGAGCCAGGCGGCAGCCTCCTCTTCGATCTCGCCGAGATGGTATTGCTGCAGGTCCCCGTACATGTGGATCCGGGCAGTGACGTAGACAGCGGGCCTGCCGTGCTCGCCGTCCCAGCCCCGCTCGAGCTCCATCTCGATGTGGTCCTGCGTGGCGTCGAACTGTTCCTGGATCGTACGGATCATCTCGTCGATCTCCCCGGAATGCTGGCCGGTCCCGCGGACGCGCTCCCAGCCGCGGCGGAACTGCCAGTAGACCCACTTGCCGTCCGGCCGGTTCGGCGGGACGGCGAATTCCTCCCAGAGGCTT
>NZ_JAATVU010000177.1 GCF_013184745.1 Mangrovicoccus sp. HB161399
CAGTGAAACGCGGGAGAGACGTATTGAGACTAGGATTTGTGGTTGAGTTGGGGGTTGGGGAGCGGCGTGTTGCGCTTGTTCCCGCGACCGTCGCGCAGCATGCGAAGCTGGGGCATTCCTGTGTCGTGGAAACCGGCGCGGGGGAGAAGGCCGGGTTTTCCGATGCCGCCTACGAAGAGGCCGGTGCCGAGATCGCGGCGGATGCGGCGGCCGTCTTCAAGGCCGCGGATGTCATCGCCAAGGTGCAGCCGCCGACCGATGCGGAAATCGCGATGCTGGAGCCGCGGCACACGCTGATCTCTTTCTTCTGGCCCGCGCAGAACACCGAGCTGCTGGAAAAGGCGAAGGCGACCGGCGCCACGGTCGTCGCCATGGACATGGTGCCGCGGATCAGCCGCGCGCAGAAGATGGACGCGCTGAGCTCGATGGCGAACATCGCGGGCTACCGCGCGGTGATCGAGGCGGGTGCCAATTTCGGCCGGTTCTTCACCGGGCAGGTGACGGCGGCGGGCAAGGTGCCGCCGGCCAAGGTGCTGATCGTCGGCGCGGGCGTCGCGGGGCTTGCGGCGATCGGCACGGCCACGTCCCTGGGCGCGATCACGCTGGCCTTCGACGTGCGCCCCGAGGTGGCCGAGCAGATCGAGTCGATGGGCGCGGAATTCGTCTATCTCGACTTCGAGGAGGCGCAGACCGACGGCGCGGCGACGGGCGGCTATGCGGCGCCGTCCTCCCCGGAATTCCGCGAGGCGCAGCTGAAGAAGTTCCGCGAGCTGGCGCCCGATGTCGACATCGTCATCACCACCGCGCTGATCCCCGGGCGGCCCGCGCCCGTTCTGTGGACCGCCGACATGGTGGAGATGATGAAGCCCGGCTCGGTCATCGTCGACCTCGCCGCCGAACGCGGCGGCAACTGCGAGCTGACCGTCAAGGACGAGCGCATCGTCAGCGACAACGGCGTCGTCGTGGTGGGCTACACCGACTTCCCCAGCCGGATGGCGGCGCAGAGCTCGACGCTCTACGCGACCAACATCCGCCACATGATGACGGATCTGACGCCGGAGAAGGACGGCGTCGTCGTCCACGACATGGAAGACGACGTGATCCGGGGGGCCACGGTCGCGCGGGAGGGCGAGATCACCTTCCCGCCGCCGCCGCCGAAAGTCGCCGCGATCGCCGCGCAGAAGCCGAAGGAGAAGCCGAAGGAGCTGACCCCGGAGGAGAAGCGCGCGGCCGAAACCGCGGCCTTCAAGGCGCAGACGAAGACCCAGGTGACGCTGCTTGCCGCGCTCGCGGTGCTGATCCTCGGGCTCGGGCTGATCGCGCCGGCCTCGTTCATGCAGCATTTCATCGTCTTCGTGCTTGCGGTCTTCGTCGGCTTCCAGGTGATCTGGAACGTCGCGCACAGCCTGCACACGCCGCTGATGGCGGTGACGAACGCGATCTCCTCGATCATCATCCTCGGCGCGCTGGTGCAGATCGGATCCTCGGGCTTCCTGGTGGTCCTGCTGGCGGCGCTGTCGGTCTTCATGGCCGGGATCAACATCTTCGGCGGCTTCATGGTGACGCGCCGGATGCTCGCCATGTTCCAGAAATCGTGACCGGAGGCAGGTGACATGGAATTCGGATTCACGACGGCGGCCTATGTGGTCGCGGCGGTTCTCTTCATCCTCTCGCTCGGCGGGCTTTCGGGCCAGGAAAGCGCCAAGCGCGCGGTCTGGTACGGCATCGCGGGCATGGCGCTGGCGGTTCTCGCGACGCTGATCGGCCCGGGGCACGGGCTGTGGTGGCTCTCGCTCGTGCTGATCGCGGCGGGCGGCGCGATCGGCATGGTGGTCGCCAAGCGCGTGCAGATGACCGAGATGCCGCAGCTGGTCGCGGCGATGCATTCGCTGGTCGGCCTGGCGGCGGTCTTCGTCGGCTACAACGCGCATTTCACCATCGGCATCGCCGAGGGCATGCACGAGGCGGTGGGCGCCGTTTCCGGCGTCTTCGCCGAGCTGGTGGCGCACAAGACCCCGGTGGAGATCGGCATCCTGAAGGTCGAGCTGTTCCTCGGCGTGTTCATCGGCGCGGTGACCTTCACCGGCTCGGTGATCGCCTTCGGAAAGCTCGCCGGGAAAGTCGACGGCAAGGCGAAGAAGCTGCCCGGCGGGCACATGCTGAACGCCGGCGCCGCGGCCGTCTCGCTGCTGTGCCTGTTCTGGTACATGGGCACGGGCGGGCTGGTGCCGCTGGTCCTGATGACGCTCTGCGCGCTGTTCATCGGCTACCACCTGATCATGGGGATCGGCGGGGCGGACATGCCGGTGGTGGTGTCGATGCTCAACTCCTATTCGGGGTGGGCCGCGGCTGCGATCGGCTTCTCTCTGTCGAACGACCTCCTGATCGTGGTCGGCGCGCTGGTGGGCTCCTCGGGCGCGATCCTGAGCTACATCATGTGCAAGGCGATGAACCGGTCGTTCATTTCGGTGATTCTGGGCGGCTTCGGCGGCACGGCGGGCCCGGCGATGGAGGTCGAGGGCGAGCAGATCGCGATCGATGCCGACGGCGTGGCAAGCGCGCTGGAGGATGCCGACGAGGTGATCATCGTTCCGGGCTACGGCATGGCGGTTGCCCAGGCGCAGCAGAACGTGAGCGAGCTGACCAAGCGCCTGCGCGCAAAGGGCAAGAACGTGCGGTTTGCGATCCATCCGGTTGCCGGCCGCCTCCCCGGCCACATGAACGTGCTTCTGGCCGAGGCGAAGGTGCCCTACGACATCGTGCTTGAAATGGAGGAAATCAATGAAGATTTCCCTGACACGGACGTGGTGATCGTGATCGGCTCGAACGACATCGTGAACCCTGCGGCGCAGGAGGATCCGAATTCGCCGATCGCGGGGATGCCGGTCCTGGAAGTGTGGCGGGCCAAGCAGGTCTTCGTCTCGAAGCGCGGCCAGGGCACGGGCTATTCGGGCATCGAGAACCCGCTGTTCTACAAGGACAACACCCGCATGTTCTACGGCGACGCCAAGAAGTCCCTCGACGAGCTGCTCACGAAAATCGCCTGAGAAAGGCAGCCATAGCCACCACCGAGGGCCCCGCCAGAAGCGGGGCCCTCGACGTTG
>NZ_JAATVU010000178.1 GCF_013184745.1 Mangrovicoccus sp. HB161399
GATACGACAGATGCCCGAAGGTGTTCTTCTCAGCTATCGCCCTCGCGGCAGTCGTTATCTACTGGCTGTGAAACTCAATGTGTCCAGAGCCTAGATTTGCGCGACAATGCCCTGCAAAGTGCGCGAAGGGTGAGTTCGGCAGCGAGAGCATGCTGCAGAGAGGGACGAACGGCCGGTCCCTGGTACGCTGCCCTGCAGAATTGCCGAGACCAGAGCAACCAGTCTGGCGAGACTGGGATCGGCAGCCCGCGCGGCGGTCCCTGTTCCCCTTGGGCGAATTCACGCGTTCGAGCGCCCGACGCTCGGAAGAACGCGCCGGGCTGGTTGCCGAGTTCGAAAACTCGCAGCGCACGCAGGTGCCAGTCCCTATACCGCCACCGGCCGATGCTGCCTTGCCGCTGCAATCCGCCGCCAGTCCAGGCCCTCGAAAAGCGCCTCGAACTGGGTGCGCGAGAGCTGAACGGTCCCGTTCCGGACGCCCGGCCAGACGAAGCCGCGGCCCTCGATCCGCTTGTGGATCAGCACCATGCCGGTGCCGTCCCAGAGGATCATCTTCAGCTTGTCCGCCCGTTTGGAGCGGAAGATGAACACCGCGCCAGTGAAAGGGTCCAGCTCGAGCTCGGTCATGACATGGCCCGCCAGCCCGTCCATTCCCTTCCGGAATGAGGCACCGTGGCGCCATCGGTCCGAGGCCGGTGCCGAATGACGGGCTCGGTGGCGAGATAGATTTTCAATCCGTTCAGCGGCAACATCAGGCTGCCCTCAGCGCACGGAAGGCCTTGGACAGCGTTTCCTCGTCGCGATCCGAAGGCAGCTCCATGCGGGCGTCCCCGATCGAAATGCAGATGGTGCAAGCCGGTGCGCAGGCGTTCTCAGCCTCGCCCGCTGCGCCCGGCGCGGGCGCCCGGTCATCCTGGACGACGACCTCGGCAAATCCCGCTGCCGGGCTCCGGGCCGGGGCGCGCCGCAGGCGGTCTTCCTTGAGCCATTCGCGGACCAGGCAGCCATTGGCGCCGAGTTCGCGCGCGAGATCGGCGGGAGGCCGGTTTTCCTCCAGCATTCTCCGGACGGCTTCGCGCTTGAGCTCCGGCGGCCGGACATTTCGGCCCCTCTTGCTGCGCATCACCTGGAATCCCCAGACAGTTCTGCTCATCGCTCGCCGCATCCTGTTCCGCGTTTCGGGCCGGGCAGGCTGGCGCCACCGAATGGCGGCCGGCACACGGCGCCCGGGTCACGCAGGATTTTAAACCGAATTCCCACGCATCCAATCGCGTTTCAGGGGGGCCGATGCACCGTTTGCTGACGATCTCCATGGCATGTCTCCTCTCCGATCTATCCACTTGGAAAGTCCCGCCGCGGCTAGGCGGCGGGGGCCATGCCATTGCCCCCCTGTTTGGCAGGCGGGAAATGACTTTGTTGCACCCATTCAGAAGCGGTCGTGTGTCCGGCCTGTTTGCGCGGCCCTGCAACCGCTGGCCCTGACGGCTTGCGCGTCCCGGGTCCCTGCCAGCTTGCCGGGCCGTTGCACCCCGGACTTCCGGCGGGGTCTCGCGGGGTAGCGGCCGTGGGCGTCTCCCTCATCCCGCCGGTCCTGCCATTCTCCGTGCCGAGCCTGCCGCATCGGGCAGGGCCCGGCGACCAGGTTTCCTCCCGGGTCGGGACGGTCCAGATGATCCTGGCGGCCTTGCTAGCCATGGCTATCGCCGCCCTTCGGAACGGCTTTCTCTCCGGCAGTTTTCCCGGCCGCGGGTTCCCCCTGTCCGGCCGGATCTTCACCTGGATGGCGCGCGAGGCCATGCCGACCACGGGAAGCCTGCGAAGATGCCGATCACCCATCTTCGTGATCCTGCCCGGCCTTTCCTTGCCGCCGCTGGAATTGTTCCCTGGTGCCGGTCCAAGCCATGCAGCAAACTCACGTCCATTGCGGAACTGGCGGCCACGATCGCCGGGGCCGCAACCGGTCCGCCCGCGCCACGGCCTGCAGCCGCAGGTCATGCCGGCGCGCGAGATGGTCGGCCGACAGGATCTGCCGGCAAAGGACGCGAATGACGTCCTGCCCGATCCCGGGACTGTCCGGCGCCCCCCCCTTCCGCGGCATCCCCCGCAAGACCCGCCGCCTTCTCCGAGCCTTGCTGCAGGATGATCCCGAACTCCGCCGGAAGTCCGCGGCGCAAGTTCGCCAGCTGCGTCCTCTGCCGCACGACGGGCTCGCGCGTTCGGTGCTGGCTCGGCATGGCCCGCTGCTCTGCTGATTTGACCTGCACGACGCGCAGGGCCGGTCGGGTGACTGCGCCGCAGATCGCTTCCGCATCGGCAGCGTCCGACTTGCCACGCTTCACGCAGGGCTTGGCGTGGACCGGCGGGATCAGCCGCACCTCGCGACCGATCCTGGACAGCTCCCGCGCCCGGCGGCGGCTCGCCGGACAGGGGTCCGGGCGCTCGAAAAGCGCAAGCAGCTGAGCCCGGCGCAGCGGCTCGCTGGAGACGACATTGCCTCCATCGGCGATCCCGTGAACCTGAAAGGCATTCCTGGCCAGATCCAGATCGGCAGCTGCAACCTCCATGCGGATGGCTCCTCTCCCAGCGGACGATGACATCTGCACCATGGCGCATTGCGGCCCCGATCGAGCACGAGCCATCCACACCATCAGCTTTGTCCGGCCAGTTGCGCGCTGCGGCTCCGTCGGGGCCGTCGCGGACCCCTTGCGGTGGACCCCAGGAGCAGCGTGCCACATGCAACCGGCCGGATGCGTCCATGCAAAGCGCCGCAGGACCCGTCGGCGCGGGCCATCGGGACCAATGATCCTGCAAGCCCCGGCCACCGGCGCGCAGCTGCCAACGGAAGCCGGACAGGCGGGGACGCAGTCCGGGTCCATTGTCCGGAACATCTGCAGGAGCCGGGCCTGCGGTCGGTAGCAACCTGACCTGCGGGGACCCGCCGCTCCGCCGCCGCTGGCCTGTGTCCCGGAGGGTCAGCGCCTGGCAGGCCTCCGAAAAGTCTTGCGCGCGGACGGTTTCCGGCGTTCTGGGCGGGGTGGCGCGATCTTCCGGCCTTTCTTGCCCCCGGAACG
>NZ_JAATVU010000179.1 GCF_013184745.1 Mangrovicoccus sp. HB161399
CTCACCGTCCTCCTCGCCTGGTAGCTTTCAACACCACCATCTTGGCACATTGCGATGCCGTCTGGGGAGGGCGGCAACCATCCCATCTATGACCGAAGATACCACGATCACCCCGCTCCGCCAGCCCGGAACCATCCTCGACCCGCTGACCGAAATTGCCCGCGAGGGTGCCCGCCAGATGCTCGCGGCCGCCCTGAAGGCTGATGCGGCCAGTTCGCGGAATGCCGCGGGGCATAGGGACCGACGGGCGAGTGCCCAAAATACTCCGACGGCCACTTCGATCATGGCAGATCACAGCGGAATCCGAGGGTGCGAAAACTGCGCTCTTCACCATCACGGCAGATGAAGATGAATGGCCAGACTTGGGGATGCCCGGCAGCGGTGGCGCCAGTCTCTTCACCATCGTACCGACCGGCCGCTTTTGCAGGTTCGCCGCTTGAGCTCCGCCGTGGCGCCGCATGTCCGCTTCGCCTGGCCGATCGCAGTGGGCCTCTCGATCCCAGCGCCGTCGCGACCGGCCGGAAAGGGCTGGCTTGAGGCGCCCGGGGTGTCGAGTCCGACCGGCGGGATCCGCCCCTTTGACTGGCTTGGTATTTGTTGGCAAACTATCGACTCCAGCGCCAGGCTTCCGCACCGCCGCAAGGCCGGAGAGAGCCCCATTGCAGCCAGTCGGATACTTGATGAACAGCAAAGCATTGAGTTGCCGACAGAGCAATCGCGATTTTAGCCAGGCCCATCTCTAAGAGGCCGTGACGACCCAATATTACAGCAGTCTCGATAGGCGCGCCAAGATCACAGTCAAAAGAATTAATATTATTACTTGGAGGGCTCCGTCGTTAACCGATTGATCAGGCTGAGCGTAAAGAGATGTAGCGAGAATGATAAAATCACGCAAGACAGCAGATGCTCGCCAGAGCAAAAGCAAAAAACCTACGGCGTTCAACATTAATAACAACGGCGCCAGCCAGACGACAAACCTTTTCCAAGGGGGGCGGAAAGCCTTTCTGCTCATCGGAACTTTGTCAAAGAGAATAAAGTCCGCGATTTCGCCCCAATAGTCTTCAGACACGCCTGTAAAATGCGATCCGTTCGTTTCACATTCTACCAATTCGACGTTTGACGGCCGTGATGTGAAGCCACTAAAGCCTGCCCCGCCTACATCTAAAAATTTTAGCCCCAACCTTTGCATCGCCCCAGGTAAAAATGCCACGACTATGTCAGAGGATCCTGTAATATTCACAACTTTTCCAGAGATTTGTCTGGAAAATATATCCCAGTCTAAATCTGTTCGAAGTACTGAGCCGGCCAAGTATACTCGATTGAACTTTATGTTTGGATTTTGGTCCAACGCGGATTTAAGCAAGTAGGTGCCGTTAGAATGTCCTACGAAACTAACCTTCGCATTACGGTAATAGTCTCGAATTTCGACATACTGCTCGGCCAGCCATCGCGCTTGTTTACGGCGTCGCACGGGGTTTATGAAATCAAGCACACTGAAAAACCCGTAGCCCGGGGTTGGAACGCGAACAAATGATCGAGCGCCAGACGATTTTATGCGCCGTGCAATACGCTTTGTCCAAAACCCATGGTCTCTTATGCCATGCAGGACAATCACGGCGTCTAAAATTTCCTCTGAACGTGCTTCATCGAGGTCGCGATGGGGACGATCTAATTCATCAAAGTAATCGCTCAGATCATCCAGCTCTACCCTATATTTCTCCATACCGCTCAGAATTTCAAATGGCGAAACTAGCGCTTCCTTTATGATTTCACGCCTCAAATCTCCTTGCGCGCCATATCCTTCAAAGCGTAGCATTTCTAAATGGTTCGTTGAGGGAACTTCGAGATAGATAGTACGCGCGCGCGGTGCGAGCTCAATGCAATCAGCTGGAGAAACAAACTCATCTCTCGACCCCAAAATATTTATAATTTCCGGAAGTTTCAAACAACTAAGTGAAGAATTTGGTTCTGGTTTGAATTCCTCCAAGAAAATCCAGTTCAATCTTTCCCCAACAACGAAAGGCATCCCCTTCCGGCACTTGGAGATGAATGCCCCGCGTCCGCCGAGAAATCGACCAAAGGTCCGCACTAGAGCTAAAATTCCTGGACCAAGAACCCTTGCAGCAATAGTGGTTTCAGAGGAAATTGACCAGCCTCGCAAAATCCCGGCCAAGTACACTACTCTTTCAACTTTATTTACCCAATCACATCTATTTTCGAAAATAAACCCCCCTTTTTCGTTTAGGCCGTGTGCCGTTGTTAATACTGACCTGACGATGAGGGCGCCAGTACTGAAGCCTACGATCGTAATCCTGTCGAACTCGTGGCCGTCCATACGCGATGAAATTTCAGAAATAACGTTTAAGACAATGTCCCTTGGCTCCGCACAAGAGAACATTTCCATCTTGAGCTTTGGAACTAACACCTCACAATTGGATTCAATACCATCTATAAATTTAAGGAATTCATCGGGAAATTCTCCGCCAGTAGGTTGACGAAAGACTCGGGCAAGAAACTCCGACGAGTTTGTCCAACCACGGACCAAAACCAAAAGCGTCCTACTTTGCATGCTAACCCTTCTCCGGTTAAACCTCAAAACACAATGAAAACTCTAGCATAAAAATCAAACTTTCAATTCTCACCGGTTGACTGGTTCTGTGGTCAGGATGCTGTTAGAATTTCTGTGCGCATAGGTATCCATTTCCGAGATGTGTGCCATTGAAGATCCTTCCGTTGAGGAAATTCGCCAATTCGACAAGATTATAAGCGAACTCGGTGCCGAAAAAAAATTCACCAACTTCGAGCTCAACTTACACGATTCGTATTTTTGGTATAAGCTAGTTTACGCGGCTGCGTTATGCGCAGGCCGCTCGGACGAATCAGGCGCGGCGAAGGGCAGGGCATCCCGGAGCTGCCGTCGGCTAATGGTCGTAGGCTCTGGACACATTGAGTTTCACAGCCAGTAGATAACGACTGCCGCGAGGGCGATAGCTGAGAAGAACACCTTCGGGCATCTGTCGTATC
>NZ_JAATVU010000018.1 GCF_013184745.1 Mangrovicoccus sp. HB161399
GCCCGCGCCGAGCCGGGTGAATTCGGGGGCCTGCTCGAAGCTATGGACGGAGAAGCCCGCCTCCGTCATGAGCGCCGCCGCCGCCGCCCCGCCGAGCCCCGCCCCGACGACCGCGATCTCCACCTGATCGATCTGCTCCATGTCCTTCTCCGTTCCTGCCGTTCCGCCCGCCATCCGGGCTGTGTTTGTTGTGCTGCTCAGATCCGCGGCATTGCCAGAAGCGCGAGGCCGAGCCAGGTATAGCCGACCATCAGCACCGCCAGCGGCAGCCCCGCGCGGAGCGCCGCGCGCCCGCCGCCGAACAGCCGCACCGCCGCGCCATGGGCCATCAGAACCGCCACGCCATGCCCCAGGGTGATCGCTGCCACCTGGCAGCTCCAGATCAGATGCACCCCGGCCTCGGTGCCGAACAGCGACTGGCTGGGGAAATAGGCGGCCGTGCCGAAGAGGTCCCAGCCGCGGCCCAGAGGATCGGAGGCGGTCTTCCACAGATACTGCAGGTCCATCACGATCCGCATCGCGAAATGCGACACCAGATAGGCGACATAGATCGGCAGGAGCGACCAGGCCGAGGCGGCAGCCATTGCGGCCAGCGGCACGGTCTGCCCGGCAAGCCTGCGCCCGAGCGCCAGCGCGCCGAGAAAGCCCGCCGCGAGCAGCCCCGCCGTGGCGGCAAGCCCGGCCGTGTTCGTCCAGATGACCGCCGAGCGGCCGGGGAATTCCAGCGGGTTGATGCCGGTCGCCGCCAGCCAGCGGAAGGTGGCGGCAATGCCGTCGAAAGTGCCCGCGGCAAGCAGGATGACGATGAAGGCGGTCTCGCTGCGGCCCAGCGGCGGGCGGACCAGCGCCTCTGCTCCGGGCAGCACCAGCCACCGGCCCGAGCCGGGGCGCAGCGGCGAGAGCGCCGAGAGCAGGCGGAAAAGCACCGAGAGCGGTTCGCCGCGGCGGCTCCAGACATCGATGCCGAACAGCGCCATCGCCGCGCCGTTCACCGCCAGATAGGCCAGGAGATGGCGGAACAGCCGCTCGGGATCGGTGGCATGGAGCGAGATCAGGTCGATCCAGATCAGATGGCAGAGCTGCAGGACCGCAGGCAGGATGCCGGGCCATGCCGGCAGCCGCAGCAGCGGACGCGCGCCGAGCCCGAACAGCCGCAGGAGCCCGGTCCAGGGATTGGCCCAGAGCCAGAGGTTGCCGAAGACGGCCACGGCCGGGGTCATCAGGATCCAGCCGAGCGTCCAGACGGCGAGCGGCGCGGGATTGGCCAGCGGGTCATCCTTGCCCGCCAGTGCGGCGAAGAGCAGGAAGACAGCGGCGCCGCAGGACAGGAGCGAGCTGGCGTCCTGCAGCGCGCGGATCCGGGCGGATGCGGGCGGGGCCGGGGCAGGCGGGGCAAAGACCCGGTCGGGCACCAGCGCCAGCGCCAGGAAGGTCGCCGCGACCGCCAGCGCAGCGCCGGTGATCCAGACCCCGGTCGGCATCAGCAGGATGAAGCCGCCTCCGGCCTCGTGCGCCGGGGCCGGACGGGCCGCACATGCGGCCGCGAGCACGGCAATGGCCGCGGGACGGAGCCTCATGGCCGGACTCCTCCCGCGGCGCCGCTCACTGCGTCGGTTCTCCGCCCGTCAGCAGCCCGGCGGCGATGCCGACGCTGCCCATCTTCAGCAGCGCCTGGTTGGCAGTGCAGCTCCAGTTCGCCGCATCCGCGACATCGCCGGACCCGGAATGCACCGCCTGCGCCGGATAGGGGCAGAGCGGCATGGAGCGGGTCACGGCTCCGTCGCCATCCAGCTTCTTCGCCGCCAGCGCGTCCGGCGCGATGCCGTCCTCGACCCAGGATTCAAGCGCGGCCAGCGTGTTGAACACGTCCGGCCCGGCTCCGCCGCTGCAATGGCCCATGCCCGGCACCATGAAGAGCCGCGCCTTCCCGGCAAGCGCGCCGTAGCCGCCCTCGCGCCGCGACAGGTCGTCGACGAAGCGCGTGGTGCGGAAGGGCGACAGCGCGTGATCGCCCCAGCCGTGATAGAGGATCATCTTCTTGCCCGCGTCGAGGAAGGCCTGCGTGGCGGCGAGATCCGAACCGTTCCCGGCCTCCGTCATGGCGACGAACTCCTCCACCGCGCTGCGCGGCACGGTGCCGCCGGGCGAGATGCCGAAATCGCGGACATCGTACGATGCGTCCTGCTTCGCGAGATACTGGATGATGTGGTCGGAGAAGGCCCATTCCAGCGGCGCGGGCGCGAAGCCGTCATTGCCCCAGGGCTCGGCCGCCGCGATGTCCGCCGCCGCTTCCTTCCCGCCCTGGAACAGCGAGAAGCCGCCGTCGAACAGCACCGGCGCATAGCCGGGATAGACCAGCTGGCCGTCGTCGGTATGCAGCGCGGTGTAGTAGGCGCGCAGCGCCCTCGCCTGCGGCGCGGTCAGGCAACTGTCCTCTTCGGCTCCGGTGCAGATCAGCGCCTCGGGCTCGAAGGAGCAGGCCGCCGGGTTCTGGATCAGCCCGTCAGCGGTGCCGTCCGCCGCGTCGCAGGCCTCCATGACCGCGGCCTGGATGGCCGGCAGCTTGGCGGGCAGAAGCTGGGCGTCGGCGGTCAGCAGCTGGTTGATCTGGAAATGCTGGATCTTCAGCATCGAGGAGATGTCCATGAAGGGCGCGCCCGAGATCACCCCGTCGAAATCGTCCGGGTAGCGCGTTGCCGCGACCTGCGCCATCCGCCCGCCGGTGGAGCAGCCGGTCAGGTATGCATGGTCCGGCGCGCGGCCATAGGCGGCCTCTGCCATCGCCTTCGCCGTTTCCGTCACGACATGGCTGGCGCGGTAGTAATAGTCGGCGATCGCCGCTTCGTCGGGCGTGCCGTCCTCCGCCAGCGCGAAGCGGGCGTCGAGAACGCTGTCGGCCTCATGGCCGAGATCGGTCATTGCGGTGACATAGCCGGTCTCGCCGGCATAGGCGATGTCGGCCTTGTTGGCCGAGGCCGCGACCTTCCCGGCAAGCCCGCCATTGCCGATCATCGCGAAGCGGCCGTTCCAGTCATGCGGCAGGCGGATCTGGAACCGGGCGGACCCGCCGGGCGCATCTCCGCCGCTGGTGGCGACCGTTCCCGACACGAGGCAGGCCGGGGCGCCGTCCTCCGCCGGGACGGCATCGGTCACGGCCACGCCGGGCACGCCGAGAGCGGCGGCCGCCTCCACCGTGCATTCGAGCGCCGAGGCCGTCCCGGCAGCGAGAAGCGGGACGGCGAGGCCGGAAAGGAAGAGGGATCTGCGGAAAGTCATGTCGGTCCTTCGATACATGGGAACTTGCTACGGAACGCCCGGAACGCGGGCGGAAAACTGCCGGGGGCGCGGCGCCTGTCCCGCGCCCCCGGCCGCGCGTCAGAGGGCAGCGGAGCAGCAGATCGCCGCCGCGCCCTCCTCGCGCCCCCAGCCCCGGCACGCGCTGCCGGATTCCGGTGCCGGGACGGGATGTGATTGTGGCCCGGTCACGGCGCGGTCTCCGCCGCGAGGCCGTGGGCTTCGCGCAGGAAGGCTGAGGCGCGCTCGCCGATCACCGCGCAGGGCGCCATGGTGTTGCCGGTGGTGATTTCGGGCATGATCGAGCCGTCGGCGATCCTGAGCCCCTCGATGCCATAGACCTTGAGGCGCCCGTCCACGACCGACATCTCGTCCTGTCCCATCTTGCAGGTGCAGGTCTCGTGGAAATAGGTGCCCGCGGCATTGCGCAGGAAGTCCGCCATCTCCGCCTTGGGCAGCGGCCCGGGCATGATCTCGCGCTTCCGGTAGGGGGCGCAGAATTCCGAATTGCCGATGTCGCGGCACATCTCGATGCATGTCAGCATCGCGTCGATATCGGTCTGGGCGGACAGGAAATTCGCCTCGATCACCGGCGCATCGCGCCAGTCGGCGGACCCGAGCCGCACCTCGCCGCGGCTGTCGGGGCGCGCCAGTCCGGGCGCCAGCGTCCAGGCGCTGTCGGGCGAGGACGGCAGCCCGTATTGCGGCCCCGTCACCTCCGAGCCGAAGGGGCATTCCTCCAGCACCGGCATCAGATCCGGCGTCGGCAGGTCGGCGCGGCTCTTGGCGTAGAAGACGAATTCCGCGGCGTTGTTCCGCGGCGCCTCGGGCACGATATATTCCCAGCAGCAGCCCGCCAGCAGGATATGGTCCTGGAAGTTCCTGCCGACGCCCGGCAGGTGCTGCTTGACGGCGATGCCATGGGCGGCAAGCTGCGCCGCATCGCCGATCCCTGACAGCATCATCAGCTTCGGCGTGTTGATCGCCCCCGACGAGACGATGACCTCCGACGACGCGTGCACGGTGTACTGCCGCCCGCGGCGCACGAAGCTCACCCCGGTGGCGCGGCCGCCCTCGATCTCGATCCGCGCGGTCTCGGCGCAGAGCAGGATATGCAGGTTCGCCCGGCCCATGTAGGGATGCAGGTAGGTCGCCGACATCGAGACCCGCTGGTTGCCGTCCTGCACCAGCACGTTGGGCAGGCCGCAGCCGCCCTCGCCTTCCATCGGCGCGCCGTTGATATCCTCGACGAAGGGGATGCCGATCGCCTCGGCGCCCTTGATCAGGCCTGCCACAAGCGGGATCGGATCGTCGGGCTGCAGGATGTTCAGCAGCCCGCCCTTGCCGCGGCGATGCGGATCCGGCGCCCCCTGCCAGTCCTCGATCATGCGGTAGATGGCGAGCGTGTTCTCGTAGTTCCAGGCCTCTTCGCCCGAGGCCGCCGCCCAGTTGTCGAAATCGTTCCTGTGCCCGCGCGCCCAGACCGAGCCGTTGATCGACGAGCCGCCGCCCAGCACCTTGCCCATCGGCAGGACCGGCGTGCGGCCGTTGACCGTCGCGGAGGGCGCCGCCTTGTAGCCCCAGTCGCGCGAGGTGCCGATGTTCCACATCCACTGCGTGCTGTCGATCACCTGGGGCACGCGGTCCGAACCGCCGGCCTCGAGCAGCAGGACGCTGACGGCGGGGTCTTCGGCGAGGCGGCGGGCGACGACGCTGCCCGAGGTGCCGCCGCCGACGACGATGAAGTCGTAGCTTTCGCGGATCGTCTCGGCCGGGGTCTCGCGGTCGGGGGCGAGGTCGAGGGGGCTGTAGCTGGTCATGGGGGGTCTCCTGTTCAGCAGGTCGCGGGGCGGGCCGGCCTTGCGGCGATGCCCACGTAGTGGTGGAGAAGGTCCGGATTGGCCCGCACCTCGGCAATCGGCAGTTCGGCCTTGATCTCGCCATGGTCCATGAAGGCCACGCGGTCGGCCACAGGCAGCACGGCATCGACGCGCTGCTCGACGAGAAGGATCGCCACGCCCTCGCTGCGCAGCCGGATCACCGCTTCGCGGATGCCGGCGATGGCCGAGGGCATCAGCCCTTCGGTCGGCTCGTCGAGCATGATCACCGACGGGTTGAGGCACATCGCGCGCGCCATGGCGAGCATGGTCTGCTCGCCCCCCGAGAGCGTGCCGGAGCGCTGCTGCATCCGCTCGCGCAGCACCGGGAACAGCTCGAGCGCATGCTCGAGCGCCTCGCGGCCGGTCTTCCGCGTCATCAGCCCGATCTCCAGGTTCTCCCAGACCGTCAGCTCGGTGAAGAGCCGCCGGCCCTGCGGCACGTAGCCGATGCCCGCGCGCGGGATCTCCTGCGGCGGCAGCCCGGTCAGCTCGCGCCCGTCGAGCACCAGCCGCCCCGAAGAGGGCGGGACCGTGCCCATGATCGCCTTGAGCGCCGTGGTCTTGCCCGCGCCGTTGCGCCCCAGCAGGCACAGCACCTCGCCCCCCGACAGCTCCAGCGTGAGCCCGCGGAGCGCCTGGCTCTGGCCGTAGAAGGCCGAGAGCCCTTCGACCTGCAGCTTCGTCATGCCGGTTCTCCCAGATAGGCCGCCTGCACCGCGGCATTGGCGGTGATCTCCTCCGGCGTGCCCTCGGCCAGGAGCCGGCCGCGCTCCAGCACGGTGATGCGGTCGGCCAGCGCCAGGACCACGTCCATGTTGTGCTCGATCACCAGCACGGTCGCCTCGCGGTTCACCCGGCGCACCACCTCGATGAAATTGGCGATCTCGCCATCGGACAGCCCCTGGGTCGGCTCGTCGAGGATCAGGAGCCGCGGCTTCAGTGCCAGGCCCATCGCCACTTCGAGCAGCCGCTGGTGCCCGTAGGCCAGCGCGCCCGCCACCGATGCGAGCCGCGCGCCCAGCCCGACCGCCTCCGCCGCCTCGGTGGCCGCGGCGCGGATCTCCGCCTCGCCCGCGCCGCCGAAGAGATGCGGCTTCAGCCGGCTCTGGGCGGCGATCTCGATATTTTCCAGCACGGTGAGGCTGGGATAGATATTGGTGATCTGGAAGGTATAGGCGATGCCGAGCCGCACCCGCCGGTGCGCCGGGAGCCGCGACACGTCCTGCCCGGCAAAGATCACCTGGCCCGCGGAGGGCGGGATGCGCCCCGACAGCAGGCTGACGAAGGTCGACTTGCCCGCGCCGTTCGGCCCGATGATGGCGCGGATCTCGCCTTCGCGGAGCCGGAAATCCACCTCGTCCACCGCCTTGAGCGCGTCGAACTGGCGGCAGAGCCCGCGGGTTTCCAGGAGCGTCACTTCAGCCATGGCAGCGCCCTTTCGCGGATCGTGCCGAGAATGCCCTTCGGGAACCAGCGGTTGACGAGGATCAGGATGACGCCGACGATCATCAGATAGGCGGTGGTCAGCCCCGAGAGCCGGTCGATCAGCATGGTCATCACCGTGGTGCCCAGAAGCGGCCCCAGAAGCGTGCCCGGCCCGCCGACCAGCGTGAACAGGAGCGCCTCGATCGAATAGTGGAACCCCGCGAAGGCCGAGCCGATATAGCCGAAGACCAGCCCGTAGAGCGCCCCCGCCAATCCCGAGACCGTGCCGGAGATGGTGAAGGCCGCAAGCCGCACCCGGTAGGTGTCGAAGCCCAGCATCCGGGTCCGCGGCTCGTTCTCGCGCACCGCGGCGAAGAGCCGGCCCAGAGGCCCCTGGGTGACGAAGAACATGAAGACCAGCACCAGCGCGAAGATCGCCAGCGCCAGGTTGAAGCGCACCGGATCGGAGGTCATGTCCATCTGGTGGCCCAGGAGCGAGAAGGACCGCGCATCGGTGGGCAGGGTCAGCCCCTGGTCGCCGCCGGTGATCCGCGAGAAGTAGAGCGTCGCGAGGTACGCCGCCTGGGCGAACATCAGCGTCACGATCATGAAGGACACGCCGGTGGTGCGCAGCGCCAGCAGCCCGATGACGAAGGAGAAGGCGGCCGAGGCGAGGATGCCGATCAGGAAGGAGACCGGCAGCGAGCTGCCCCAGTAGTAGCTCGACAGCCCCGCCGCATAGAGCCCGGCGCCGAAGAACATCGCATGGCCGAGGCTCAGGAGGCCCGCATAGCCCATCAGCATGTTGTAGCCCATGGCGAAGACCGCCATGATCAGGATCCGCGTCGCGGCGAGCACCAGATAGTCCGAGAGCGCGAACTGGAGCGCGAAGAGCACCGCGATCGTGGCGAGGATCAGCGCGAAGAGCCGTCCGTTATGGATCATGCGGCCGGGTCCGGGCCGGGCACGGGGAGGAACGGGGGTCATGCGCGCCTGCCTTTCACGGTGAAGAGCCCCTCGGGCCTGAAGATGAGGACCAGCGCCACCAGCAGCGTCGAGACGATCTTGGCCAGGGTCGGCGAGAAGAACACCGACAGCAGCCCGTCGGAGAGCCCGATCAGCACGGCAGCGGCGATGGTGCCCGGGATCGAGCCCAGCCCGCCGACGATCACCACGACGAAGCTCAGCAGCAGCGGGTCGGTGCCCATCAGGTAATGCGCCTGCTGGTTCGGCACCACGAGCACGCCCGCGACGGCGGCCATCATCGCGCCGATGGCGAAGACCGCGGAATAGACCTTGCCGACCGGGATGCCGAAATTCAGCGCGGTCTCGCGGTCGAACTGGGTCGCCCGCATCAGCAGCCCGACCTTCGACTTGCGCATCAGCAGCCACAGCCCGGCCACCAGCAGGATGGCGACGGCGACGGTGAAGAGCTTGTAGCTCGAATAGCCGAACCACGGCGTGCGGATCGTGTAGTAGAACGGCGCATCCACCGCGCGCGCATCCGGCCCGAAGGTCAGCAGCGCCCCCTGCTGGAGGATGTAGAGCATGCCGATGGTCGAGACGATCGTGCCTTCGGGGTTGTAGCCGATCTTCTGGAGCACGGCACGGTCCGCCGCCCAGGCCAGCGCGCCCACGGCCAGCGGCGCGACGAGGAGCCCGGCGACGAAGCCCAGCACCGGCGGGCCGGGGATATAGGCCCCGCAGGCCCAGGCGATCAGCGCGCCCAGCATGTAGAATTCGCCATGGGCGACATTGACCACGCGCATGACGCCGAAGACGAGGCTCAGCCCCAGCGCGGTCAGCATCAGCACCGAGGCCTGGACCAGGCCCTCGAGCCCGGCAAGCAGCAGATATGGAGCGAGATCCATCGGGCAATCTCCTCCCGGCGGCATCAGGCAGGGCGCCTGTCACCGGGAACGGTTCGGGTATCCGGAAGTGCGGACCCGCCGGCGGCGGGTCCGCAGGAGCGGGGTCAGAAGGACATCTGCGTGTAGTCGCACTCGTCGGGATAGAGCGTGTCCTCGATCGAGGTCCGGTGCACGACCTCCAGCCGGCCATCGGTCACCTGGGAGATGTTCTGGTGGCCGAAGGCCTGGTGGGTCTTGCCGTTGAAGAGCTTGTCGCCCTGCGGGAACTCGGTGCCTTCCCGGAAGCCTGCGATCGACTCCATCGCCTCCATCATCGCGATCTTCTGGCCGGGGCCGCGGTAATCGGCCATTTCCATCGCCTGCTTGATGGCAAAGAGGGTTTCCCAGACCGAGAACATGTGCGCATAGGTCGCCACGTCCTTGGGATCGCTCAGCGAGGCGCCGTTTCCGTCCACGCCGACGGCCGCGCGGAAATCCCTGTCGGCCGCGCTCTGGTCGGCCTGCGCATAGCGCGGCATGGCCTCCCAGAAATAGGTGCCTTCGAGGAATTCGAGCTGCGGGATGTCCATGTCGACGGCTTCGAGGCTGTCGATGAAGCCGAAGATCTCGGGCCGCTTCGAGCCGAGATGCTCGCCCAGTTCCTTGACGAAGGTCAGCACGGCCGGCCCGACCATGACATGGTAGATCACGTCGGTGTTGAACGGGATGCGCGGCATGTAGCGGGTGAAGGAGGTTTCGGTCGGCGGGATGGCGATATCCGCCACGACCTGCCCGCCCTGGGCCTGGATCGCCGCCGTCATGTTGTCCCGGTGGTCGTAGCCGAAGTTGAAATCCGGATAGATCAGCGTGACCTTCTTGCCGAGATTGGAGGCAATCCACGGCGCCATCGAGCTGACCTGGGATTTCACGTCGGTGATCGAGGGCTGGAAGCAGTAGCGGTTGAACGCGCCCGAGGCGAGGGTATGCGCCTCCGAGCAGAGGAAGTAGGGCATCTTCAGCTCGCCCGCGCGCGGCGCGGTGGCGGCGACGACATGGGAGAAGAGATGGCCGAACACCGCGTCGACCTTGTACTCGGCCGCGAATTTCTCCATCACCTCGACGCCGCGCTTGGGATCGGTGCCGTCATCCTCGACGATGATCTCGACCGGCAGGCCGTTGATGCCGCCCTGGTCGTTGATCACCTTCAGCGCCGCCATGGCGGTGCGCTCGTACCAGCGGCCGTAGGAGGCGCCGATGCCGGTGCGGTGGAAGGGCGCGCCGAGACGGATCGCGTCGCCCGCCTGGGCCTGCGCCCCGCGGATCAGCCCCGGCGCAGCAAGCACCGCGCCACCGGACGTGATCCCCTGCAGCAGGCGGCGGCGCGTGACGCCCCTGCCGCCGAAAAACTCTTTGCTCATGTTCGCTCCGCTGTTGGCTGGATGCCGCCGTCTTGGCGCGGCGGGCTTGTTTGGGTGTACAACAACAATTTTCGGAAAATTGTCGGCTTCTTTCCGCAAACCGGGTTGCGGAAGTGAATTTTGCCGCGCTGCCCGGTTTTCGCGCAAGCCGGAGCGGCACCGCATGTTTCGCCGCCATTTCCTGCATCTCCGGCGCAGGATGGCGCGGAACGCAAAAGCCCCGCCATCCTGCGATGGCGGGGCTTGCCGGGCCACGGGCGCGGGAGCGGCACCCGGGCCGCGGGGATCACTCGGCCGGGGCCGGGACCGCGCCGGAGGGCGCTTCCTCGCCGTCGAGGAAGCCGTCGGTCACCGCGGCGGAGGCCGGACGGGTCACCAGGCTGACGGCGACGAAGAGGATGGCCGAGACCGGCAGGCCCAGGATCCCGGCGCTCAGGCCGAAGGGCTTGTTGCCGGTGATGTACATCCACAGCACGAAGGCCACGCCGCCGACGATCGAGACCAGCGCGCCTGCCGCCGTGCCGCGCTTCCAGAAGAAGGCGCCGATGGTGGCGGGGACGGCGACGATCAGGCCCGCGGAGGCGGCGACCGAGAGGATGGCGATCATCGAGAACTCCATCGCCGCGAAGACCAGCGCCAGGAGCGAGATCACCGGGATCACGAGCTTGCCGATCTTCAGCTGGTGCGCGTCATCGGTGCCCTGGGCCAGGTTGCCGTAGACGTCGCGGGCAAAGATCGAGCTGAGCGTCAGCAGGATCGAGTCGATGGTGGAGACCGCGGCGGCCAGGATGCCGACCATCACGATCACGCCCAGAACCGGCGGCACGTAGTCCGAGGACAGCAGCGTCGCGGTGGCGAGATCCGGGCGTTCCAGCTCGGGGAAGGCGACCAGCGCCGAGAAGCCCCAGGTGACGGACACCACCGTGTAGACCAGGCCGAAGCACAGGAAGATCAGCAGCATGCGCTTCAGCGCGCCGAGCGAGGCCGGCATGAACAGCCGCTGGCTGACCTGCGGGTTGGAGATCGAGAAGAAGAACCAGGGCAGGGTCAGGCCCAGGAAGGTGGTGAAGCTGAACAGCCCCGGTCCGGGGACCTGCAGCATCTCGGGACGGGTCTCGGCGATGGTGCCGAACATTCCGGTGAAGCCGCCCAGTTCCGACACGACCAGCACGCCGACCAGCACGGAGGCCACGATCATCACCAGCGCCTGCAGGCTGTCGGTCCACATGACCGAGCGGATGCCCGCCACGTAGGAGAAGAAGATCGCCAGCACGGTCGCCACGATGATGCCCGCGGAGAAGGAGATCGCCCCGCCGGTCATGCCCGACAGCAGGTAGCCGACGCCCGAGAGCTGCACGGCGGAATAGGGGATCAGGAACACCAGGCTGGTGATCCCGGCCGCGACCGCGACCCAGCGCGAGCCGTAGCGGTGGCCCAGCATCTCGGAGGGGGTGACATAGCCGTAGCGCTTGCCCGCCTTCCAGAAGCGCGGCCCGAAGATCGCGACCAGCGAGACGCCGGCGAAATAGACGATCTCGAAGCCGAGCGCGCCGACGCCGCCCTTGTAGGTGAGGCCCGCGAGCCCGACCATCATGAAGGCCGAATAGGTGGTGGCGGAATAGGACAGCGCCGAAAGGATGCCGCCCATGCCGCGGCCGCCAAGGAAGTATTCGGACATCGACGAGGTCGCCTTGTCCGAGCCGCCGCGCGACAGGTAGGCAACGATGCAGGAGAGGAGGATGTAGATGACGATCCCCCAGATCACGAGCGAGGCGGTCATTCCCCGTCCTTTCCGTAGCCGGCCATGGCCACTGCGTTGAGAATGATCACGGCGACGCCGGCGAGCGTCCAGAAGAGGAAGCTGCCGTACCAGGCGGCCACCTGTCCGATGAGAAGATAGGGCACGGCGTAGCATGCCAAGATGAGCAGTGCCATCAGCACCAGGGCTGTCTTGCGGGTCATTGCGTTTCCCTGTCGTCTTGTTGGTTGGAGCCGGGTCCGGCGGGCTGAACCTCCCGCCGGGCCCGGCCGATGCATCAGGCGAGGTCTGCCGTCACCGGGTTGTAGGCATAGACCCATGCCGGGTCCTCGGGCTCCTTGAGCCAGGTGTTGGCGTTGGAGATCGACTGCACCTTCGTCGCGCGCTCCTTGCGGGTGCGCTCGTACATGCCGAAGGCCGCGGCGTAGTCCGCCATGCCGGTCTCCGACAGGCAGCGCGCCAGAACCGCCGCATCCTCGATCGCCATGCAGGCGCCCTGCGCCATGTGCGGCCGCATCGGATGGCAGGCGTCGCCGATCATCACCAGCCGCCCGCGCGACCACAGCCCCATCGGGTCGCGGTTCCAGAACGGCCATTTCGTGACCTCCTCCGTCGCGTCGATCAGCGCCTGCACCATCGGATGCGAGCCGCCGAAGATCGCCTCCATCTCCTCGCGCGAACTGTCGACGAAGCCGGCCTCGTGCTCCCAGCTGTCGACTGGCACGCCGGTGACGTAGTAGTATTCCGACCCGTCGTTCTTGGTCGCGTAGGCCATGATGTGGCGCGACTGCTCCCACCACCATTTCACGCAGCGCTCGTGCTCCAGCCCGGTGGCGCGCAGCTTGTCCATGTTGACCAGCGCACGGTGCCCGACCCAGCCGGAGAAGCGCGGGCGCTCCGCCCCAAGGAGCTTCTCGCGGATCATCGAATTGATGCCGTCGGCGCCGATCACCAGCTTCGCCGAGACCTGTCTGCCGTTGCCGAAGCTCAGCAGCACGTCGCTGCCGCGTTCCTCGATGTCGCTCAGCCGGTGGCCGAAATGCACCCGGCGGCTGTCCAGCGCGCCGATCTGCACCGCATGCATGTCGCCGCGGTGGATGGTGATGTAGGGCGCGCCGTATTCCTTCAGCGCATAGTCGCCGAGCGGGATTTCCGACAGGTATTCGCCGGTGTTGCCGTCGCGCGAGAACCAGTGCGAGGGGTGCGAGCCGATCCTGGCCAGGGTGTCTTCCAGGCCGAGCTTGCGGAAGATCTTCATGACGTTGGGGCCGATATGGATGCCCGCCCCCAGCCGGGTGAATTCCGGCGCCTGCTCGAAGCTGTGCACCGAGAACCCAGCCTCCGCCAGCAGCGCAGCAGCCGCCGCCCCGCCAAGGCCAGCCCCGACGACCGCGATGTCGATTTCTTCCACCGATGCCATGTTTACAGTCCTTCCTGAAGTCCTCTGACTTTTTGTTTGTACACTAACAACATTTGACCTGCATCATTTTTGAGGCCGTTTTGCCGTTTTTCCGGCGTTTTCTCCGGAGCCGGAGAAAAACCGGGCAAGTCTGCCCGCAAAATAATCGTTTTTATACTAATGATTTTGAGGGAGACCCGGAAAGGCCGCGCCCCGGACAGCCAGGCCGTCCGGGGCGTCGGGCCGACGGGAATCGCCGGGCGTCAGGGGCGAGCCGGAGCGCCCTGCCATGCCGGCAGATCCGGCGCGTAGCGGGCGCGCAGGTAATGGGCCAGCTCGTCGATCTGCGCCTCGGACAGCTCGCCGCCGAAGCCCGGCATGTCGCGCAGCGGCAGCGAGAGCGGCGCCTCGATTCCGTCGCGGATCACGGTTTTCAGCCCCTCGGCCGAAGGCGCGCGGATCGCGGCGGAGCGCGACAGGGAGACCTGCGCCGCCGTGAACGCATCGGCCAGGCCCGGCTCGTGGCAGCTCGAACAGGCCGACCGGAAGAGCCGCGAGGAGGCATCAGGCAGCAGCTCCGCCTGCCCGGGCACCGCCGCGGGCGCCACGTCCGGCGCAGCGAGCCCGGCCAGATAGACTGCCATCGCGCGGATATCCGCATCGGGCAGCGCGGTCAGGCTGTCGACCACCTCGCCCATCGGGCCGGCGGCGCTGGCCATGCCGGGCGCATGGCCCTCGCGCAGATAGGCGTAGAGCCCGTCCTCGTCCCAGCCGCGCGCCGCCATCGCGGTTCCGGCCAGCGCCGGGGCGTACCAGCCGTCGATGACCGCCCCGGACAGCGCCTTCGCCCCGGTCGCCTCGGCGCCCAGCAGGTTTCTCGGGCTGTGGCAGGCGGAGCAGTGCCCCGCCCCCTCGACCAGGTACTTGCCGCGGTTCCATTCCGCCGATTGCGCCGGGTCGGGCGCGAAGGGGGCGGAGTCGTGGAAGAGCGTGTTCCAGACGGCGTTGACCGGGCGCAGGTTCACCGGGGCCAGCATCTCGGATTTCGGGGTCGCCGCCGTCACCGGCTCCAGCGTCTGCAGGTAGGCATAGAGCGCCTGCATGTCCTGGCCGTCGATCTTGGCGAAGGCGGTGTAGGGGAAGGCCGGGTAGAGGTTGTGGCCCTCGCGCGAGATCCCCTTGCGCATCGCCCGGTCGAAGGCCGCGAAGGACCACAGGCCCAGCCCGGTCTCGGGGTCCGGCGTCAGGTTGGTCGTGTAGACCGTGCCAAAGGGCGTCTCCATCGCCCGCCCGCCGGCATTCGCGATGCCCCCTTCCGCCGTGTGGCAGACCGCGCAATCGCCTGCGGCGAATACCTGGCGGCCGCGCTCGATCGTCTCGGCCGAGAAGGTCGAGGCGGCGGGCGCAGGCTGCGGCGGGATCGAGCGGGCCATCGGGATCCCGACGGCGCCGAGCGTCAGCATGCCGGCCAGCCCGCCCGCGACGCCGAGAAGCCGCTTGCGCTTTTTCGGCGCGGCGGCCGGAGGCGCCAGCGCGGCAGGCGTGCCTGCGGCCTCGGCCAGTGCGGCGCGGACCTTGCCGGGGGTGAAGGGCGCCTCGCGCAGCCGCACGCCGGTCGCGTCGAAGATCGCGTTGGCAATCGCCGCCGCCGCCGGAACCGCCGCGCTTTCGCCGACGCCGAGCGCGGGCTCGTCGGGGCGCTCGACCAGCATGGTGCGGATCTCGGGCAGCTTGTCGAAGGTCTGGATCGGGTAGTTGGCCCAGCTCTGCGGCGCGGGGGCTATCGCCTCGAAGCTGACCTCCTCGTGCAGGGTGCGGCTGGCGGTCTGCATCACGTTGCCGTGGATCTGCGCGCGCACGCCGTCGGGATTGATCACCAGCCCCTGGTCCTGGCCGACGAAGACGCGGGTCAGCGTCACCTCGCCGGTCACCGTGTCCACCGTCACGTCGCAGACCCAGGCGGCGGCGGCCGCCGCCTTGCCGGGGAAGGTGCCGTGGACATAGGTCGCGTAGGCGAAGCCCTGGCCATAGGCCATCCGGCCCTCGCGGCGGAAGCGCGGGCCGGTGCGCTCTTCCCAGCCCGCCTCTGCGGCGGTGCGGCGCACCAAGTCGGCGGCGCGGGGATCGTCGAGATGTCGCAGCCGGAAGGAGACCGGATCCTCGCCCGCCTCGTGCGCCAGCTCGTCCATGAAGCTCTCATGCGCGAAGGTGTTGGGCAGGGCCGAGACGCCGCGCATCCAGGCGGCGCGCACCATCGGCGCCATGTCGTGGACGGTGATCTTCTTGTTGGGCACGCGGTAGGGCGGCACCGTGGTGCGGTCGCCCATGTCGGAGTCGCGCGGCTCGGGCGAGATCCGCCCGGTGAGCAGGAGCGACAGGTTCGGGCCGCGGTTCGACGGGTACCAGGTGTCGAGCGCATAGGCATGCAGATCCCCTGCCCCGGCGATCCCGCCCGAGACCTCCATCAGCTGCGCGGCACCCTTGGGCTCCCACAGCGTTTCCTGGGCGCGGGTCAGCTGCACCCGGACCGGGCGGCCCATGGCGCGGGCCAGGATCAGCGCGTCGCCGCAGACATCGTCGGCGCAGTTGCGGCCGTAGCAGCCCGCCGCCTGCAGGCGGCGGATCTCGATCGCCTCCGGCTCCAGCCCGGCGAGGGTGGCAAGGTCGCCGCGCAGCATGTGCGGGTTCTGCGTGCCGCACCAGACGACCGGCTGGCCGCCGTTCCAGTCGGCGATGGCGCAGGACGGGCCGATCGAGCCGTGCAGGTGGTAGGGCCAGACATAGGTGCGGTCGAGCCGGATGCCGCATTCGCCGATCGCGCGGCCGAAATCGCCCGAGCGGTCCAGCGCGCGCGGCGTCGAGGGGGCCGCCTTGATCGCGTGCTTCAGATCCGACAGGTCCGGCGCGGGCGGCGGCATCCGCCAGTTCGCAGGGAGCGCCTCGGCAATGCGCTGCGCCTGGTGCGCGGTCTCGGCCACCACGGCGAGGAAATCGCCCTCGCGCACCACGGCGAGGAAGCCGGGCATGCACGAGACGGCGGCCTCGTCGAAGGAAATCAGCGACCGGCCGATGAAATCGCCGCTGTCGCGCCCGGCATAGGGCGGGCGGACGACATGGCCGTGGACCATGTCCGCGACTTCCAGATCCTGGATGTAGGAGAAATCGCCGGTGACCTTCGACGGCAGGTCGACCCGGCCCGCGGGCGTGCCGACGATCCGGTAGTCCTTCGGATCCTTGACCGGCATGTCTTCGTCGAGCCGCATCGCCACGTCCTTGCCCGCGGCCAGCGCGGCATAGGTGACCTGCGTGTCCTTCCAGAAGATCTCGCCGTCGCGGCTTTCGACCCCGTCCATCGGCGCGTTGAGGCGCCGCGCGCCCTCGCCCGCCAGGTAGTGGCGCAGCTGCGCCGCCGCCTTGCGCAGCGGGATCGCCGCGATCTGGATGGTCTCGGACGCGATGGTCGCGCCCTGGTCCGGGGTGCGCGCCGTGTCGCCGAGCACCATGGAGACCCGCGCCATCGGCAGGTCCAGCTCCTCGGCGACGATCTGGGCCAGCGCGGTCTCGACCCCGGTGCCCAGATCGACATGGCCGTTGAAGCCGGTGGCATTCCCGCCGGCATCGATCTGCACATGGGTGAAGCGGCCTTCGGGACGGTCCTCGAAGACGGAAATCAGGCCGGTCTCAGACATGCGCTTGCTCCCCCGCCGCGGCCAGCAGCCCGGCAGCATGTTCGACCGCCTCGATAATTTCCTGGTGCGTGCCGCAGCGGCACAGGTTGTCGCGCATTCCCTCGCGGATCTCGTCGCGGCTGGGCCGCGGATTGGCGCGCAGGAGCGCCACTGCCGAAATCACCATGCCGTTCAGGCAGTAGCCGCATTGCGCCGCCTGCTTATCGACGAAGGCCTGCTGCACCGGGTGCAGATTGCCGCCCTGCGCCAGCCCCTCCAGCGTCACCACCTCGCGCCCCTCGAGCCGCGCCGCGCGCAGCACGCAGGCCCGCGCGGGCAGGCCGTCGACCAGCACCGAGCAGGCGCCGCACTGCGCCATCCCGCAGCCGTATTTCGGCCCCTTGAGCCCCAGCTCGCCGCGCAGAAGGTCGAGAAACAGCCGGTGGCGGTCGATGCCGGCCGTGACCGGGCGGCCGTTCAGCGTGAATGAGAGGGAAAGCGGGGACACATGCGCTCCTTTCGGGTCTGTCCGGATTTCTTGCCCGGCATTTTGGATGTACACAAACATTCTTGCAGGCCAGACCGCCTCAAATCCGGTTTCCGGGATGGAATGCCGCAAATTGTGCTTATTAAATGTGCATTTTGCAACGCAATTGGGCATTATGGCCTGCCCCGCGATTTCCTGTTGCCGCATGGCGCGAAAGGATGCCATCCCGAAGCTCCGAATCCCGCGCAAGACTGGAATGGCCGGGTCCGCGAAGAAGGAAGACAGCCAATGGCGCCGCTGGAAGAAGACTCCGACTACAAGCTCGACGAGCAGGTGGGGTTCGCCCTGCGAAAGGCCTATCAGCGGCACATGACGATCTTTTCCGAGCACAATCCCGGCGGGCTGACTTCAATGCAGTTCTCCACGCTCTACCGGCTGGCGACGGAACCCGGGCCGATCTCGCAGAACGCGCTGGGGCGGCTCGTGGCGATGGACGCCGCGACCACCAAGGGGGTGATTTCCCGGCTGCAGGCGCGCGGCCTGGTCGAGACCGAGCGCGACCTGGTCGACAAGCGCCGCTACATGCTGCGCACCACGCCGGAAGGCCGCAAGCTGCTGGCCGAGACCCTGCCGACGATGAAGCAGATCACCGCGGATACGCTGGCGCCGCTTTCGGCGGAGGATGCCGCGACGCTGCTGGCCCTGCTGCGCCGGATCAGCTGAGCGCCGCCCCCCCGGGGCGGTGAATTTTATTCATCACCTGACGAAATAATCCGGCCGGGACCTTGCCCCGCGCCGGGCGGGCATGGTTGAAGAGGCGATCCCGACGGAAAGGACCGCCATGAGCCAGAAGCAGGAGCCCCGCCGCAAGCCCGGCCGCCCGAAAGCCGGGACGGACCAGCCCGACGCGCGGGACGCGATCCTGGACCAGGCCGAGTTCTGCTTTGCCGCCGCCGGTTTCGCCGGTGCCTCGCTGCGCGACATCGCCACCCGCGCCGGGGTGAACCAGGCGCTTCTGCGCTACTACTTCGGCTCCAAGCAGGACCTGTTCGACGCGGTCTTCCGCCGCCGCGGCGGGATGATCTCGGGGCGGCGCCACGTGCTGCTGGACCGCGCCCTGGCCGAAGCGGAGCCCACGGTGGAAACGCTGGTCCGCGCCTACCTGCGCCCGCAATGGGAAATGAAGCAGTCCGGACCGGGCGGTGCCGCCTTCATCGCGCTGCAGGCCCGCGTCCATGCAGAGCCCGAGGCCCATGCGCTGGACCTGCGCCGCGAAGTCTACGATCCCTCGCTGAAACGCTACATCGACGCGCTGTCCGGCCTATTGCCCGCGATCCCGCGCGACCTGGTGGCGACGCGCATGGCCTTCCTGGTCGGCGCCTACCTTTTCATGCTGAACGATCTGGGCCGACTCGCCGATCTCAGCGAGGGCCAGATCCGCGAGATTCCCCCGGACGACATGCTGGAACAGCTGGTCCGCTTCCTGTCTGCCGGCCTTCTGGCGCCCGCAATTTAGGCATCCGCCTCAAGAAGCCTCCAAAATTCATCTTTTCGCCAATATTGTTTGTACACACCCAATTTTTTCATTATTCATCGAATGAATAATAAAGTTAGGTATCCCAGAGGAAGGTGACCAGATGAAGACCTATCGCATCGGCCAGATCGTGCCGAGCTCCAACATCACCATGGAGACCGAGATCCCGGCGCTGCTGCGCGCCCGCGAGATGGTGGCGCCCGAGCGCTTCACCTTCCATTCCTCGCGGATGCGGATGAAGCACGTCACCAAGGAAGAGCTGGCCAGGATGGATGCCGACAGCGACCGCTGCGCGCTGGAACTGTCCGATGCCGGCGTTGACGTGATGGGCTATGCCTGCCTCGTCGCGATCATGTCGATGGGCCATGGCTACCACCGCAAGTCGGCCGAGCGGCTGGGCCAGGTGACCCGCGGCAACGACATGCCCGCCGAGGTCATCACCTCTGCCGGCGCGCTGGTCGAAGGACTGCAGGCGATGGGCGCGAAGAAGATCGCCGTCGTCGCCCCCTACATGAAGCCGCTGACCGAGATGGTCGTCGACTACATCCGAAACGAGGGCTTCGAGGTCGTCGACTACCGCGCGCTGGAAATCCAGAACAACCTGGACGTCGCTGCGCATGACCCGATGAACCTGCCGGGAATCGTGGCAGGAATGGACACGGACGAAGCCGACGTGATCGTCCTGTCCGCCTGCGTGCAGATGCCGTCGCTGCCTGCCGTGACCACGGTCGAGGCGCAGTCCGGCAAGCCGGTGCTGACCGCCGCCGTGGCCACGACCTGGTCGATGCTCAAGGCGCTGGACCTGCCGACCCGCGTGCCGGGCGGCGGCGCGCTTCTGTCGGGCGCCTACTGAGCGGCCGCGAACACATAACCCGGGCCGGGCATCGCTGCCCGGCCGCCAAGACGAAAGAGGAGCCGACATGGGCTTTGGCTACAACATCCGCGCGAACGGCATCCGCCAGCACCTGATCCGCCACGACGGGCCCGAGGGCGCGCCGCAGATGCTGCTGGTCCCGGGCATCACCTCGCCTGCGATCACCTGGGGCTTCGTCGCCGAACGGCTGGCGGAGAAATTCGAGGTGCATGTGCTCGACGTGCGCGGCCGCGGCCTGTCCGAGGCGGGCGACATCGACTACACGCTCGACGCCATGGCCGATGACGCAATCGCCATCGCAGAGCAGATGGACAGCCCGATCCTGATGGGCCATTCGATGGGCGCCCGCATCGCGATCCGCGCCAATGCCCGCAATGCCGCGCCCTTCGCAGGCTACATCCTGGTCGATCCGCCGGTCTCCGGCCCCAACCGCCGTGCCTATCCGTCGAAATGGCCGTGGTACGGCGACAGCATCATGATGTCGAAGCGCGCCATCAGCTTCGACGAGATGAAGGGCTTCTGCCCGACCTGGACCGACGAGCAGGTCGCGCTGCGCGCCGAATGGCTGCATACCTGCGACTGGGGCGCGATCCGCATCGCCTTCGACGGCTTCCACACCGACGACATCCACCAGGACCTGCCGAAGATCGAAAAGCCGGCGCGGCTGGTGATCGCCGGCGGCGCCACCGTGGTCGAGCAGGCCGACCAGGAGGAGATCGCCGCGCTTGCGCCGAAGATGCAGCAATGCATCGTCGAGGAGGCCGGGCACATGATCCCCTGGGACGATCTCGAAGGCTTCCTCGAAGCCGTCATGGACTTCAACGCATAACCGACAGGGAAACGGAACATGGATCACGCGAGCTTCACCGAGATCTGCCTGCATCAGCTGAAGATGTCAGGCGTGCAGAAGGACGAGCGGCTGATCGTCCTGACGCAGGGCAACGAGCGTCTGGACTATGCCGACGCCTTCATGGCGGCAGGCATGCGCCTGGGCGCCAACATGTACCACATGCGCCTGCCCGCCCCGCCGGTCGTCGGCGCCTGGGCGGTGGGCCAGACCGGCCTGGCGGCGATGCCCGAGGCGGTCGAGGCGCTGAAGAACTGCGACATGCTGATCGACTGCATCTTCCTGCTGTTCAGCCCCGAGCAATTCGCCATCCAGGCCGCGGGCACCCGCATCCTGACCGCGGTCGAGCCGCCGGAGCTGCTGGCGCGGATGCTGCCGACCCAGGAGATCCGCGAGAAGGTCACCATCGCCGGCGCCATGGTCGACGCCGCCAAGGTGATGCGCATCACCTCGCCGCACGGCACCGACGTGACCTACAAGCTGAACACCTATCCGGCGGTCACCGAATATGCCTGCACCGACGAGCCGGGCCGCTGGGACCACTGGCCCTCGGGCTTCGTCTTCACCGGCGGCGACGATGACGGCGTCGACGGCACCATCGTGGTGGCGCCGGGCGACATCCTGCTGCCGCAGAACATGTATGTCCGCGACCCGATCACCTACACGATCGAAAAGGGCTGGATCACCGACATCCGCGGCGGGCTCGATGCCGAGCTGGTGAAATCCTACATGGCGGCGTTCAACGACCCGCGCGGCATGGGCATGAGCCATGTCGGCTGGGGCATGAACCCGCATGCCAAGTGGCACAACATGGTGCCGGGCGCCTTCCCGGGCGGCATGGGCATGGAGCCGCGCGCCTTCTACGGCAACGTGATGTTCTCCACCGGCCCGAACAACGAGTTGGGCGGCCCGAACGACACTGCCTGCCATCTCGACATCCCGATGCGCGGCTGCTCGCTCTTCCTCGATGACAAGCCGGTCGTCATCGACGGCGACATCGTCGTGAAGGAAATCGCGATGGCGCGCGCCTGACAGGCCGCCCGCCCCCGCGCCGGATGTCCCCCCGGCGCGGGCCACTTCTCTCGAGGATCCCATGTCCCAGGAACAGACCTACAAGGCAGCGGGCTTCGGCGCGTCCGTGCCGCGCGGCACCCGCCCCGCCATCGTCGTCGTCGATTTCTCCTACGGCTTCACCGACCTGCAATATCCGACCGCCTCGGATGCCGCCGCCCAGATGGCCGCGACCAAGCGGCTCTGCGACATCGCCCGCGCCAAGGGCTTCCCGGTCGTCTTCACCACCATCGCCTACCATCCCGGCGAAGTGGACAAGCTGCCCTGGCTGAAGGTCGCCACCGGCATGCGCGCGCTGATCGAGGGCACGCGGCTCGTCGAGATCGACGCCGCCACCGGCATCCAGCCGCAGGACGCGGTCGTCACCAAGAAAGGCGCGTCGTCGTTCTTCGGCTCGACGCTGGCCGCGCTGCTGACCGGCGCGGGCACCGACACGGCCGTTGTCTGCGGCGCCACCACCTCGGGCTGCGTGCGCGCAACCGTGGTGGATGCCGTCCAGACCGGCTTCAACGTGCTGGTCCCGGCGGATTGCTGCGCCGATCGGGCGCAGGCGCCGCATGACGCAAACCTTTACGACATGGGCCAGAAATACGCCGATGTCACCGATGCGGACGACATCGCCGCCTGGCTGGAAAGCCTCTGACCCCCGGGCGGGCGCCCCGCCCGCCCCCACCGACAGGGAGACTGCCATGTTCTACCGCACCGACGGCGAAAGGCCGCTGCCGCGCGATCCGCTGACCGCCATCGTCTCGCCGCGCCCGATCGCCTGGATCACCACCCGCGGCAGCGACGGGCAGGTGAACCTGTCGCCCTATTCCTTCTTCAATGCCGTGGCCTACGCGCCGCCGCAGGTGATCGTCTCCTCCATCGGCAACAAGGCCGACCGCGCCGCGGGCAAGGACAGCTTCGCCCAGGCCCATGCCTCGGGCGTGCTGTGCATCAACATCGCAGGCTACGAGGACCGCGAGGCGCTGAATGCCTCCTCCGCACCGTTCCCGGCCGACGTGAACGAGGCGGAGCATCTGGGGCTGGAACTCGCCGAATGCGAGACCATCGACTGCCCGCGCCTCGCCAATGCCGCAGCCTCGCTGGAATGCCGCCTGACCCAGGTCGTCGATCTGGAAGGCGAGGCCAACCGGCTGATGATCGCCCGGATCGAGGCGATCCACCTGCGCGACGACTGCATCGACGGCGACGGCCGCTTCGACGTGACCCGGTTCAAGCCGCTGACACGGCTCGGCTATTCCGATTTCGGCGCGATCGAGACGGTGTTCCGCATGCCGCGGCCGCGGCTGCCGGAATAGCCCCAGCCGGGCCGCCATGACAAAAAGGCAGATCCGGTTTGCATGATTGTCGGTTGCCGCGCTGCGGCGCGGATGGCATGTTAGCGCCATCGACTATCACGAGTATCTCCGGTTTCGAACGGCTCCTCCTCCTCCCTGAGCCGCGGAAGCCAGCGGCGGCCCTACACTTGCCAGGGTCGCCGCTTTTTTTTGCCCGAAATTCCGCTCCGCCTGTCAGGCGGCAGGCATGTCCCCGGCATCAGGTGCTTTCGCGCGGCAGCACGTTGAAGGCGGTGCGCAGCGGCTCTGCGCCGCGCCCGGACCCGCCGTCGAGCAGCATCGAGACCGCGCCGCGGCCGATCGCGTCGGAAAACGGGGCGACGGTGGTCAGGGTCGGCGTGATCTGGCGCCCGATGTCGTAATCGCCCCAGCCCGCCACCGCGATTTCCCCCGGCACCGCCAGCCCGCGGCGGTTGCATTCGAAGATCGCCCCGGCCGCCACGACGTCGGTCGGGCAGAGCACCGCGTCGATCCGCCGGTCGCGGGCGAGGAAGCCGTCGATGATCTGCGCCCCCGCGCCGAATCCGTCCGCGGCGCGCACCGTCATCACCAGATCGTCGGACAGGCCGGCAGAGAACATCTCGCGGCGGAAGGCCGGGAGCCGCATCGAATAGCGCATGCCGCCGCCGCCCGCGACGTCGACGAAGCCGATCCGGCGGCGGCCCTGGGCGATCAGGTGGCGGGTCAGCTCCGCGCTGGCCGCGCCGACATCGTAGCCGACGCCCCGCCCGATCGCGTCCTCACCCGCCCAGGCTTCGACCACGGGCGTCGAGGACAGCTCCACCATCCGCTTCAGCTCGCGCGCATGCGGCCCGGCGATCAGCGCCAGTCCTGCCACGCGCAGACCCAGCAGCGTCTGCACCGCCGACAGCTCCTCGGCGGGCGTTTCCGCGATCATGGTGATCACGGCATAGCCCCGCTCCGCCGCCGCCTCGCGCAGGCCCGCCGTGTAGCGGTAGAAGGACGAGTTGCGCATCGAGGGCAGCACCGCGCCGATCACCCGGCTCGTCCCGGCAGCCAGCAGCCCGGCCGAGAGATTCGGCACATAGCCCAGCTCGGCCGCAACCTTCAGCACCTGCGTCCGGGTCTTTTCCTGGACGCGCTCGGGATACCGGAAACAGTTGGAGACGGTCATCGGCGACACGCCCGCCGCGCGCGCGACATCCTGCATGGTCAGCTTGCGCGGCTGACGGGAATCGGTGGCGTCGGGCATGGCTCCTCCTCGGTGGCCCGGAAAATGCGGCAGCGCAGCGAAATTCGCAAGGGTACGTGCCGCCGCGCCAATTTTGGGCTTTACTTTTCGTTGTAGCGCTACAATTTTAGGAAGGCCAGCCTCCGACGCCCACAATCCGACTCGAACGGAGCCAAGATGACCGACGCTTCTTCCGCCCTCGCCCTGTCCGGCATCCGCAAGGAATTTGCCGGCGTGCAGGCCGTGCGCGATCTCGACTTGGCGGTGGCGCCGGGCACGCTGGTGTCGCTGCTGGGCCCCTCCGGCTGCGGCAAGACCACGACGCTGCGCATGGTGGCGGGCTTCGAGACGCCGGATGCCGGGCGGATCGAGATCGGCGGCCAGGACATGACCCGGCTGCCGCCGAACAAGCGCGGCCTCGGCATGGTCTTCCAGAACTACAGCCTGTTTCCCCACCGCACCGTCGCCGAGAACGTCGCCTTCGGGCTGCGCATGGCCAAGGCCTCGAAGGCGCAGCAGGAGACCGAGGTCCGCCGCATGCTCGACATGGTGCATCTGGCGGGGCGCGAGGACATGTTTCCCGCGCAGCTTTCCGGCGGGCAGCAGCAGCGCGTCGCGCTGGCCCGCGCGCTGGTGGTCAATCCCCGCGTGCTGCTGCTCGACGAGCCGCTCGGCGCGCTCGACAAGGCGCTGCGCGAGTCGATGCAGTTCGAGATCCGCGAGATGCAGCAGCGGTTGGGCATCACCACGCTCCTGGTCACCCATGACCAGGAAGAGGCGATGTCGATGTCCGACAGCATCGCCGTGATGCAGGGCGGCCGCATCCTTCAGCTCGGCGCCCCGGACGAGATCTACGACCGGCCGGAGACCGATTTCGTCGCGACCTTCCTCGGCACCTCGAACCTGTTCGCGGGCGACGTGACCCCGGACGGCCAGGCCATACAGGCTGAGGCCGGGGTGATCGCGCTGCCGCGTCCGGCCGCCCCGGGCAGCCGCGCGACCCTGTCGGTGCGCCCCGAGCGGATCGTGCTCGGCGGCGCGGCGGACAGCCTGCCGGTCCGGATGGAGGGGCGCGTCATCGCCGCTTCCTTCCGCGGCTCCTATGCCGCCTTCCGCATTGCGCTGGAGGGCAGTTCCGCCGAAATCACCGCCTACCGCCAAGCCGACGCCGCGACCGGCGCGGGCGGGCTCGCCATCGGCGACCGGCTGGCGCTTGGCTGGCCTGCCGAGGCCGGCGTCATCGTGACCGCGGGCGCCGAATGAGCGGCCCGCAAGGAAAGACCGAGATGAAAGACTTCGCACAGGGCAGCACGGGACGGCTCCGCATCGGCATCGACGTGGGCGGCACATTCACCGATTTCGTGATGGCCGACAGCCGCACGGGCAGCGTCGCGCTCTACAAGGAGCCCTCGACCCCGGACGACCCCTCCCGCGCGCTGATCGAGGGGCTGGAAAAGTTCCTCGCCCGCGAAGGCATGCAGCCGTCCGATGTCGGGGGGCTGATGCACGGCACCACGATCGGGCTGAACGCGATCATCCAGCGCCGCGGCGCGCGGATCGGGCTGATCGTGTCGAAGGGCTACCGCGACATCCTTGAAATCGCGCGCTGCCGGATGCCGTCGTCCTTCGACCTGCATGCCGAGAAGGAAGTCCCGCTGGTCCCCCGCGCCCGCGTAATCGAGATCGACGCGCGCTTCTCGCGCGACGGCAAGCTGGCCGCGATGCCGTCCGCGGCGGAGCTGGACCGCGTCGCCGAGGCGCTGAAGGCGCAAGGGCTGGATGCCGCCGCGCTGATGCTGATCAACGGCTATGCCGATCCGGAGACCGAGGGCGAGATCGCCGCGCAGCTGGCCGGGCGGCTCGAAGGCCTGCCGATCACCTCCGCCGCCACGATCTGGCCGGAGATCCGCGAATACGAGCGCACGCTGGTTGCCTGCCTCAACGCCTATATCCAGCCGCTTATGGACGCCTATTTCGCGCGCCTGACCGAGGGCCTCTCGCGGATCGGCGTCACCGCGCCGCTCCTCGTCACCGCCTCGAACGGCGGCAGCCTGTCGGTCGCCTCCGCCGTCGCGCGGCCCGTCGAGACAATACTGTCGGGCCCCGCCTCGGGCGTCATGGCCGCCGTGCGGCAAGCCGGGCAGTCGGGGATGGAGAACATCATCACCTTCGACATGGGCGGCACCTCCTCGGACATGGCCGTTGCCACCGGCGGCGAGGCCGGGATCGCGACCCGCACCGATATCGGCGGCCTGCCGCTGGTCCTGCCGGTCGTGGACGTCACCGCCATCGGCGCGGGCGGCGGATCCATCATCTGGGCCGATGCACAGGGCGTTCTCAAGGTCGGCCCGCAGAGCGCCGGTGCCCATCCCGGGCCGGTCTCCTACGGCCAGGGCGGCACGGAACCGGCGGTCACCGACTGCTTCATCGCCACCGGCTTCATCGACCCGGCGCGCTTCGGCGGCGGGCGGATGCCGCTCGACGGACCCGCCGCCATCGCCGCGCTCGACGCGGTAGCGGACCGGATCGGCATGGAGGGCGGGGACCGCCCGGCGCGGCTGGCCGAAGGCGCGCTGGCGGTCGCGTCGGCAGGCATGGCCGGGTCGCTCTTCCGCACCATGGCGGAACGCGGGCTCGATCCGCGCGATTTCGTGCTGCTGCCCTTCGGCGGCGCCGGGCCGACCCATGCGAACCTGCTGGCCGAGGAGATCGGCATCGCCCGCATCCTCGTGCCGATCGCCGCCGGGGCCTATTGCGCCATGGGCGCCGCGGCGGCCGACCTGCGCCGCGACTTCGTCCGCTCGCTGCGCGTGACCCTCGACGCGGCCACCGCCGCGCAGGCGGAAGACACCTTCGCCCAGCTTGCCGCCGAGGGCAATGCCTGGCTCGATGACGAGCTGCCGGGCCTGGCCGAGCGCCGGGCCGAGCGTTCCGCCGACATGCGCTATGCCGGACAGGCCTACGAGCTGCGCGTCTCCTTCGCCGACGGCGACGACGCGGCGGCGATGGCCGAGGCGTTCCACCGCGAACACGAACGCATCTACGGGTTCCGCGACGCCGCCGCCCCGATCGAGATCGGCACGCTGCGCCTCGCCATGATCGGCGCCGGAGAGCCGCTCGCCCCCTCGGCTGCCGCCGGGGAAGCGGGCGCCGCGCCGCGCCGCGCCAGCCGCCCCCTGTTCCACCGGGGCGGCTGGCACCAGGCGGCCATCCACGACCGCGACACCCTCGGCGAAGGCGCGGTCCTGCCGGGACCGGCCGTCGTCGAGCAGCCCGAGACCACCACCGTCATCCTGCCCGGCTGGACCGGCACCGTGGATGCGCAAGGCAACCTGATCATCGAAAGGGCCCAGGCATGAGCACCGACAGCTTCGATCCGGTCCTGCTGGAAATCCTCGGCAACAAGTTCGCCTCGGTGACCGAAGAAATGTGCCTGACGCTGCAGCGCACCGGGCGCACGCTCTATGTCAAGGAAACCGCCGATTTCGCCTGCGCGCTCGCGGGCAGGGACGGCCGGTTCTTCGCCTATCCGCGCTCCATCGGCGTTTCGGGTTTCGTCGGCCTCGAATGCCTGCCCGCCATCGAGGCGGCGGTCGCGGCCTGCGGCGCGCTGGAACCGGGCGATGTCATCCTGACCAACGACCCCTACCGCTCCACGGGGCTCGCCACCCACCTGCCCGACCTGCACATGATCGAGCCCTATTTCGACGGCGGCGAGATCGTGGCCTATGGCTGGTGCTTCGTGCATTGCTCGGACGTCGGCGGGCGCGTGGCCTCGTCGATCTCGCCGGTGAATACCGAGATCTTCCAGGAAGGCCTGCGCATCCCGCCGGTCAAGCTGATGCGCCGGGGCGAGATGAGCCCCGAGGTGAAGCTCTTCCTCGATGCCAATTCCCGCACGCCCGAGGCCAACATGGGCGACATCCGCGCGATGCTGGCCTCCTTGGCGACCGGCCGGAGGCGCGTGGCGCAGATGCTGAGCCAGCACGGCGCGGCGGAACTGGGCGCGGCACAGGGCGCGCTGATGGATTACGCGGCCGGCAAGGCCGAGGCCGTGCTGCGGACGGTCCCCGAGGGCAGCTACCGCTTCGCCGACTATCTCGACGATGACGCCGCCTCGCGCCTGCCGGTGCGGCTGGCGGTGACAGTGACCATCGGCGGCGGCAAGGTGCATCTCGACTTCACCGGATCCGATCCCCAGGTCGCCACGGCGATGAACATCCCCTCCTGCGGGCGGCCGCATGCCTGGCTGACGCTCAGGATGCTGGCGCTGGTGCAGACGCTCGACCGCTCGGCCCCGTTGAACGCGGGCCTGCTGCGGCCGCTCAGCATCTACACGCCTCCGGGCAGCCTGGTGAACCCCGAGGAACCGGCCGCGACCGGCGTGCGCCATGCCGCCGCGATCCGGGTCAACGACATCCTCAACGGCGCCTTCGGCCTCGCCCTGCCCTCCGTCCTGCCCGCCGCCGCCTCCGGCACGGTGATCCCGATCGTGATGAGCGAGCCGCTGGCCTCGGGCGGACGCATGGTGCAGGTGATCGAGCCGCTGATCGGCGGCACCGGCGCGCGGCAGGGCCATGACGGCGTCGACGGGCGCGACAGCGGGATTTCCAACCTCGCCAACAACCCGGTCGAGACCGTCGAAGCGGAGCTGGGCGTCGAGGTGCTGCGCTACGGGCTGCGGCCGGACTCGGGCGGCGCCGGGCAATGGCGCGGCGGCTGCGGCATGGAACTGAGCTTCCGCATCCTCTCCCCCGGCAGCCACGTTCTGGGCCGCGGCATGGAGCGGCTGCTGTTCCGGCCCTGGGGCCAGGCAGGCGGCCAGCCCGGCCTGCCCGGATCGCTGGTCGTCAACGAGGGCCAGCCGCGGGAACGCCGCCTCGGCAAGATCGACGTGCTCGAGGTCGAGGCGGGCGACATCGTCACCTTCCGCACGCCCGGCGCCGGCGGCTGGGGCAATCCGCTCGACCGCGAGGCAGAGGCCGTTCTGGTCGATGTCGAGGCCGGCTTCGTCACGCCGGACCACGCGAAAGCCGCCTATGGCGTCGCGCTGATCGACGGCCGGATCGACGCGGAAACCACGGCAAGGCTCCGCGCCGCGCAGACCGGCAGCGAAGGCACCGTCTTCGGCCCGGAGCGCGACGCCTGGGACAGCATCTTCGCCCCCGAGGCGATGGACCGGCTGAATGCCGCGCTCCTTGCGCTGCCGCTGTCGCGCCGCCAGGCGCGCCGCCGCGAGATCTTCGAGACCGTGCTGGCCGACCTGCCCTCGGCCTTCCCGAAAAGCCCCGCCAATGCCGCGCAGGCCGAGGCCGCGCAGCGGCGGCTGGAAACCTGCCTGGCCGAAACAAGCTGACCAAGAGCGCGGACCCGCCGTGCCGCATCCCCAATGGAGAGACGCATGAAACTGAACAGACGACATTTCCTGGGCGCAGGCGCCGCCACCGGCCTCGTGGGCCTGTCCGGCCTGCCGCTCAGGGCGCAGGAGAACGTGCTGAACGTCACCGCCTATGGCGGGGTCTGGGAACAGGCGATCCGCGACTGCTTCGTCGCGCCCTTCGAAGCCAAGACCGGCGCCACCGGCACCGTGTCGCTCGGCGGTCCGGCGCAGTGGCTGGCCCAGGTCGAGGCCAACCCCGAGAACCCGCCGCTCGACGTGCTGATCATGACGCCGGATCTGGCCGTGATCGCGGCCGAGGGCGACCTGATGGACGATTTCACCGTCGAGAACCTGCCGAACCTCGCCGACATCCCGCAGGAATTCACCGATGCCTGCCTCGGCAAGGGCACCTATTTCGACTACGGCGTCGGCGGCATCACCTACAACAAGCAGTATGTCTCCGAACCGCCGAAAGGCTTCGCCGAATTCGTCGAGGGCGTGTCCTCGGGCAAGTACATCGCCTCGGTGCCGTCGATCTCCTACGGGCCGACCCCGGTCTTCTTCCTCTGGGCGCTGAACAACGCGCTCGGCGGCACGGTCGACAACGTGGATCCGTTCTTCGAGGCGATGGCGAAGATGAAGGACAACCTGGTCTTCTGGGCCGGGCCGAACGACTTCTTCAACCACCTCGCCTCGGGCGAGGCGGATCTGGGCATCTATTTCGACGGCCGCACCTGGAACCATGTCGACGAGGGCGTCGACTGGATCGACTTCATCAACCCCGAAGAGGGCGGCGCCATGACCACGGTCGCGGTGCAGAAGCCGAAGAACGCCTCGCCGCTCGCCTGGGACTACATCAACGAGATGCTCGACCCGGTGAACCAGGCGAAATTCGCCGACATCCTGAATTACGGCGTGACCAACAAGAAGGTGCAGTACAGCGAGAAGCTCGCTGCCCGCGTGCCCTCGATGAGCGACGCCCTGCTGCCCCCCTACGCCGAGATCGCCCGCGTCCGCAACGAGTGGGTCGACCGCTGGAACCGCGAGATCGGCATGTAAGCCGGTCCCGCGCCTTGCCCTTCCGGAGGCCGCCACCAGCCTCTCTCCCTGCGCCTCCGGAAGGGCCCCTGACCTGAAGAGCCGCCCATGAGCCTGCAATCCCTCGCCGCCCGCCATCGCCGGAGCCTGCTTCTGGCGCCCGCGCTGATCTTCCTCGCGGTGTTCTTCGTGATGCCGCTCTTCGACAATTCGATGCGCTCCTTCGTGACCGAAGAGGGCGGCTTCACCCTCGCCCGCTACGCCGATTTCCTGACCGACCGCTTCTATCTGGGCGTGATCGCGGAAACCGTCGTGCTTTCGGCCGCGGTCGCCCTCATCTCCGTGGTTGCCGCCTATCCGGTCGCCTACGTGCTGGTGCGGAAATCGGGGCGTTTCTCGGGCATGATCATCTTCATGCTGATCGCGCCGCTCCTGACCTCGATCATCATGCGCACCTTCGGCTGGCAGGTGCTGTTCGCGCGCCGCGGCCTCGTCAACCAGTGGCTGGTACAGGATCTGGGCCTGCTCGACGCGCCGCTGCGCTGGCTGAACACGCCGGGGCTGGCCATCGCCGCGCTGGTCCATGTGCTGGTGCCTTTCGCCGTCCTGTCCATCGCCTCCGTCCTGCAGGGCGTCGACCGGCGGCTGGAGGAAGGCGCGCTGATGCTGGGCGCCTCGCGCTTCCGCGCCTTCTGGGAAGTCACGCTGCCGCTGACCATGGACGGGATCGGCACCGGCGCGATCCTCGTCTTCATGATCGCCAACGGCTCCTTCGTGACGCTGGTCCTGCTCGGCGGCGGGTTCCAGACGCTGCCCCTGCTGATCTACCAGCAGTTCAACACGACCCGCGACTTCCCGCTGGCCGCGACCATGAGCACGATCCTCCTCGTCATCGCCGTCGCCTGCCTGTGGCTGCAACTGCGGCTGGTCCGCCGCCAGGGGGTGTGAGATGCGCCTGACCGACATCCTGCTGTGGCTCTTCACCGCCGCCTTCTTCGTTTTCATGCTGCTGCCGATCCTCGTCGTGGTGGTGATCTCCTTCACCTCGGCAGGCTACGCCGCCTTCCCGATCCCGGGCTGGTCGCTGAAATGGTTCGCAAGGATCTTCGAGTACCAGCCCTTCATCGACTCGCTCTGGGTCTCGCTGGAACTGGCGGTCGTCGCCACCGTGGCAAGCTGCGTCCTCGGCATCCCGGCGGCGCTCTATCTCGCGCGGTCGCGCTCGGGCTGGGCCACGGCGATCACCACGTTCCTGCTGTCGCCGCTGTCGATGCCGATGATCGTGATCGGCTTCGCCTCGCTGTTCTTCCTGTCAGCCCTGGGCTTCGGCGTGTCCTTCCTCGCGCTTGCCATCGTCCACACGGTGATCTGCCTGCCCTACGTGATCCGCACAGTCACGGCGGTCTACCGCGGCATTTCCCCGGCCTATGAAGAGGCCGCGATGATCCTCGGCGCATCGCGCCTGACCACCTTCCGCGAGGTGACGCTGCCGCTGATCCGCCCCGGCATCGCCGCGGGCTGCCTGTTCTCCTTCCTGACCTCCTTCGACAACCTGCCGGTCAGCTACTTCTTCGGTTCGGCCCAGACCAACACGCTCCCCGTGGTGATGCTGGCCTACATGGAGCACCAGTTCGATCCCTCGATCGCCGCGCTCTCCACGCTCCAGCTGGCGCTGGCGGTGGTCGCGCTCGTCGTGGCGGACCGGCTCTACGGGATCGAGAAGATGACCGTCGCCACCTGACCCCGGAGCCTCTGAAATGACTGCCCTGATGCGTTTCCGGTCCGGACTGGACCGTGCCGATATCCTCGACCACCTGCGCGGCGGCCTGATCGGCCGCGACATGCCCTTCGCCTCGCCCTATGGCACGCAGCGGCTGCTCTATGCCGATTACGTCGCCTCCGGCCGCGCGCTGCGCCAGATCGAGGAATTCGTCGCTGCCGAGGTGCTGCCCTGGTACGCCAACAGCCATACCGAGGCGAGCCTCTGCGGCGAGACCATTACCCGGATGCGCGAGGAGGCCCGCGCGGCCATCGGCCGGCTCATGGGCGCCGGTCCGGACTGCCACGTGATTTTCGCGGGCTCGGGCGCGACTGCCGGGCTGAACCGCATCGCGCGGCTCCTGCAGATCGAGGAACGCGTCCGCGCGGGCGAGCGCGTCACCGTGATCCACGGCCCCTACGAGCACCATTCCAACATCCTGCCCTGGCGCGAAAGCGGCGCCGCGATCCGCACCGTGCGGCCCGGCCGTGGCGGCGGGGTCGATCTGGAGCACCTGGAGCAGATCCTCGAGGGCGTGCCCAACGGTCTGGTGATCGGCAGCTTCTCGGCCGCCTCCAACGTGACCGGCGTGCTGACCGATCCCGATCCGGTGACCCGCATCCTCAAGCGCCACGGCGCGCTGGCGATCTGGGACTATGCCGGCGGGGCGCCCTACCTGCCTATGGAGATGGGGCAAGGCGGGACCGCCAAGGACGCGATCGTCTTTTCGGCGCACAAGTTTCCCGGCGGTCCCGGCGCATCGGGCGTGGCGGTGATCCGCGACAGTTTGGCGGGCCGCGGCACGCCGACCGCCCCGGGCGGCGGCACGGTGACCTTCGTCTCGCCCTGGCGGCACAACTACTCGGCCCGCGTCGAGGCGCGCGAGGAAGGCGGCACGCCCAATGTCGTCGGCGACATCCGCGCCGCGCTGGTCATGCTGGTCAAGGACGCCACCGGCGCCGCCCGGATCCAGGACATCGATGACGGGCTGCGGGCCCGCGCCCTGGAGGCCTGGTCCGGCCTGCCGGAAATCGAGCTGCTGGGCCCGGCGGAGGCCCCGGCCCTGCCGATCCTGTCCTTCCGCATCCGCGGCGCGCAGGGCTATGTCCACCACCAGCTCTTCACCCGCATGCTTTCCGACATCCACGGCATCCAGGCCCGGGGCGGCTGCGCCTGCGCCGGGCCCTATGCGCACCAGCTGCTGGGCATCGACGAGGAGGGCTCCGACAAGCTCTTCGGCCGGCTGAGCGAGGGCCACGAGATGGAGAAGCCCGGCTGGGTCCGGCTGAACCTGTCCTGGCTGCATTCCGCGGACGAGGTGGCCCGCATCCTCGGCGGCGTCGCCTCGCTGGCCCGAGAGGCCGGGACCCGCGCCGCCGACTACACCTGCGACCCCGGCACCGCCCGGTTCCGCCATGCCTCGGAGGCGAGGGCGATCGCATGAGCCTCGCCGCGCTGGAAGCCCGCCTCGCCGAGGACCTGGCCTTCCTCGACCTGCCCGCCAAGCCCTGGGTGACCGGGCGCGAGGGCGTGACCGACGTGCTGGTCGTGGGCGCGGGCATGTGCGGGCTGGCCGCGCTGGCGCAGCTGCGGCTCTGGGGCGTGGAGCGCTGCGTCGCGGTCGATGCCGCCCCTGAAGGCCTCGAAGGCCCCTGGGACACCTTCGCGCGGATGCGCACGCTGCGCTCGCCGAAGACGCTGACCGGCCCGGCGCTCGACCTGCCCGCCCTGACCTTCCGCGCCTGGTTCACCGCGCAATGGGGCCAGGCGGCTTGGGACGCGCTCGGCAAGATCCCGAAGGGCCAGTGGATGGACTACCTGCGCTGGTACCGCAAGGTGCTGGCGCTGCCGGTCCGCAACCGCACCCGCCTGGCCGGGCTGCGCGGAGAGGGCGAATTGCTGCGGGTGGACCTGGACGCGCCGGACGGCCCGGAAAGCCTGCTGGCGCGGCGCGTGGTGCTGGCCACCGGGCGCTCCGGCCTCGGCGGCGGCGCGGTGCCCGGGGCGCTGCAGGGGATCGACCGCCGCTTCTGGGCGCATAGCGCCGACGACATCGACTTCGCCGCGCTCGCGGGCCGCGACGTGGCGGTGATCGGCGCGGGCGCCTCGGCGATGGACAACGCCGCCACCGCGCTGGAGGCCGGGGCCTCGCGGGTCGACCTGCTGATCCGCCGCGGGACCATCCCGGCGGTGAACAAGCTGACCGGCATCGGCAGTCCGGGCACGGTCGAGGGCCTTGCCGTGGTGCCGGATGCCTGGAAGCTGAAGATCCACGACTACTGCGCCCGAGAGCAGGTGCCGCCGCCCAGCCATTCGGTGCGGCGCGTCTCGTCGCACGGGAACGCCCACTTCCACATGGGCTGCGCATTGGAGGGCGCCGCGATGGAGGGCGACCGTCTGCAGCTCGACACCTCGCGCGGCAGCTTCGCGACAGATTTCGTCATTGCCGCCACCGGCTTCCGGAACGACTTCGCCGACCGGGCGGAGCTGGCCGAGATCGCGCCGCATGTGCTGAGCTGGGGCGACCGGGAGGATTTCCCGGAGGACCTGCCAAAGGACGGCGCGCTCGGCGCCTCGCCCTACCTGAACGCGGATTTCACCTTCCGCGAGAAAGTGCCGGGCAGCTGTCCGGCGCTGGCCCGCATCCACTGCTTCAACGACGCGGCGATGCTGAGCCAGGGCAAGGTCTCGGGCGACATTCCGGCGGTCAGCACCGGCGCCAAGCGGCTGGCCCGCGCCATCGTCGCGCAATTCTTTGCCGAAGATGTGGAGGACCAGTTCGCGCGGCTGGAGGCCTTCGACACCGCGGAACTGACCGGCGGCGAATACGTGCCGGCCCCGGACCTGCCCGGGCACTGAGGCCCGGCGCCGGCAGCCGGTAACGAAAAAGCCCCGCCCTCCAGATGGAAGGCGGGGCCCGATGCGTCGCGACCGGAGGTTCACTCCCCGTCGCGGCCGCGGAATTCCTGGCGCAGGAACAGGCCGTATCCCCCCGCGACCAGCAGCGCGAGCGCACCCCAGGTCAGCGCATAGCTGAGATGGGCGTTGCGGAACTTGACCACCGTCATTCCGGCGCGCGGCCAGGCCTCCGGATCGGTCAGGTCGGCATCGACGAAATACGGCGCCGCAGGCTCGTAGCCCAGCGTCGCCGTGATCGAGCCGATGTCCCGGCGGTACCACTTGCGGTCCTCGGGACGGTTGTCCTGCGAGAAGAGCCAGCCCTTGTCCTCGCTGATGCGCAGCAGCCCGGTGACGGTGGTTGCGTCCATCGGCGGCGCGTCCATGGTGCCCAGCTCGGTCTCGGGGACCATGCCGCGGTTGACCATGACGATGCTGCCGTCGTCGCGCTTGAAGGGCGTCAGGATCCAGTAGGCCGGACCCCAGTCGGAGGGAACGTAGACCGGGATGTCGGCATCCTGCAGGTACTCGCCGGCCAGCGAGACATGCCGGTATTCGTCGCCCTCGCGGGTGATGCCGGGCCAGTCGGCCTGTCCCGGCGCCGGAACCGGCGGGGCGTGGACGCGGGCATCCACCCGCTCGATCAGGCCGAGCTTCCAGTGGAGCCGCTTCACTTGCCAGACGGCCAGGGCGGAGAACCCGCCCAGGCCGATCGCTGCGGCAAGCGTCACCGCCAGGATCCTGCCCCAGCGGCGGGGCGGGCGCGATGCGGCAGCGCTTGCGTTCATGGCCGCCTCACTCGTGCGACGCGCCGTGGGCGCCGTGCTCGGCCCCCGCGGGCAGCGCAGGCAGGGCGCCCATGTTGTCCTGCGTCATCGGCATCATGTTGGCGTTCATGTTGTGCATGACCCAGAGCGAGCCTGCCAGCACGATGGCCAGGATGACGACGGCGAAGATGGTCGCCGAGAAGGTCCAGCCCTCTTCGGTGGAGCGCTTCAGGTGCAGGAAGTACACTAGGTGCACGATGATCTGCACCGCGCCGAGCCCCATGATGATCCCGATCGTGACCGACGGATCCCAGGAAGGCTCCATCATCACGATGCCGAAGGGGATCAGCGTCAGGATGCCTGCCAGCGCGAAGCCGGTCATCAGGCTGTTGAAGGTGCCGTGGCTGTTTTCGTGGTGTTCGGACATCAGACGAGCCTCACGAGATAGACGAAGGAGAACACCCCGATCCAGATCAGGTCGAGGAAGTGCCAGAACATGCTGAGCGTGCCCAGGCGGCGGGTGTTGGACTCGTTGAGGCCGCCCTTCCACTTGAGCTGGGCCGCGAGCGTGGCCATCCAGACGAGGCCGAAGGTCACGTGCAGGCCGTGGGTGCCGACCAGCAGGAAGAACGACGACAGGAAGGCCGACCGGTCGGGACCGGCGCCGATATGGATCAGGTGGCGGAATTCATAGAGTTCCATCCCGATGAAGAGCAGGCCGAAGACGGCGGTGATGCCCAGCCATTTCAGCAGCCCGTCCACGTCGCCCTTGTCGGCGCGGAGCATGCCCATGCCGAAGGTGATCGAGGAGAACAGCAGGAACGCGGTCTCGAGGAAGACGAAGCCCGGCTCGAACAGGTCCTTCGGTCCCGGTCCGCCCGCGAAGCTGTTGCCCAGCACCGCGTAGGTGGCGAAGAGGGTCCCGAAGATGATGCAGTCGCTCATCAGGTAGATCCAGAACCCGATGGGGGTCGGGCTGGCGTGATGGGCGTGGTCGGGGTGGTGGTCCGGATGGTGCTCGGGGCCTTCCGGACCCTTGATGGGTCCGGTCATTGGCGTGTCGATCATGGTCATGCGAGCGCGTCCTTGGCTTCGGTTGCCTCGACATCCTTCGCGGGGATGTAGAAGTCGCGGTCATAGTTGAAGGTGTGGGCGATGCCGTAGGCGACGCAGCCGAGGAAGCTGACGATGGCCAGCCACCAGATGTACCAGATCATCGCGAAGCCGAAGATCGTGGCCATGACGGCCAGGACGAAGCCCGACGACGTGCTCTTCGGCATGTGGATGTCGTGGTAGTGGCCGGACCACTTGAAGCCGTCCTGCTTCATCTTCCAGAACATGTCGCGGCCGGTGACCTGGACATCCTCGGGGAAGTTGTACGGAGCCACCGGCGACTGGGTTGCCCAGTCCAGCGTGCGCGCGTTCCACGGATCCGGGCCGCAGGCCAGGGCCTTGCGGTTCTTCACAGAAACGAAGCCGCCGATGAAGCCGCAGGCGATGCCGCCGAGGATCAGCACCGCGCCGAAGACGGCGACGATGAAGTAGATCTGCCAGGCGGTGTCCATGTAGGCGTTCATCCGGCGGGTCACGCCCATCAGCCCGAGCGCGTAGAGCGGCATGAAGGCGAAGTAGAAGCCGACGAACCAGAGCCAGAAGCTGCGGCGCATCCAGGTGTCGTCCAGCTTGAAGCCGAAGGCCTTCGGCCACCAGTAGCTGACTGCGGCATAGACGCCGAAGACGACGCCGCCGATGATTACGTTATGGAAGTGCGCAATCAGGAACAGCGTGTTGTGCAGCTGGAAGTCGACCGGGGGAACGGCCAGCAGGACGCCGGTCATGCCGCCGATGGTGAAGGTGACGATGAAGCCGATGGTCCAGAGCATCGGGGTCTCCAGGCGGACCGAGCCCTTGTACATCGTGAAGATCCAGTTGAAGACCTTCACCCCCGTCGGCACCGCGATGATCATCGTGGTGATGCCGAAGAAGGCATTCACGTTCGCGCCCGAACCCATCGTGAAGAAGTGGTGCAGCCACACGACGAAGCTCAGCACCATGATGCAGGCGGTGGCCCAGACCATGGTCTTGTAGCCGAAGATCGGCTTGCCCGAGAAGGTCGCGACGATTTCCGAGAACACGCCGAAGATCGGCAGGATCAGGATGTAGACCTCGGGGTGGCCCCAGATCCAGATCAGGTTGACGTACATCATCGCATTCCCGCCCATGTCATTGGTGAAGAAATGCGTGCCGATGTAGCGGTCGAGGGTCAGCATGGTGAGCGTGGCGGTCAGCACCGGGAAGGCCGCGACGATCAGGAAGTTGGTGCAGAGCGTGGTCCAGGCGAAGATCGGCATGTCGAACAGGCGCATGCCCGGCGCGCGCATCTTCAGGATCGTGGCGACCATGTTGATGCCCGACAACGTCGTGCCGATGCCCGCGATCTGCAGCGACCACAGGTAGTAGTCCATCCCCGGCCCGGTCGAGAAGCTCGCCCCCGACAATGGCGGGAAGGCCAGCCAGCCCACGCGGGCGAATTCGCCGACGAAGAGCGACAGGTTGACGAGGATCGCGCCCGCAACGGTCATCCAGAAGGAGAAGTTGTTGAGGAACGGGAAGGCCACGTCGCGCGCGCCGATCTGCAGCGGCATGACGTAGTTCATGATCCCGGTGATGAAGGCCATCGCCACGAAGAAGATCATGATCACGCCGTGCGCCGTGAAGACCTGGTCGAAATGGTGCGGCGGCAGGTAGCCTTCGGCGCCGCCGGCCGCCATGGCCTGCTGGGCGCGCATCATGATCGCGTCGGCGAAGCCGCGCACGAACATGATGAAGCCGAGCGCCATGTACATGATGCCGATCTTCTTGTGGTCGATCGTGGTGACCCAGTCACGCCAGAACGGACCCCAGAGACGGAAGTAGGTCATCAGGATCAGGACGGCGAGGCCGCCGAGCGCGACCGCCGCGAAGGTGCCGACCAGGATCGGCTCGTGATAGGGGATCCAGTCCCAGGTCAGCCGCCCGAAGAGCGGCGTCCAGGTTTCCGGGGGAGATTGGTGAAGGGCTTCGGTTGCCATTAGTTTTGCTCCGGGGTCGTGCGGCACAGCGCGTCCGGATCGGACACCAGCATGGCCAGGAGGTAAGCGTCGTCGACGTCCGACATATTGCGCGCGCTCAGGTCATCGGAGGAGATGAGGTTGCCGAAGCCGTCGATGGCGCGCTGGTGGTCGTATTCGAAGAGCGGTTCCAGAGCGATGCCGTCGAGGCCGCCGCCGCCCTGTTCGTCGATCATCATCATCTGGTCGATGCAGGCCTTGCCGTCCTCGACGCACATGCCGCGGATGCGGTCGAACAGGCCGTCGGCAACGGAGGCATAGTAATGCACCGGCTCGTCGATCGTGGGTTTCTCGAGTTCCAGGTAGGACTGGCGGCTCAGGTCGCCGCCTTCGGCGCGGACCTTCCCGACCCAGGCGTCGAAGTCGCCCTGCTCCATCGACAGAGTGTCGAAGGTCATCCAGGAGAAGCCCGGACCCGAATAGTGCGCCGAGCGCCCGGCGAAGGTGCCGGTCTCGTCGGCGATCAGGTGGAGCTTGGTCTCCATGCCGGTCATCGAATAGATCATGCCGCCGAGCGCCGGCACCGAGAAGGTGTTCATCACGGTGGAGGAGGTCAGGCGCAGGTTGATCGGGCGGCCCTCCGGAACGGCCAGCTCGTTGACCGAGGCGACGCCGTATTCCGGATAGATGAAAAGCCATTTCCAGTCGAGCGACACGGCTTCGACCTCGACCGGCTCCGCGGCAACGTCGAGCGGGCGGTACGGGTCGAGCTTGTGGGTGTATTCCCAGGTCAGCCAGCCCAGAATGACGATGATGACGATCGGGCCGCCCCAGACGATGGCCTCGAGCTTGTTGGAATGGGAGAATTCGGGTTCGTAATCCGACTTGTCCTCGCGGTCGGCACTGTACTTCAGGGGGAAGTAGACGGCCATGAAGATGACGGGAACGATGACGACGAGCATCAGCAGGGTGGAGATCACCAGCAGATCGCGTTGTTGCGCCCCGACCCAACCGGCCGGGAGCAACACGTCGTACTTGCACCCGGACAGGGTGGCGGCCGCGACGGCCAGCAGGACGGTTTGCAGGAGAGTTTTCACACGTACCTCTCGGTTTTGGGTCGAGAGGTCATCGCTGGGTGATCCTCTCGCAAGGAAACACAGGCACGTCCCGAAGGACGAGCCGGTAATGGGCGCGGCGATACGCGTGGCCCGCGGGTGGCCGTAGGTGTCACGGCGTCGCATTTGCTGCAACCGCAAAACACATTCTATCCGGTTGATGCAAATTCACTTTCCCGGGAAGGATCCTGCACTGCAGCATGATCCCGGCATAGGGTGCTGAAAGTTTCCAAGATTAACAATGCACAAGTCGGCCAAGCTGGCTTGATGCCGCGGACGGAATTTTCCGGATCACATTTTCCGTGAGGACGGGGCCGCCGGATTGAAAGGCCGCAAAGCCATCCCATGGGCGCATGGCGGATTTCCGCTCAGCGCAAGGCTGCCTTCCCCTCGCGGTTGATCCCGCGGACGCGGGCACAAGTCGAGTCGCATGCCCCTCCGTCACCCGCCCGTCTGCCGCGGGCCGGAACCCGCACATGGCTCCGCCCGCCCATTTCTGTTCTTGGCGCCACTTGTTGATTGACAGAACAATCATGATGGGGAATTGTTTTGTTCAAGAGGGAGGAGACTCGATGCAGATCGACGGAGCTGTGGCGCTGGTGACAGGCGCCGGCAGCGGGCTCGGCGCGGCCACCGCGAAGAGGCTTGCTGAATGCGGCGCGAAAGTGGCCGTTCTGGACAGGAGCAGGGAGGCCGCGGAAGCCGTTGCCGCGGAAACCGGCGGGCTGGCCTTTGCCGCCGACGTGACGGACGCGGGCGCGCTCGAGGCGGTCTTCGCCGAGCTGTCCTCCAAGTGGTCCTCCCCCCGCATTGCCGTATCCTGCGCCGGGATCGGCACGGCCAGCCGGATCCTGCCGCGCGACGGCAGCCTCACCCTCGACGTCTTCGAAAAGACAATCAAGGTGAACCTGATCGGCACCTATGCCGTCATGAACATCGCCGCCCGCGCCATGGCGGCCGCCCAGCCGCTCGATGCCGACGGCACCCGCGGCGTGATCGTCAACACCGCCTCGGTCGCCTTCGAGGACGGCCAGATCGGCCAGGCCGCCTATTCCGCCTCCAAGGGCGGAGTCGCCTCGATGACACTGCCGGCAGCGCGCGAACTCGCCCGCTTCGGCATCCGCGTCATGGCCATCGCGCCCGGGCTTTTCGAGACCGCGATGAGCGCCGGACTGACCGACGAGATGCGCGCCGAGATCACGAAAAACGTGCCCTTCCCCGCGCGGATGGGCCTGCCGGACGAATATGCCCATCTCGTCCAGTCGATCGTCGAGAACCAGATGCTGAACGGCTCCGTCATCCGCCTGGACGGAGCAGCGAGGATGCCGCCGAAATGAAGAAGGAAACCCCCATGGCCGATGACATGCTGAAGGTCGAAATCGACGGCGCGGTCGCCACGCTGACGATGAACCGCCCCGCCAAGCGCAACGCGATGTGCGACGAGCTGATGGACCTGATCGACGGGTTCTTCCGCGCCCCGCCCGAAGGCGTGCGCGTGGCGATCCTGACCGGGACGGAAGGGCACTACTGCTCGGGGCTCGACCTCTCCGAGCATGTCTCGCGCGATGCCGAAGGCACGATGCGCCACAGCCGCAACTGGCACCGGGTGATGGAGACGATCCGCTATTCCGGCCTGCCGGTGATCTCGGCGATGTTCGGCGCGGTGATCGGCGGCGGGCTGGAGATGGCCTGCGCAACCCATGTCCGCATCGCCGAGCCCTCCACCGTGTTCCAGCTGCCCGAGGGGATGCGCGGCATCTTCGTCGGCGGCGGCGCGACGGTCCATGTCGGCCGCATCATCGGCGCCGACCGGATGTGCGAGATGATGCTGACCGGGCGCAAGTTCGGCCCCGAGGACGGCTTCATGCTGGGGCTGGCCCATTACATCGTGGGCGAGGGCGAGGCGCTGCCGCTCGCGCGGAAGCTCGCGGCGAAGATCGCCAAGAACGCCACGCTGTCGAACTACATGATGATCCAGGCGATCAGCCGGATCGACGACATGAGCCGGTCGGACGGCCTGTTCGCGGAGAGCCTCTGCGCCGCGGTCAGCCAGACCAGCCCGGATGCCGAGGAAGGGCTGAAGGCCTTCCTCGAGAAGCGCGCCCCGGTGTTCCGCTAGGGCCTGCCAGGCCTTTCCGCCGGAGGGAGAGCGGCGGAAGGGCAAAAGACGGAAAAGACGGTCATTTTCAGGGAGGAACCATGATGACCAGACTGACCCGCCGTGCCGCGATGACCGCGATGGGCGCCGCCCTTGCCACACCCGCCTTCCTGCGCCGCGCGCAGGCGGCCGAGGTGACGCTGAGGCTGCACCACTTCCTGCCCGGCGTCGCGCCGATGCAGAGCCAGTTCTTCGAGCCCTGGGCGCAGGAAATCTCCGACGCCTCCGGCGGCGCGATCGAGATCCAGATGTTCCCGTCCATGCAGCTCGGCGGCAAGCCCCCGCAGCTCGCCGACCAGGTCCGCCAGGGCATCTGCGACATCGCCTGGACGCTTCCCGTGTACACGCCGGACCGCTTCCCGGTCGCGGAAACCATGTCCCTGCCCTTCATGGTCCGCAATGCCGAGAAGACCTCGATCGCGATGGACCAGCTGATGCAGGAATTCGGCGGCGGCGAGTACAGGGGCATGAAGCCGCTCGCCTTCCACACCCATGACGGCGGCAAGCTGCATACCCGCGGCAAGGCGATCGCCAGCCAGGCCGACATGCAGGGCATGCGCCTGCGCGCGCCGAACCAGGCGACCGGCGACCTCCTGTCGGGCCTGGGCGCCGAGACCGTGTTCTTCCCGGTCACCGAAATGGTCGTGGGCCTGTCGAACGGGCTGATCGACGGCTGCTGCCTGCCCTACGAGGTGGTCCCGGCCTTCAAGCTGCAGGAGCTGACCCAGTTCTCCGCCGCCCCCGCCCCGGGCGCCCGCGGCCTCTACACCAACACCTTCGCGCTCCTGATGAGCGAGCGGACCTACGACCGGATGTCGCCCGACCTGCAGAAGGTGATGGACGACGCCTCCGGCCCGCAGCTCAGCCAGCGGATCGGCGCGCAGTTCGACAAGTTCGAGGCCTTCGGCAAGTCCAAGGTCGAGGAACAGGGCAACGAGATCGTCGAGATCCCGGCGGAGGAGATCGCCAAGTGGCAGGAGATGGCCCAGCCGATCTACGACGCCTGGGTGTCGAAGCTCGACGATGACGGGCTCGACGGCACCGCCGTGCTGAAGCGCGCCAACGAACTTCTGGACGCGGCCTGATCCGATGGCAGAAAGCCTGCACTCTCCGCTGGAGCAGGGGGGGCATTCCCCCCTGTTCCGCGGCCTCCACGCGCTCTGCACCTTTTCGGCGGGGCTCGGCGGGGTGGCGATCTTCGGGGCGGCGGTCTTCGTCACCCTGTCGGTCGTGCTGCGCTCGGTGGGCATCGGCGGCATCCGCGGCGATTTCGAGCTGGTGGAGCTGGTCTGCGCCGCCTGCGCCTCGCTGTTCCTGCCCTTGTGCCAGCTGACCCAGGGCCATGTGATGGTCGATCTCTTCACTGCCTGGCTGCCCGCGCGGCTGCAGCGGCGGATGGACGGACTGTGGATGGCGGTCTTCGCCGTCGGCTGGGGCCTGGTCTGCTGGCGTCTCAGCGTCGGCCTCGGCGAAATGCATGACTACGGCGACCGCACCATGCTGCTGAAGGCTCCCGTCTGGTGGGTCTACGTCCCGGCCGTCTTCGGCACCGCGCTGGCCTCGCTGGTCGCGCTTCTCATGGCGCTGCCGCGCCTGTCCTCGGTTTTCCGCGTCCTGGAGTCCGGCTGATGGATCCCGTCACCATTGCCCTGATCATGGTGGTCGTCCTGCTGGGGCTGATCTTCCTAAGGATGCCTATCGCGCTGGCGATGGGCGCCGTGGGCGCGGTAGGCTACATGGTCCTGGCCTCGCCCTACGCGCTGATGGCCTACATGAACACAGCCTGGGTGGACAAGTTCATGTCCTACGAGCTCGCCATCGTGCCCTTGTTCATCCTGATGGGCCACCTGGCCACCCGCACCGGCATCTCGGGCGCGATCTTCTCGGCCTCGAATGCCTGGATCGGCCACCTGAAGGGCGGGCTCGCCATGGCCTCGGTCATGGGCTGCGCGATGTTCGGCTCGATCTCGGGTTCCTCGCTGGCCACCGCCTCGACCATGGCCAAGGTCGCGCTGCCAGAGATGAAGAAGCACGGCTATTCCGGCGCGCTTTCTTCCGGCTCGCTGGCCGCGGGCGGCACGCTGGGCATCCTGATCCCCCCGTCGGTCGTCCTCATCATCTATGCGCTGCTGACCGAGCAGAACATCGTCAAGCTGTTCCTCGCCGCCACCATCCCCGGCACGCTGGCCGTGATCGGCTTCTGCACCGCCATCGCCATCTATGTCCGGCTCTTCCCCGAGGAAGGCCCGACCCATGAAAAGGCCGACATGGCCACGCGGCTGCGCGCGCTGAAGGACATCTGGCATGTCGTCGCCATCTTCGTGATCGTGCTGGGCGGCATCTACGGCGGCATCTTCACCCCTGCCGAGGGCGCCTCGGTCGGCGTGACGCTGACGCTGGCCTTCGGCATCCTCAAGGGCGGGCTGACGCCGCGGATCGTGATGGAATGCCTGATCGAGACCGCCGCCTCCACCGCGATGATCTTCGCCATCGTCTTCGGCGCGGACATCTTCAACGTGGCGCTGGCGCTCAGCCGCATGCCCGCCGAGGTCGCCGCCTATTTCTCGGCGGCCGACATCGCGCCGATGGTCATCCTGATGGCGATGATCGCCTTCTACCTGGTGATGGGCTGCGTCATGGACAGCCTGTCGATGATCCTCTTGACCGTGCCGGTGTTCTTCCCGACGGTCATGGCGCTGGATTTCGGGCTGCTGCCCGAGCAGCAGGCAATGTGGTTCGGCATCATCACCCTCGTGGTGGTGGAGATCGGGCTGATCACCCCGCCGGTGGGGATGAACCTCTTCGTCATCTCGTCGATGGCGCGGGACATCCCGATGAAGGCGATCTTCGCCGGCACCGTACCCTTCATCATGGCCGAGGCGGTGCGCATTGCGCTTCTCGTCGCGGTGCCGGGCTTCAGCTTCTGGCTGGTCGACCTGGTGGCAGGATAGGAGCGAGACATGGCAGATCCGCCCCCCCTTCCCCGCGCCGCGGACATCCCCGCGGACGAGAACCTCCGGCAGTTCGCGGGCTACAACATGAAGCGTGCCTACCTTCTGGTGCGCGAGGACATGAACCGGACGCTGGAGCCGCTGGAGCTTCGCACGGCGACCTTCTCGGCGCTGGCCATCATCACCGAGAACCCCGACATCACCCAGACCCAGCTGTCCCAGGCGATGAGCATCGACCGCTCGGGCGTGGTGGTGATCGTCGACCAGCTCGAGGAGGCCGAGCTGATCTCGCGCGGGCGGGTGCCGGGGGACCGGCGCTCCTACGCGCTGCGCGCCACGATCCAGGGGCGCAAGAAATGGAAAGAGGCGGAACAGGCTGTCCGGGCCCACGAGGCGCGGCTGTTCTCGGCACTGACTGCAGAGGAGCAGTCGCTGCTGGGAGACCTGCTCCGGAGGATCACCGACAGCAACCGCGAGGGCTGAGGGAGGAAATGATGAAGGACATGGCTACGGGACTGAGCATGGTCCCGCATGACGTCGCGATGGAGCATCGCGGGGACGATATCGTGCTGACCACCCGCGTGCCGATGGACGAGGTGGTCGCCCATACCGGAGTCTGGCTGCACCGCTGGGCGAACTACACGCCCGACCGGGTCTTCCTGGCCGAACGGGCGGGAGAGGGCTGGCGCGAGCACGGCTATGCCGAGGTGCTGGAGATGGTCCGCGCGCTCGCCTCCGGCCTTCTGGCCCGCGGGATGGGACCGCATACCCCGATCGTCATCATGTCGGGCAACGGCGTCGACCACGCGCTGCTGAGCTTCGCCGCGCAATATGTCGGCGTGCCGACCGTGCCGCTGGCCGAACAGTATTCGCTGATCGAGGAAGCGCATGGCCGGCTGGTCTACGTGCTCGACAAGATCCGCCCCGCCATGGCCTTCGTCGACGATGCCGGCCTCTATGCGAAGGCGCTGGCCCTGCCGCAGCTCGAGGGCGTCGAGATCGTCGCCGCGAAGACCGCGGGCGCGCCCTGCAAGGTGACGCCGCTGGCAGAGCTGATGGCGGGCGGTGCCTCCGCCGATCTGGAGGAGGCGCATCTGAAGGTCGGGCCGGACACGGTCGCCAAGGTGCTGTTCACCTCGGGCTCCAGCTCGGATCCGAAGGGCGTGCTGACCACGCAGAAGATGATGTGCGCCAACCAGGCGCAGATGTCCTCGGTCCTGCCCTTCCTGAAGGACCGGCCGCCGCGGATCACCGACTGGCTGCCCTGGAACCACGTCTTCGGCGGCTCGCACAACACCAACATGATGCTGGCCCATGGCGGCACGATGCGGATCGACCACGGCAAGCCGACCAAGCGCGGCTTCGGCACCACGCTGGAGAACATCCGCTCGCATCCGGGCACGCTGAGCTTCAACGTGCCGGTCGGCTATTCGATGCTGGTCCATGCGATGGAAGGGGACCGCGCGCTGCGCGAGGCCTTCTTCGGCGATCTCGACCTGATCTTCTATGCCGGCGCCTCGCTGCCGCAGCCGGTCTGGACCCGCCTGGAGGAAATGGCGATGGAGATCCGCGGGCGGCTGCCGCTGATGATCTCCTCCTGGGGGATGACGGAAACCGCGCCGGCCACGATCATGCTGCACGAGAATGTCGGCCGGTCCGGCATCATCGGCGTGCCGCTGCCCGGCACCGAGGTCAAGCTCAGCCCCGACGAGGACATGCGCTGCGAGCTGCGCGTCCGCGGCCCGAACGTCATGCAGGGCTACTGGGACGACGCGACGAAGACCGCCGCGGCCTTCGACGAGGACGGCTTCCTGGTGACCGGCGACGCGGTGAAGTTCGTCGATGCCGCCGACCCGGACCGCGGGCTCGTGTTCGACGGCCGCGTCTCGGAGGATTTCAAGCTGACCACCGGCACCTGGGTGCAGGCCGGGAAGCTGCGGCTCGACACGCTGGAGGCGATGCGCGGGCTGGTGCAGGACGTGGTGATCTGCGGCCATGACCGGGGCGAGATCGGGCTTTTCATCTTTCCGCGCGCCGACCACGTCGATGACGGCAACAGCTCCGAAGGGGCAGTGATCGACGGACACCTGCAGGCGGAGATCGAGGCGGTGATGCGCGAAATGGAGCGCAAGGCGACCGGCAGCGCCAAGAAGATCACCCGCGCCCTGATCCTGGCGGAGCCGCCCTCGCTGAAGGACGGCGAGGTGACCGACAAGGGCAGCCTCAACATCCGCAAGATCATGACGCGCCGCGCCGATCTGCTGGAACGGCTCTACGACAATGAGGATCCGGCGCTCATCCGCGTCTGATCCCCATCCCTGCCCCGGTCCTCCCCCGGGGCAGGCCCAAATTCCACGAGGACGAACCATGGTCGATTTCTCCACCATCCGCGCCATCGACTTCCACACCCATGCCGAGGAAGCCTGCGGCTGCCATGACGATGACGGCTATGACGAGCTGCAATCGACCATGGCGAAATACTTCGGCGCGCCCTGGGCGCATCCGCCGACCATCCCGCAGACCGCCGCCCATTACCGAGAGCAGAACATCGCCGCCGTCATCTTCCCGGTCGATGCCGAGCGCGAGACCGGATACCGCCGCTACTCGAACTACGAGGTCGCCGATCTCTGCGCCGAGCATTCCGACATCCTCATCCCCTTCGCCTCGATCGATCCCGCCAAGGGCAAGCTCGGGGCGCGCGAGGCGCGGGATCTGGTCGAGAACCACGGCATCCAGGGCTTCAAGTTCCATCCCACGATGCAGGGCTTCTATCCGAACGACCGCAATGCCTACGTGCTCTACGAGGCGATCGCCGAGAGCGGCAAGCCGGCGCTGTTCCATACCGGGCAGACCGGGGTCGGCTCGGGGATGCGGGGCGGCAACGGCATGCGGCTGAAGTATTCGAACCCGATGTACATCGACGATGTCGCGGTGGATTTCCCGGACATGCCGATCATCCTGGCACATCCGAGCTTCCCCTGGCAGGAGGAGGCGCTGTCGGTCGCGACCCACAAGCCCAACGTCTATATCGACCTCTCGGGCTGGTCGCCGAAGTACTTCCCGCCGATCCTGGTGCGCTACGCGAACACGCTGCTGAAGGAGAAGATGCTGTTCGGCTCCGACTGGCCGATGATCGCGCCGGAGCGCTGGCTCGGAGCCTTCGAGAAGGCGGAATTCCGCGACGAGGTGCGGCCGCTGATCCTGAAGGAGAACGCGATTCGCCTGCTCGGCCAGGCGGCGTGATCTGACGGACAAGTCCGGGAGGGGGCAGATCCCCCCTCCCGGACCCTCCCCCGCCGCGGAGGAGCGGAGCGGGGGCAAATGACGAGGGAGGATAATCCGATGAAGCGCATCATTCTGGGCCTGACCACCGCGCTCGTGCCGGTTTCGGCGATGGCCATGGACTGCGGAGGGCTGACCGCGGAAGCGCTGGGGCTCCAGGGCGTGCGGGTGACCGCCGCCGAGCCTGTCGCGCCCGGCGAGGAGAGCCCGGTCGCCATCTGCCGGGTCCGCGGCACCATGGCGGAGCGCACCGGCACCGACGGCCATGCCTATGCTCTGGATTTCGAGCTGTCGCTGCCCGAGGACTGGAACGGCAACTATGTCCACCAGTTCAACGGCGGCAATGACGGGGCGGTCAAGCCCGCCACCGGCGCGCTGAAATCCGGCACCGGCGAGACCAGCCCGCTGGCCCATGGCTATGCGGTCGTGTCGTCGGATGCCGGCCATGACGGCAAGGCCTTCGGCGCATTCGGGCTGGCAGGCGGGGCCGCCTTCGGCTTCGACTTCGAGGCGCGGCAGATGTACGGCTACAAGGCCGTCGCGCTGCTCGACCCGGTGGCGCGCAAGGCAGTCGAGGCCTTCTACGGGCGCGGGATCGACCATGCCTACGGCATCGGCTGCTCCAACGGCGGGCGGCACGCGATGGTCGCGGCCGCGAGGATGCCCGGCGCCTTCGACGGACTCCTGATCGGCGCGCCGGGCTTCAACCTGCCCAAGGCGGCGCTGCAGCATGCCTGGGACGTGCAGCAATTCATGCCGGTCAGCGGGTCGCTCGCCACCGCCCTGACTGTCGAGGACCAGGCCACAATCGGCGCCGCGGTCCGCAGGGCCTGCGACGGGCTTGACGGGCTGGAGGACGGACTGGTGTCCGACACCGCCGCCTGCCAGGCCGCCTTCGATCCCGGCACACTGGCCTGCGGCGATGACGGCACCGCCTGCCTCGCCCCGGAAAAGCTCGCCGCGCTGAAGGCGGTGCATGACGGGCCGCGGGCCGCGGACGGCACGCCGCTCTATGCGCAGTGGTCCTGGGATGCCGGGATCGAGGCGAAGGACTGGCGGATGTGGAAGCTGGAAAGCCCGATCCCGCCCTGGGGCCACCGGCCGATCATCGCGACGATGGGCGCGGCCTCTCTGGCGCAGGTCTTCACCGTGCCCCCGGCCGAGGTCGAGGGCACGCCCGAAGCGCTGGAGTCCTTCCTGATGTCCTTCGACCTGGCCGGCGAGGCGGACCGCATCTTTGCCACGTCGGACGCCTTCCCGGAAAGCCCGATGCAGGTGATGACGCCGCCCGGATCGGACGATCCCGAGCTGGCCGCCTTCCGCGATGCGGGCGCCAAGATGATCCTGTTCCACGGCGTGTCGGACCCGGTCTTCTCGGTCAACGACACCGCGGACTGGTACGTGAAGCTCGACGCGAACAATGGCGGCCGCGCGGCGGAGTTCGCGCGCTTCTACCCGGTGCCGGGGATGAACCATTGCGACGGCGGACCGGCAGCGGAGGGGTTCGACCTCTTCGCCGCGCTCGAAACCTGGGTCGAGGAAGGATCGGCGCCGGAGGCCGTGGAAGCCGTGGCCCGCGAGGCCAATGACGAACTGCCCGAGGGGCTTGCCCCCGGCGCCACCCGCCTGCTCTGCCCCGCCCCGCAGGTCGCCCGCTACCAGGGCGGCGCGGCGGACCGGGCCGGCAGCTTCGCCTGCACCGAGGAGTGAGACCATGATCCCCTTCGCCGCCCCCGTCGACGACATCCTCTTCTGTCTGCGCCATGTCGCCCGCGCGCCGGACTTGCCCGGCTGGGACGCGGAGCTGGCGGAGGGGATCCTCACCCATTTCGCCAGCTTCGCCGAGGGCGTGATCGCGCCCTTGGACGAGCCGGGCGATGCCCAGGGCTGCCGGCTCGAGGACGGGCGGGTGAAGATGCCCGACGGGTTCCGCGAGGCCTATGCCCAGCTGGTCGAGGGCGGCTGGCAGGGGCTGACGGCGCCCGAGGCGCATGGCGGCATGGAGGTCGACCACCTCACTGCCGCGAGCGTGTCCGAGATCTTCTCGGGCGCGTGCCATTCGCTGCAGATGATCTGCAACCTCGTGCCGGGCACGATCTCGACGCTGCTCGCCTATGGCTCGGCGGCACAGCAGGAGGCCTGGATCCCGCGCCTGGCCGCGGGCGAGCTCCTGGGCACGATGTGCCTGACCGAGCCCGGCGCCGGATCGGACCTGTCGCGCATCCGCACCAAGGCGCGGCGCGAGGGCGACAGCTGGCGGATCGAGGGCGAGAAGATCTTCATCTCCGGCGGCGACCAGGACCTGTCGGAGGGCATCCTGCACCTGGTGCTGGCCCGGACCGGCGCGCCGGAGGACGGGATCAAGGGGCTGTCGCTGTTCCTCTGCCCCTCGGATGACGCGGAGGGCCGCAACGCCATCGCAGTGACGCGGATCGAGGAGAAGCTGGGGCTGCATGCCTCGCCGACCTGCCAGATGGCCTTCGACGGCGCGCGGTCCGAACTGGTGGGCCAGGAAGGCGCCGGGCTGATGGCCATGTTCACCATGATGAACCATGCGCGTCTGGACGTCTCGCTGCAGGGCGTCGCCCATGCGGCGCGCGCCTTCCAGGTGGCCGATGCCTATGCGGCGGAGCGGATGCAGGGTCGAAAGCCCGACGGCAGCCCGGCGGCCCTGTCGGACCACCCGGACGTGCGGCGGATGCTGGACGAGCAGCGGGCGCTGGCGCTCGGCGCGCGGGCCATGGCGATGATCGCCTTCGTGGCGATGGAGCGCGGGGACAGAGGGCCGCTGGTCGATTTCCTGACCCCGGTCTGCAAGATGTTCTGCACCGATGCGGGCATCCGCGCGGCCGATCTGGGCATCCAGGTGCTGGGCGGCTACGGCTACCTGACCGAATACCGGGTCAGCCAGACCTGGCGCGACGCGCGGATCACCTCGATCTACGAGGGCGCGAACGGCATCCATGCCCTGAGCACCGCCACGCGCGGGCTGAAATCCCCGGCCGGGGCCGAGGCCTTCGCCGCGCTGGTGGCGGATCTGGGCGCGGGCGTGCCGGAGGTCGCCGCGCTGGCAGCGCTCTGGCAGGCGAAGCGGGCCGAGGTCGTGGCCGCGCCCGCCCCGGCGGAGCTGGCACATGACTTCGCGCAGATGACCGGCGACCTGTTCTGGCGGGCGGTCTGGGCGCGGATCGCGGCGGTCGCGGACGCAGCGGGACCGGACGCCGATAACCTGCGGCGGATCGCCGGAACGGTGCTGCGCCGCCCGGTGCCGATGCCCCTGGCCGCCTGAGGCTCAGGAGACGAAGCGCGCGCGGTAGGCGGTGGGCGTCTCCCCCGTTACCGCGCGGAAGCGGCGCGAGAAATAGGGCGGGTCCTGGTAGCCGAGGCGGAAGCCGATATCGGCCACCGGCAGCTGGGTGAAGGCGAGGAGGCGGCAGGCCTCGGTCATCACCGCGGCATCCAGATGGGCCCCCGCCCCGCGTCCCGCCGCCTCGCGGCAGAGCCGGCCGAGATGTCCCGGCGTGACCGACAGCGCGGAGGCATAGTCGGCCAGCTTCCAGCCTTCGGACATGTGGCGCGCGATCAGCGCCTCGAAACGGGCGACCTGCCGTTCCGCCGCCGTGGCCGGGCGCGCGCCGCCCTCGCCGCCGAGTTCCGCCATCCGCACCAGCACGGCCTGCGCCAGCGCGATCAGCATCGGCGCGCGGAACAGGCCGCTTTCGCCGAAGCGGCGCACGAAGCTGCCGACCAGCCCGGAAAGTTCCGGCTCGGTCTCCACGATGAAGGGCCGCGACAGCTGCCGCGCCAGATCCCCCTGGCCCGGCGCCGCCGCCTTCAGCACCGGCAGCGGGAAGGACAGCACCTGTCCCGCCGTGCCGTCGACGAATTCGAAGCCGTGGACCACCTGCGCGGGCACGAATAGTGCCTGCCCTTCCGCCATCTTGCGGTGCTCCCGGTCCAGAAGGACCCGTGCCGCGCCCGCCTCGATCAGGAAGACCTGCGCCATGCCGCCGTGGCGGTGCGGCGCAATCGACCAGCCATAGCGGGGCGCACGGTCGCGGATCGCCTCGCAATGGACGACATCGGGAAAGCCGCCTGTTTCCCCGAAAAGATCGAATTCAGGTATCTGGTTTTGCGCCGTCATGCACGGATCGTACCAGCGATCCCCCTGCCCGTCCATTCCCGCGGCGCCTGCGCGGGCGTATCCATACATCCGAACAGGAGGAGACCACCATGGATACCCAAGTCGCCATCATCGGAGGCGGGCCGTCGGGCCTGCTGCTGTCGCAGCTTCTGAACAAGGCCGGCATTTCGACGATCGTTCTCGAACGCTCGACCCGCGAGCACGTGCTGTCGCGCATCCGCGCGGGCATCCTCGAATGGGGCACCGTGGAAATGCTGCGCAAGGCGGGCGTCAACCTGCGGATGGAAAGCGAAGGCTTCCCGCATGACGGCTGCTACATGACCGACGAGGACCTGATGGTCCATATCGACTTCAAGGAACTGACCGGCAAGCAGGTCATGGTCTATGGCCAGACCGAGGTCACCGCCGACCTCTATGCCGCGCAGGACGCGATGGGCACGCAGATCATCCACGAGGTGGAGGACGTGAAGATCCTCGATCTCGACCAGGAGGAAGCCGCGGTCGAATACACGCTGAAGGGCGAACGCAAGCGGATCACCTGCGCCTACGTGGCAGGCTGCGACGGCTTCCACGGCGTCAGCCGAAAGACCATCCCGGAGGAGAAGCGCCGCGAATTCGAGCGTGTCTATCCCTTCGGCTGGCTCGGCATCCTCAGCGAGACCCCGCCCTGCAATGACGAGCTGATCTACTGCAATTCGCCGCGCGGCTTCGCGCTGGCGTCGATGCGCAACGCGAAGCTCTCGCGCTACTACATCCAGGTGCCGCTGACCGACAAGGTCGAGGACTGGAGCGACGAGGCCTTCTGGGAGGAACTCAAGAGCCGCCTGCCCTCGGAAACGGCCGCCAAGATGCAGACCGGCCCGTCGATCGAGAAATCCATCGCGCCGCTGCGGAGCTTCGTCAGCGAGCCGCTGCGCTGGGGCCGCCTGTTCCTCGTCGGCGATGCCGCGCATATCGTGCCGCCGACCGGCGCCAAGGGGCTGAACCTCGCTGCCTCCGACGTGCACTACCTGCACGAGGCGCTGGTGGACGCGCTGACCAAGGGCGACATGACCGGCATCGACACCTATTCCGAGGTCGCGCTGAAGCGGATCTGGAAGGCGATGCGCTTCTCCTGGTCGATGACGACGATGATGCACCGCTTCGACGGCGAGGACGAGTTCGCGGGCGCGATGCGGCGCTCCACGCTGGAGCATCTGGCCTCGTCCGAGACCGCGCGCAGGGAACTTGCCGAGAACTATATCGGCCTGCCCTATTGATCCTCCTGCACCAGCAGGACAAGCGGTCCCGTTCCGGCCGGAGCGGGACCGCTGGCGTTTCCGGCGCCCCGCAACCGCCCGGATCAGCTTGGCCTGGCTCGTCGGCTTGAACGGTGCCCGGCAGCACTGGGGCCCGCATCCTGCCGGGACGTCTGCGTCGGCATGGCCCGCCCGATGGGCGGCAGCCTTTTCCCGCCGGGTTCCCGACCAAATCGGCGCAGCGCTCCGCCGCAAGTCCAGGACCGTTTCCGTGGCTCCGCCTCCGGGCGGTGCCCGCCGCAGCCTTGCCGCCGAAACCGCACTGTCCGCGCGCGACCATGAAGGTGCGCCGTTCCCGTCGACATGTCGGGCCCTCTGCCGCGATCCGCTGGAACCGCCCATGGAACGCCTTGAGCGACGCCTTGCAACCGGCCGGGAACCCGCCTTCCCGGCTGATCTCCTGACGCAGCCATGGTCGCCAACGGGCTGGCAAAGCCCTCCATGCCTCAGCTCCTGCTCCTCGGGCCGGCAGGACAGATAGCCGGCGTCGCAGCCCGGCACTCTCCTGCGTCGGCGCGATGGCCGGCGGGCCAGCCGCCCTCGACGGGCCTCGGGGCCGAAACGCCGACCCGGCCCGCGCAAGGAAAAAGCCGGGCCATCCGTGGGATGGCCCGGCTCCTGTCCGCCGTTTCCGGCTGGATCAGCCGAAGAGCGCGTTGCAGATCAGCAGCATCACCAGCGCCGACGCCCAGGCCAGCGTGGTCGGCACCGACCACAGCAGCATCTGGTGCTTGGCGTTCTTCACGCCGAGCATGCGGTTGATCACCCAGAAGTAGCTGTCGTTGAAATAGCCGAAGACCATCGAACCGATCGCCGCCGCCTGCGCCGCGAAGACCATGTTCACGTCGGGCATCGCCATCAGGATCGGCGCAGAGATCGAGGCGCCGGTGATCATCGCCACCGTGCCCGAGCCCTGGATCAGCCGCACCAGGGAGGAGATGACGAAGGGGATCAGGATCGCCGGGATCGGCAGTTCCGCCACCGAGGCGCCGATCACGTCGCCCGCGCCCGAGGCCCTGAGCACCGCGCCGAGCGCGCCGCCCGCACCGGTCACCAGCAGGATGATGCCCGCGCTTTCGACGCCCTGCTCCATGTAGGAGATCGCGTCGCTGCGCGGCACGTCCGGGATCAGCGTGTAGACGGCGACCAGCAGGCCCAGGCCCACGGCGATGACCGGGTTGCCGATGAAGGAGAAGAACTGGACGAGGAAGGCATTCGCCATCTCGGGATCGCCCGACATCTTGACCGCGAAGGTGGCCAGGGTGTTGAGGAAGATCAGCACGATCGGCAGGACCAGCGGCAGGATCGACAGGAACAGCGAGGGCAGCTCCTTCTGGCGTTCCTCGGCGGCATGCTCGAATTCGCGGTAGGCGGCGCCGATGTCCTCGCCGGTGTCGTCGAGGATCATCTTCTCCAGCTTCGGCCCCATGAAGCGGCCGTAGAAGACCAGCACGGCCATGCCCGGGATGGTGAAGATCACGCCCCAGAAGATCATCAGGCCGATATCGACGTCATAGATGCCGGCAACGCCCAGCGGGCCGGGGGTCGGCGGCACGGCATGGTGGGTCAGCATCAGGCCGCCCGCCAGCGAAATGCCCAGCGTCAGCAGCGACAGGCCGGTAGAACGCGCCAGTGCCTTGATCAGCGGCGTCAGGATGACGAAGGCAGAGTCGCAAAAGATCGGGATCGACACGACATAGCCCGTCAGGACCATCGCCCAGTCCTCGCGCTTCTTGCCGACCCAGCGGATCAGCGTGTAGGCCATCTGCTCGGCCGCGCCGGAGATTTCCAGCACGCGGCCCATCATCACGCCGAAGCCGATGACGAGGCCGATGGTCGACAGCGTGCTGCCGAAGCCGGTGGTGATCGCCTTGATGACGTCGGCGGGCAGCATGCCGCCGATCAGGCCCGCGATCGAGGCGGCGATGATCAGCGCCACGACCGCGTGGACCTTGGTCTTCACCACCAGGAAGATGAGCAGGACGATGGCGAAGACCAGACCTGCGATCAGCTGGAACTCCATTCCGGGTTCTGCCATGAGTGTTCCTCCGTTTGCGCCCGTGCGGGCGTCCCTGATTACGCTGGCCGGGACCGCGCGGAACGCCCGCGCGGGTTGTGCAGAGCCAAAGGGCCAGCCCCCGCCCCCGGCCGGGGCGGCTGACTGCGAGGCTGCAGGTCGGGAAGGCGGATCAGGCGGTGGCGTCTGCCGGGGCCAGCTCCGCAATGTACTGTTTCAGCACGCCGTCGAAATCGCTGTCCGCGGCGAAGCCGAGCGCCAGCGGGCGGCTGACGTCGAAGGCGCCGGGCCAGCTGCAGACGATGTCGATGATCCGCTGCTCGGAGGTCAGCGCGACGCGGGCGCGGGCGTCGCTGCCGCCCAGCCGTTCGAGGCTGTCGAGCATCTCCGCAGGCGTCACCGTGATGCCCGGCAGGTTCAGCACGCGGTTCAGGCCGAGAGCCGCGCCGTCGATGCCGCCTGCCAGCACGAGGTTCTGGATGGCGAGGTCCGGCGAGGAAATCCACAGCCGCGTGTCGAGCGGCACCGGGCATTCGGACGCCTCGCCGTTCAGCGGCTCGCGCAGGATGCCGGAGACGAAGGAAGACGCAGCCGAGTTCGGCTTGCCCGGGCGCACCGAAATGGTCGGCAGACGGCAGGTGATGCCGTCGACGAAGCCCTTGCGGCTGTATTCGCTGACCAGCAGCTCGCCGATCGCCTTGCCGCAGCCATAGGAGGATTGCGGCATGGTCGCCATGGTTTCCGGGACCACCTCGGGCATCTCGCCGCCGAACACCGCCAGCGACGAGGTGAAGATGAAGCGCGGCGGCGTCGACAGCTTGCGGCATTCCTCGAGGATCAGGCGCGTCGCGTCCACGTTGATGTGCAGCCCGGTGTCGAACTCCGCCTCGGACTGGCCGGAAAGCACGGCGGCGAGGTGGTAGATCACGTCCGGCCCCTGCGACAGCGCCTCGGCCACGTCGGCGGCGTCGTCGATCGAGCCCGCGACGCTGGAGACGCGGGCATCGGCCACCGGGCAGGCCACGCGGTCGAGCGAGACGATGGAAGTCACCGCCCGGCCTTCGCCGAAGCCCTGCTCCAGCAGTTTCGAGATCAGGCGGCTGCCGAGGAAGCCGGCGCCGCCGGTCACGACGATCTTCATGTCACTTTTCCCTTGTTCACAGGAGCGTCCATCCGCGGCACGGCCTGCGGCGCGTCGGCGAGGATGACGTCCAAACCCATGTTCCGGATGGCCTCGGCCACGCCGGGATCGATCAGCCGGTCGGTCACGACCGTGTCGAAGACCTCCATCGGCAGGATGTTGATTGCCGCGATCACCCCGTATTTCGAGGAATCCGACACGAAGACCGAGCGGCGGGCGCGCCCGACCACGGCCTTCTTCACCGGCCGCTTCGCCTCGGAGGGCGAGGACAGGCCGGTGATCGTCCAGGAGGAGGTCGAGATGAAGGCGATGTCGTAGTTGAACCGCGCCAGCGTCTCGGAGGCGGCCTCGCCGATGCAGGACTGGTTGTCCCGCTCCACGAGCCCGCCGGAATGGTAGAGCGTGCAGCGCGAATGCTGCGAAAGGTAGGCGCAGACGACGAAATCGTTGGTCACGACCGTCAGCCCCTCGCGGTCCGCGATGCCGCGGGCGATTTCCAGCGTGGTCGTCCCGGCGTCGAGATAGACCACCATGCCGTCCTTCACCAGCGCGGCCGCCGCCCGCCCGACGGCCTGCTTCTCGCCCGTGTTGATGCCGCTCTTCTGCAGGTGCGGCAGCTCGGTCTCCAGCCGCTGGCTGAGCCGCACCCCGCCGGAGACCGAGGTCACCCGTCCGGTGCGTTCCAGCGACTGGATGTCCCGCCGCACCGTCATGTGCGACACGCCCAGCCGTTCCGTCAGCTCGGCAATGCTCACCACGTCCCGCTCGGCGAGGCAGGACAGGATGAAATGCTGGCGTTCGGCGGGGATCATGGATCAGGCGGCCTTCTTCGGCAGGTAGGGCGCCGCCCAGCCGAGACCGTCCTCGGTCCTGCCGCGCGGGTTGTACTCGCAGCCGAGGTAGCCGGAGAAGCCGGTGCGGTCGAAGGCCTCGAAGATCGCGGCATAGTTCAGCTCGCCCTCGTCGGGCTCGTGCCGGTCGGGCACGCCCGCGATCTGGACATGGCCATAGGCGCCCTTGAGCCGCTCGATCCGGCGGATGATGTCGCCGTCCATGATCTGCGCGTGGTAGACGTCGAACTGCAGGAAGACGTTCTTGCGCTCCAGCTTGCCGATCAGTTCCAGCGTCGGGTCCTGGTGCGCGATGAAATAGCCCGGCATGTCGCGCGAGTTCAGCGGTTCGATGGAGATGTCGAGCCCGGCATTGGCAGCCTGGTCGGCGGCCTTGCGCATGTTCTCGATCCAGATCGCCTCGCAGGCGGCCATGTCGGGCTCGTCCTTGGTGATGCCGGACATGACATGGATGCGCGGGCAGCCCAGCCCGGTGGCGTAGTCGATCGCCTGGGTGATAGAGGCGTCGAATTCCGACGTCTTCGACGGGCGGGCGGCAAAGCCGCGCTCGCCCCCGGCCCAGTCGCCGGCGAAGGCGTTGATCAGCGTCAGGCCCAGGCCGTTGCGGTCGAGCCGCGCCTTCACCTCGGCAATGGCGTGGTCATAGGGGAAGAGGAACTCGACGGCTTCGAAGCCCGCGGCGCCCGCCCGGTCGAACCGGTCGAGGAAGGGGGCGTCGGTGAACAGCATCGACAGGTTTGCGGCAAGGCGCGTCATCTCAGTATCCTCCGCCCAGTTCGGCGATCTCGTCTTCGGTCAGGTAGTGCAGCTTCTCTCCCTTGAGCAGGAACAGCAGCTTCGCCGTCTCCTCCAGCTCCTCGGCATTGTTCACCGCGTCGTCGATGTCCTTGCCCAGCACCACGACCCCGTGGGACGCCAGCAGGAAAGCCTGCACCTTGTGCTTTGCCGCGGCCTCGGCGAGGTCCTCGCCGATCTGCGCGGAGCCGGGGCGGTAGTACGGGATCACCGGCATGTAGCCGATGCGCATCACGTAATAGGGCGTGAAGGGGCGCATCGCGTTGCCGCGCGGCAGGTCTTCAAGGCAGCTCAGCGCCGTCAGGTAGGTCGAATGCAGGTGCACGATGGCGCCCGCGTCGGGACGGACCTCGTAGAGCTTGCGGTGGAAGGCGAATTCCTTCGAGGGTTTCGGGCCCGGCTTCGGCTCGCCGTCGGCGCCGATCACCGTCAGGTTCCCTGCATCGAGCCGGCCGAGGCAGCTGCCGGTCGGCGTGACGAGGAAGCCGCCCTCGTCGGAACGCACCGAAACGTTGCCCGCGCCGCCGACCGAGTATCCCCGGTCGAACAGGCTCTTGCACAGGAGCACCATGCGCTCCGCCTTCTGTGCGTCGTTCATGCTTGCGTCTCCATGGCTGCGGCACGGACGTCATCGGGCTGGCAGTCGAGGAAGAACCCCTCGGCACCGAAATTCCCGGATTTCAGCGCCAGCGACAGCGGCCGGTCCACGGCGCGGACCCAGGGCACGCCCGGCGCGATCTGCGGACCGATGGCGAAGCCGGTGACCTCCAGAGCCTGGGTGACGGAGCCGGAGGTCTCGCCGCCGGCCACCACGAAGCGGGCGATGCCGCCCTCGGCCAGCTTGCGGGTCGCAGCGGCAAAAGCATGCTCGACCGCCTCGGAGGCTGCCGATCCGTGCTTGGCCTGGACCGCCTTCAGCACCTCGGGGCTGGCCGTCGCGGTGATCATCGGCGCGGGGATGCCCGCGCCATGCGGCTGTTCCAGCGCCCAGGCGGCGAGCTCCGCGCCATAGCCCTCGGCATCGGCGAGGCAGCGCTCAACGTCGACGTCGAAGGCCGGGGCGATCTTGCGGTAGGCCGCAACCTGCTTGTTGGTCATCACCGAGCAGGAGCCCGAGATCACCACGCCGCGGCCCGCGAGCGGCGCGCCCGCTTCGGCGGCGGCCTTGCCCAGTTCCTCGATCCGGCCGGGGGCGTCGGAGGCCACGGCCCGCGCGATCCCGGCGCCGAGGCCCGAGCCGCCGGTGACCAGCTTCATCTCGGCCACGGCCTCGCCCAGCACGTCGAGATGGGCATCGGTGACGGCATCGAGCACGACATAGGAGATGCCCGCGGCGCGCAGCCGCTCGATCTCGGCCTTCACCGCTTCCGCGCCCTGCTCGATCGTGGTCACGGTGACGACGCCCGAACGGCCCTTGGACTGGCCGTCCATCAGGCGCATCAGGTTGGAGTCCGTCATCGGCGTGATCGGATGGTTGCGCATCCCCGACTCTTCCAGCAGCTCGTCGCCGACGAAGAGATAGCCCTTGTAGATCGACCGGCCGTTGACCGGCAGCGCCGGGCAGATGACGGTGATGTCGGTGCCGAGCGCTTCCATCAGGGCGTCCGCCACCGGGCCGATATTGCCCTTCGCGGTAGAGTCGAAGGTGGAGCAGTATTTCTGGAAAATCTGCTTGCAGCCGATCGACTGCAGCCACTCCAGCGCGGCGAGGCTGTCGGCAATCGCCTCCGCCGCCGGGTTCGAACGCGACTTCAGCGACACGACCACCGCGTCGCCCTCGATCTGGGTGCCCGCCTCGGGCACGCCGATCATCTGCGTGGTGGCCAGCCCGTTCGCCACGAGGAAGCCCGCGATGTCGGTCGCGCCGGTGAAATCATCCGCGATGACGCCGATCAGCATGTCTCAGCCCTCCTTCTTCGGCAGCTCGATGCCCGAGAAGGTCTTGATGACCGCGCTGTCGTCCTCGCTGCCATGGCCCATGTTGGAAGCCTCCTGGAACATTGCGAAGGCGGTGGAGGCCAGCGGCAGAGGGAATTTCAGGCTGCGCCCCGTTTCGGTGACGAGGCCCAGATCCTTGACGAAGATGTCGACCGCGGACATCGGCGTGTAGTCGCCCTCGACCACGTGCTTCATGCGGTTCTCGAACATCCAGGAGTTGCCCGCCGCGTTGGTCACGACGTCATACATGGTGCCCAGCGGGATGCCCGCGCGCGCGGCCATCGCCATTGCCTCGGCCCCGGCGGCGATATGCACGCCCGCCAGAAGCTGGTGGATGACCTTGACCATCGCGCCCTGGCCGATTTCCGGACCGATGTTGTAGACCTTGACCGCGACCGCATCGAGCACCGGGGCCAGCGCGTCGAAGGCTGCCTGCGATCCGGAGGCCATGACGGTCATCTCGCCCGCCGCCGCCTTGGCCGCCCCGCCCGAGACCGGCGCATCGAGCATCGTCACGCCCATCGCCTCCAGCTCCGCGGCCAGCGCCTTGGCATCCTCGGCCGACTGGGTGCAGCTGACCATGACGGCGCCGCCCTTTTTCACCTTGGTGGCCGCGCCGGTCTCGCCCAGCAGCACCATGCGGGCCTGTGCGGCGTTCACGACCAGCACGATCATCGCGTCGAACTCGCCCTCGAACTCGGCAACCGAAGCTCCGACGGCCTCGGCACCGGCGGCTGCGAATTCGGCGCGGCGCGCGTCGGAGAGGTCGATGCCGCAGGTGGCGATCCCGGCTTTCACGCAGGACAGCGCGGCGCCCATTCCCATCGATCCCAGGCCGACGACGCAAGCGCGGTATCCGGAAGGCACGTCCATGTCTTTTTCTCCACCAGTGGCTGATTGGTTCGGCACAGGAGATAACACAAATTTCACCATTGCAAAGATTTTTTAACAGTTCTTCACATGCTGTCACGCATTTGCTCACATGAACGCCAATTCAGGCCATGTTTAACAAATGCTTGCAGGTTGACGTGAATATCTGTGACGACCGTTCCACCTGCACGGACTGGCGCGCCCGCGCCGCCACCTGCGAATCCGCGGCCAGGGCCGGAGAGTCTTGAAAATGGTATACCATTTCGGATAGTGCTGTTCCTGCCGCGCCTCGCGCGGGCCATGGCAACGGAGGAAACCCCATGAGCGATGCTGTCCTGCTGATCTGCGGCCCTTTCACCGACGAGGAGCGCAGCCGTCTCGAAGCCGCCCACCCTTCGGCAGCGGCCGCCTCGCCGGCGGAGATTGCCGCCCTGCCCGGCGCGCTCCGCGCCGGGATCCGCGCGGTCGCCTACAAGGGCCATGCGCCGTTCGGCGGCGGCGAGATGGACGCCCTGCCTGCGCTCGGCCTGATCGCGAATTACGGCGTCGGCTATGACGCGATCGACGTCGCCGCAGCTTCGGCGCGTGGCGCGAAGGTCACCAACACGCCCGGCGTGCTGAACGACGATGTCGCCGATCTGGCACTGGGCATGATGCTGTCGCTGTCGCGCGACCTGGAGGAGGGCGCGCGGCTGGTGCGGTCCGGCGAATGGGCGCAGCGGGCGCTGCCCCTGAACCGCAAGTTCTCGGGCGGCAAGGCGGGGATCGTCGGGCTGGGCCGGATCGGGCGCGAGATCGCCGACCGGCTGGCCGCCTTCAAGATGGAGATCCACTATCATTCGCGCAGCGAGAAGGACACTCCCGGCTGGACCTGGCATGCCGATCCGGTGGCGCTGGCGGCCGAGGTCGACTGGCTTGTGGTCGCGCTGGTCGGCGGCCCGGAGACCGAAAACTACATCGGCGCAGCGGCCCTGGCGGCGCTGGGGCCGGAGGGCGTGGTGGTCAACATCTCGCGCGGCAGCACGGTGGACGAGGGCGCGCTGCTCGATGCGCTGGAGGCCGGCACGATCCGCGGCGCGGCGCTCGACGTATTCCTGAACGAGCCTGACATCGATCCGCGCTTCCGCAGCCTGTCCAATGCCGTGCTCCAGCCGCACCAGGGCTCGGGCACGGTCGAGACGCGCCGCGCCATGCTTGGGCTGCAGCTGGCCAACGTGACCGCCTTCCTTGCGGGCAAGCCGCTGGAAACGCCGGTGAACTGAGCGCGCCTAGAGCGCGCCCGCATCCACCATCAGATCGGCCGCGGTGACCATCTTCGCCGCGTCCGAGGCAAGGAACAGCACCGCCGCCGCCAGATCGCCGGGCTGCAGCAGATCCGGCAGGCACTGCTTCTGCCGCAGCGCGTCCAGCTTCTCCGGCGTCACCCACAGGTCCTTCTGCCGCTCGGTCATCACCCAGCCCGGCACCACCGTGTTGACGCGGATCCGGTGGGCGCCAAGTTCGCGCGCCATGGTCCGGGTCAGGCCGTGCAGCGCCGCCTTCGCCGTGCCGTAGACCGGCAGGCGCGGCGTGCCCTGGATCCAGGACCCCGAGCCAATGTTGACGATCGAGCCGCCGCCCGCCGCGATCATCCCCGGCGCGACCGCCTGGATCGCGAAGAACTGGTGGCGCAGGTTGGTGGCGATGCGTTCGTCCCAGTAGTCCGGCGTGACCTCGGCCCAGTCGTGCCGGTCGTCCCGCGCCGCGTTGTTGACCAGCACGGTGGCGGGACCGCAGCGTTCGGCCATCCGCGCGATGGCGGCCTTCAGCGCCCCGATGTCGCGCAGGTCGCAGGGCTCGAAGGCGGCGCCGGTCTCCGCTGCCAGCGCCGTGCCCGCCTCCCGGTCGAAATCGAGGAAGCCGGCCGCCGCGCCCTCGGCGGCAAAGGCGCGCACGATGGCCGCGCCGATGCCCGAGGCGCCGCCGGTGACGAGCACGCTGCGCCCGGCCAGCCCGGACGCTGTCACAGCAGCCCCCTGCCCGCGAGGTTGCGCATCAGCGCCGCCGTCCCGAAGGTCCATTCCGGGCAGTCGGTCGACAGCCGCACGGTGTTGCGCAGCGCGCCGAGCTTCGGCTCGGAGATCGTCACCACGTCGCCCTGCTTGTGGGTGAAGCCCTGGCCCGGCGCGTCGCGGTCCTGCACCGGCGCGAAGAGCGTGCCGAGGAACAGGAAGAACCCATCCGGATACTGGTGGTGGCGCCCGATGGTCTGGGCAACCAGGTCCGCCGGCCTGCGGCTGATCTTCGACATCGAGGAATGGCCGTCCAGCACGAAGCCGTCTTCGCCCTCGACCTTCAGGTCCAGCTCGGCGGTCTCGACATCGGCCATCGAGAAGCTGCCGTCGAAGAGCCGCAGGAACGGCCCGATGGCGCAGGAGGCGTTGTTGTCCTTGGCCTTGCCGAGCAGCAGTGCCGAGCGGCCCTCGACATCGCGCAGGTTGACGTCGTTGCCGAGCGTGGCGCCCAGGATGCGGCCGCGGCTCGACACGGCCAGCACGATCTCGGGCTCGGGATTGTTCCAGGTCGACACCGGGTGCAGCCCGACATCGGCGCCCCAGCCCACCGCGCTCATCGGCTGCGCCTTGGAGAACACCTCGGCATCCGGGCCGATGCCGACCTCCAGGTATTGCGACCAGAGACCCTCGGACTGCAGGACCCGCTTGACTTCCGCCGCCGCCGCCGAGCCCGGCTCGATCCCCGACAGGCTGTCGCCGATCACGGCACCGACCTTGGCGCGGATCTCCTGCGCCCGGTCCGCATTGCCGGCCGCCTGTTCCTCGATCACGCGCTCGACCATCGACTCGGCGAATGTCACGCCGCAGGCCTTGACCGCCTGCAGGTCCGGCGGCGCCAGCAGCCGCAGATCGTCCGTGCCGGCCGCACCGGCGGCGAGATCGTCCAGCGTGCAGACGGTTTCGCCCGTCGCCGCGCGGACATGGGCGGCCGGATCGTCAAGCTCCAGCAGGTCGCGCATGGTGGGCGCCTCGCGCGAGGTGATGTCCACGACCTCGCCGCCGCGCAGCGCGACCAGCGCCGGGCCGATGCCCGGACGCCAGATCCGGCCGGCGAAGATGGCGGAAGGATCGGGATTGGAAAAGGGCAGCATGGAGCCTCCGTCAGACGTCTTCCGGCAGGATCTTGCCGGGATTGAGGATGTTCTGCGGGTCGAACCCCGCCTTGATGGCGCGCATGAAGCCCAGGGCCGGTCCGTGCTCGGCCTTCATGAACTTGATCTTTCCCTGGCCGATGCCGTGCTCGCCGGAGACCGTGCCGCCGAGCGCCAGCGCCTGCCGCGCCAGCCCATCGGTGAAGACATGGACCTGGGCCACCTCCCCGGGGTCGTCCGGATCGAACCGGACCGAGCAGTGGAAATTGCCGTCGCCGACATGGCCGACGATGGTCGCCACCAGCCCCAGCCGCGCCAGGTCGGCCTGCGCGCCGGTGACCGCCTCGGCCAGGCGCGAGATCGGCACGCAGACATCGGTGCTGACCGTGCGCTTGCCCGGTTCCAGCGTGGCGGTCGCGTAATGGGCGTTGTGGCGCATCTTCCACAGCGCGTTGCGCTCTTCCGCGCGGTCGGTCCAGCGGAAGGCCTCCGCGCCGAATTCCTCGGCAATCGCGCCGAAGCTTTCCGCCTGTTCGCGCACGCCCGAAGGCGAGCCGTGGAACTCGACGAAGAGATGCGGCTTCTCGGGCAGGCCCGCATCGGCCAGGTTGTTGAAGCCGCGCACCATCATCTCGTCGGCGAATTCTATGCGCGCCATCGGAATGCCCGACTGGATGGTCAGGATCACGCAGTTCACCGCATCCTCGACGCTGTCGAAGCGGCAGGTGGCCGCGGAGACGGCCTCGGGGATGCCCTGAAGCCGGACCGTCAGCTCGGTGATGATGCCGAGCGTGCCCTCGGAGCCGATCAGCAGATGCGCCAGGTCGTAGCCGGTGGAGGACTTGCGCGCCCGGCTGCCCGCGCGGATCACCGTGCCGTCGGCCATCACCGCCTCCAGCGCCAGCACGTTCTCGCGCATCGTGCCGTAGCGCACGGCGGTCGTGCCGCTGGCCCGCGTCGCCGCCATGCCCCCCAGCGACGCATTCGCGCCGGGATCGACCGGGAAGAACAGCCCCGTCGCGCGCAGCTCCTCGTTCAGGCCCTCGCGGGTCAGCCCCGGCTGCACCACCGCGTTCAGGTCCTCGGCATTCACCGCCAGAACCCGGGCCATCCGGCCCATGTCCAGACTGATCCCGCCGCGCACCGCCAGATGGTGGCCTTCCAGCGAGGTGCCCGCACCAAAGGCCGTGACCGGGCAGCCATGGGCATTGCAGGCCTTCAGGATGGCCGACACCTCGCCGGTGCTTTCGGGGAAGGCCACGGCATCCGGCAGGGTTTCGGGAAACCAGGTCTCGTTGCCGCCATGGGCGGCGCGCAGCGCCTGCGAGGTGGCAAGCCGGTCGCCCAGGACCGGCTGCAATTCGGCGATGGCTTCTGCGACGCCCATCATTTGCCCCAGCGCAGGACCATGGGATCGAGCGGGCGGAGCAGCTCGATCAGCATGGCGCGGGTGTCGGGGTGCAGCGGCGCGATCGGGTGGCGCGAGAACTCGGACCTGATCACCCCGCCCTCCACCATCGCCGCCTTGCAGGAGCGGAAGCCGCATTGCCGGTTCTCGTGGTTCACCGCGGGCAGGACGCGGGCATAGCCGTCGATCGCCGCCTGCCGGTTGCCCGCCAGAAAGTCGCGGACGATGGGGCCGATCAGGTCGGGAATCATCCCCGAGGTCATCGTGCCGGTGCAGCCCGCATCGAGATCGGCGAGCAGCGTGATCGCCTCCTCGCCGTCGAACGGCCCCTCGATCGCATCGCCGCCCTCCGCGATCAGCGCGCGCAGCTTGGCCGCCGCCTGCGGGCATTCGATCTTGAAGAGCTTGAGCATCTCGATCTCGCGCGCCATCCTGACGAGCAGCGGGACCGGCAGGTTGACGCCGGAGAGCGGCGCGTCCTGCACCATGATCGGAATGCCGACCTCGCCCACGGCGGCGAACTGCTCGAAGGTCTGCTCGGGCGTCCCCTTCATCAGCGCGCCGTGATAGGGCGGCATCATCATCACGATGGAGGCGCCGCAATCCTTGGCGAGCTGCGCGCGCTCCACGGCGATCTGCGTGGCGTAATGGCTGATCGTGACGATCACCGGCACCCGGCCGGCGACGTGCTCGAGGCAGAGCCGGGTCAGCGTCTCGCGCTCGGCATCCGAGATCAGGAACTGCTCGGAGAAGTTGGCGAGGATGCAGATGCCGTCGACCCCCATGTCGACCAGGCAGTCGAGCACGCGCTTCATCCCCTCGAGGTCGAGCGTGCCGTCATCGTGGAACGGCGTCGGCGCCACCGGCCAGATGCCGGCATATGCGGTTGCGGTCATGGAGTTCCTCCCGGTTCGGCGGACGTGCTGCCGCCCATGGAAAACAGCGCCAGGGCGACGACGGCGATCATCGCCGCGGCCATGGCCAGGTTGATCCGGCGATGCGCCCGCTCGGGAAGATCCAGCCGGTGGAGCACGCCCCCCGCCCAGAGCCAGCCCAAATGCAGGGGCAGCCAGATCGCGTTGAAGATCAGGATTTTCGTGACGGTCTCGAACAGCAGGCTGTCGGGCGCATAGGGGAAGCCGGTGAACAGCGTCGTGCTCACCACATAGGCCTTGGGGTTCACCGCCTGCAGCAGGATCCCGTCGCGCAGGCCCGGCGCGCGGTCGGCCTCGCCGAAGGCCAGCCGCTTGCCCGCCGCGGCGATGCGCAGCGCCAGCCAGGCAAGGTAGCACGCCGACACCGCCAGCAGCACGCCGCGCACCACCGGCGCGGCGAGGATCACCGCCGCCAGCCCCGTGATCACCGCCGCGATCACCAGGTTGTTGCCCAGGTTCAGCCCCGCCACGTAGCGCAGCCCGGCGCGGAATCCGAAGGCCGCCCCCACCCCCGCGCAGGACAGCACCCCCGGTCCCGGGGTCGCGATCAGCAGGAAGACGGCGGCGGCGAAGGCGATCATCCGGCGAAGTCCAGCTGCACCTTCATCGCGCGGCTCTTGTCCGAGGCGGTCTCGAAGGCCGCGCCGAACTCTGCCAGCGGCATCGTGTCGGTCAGCAGGAAGCCCGGATCGATCCGTCCGTCCCGCATCATCGCGACCGCCACGGCGAACTCCTCGTGGAACCGGAAGGATCCGCGGATCTCCAGCTCCTTGGCGATGACGGGCAGGATCGGCAGGGTCATTTCTCCCGACATGCCGAGCTGGACGATCACGCCGCGCGGCGCCAGCGCGCCGATTCCGGCAGCCAGGGCCGCGGCCGCGCCAGAACATTCGAAGAGCACGTCGAAGCTGCCCTTGCCGCGGCTGTCCTCCGCCAGCGCGTCCCGGTCGGCGGCGGTGTTCAGCAGCCGCGCCGCCCCGGCCTGTTCCGCGAAGCCGAGCGCCCGGTCGGCGACATCGACCGCGGTGATCTCTCCGGCGCCCGCGGCACGGGCGGCGAGGATGGCGAGCACCCCGATCGGCCCGCAGCCGGTGACCAGCACGCGGCGGCCCAGGAGGTCCCCCGCCCGCCGCACGGCGTGCAGCGCGACCGAAAGCGGCTCGGCCATGGCGGCGCGGGCGGCGTCCAGCCCCCCGGCCGGAACGCATTGCGACGCCAGCGCCACGATTTCCTGCCGGAAGGCGCCCTGGATATGCGGGAAGGGCATGGCCGAGCCGTAGAATCGCATGTTCTCGCACTGGTTCGGCAGGCCCTTCAGGCAATGGCGGCAGGCACCGCAGGGACGCGAGGGCGAGACCGCCACCAGGTCGCCGGCCGCCAGCCCGGAAACGCCCGCGCCCAGTTCCGCGACCTCGGCCGCGATTTCGTGGCCCAGGATCATCGGCTCGCGCAGCGTGACCGCGCCGAAGCCGCCATGGTTGTAGTAGTGCAGGTCCGATCCGCAGATCCCGCCGCGGCGGACCCGCAGCAGGACCTCGCCCGGCCCGGGCGGCCCGGCCTCGCAGTCCGCCAGCCGCAGATCCCTCGCCCCGTGGGCATAGAGCGCCTTCATGTCCGTCCTCCCGTGCCGCCCGCTCCTCTGCAGGCATGCGCCATGCGCCCTTGCATCGGGCGCTAAATGGTATACCATTTTCTAGGCACAACAGCCGCGGCTTGTCAAAAGCCATTACGGGAGGGGACATGAAACTCTTTGATCTGAGCGGGCGCCGGGCGCTCGTGACCGGGTCCTCCATGGGGATCGGGATGGCGCTGGCGCGCGGCCTGGCCGAGGCCGGGGCCGCGCTGGTCCTGAACGCGCGCAATGCCGAACGCCTGGAGGAGGCCGCAGGGACCCTGCGCGCCGAAGGCCACGAGGTCGCGACGCTGCCCTTCGACGTGACCCATCACGAGGGCGTCCGCGCTGCGGTGGACGGGTTCGAGGAGGCCGTCGGACCGATCGACATCCTCGTCAACAATGCCGGGATGCAGCACCGCACGCCGCTCCAGGACTTCCCCGCGGACGCGTTCGAGCGGCTGCTGCAGACCAACATCGCCTCGGTCTTCCATGTCGGCCAGGCCTGCGCGCGGCACATGATCTCCCGCGGCGAGGGGCGGATCATCAACATCGCCAGCGTGCAGACCGCGCTGGCCCGGCCGGGCATCGCGCCCTACACCGCGACCAAAGGGGCGGTGGCGAACCTGACCAAGGGCATGGCGACCGACTGGGCGCCGCTGGGGCTGAACTGCAACGCCATCGCGCCGGGCTATTTCGACACGCCGCTGAACGCCGCGCTGGTCGCGGATCCCGAGTTCAGCGCCTGGCTTGCGAAGCGCACGCCGCAGGGCCGCTGGGGCAGGATCGAGGAACTGGTCGGCGCCGCCGTCTTCCTGTCCGCCCCGGCCTCGAGCTTCGTCAACGGCCACACCCTCTTCGTCGACGGCGGCATCACCGCCTGCCTGTGAACCCGCGGAAGGAGACCCCCATGAGCGGCAAGGAAACCATCGGCTTCATCGGCGTCGGTCCGATGGGCCACGGCATGGCCTCGAACATCCTGAAGGCGGGCCATCCGCTGGTGGTCAAGGGCAACCGCAACCGCGCGCCGGTGGAGGACCTGCTGGCGCAGGGCGCCACCGAGGCCGCCAGCCCGCGCGCGATGGCGGAGGCCTGCAGCATCGTCCATCTCTGCCTGTCGAACAGCGACCAGGTGGAGGCGGCGGTCCGCGGCGCGGACGGCATCCTCGCCTCCGGGCGCGCGGGACTGACGGTAATCGACTGCTCCACCTCGAATCCAGTCTCGACCGCGGCGCTGGCGGCGGAGCTGGAGGCGGCGGGCATGGTGCTGGTCGACGCGCCGCTGGGCCGCACTCCGAAGGAGGCCGAGGCCGGCACGCTGGACGCGATGGTCGGCGCCTCTGACGAGGTCTTCGCCCGCGTGAAGCCGGTCATCGAGTGCTGGGCAGGAAACATCAGCCATGTCGGCCCGACCGGCGCGGGCCACAAGATGAAGCTGGTGATGAACTTCATCTCGATGGGCTATGCCGCGCTCTACGGCGAGGCGGTGGTGATGGCGGCCAAGGTCGGGCTGCCGCCCGCGGCGGTGCGGCAGGTGATCGGCTCGTCGCGGCTGTCGAACGGCTTCTTCGAGACCTTCATGAAATACGCCGTCGACCGCGACCGCAATGCCCATGTCTTCTCGATCGCCAACGCCTCGAAGGACGTGCGCTATGCAGCGGCGATGGCGGCGGATGCGGATGTCGTCAACATCATGGGCGCGGCAGTGAAGCACTATTTCACGCATGCCGAGGCAACCGGACGCGGGGCGGACTACGTGCCGATGATGACAGACATCATCGGCGCGCTGAACGGCGTGGACATGGAGTCCGAGGCCTCCAAGTGCTAGCCGCCGCGGCCCTCCCGAAGTCCCGGCTGGGCGATCGCCGGAACCGCGGGCGGGGACGGCGCGCCCTCGCCGGGAGGAATGCCGCACCGGGGCGCCCGGACTTCCGGCGCGGAGGCGCCGCGCAGGGCCCGTGCCCGTCCGCGGTCCGGCAGCGGCATGGCGGCGAAGGCCCGTCCGCGGCACCCGGCCCGCTCTGCTTGTCCTGCCGGAACCGTCGGCAGCGGCCATCCACGACGGTGTGCCCTGCCAACTGCAGCCTTTCCGGGCAGGACCGCACCGGCTCTGCGGATGGCGCGCCGGGCCTGCCTTGCCGGGGCAGGACGGCGGCCCCCACGGCATCCTTTCGCAAGCGCCGGCAGGGCGGCCCCCGCCAGCGCCCGGGATAGGCGGATCCGCTAGATCCAGACGGTCTGCGGCCCGTCGATGATGTGGTCGATGGCGGCAAGCGAGGTCGCGCCGGCCTCGACCGCGGCCTCGGTCCCGGCCTCCAGTTCCTTCACCGATTCCAGCGCCGCGATCGCCGCGTCGATCCGGTCGAAGGGCACCACCACCACGCCGTCCCGGTCGGCGACGATCATGTCGCCGGTTTCCACCTGGCGGCCGCCGATCATCAGCGGCCCGCCGACCTTGCCCGGCCCCTTCGCCGAGGGCGAGGCCGGGTTCAGCCCGCTGCACCAGACCGGCAGCCCGACCCCGATCAGCGCCGCGTAGTCGCGCAGCGGCCCGTCCGTGATGAAGCCCGCGGCCCCGGCATTGCGGGTCATGCCGACCACCAGGTCGCCGGCCGCCGCGCAGCCCTGGTAGCCGCCCACCCCGGCCATCAGGATGTCGCCCGGCTGCAGCACGCGCAGCGCCGCCACCGTCGCCAGCAGGTCGCCCGCCCAGTTCTCGGCGGTGAGCGCCGGCCCGACGGCATGGGCGGGAATGTCGCGGCCCAGCCCGGGCGGCGCGATCGCGGTGTCGAGCGTGCCGGTGCCGCCCATCGCATCCGCGACGAAACTGGCGGGCACCCCGCGGAAGGCGTCGATCTGCGCCTGGGCCGGGCGGCGGACCGGGCGGCGGATGGTCAGGAGCGGCGGGGTTTCCAGCATGTCGTTCTCCTCAGAACAGGGTCTCCAGGGCGCGCAATCCATAGAAGGCGCCCATTCCGGCAAGGATCGCGCCGATCACGCTGATCCTCATTCCGGCTGCGAAAGCGATAGCCCCCGCAGCCACTCGGATCCAGTCGGTCTGGCCGCCGGTCGCGGCGGGCCAGAGCAGCATCGGCGTCACCAGCGCCGGAAAGACCGAAATGCCGACATAGCGCAGGTGCAGGAGCAGCCATTCCGGCAGTTCGCTGCGGCCGAGAAAGCCGAGGAAGGAAAACCGGATCAGGAAGGTGCCGGCGCCCAGCAGGACGGTCAGCAGCCAGAAATCGCCCGTTTCGATCATGCGGCGGCCCTCCGCTTCAGCCAGAGTTCCGTCTGCACCCCGGCCACCATCGCGGCGAGCGCGGCAGCGAAGAGCCCCAGCGACCAGGGCAGCCCGTGGAACAGGATCGCCGCCGCCACCGAGACACAGGCCGCCGCCACATGCGCGGCGCTGCGCAAGAGCGGCGCGGAAAGCGCGATGAAGCAGACGGGGGCGGCGAAATCGAGCTCCAGCGAGGCCGGGACCAAGTTGCCCGCAAGCGCGCCGACCAGGGTGAAGCCGTACCAGAACGGGCAGATCAGCATCATGCAGCCCATGTAGTAGGCGACCTTCTCGGCGCGGGACATGCCGGGCTCGTCCTCGTAGGTGCGCGCGGCCACGGCAAAGGCCTGGTCGACCATCAGATAGGCCATCAGCGCGCGCATCCCCAGCGGCGCATGGCCCAGATGCGGCACCAGCGCGGCGGAATACATCGCCATGCGCAGGTTCACCACCAGCGCGGCGGCCAGCGCGGCGAAGACCGGCGCCTGGTCCTGCAGCAGCGCGACGGCGGTGAACTGCGAGGCCCCGGCGATCACTAGCACCGCCATGGACATGGTCTGCAGCACGTCCAGACCGGCATCGCGCGCGACCACGCCGAACAGCATCGAGAAGGGCACGACGATCAGGATGAAGGGCGCGCAGTCCCTGTAGCCGCGCCAGAAGGCACGGCCGGGCTGCCCGCCTGCAGCGGATTGGGTCATGGACTCGACGCTCCTCCCAAAGGCCAAATTTGTCCCTTGCTTTTTGGTATACCATTTCGCATGACTGTCAAAGGCGGAGAGTTGCCGGAGCGCGGAAAATGCGCCGGCCCCGCCGGTCCGGAGGAGACAGCGACATGGGCGACACCCGCGCCAACAAGCGATTCCGCTCGCAGGAATGGTTCGACAACCCAAACAATCCCGGCATGACGGCACTCTATGTCGAGCGCTACCAGAACCAGGGATTCACCCGCGGCGAGCTGCAGGGCGACCGCCCCGTCATCGGCATCGCCCAGACCGGAAGCGACCTCGCGCCCTGCAACAAGATCCACATCTTCCTGATGGACCGGATCAAGGCGGGCATCCGCGACGCGGGCGGCATCCCGATGGAATTCCCGGTCCATCCGATCCAGGAAACCGGCAAGCGGCCCACGGCGGCGCTCGACCGCAACCTGTCCTATCTGGGCCTCGTCGAGGTGCTGCACGGCTATCCGATCGACGGCGTCGTGCTGACCACCGGCTGCGACAAGACCACGCCCGCGATGCTGATGGGCGCGGCCACAGTCGACATTCCGGCGATCGCGCTCAATGGCGGGCCGATGCTGGACGGCTGGTGGAAGGGCAAGCGTGCGGGCTCGGGCACGATCATCTGGGAAAGCCGCCGGCTGCTGGCCGAGGGCGAGATCGACTATGACGAGTTCATGAGCCGGGTCTGCGCCTCCGCGCCCTCGCTCGGGCATTGCAACACGATGGGCACCGCCTCGACGATGAACGCCATGGCCGAGGCGCTCGGGATGACGCTGACCGGCAGCTCGGCGATTCCGGCGCCGTTCCGCGAGCGGATGAACATGGCCTACGAGACCGGCAAGCGCATCGTCGGCATGGTCCTCGAGGATCTGAAGCCGTCGGACATCATGACCCGCGCGGCCTTCGAGAATGCCATCAAGGTGAACTCGGCCATCGGCGGGTCCACGAACGCGCCGCCGCACCTGCAGGCCATCGCCCGCCATGTCGGCGTCGAGCTGCATGTCACCGACTGGCAGACCGTCGGCTATGACGTGCCCCTTCTGGTGAACATGCAGCCCGCCGGGACCTATCTGGGCGAAAGCTTCTTCCGCGCGGGCGGCGTGCCTGCGGTGATGGGCGAGATGCGCAAGGCCGGGCTGCTCCATGACGGCGCGATGACGGCCTCGGGCAAGACCGTGGCCGAGGCGCTGGAGGGCTGGGAAAGCCAGGATCCGGACGTCATCCTCACCGTGGCAGAGCCGCTGCGCCCGCATGCCGGGTTCAAGGTGCTCTCGGGCAATCTCTTCGATTCGGCGCTGATGAAGACCAGCGTGATCTCCGAGGATTTCCGCGCCCGCTACCTGTCCGAACCGGGCAGCGAGGGCATCTACGAGGCCCGCGCCGTGGTCTTCGAAGGGCCGGAGGACTACCACGACCGGATCAACGATCCGTCCCTTGGCATCGACGACCGGACGATCCTGTTCATCCGCGGCGTCGGCTGCGTCGGCTATCCCGGCTCGGCGGAGGTGGTGAACATGCAGCCGCCGGATGCGGTGCTGAAGCAGGGCATCCACCACCTGCCCACCGTCGGCGACGGGCGGCAGTCGGGCACTTCGGAAAGCCCCTCGATCCTCAACGCCTCGCCCGAGGCAGTGGTCGGCGGTGGGCTCGCCCATCTGAGGACCGGCGACACGGTGCGGCTCGACCTCAATGCCAGCCGCATGGATGCGCTTGTCGAGCCCGGGGAATGGCAGGCGCGCATCGACGCCTGGGAAGCTCCCGAGATCCGCAGCCAGACGCCCTGGCAGGAAATCTACCGCCGCCATGTCGGACAGCTGGCCGATGGCGGCTGCCTGGAGCTGGCGACGGCCTACCAGAAGGTCCGCAACGACCTGCCGCGCGACAACCACTGAGGAACGAGACATGCCATCCATCATCATCACCGGTGCCGGCAGCGGCATCGGCCGTGCCACCGCCCGCGCCTTCCTGGAGGCCGGCTGGGACGTGGCTCTGGCCGGGCGCCGCAGGGAAACTCTGGAGGAAACCGCCGGTGGCCATGGCAAGGCGCTGATCCTGCCCTGCGACGTGACCGACGAGGCCTCGACCGACGCGGCTTTCGACGGCGCGGCGGCGCAATGGGGCCATCTCGACGCGCTCTTCAACAATGCCGGCGTCTCGCTGAAGGGCGCGCCGATCGACGAGATTCCGGTCGATGACTGGCGCAACCTGATCGACGTGAACCTGACCGGCGCCTTCATCGCGGCGCGCGCGGCCTTCCGGATCATGCGGCACCAGGACCCGCAGGGCGGGCGGATCATCAACAACGGATCGGTCTCGGCCTATGTCCCGCGCTGGGGCTCGGCGGCCTACACGGCGTCGAAGCACGCGGTGCTGGGCCTGACCAAGACGGTCTCGCTCGACGGGCGGCCCTTCAACATCGCCTGCGGCCAGATCGACATCGGCAACACCCTGACCGACATGGCCGAGAAGATGACCAAGGGCGTGCCGCAGGCCGACGGTTCCATCGCGGTGGAGCCGGTGATGGATGTCTCGAACGTGGCGAAATCGGTGCTTCACATGGCGTCGCTGCCGCTCGAGGCAAATGTCCAGGTCATGACGGTAATGGCCACCGCCATGCCCTATGTCGGCCGGGGCTGAGGACCGTTCATCGGGCCCTCCTCCCGGAGGCTATGAGCGGGCGGTCCCAAGGCGGCGTGGATTTCCGGGGGACCGCCGGTCGCCCGGGACGGGCTCGGAGAGCGGAGCGCCACGCGCCGGCCTCCGTGCCCCCGGACTCCGGTCCTGCGCTTGCATCGAGACGGGCCGCCTCAGCCAGGTCCGGCAATCCTGCGTCGGCCGGTTCGCCCTCCGATGGGGAACTGGATAGGACCTCAGCGCATCGACCGGCCGCACGGCAAGCTGCGCGCGCAGGCAGCAGGGGCCGCCAAGCCGGATCGCTACGCGAGCCTTTGCGCATTACCCTGGCGGGGGCGCCATCGAGCGCCCGCCGACGGAACGCCGAGGCAGAACCTGACAGGCACCACGCGCGGGGGGGGGCTGCGCCAGGAGTACGGGACGCACGCCCCGGGCGCTGTCGGCTCCGCCGCGCGGCAGCCCATTGCGGGACGCCCGCCGGACACCGTTTCACGGCCATTGCGGACCCGGCGGTCTTTCCGTGCCTCGGGCGCGCGACCCCTGGCTGTTCAGCCCCCGCGCCGTGCCGCGCGCTCGCGCTGGATGATGTACCAGCTGGATCCCGCGATGATCGCTCCGCCCAGCAGCGTCCATTGCGTCGGCCAGGTGCCGAAGACGAGGATGCCGGCAATCGCCGCCTCGACGATCTGCACATAGACCACCGGCGCGAGGATCGAGGCATCGGCGTAGCGGTGCGCCACCGTCGCCAGCGTATGCGCCGTGCCGCCGAAGACCCCGACCAGCACCAGAACCACCCCGGTCCCCGCGGCCTCCGGCCAGGACCAGTGCGCCAGCGCGAAGGGCGCGAAGGCGAGGCTGGCCAGTCCCGCGCTCCAGACCTGGCTGGTCGCGGTGCTTTCCGCCCCGGCGATCATCCGCGTGATGATGAAATAGCACGACGCCGAAAGCATCGCGCCGACCGACAGGAACACCGCCGGATCGAACTCCGCCCCCCAGGGCTGGACCACCACCATCACGCCGAAGAACCCGGTGCAGACCGCCGCCAGCCGCCGGATGCCGACCTTCTCGCCGAGGATCGGGATCGCCAGCAGCGTCACAGCGATGGGACCGGCGAACATGATCGTCGTGGTCATGGTGATCGGCAGGAACTGCAGCGCGGCGAAGTTGCAGCAGGTGCTGGTCAGCAGCGCGGCGGAGCGCAGGAACTGCAGCACCGGCCTGCGCGACCGCAGCACCGACGTCCCCTCGCGCGGCAGGAACCAGCCGAGCGCCAGCACCAGCGCAACCGCGTAGCGCATGAACACGATCTGCACGACCGGCACCCCGGCGAGCAGAAGCCACTTCGCCGAGGTGTCGATGCAGGTCATGAACGTCACCCCGACCGCCATCAGGATGACGCCGAGAAGCGTGCGCTCCTCCTTGGGGGCGACGATGGCCGGGCTCACGCCGCGGCCCAGCCGCCGTCGATCACATGCGCCTGGCCGGTGGTAAATTTAGACTCGTCGGACCCGAGATAGACCGCCAGATGCGCGATTTCCTCCGGCGTGCCGATCCGGCCCATCGGCTGGCGGGCGACGAAAGCCTTCATCGCGCCCTCGTAATCGCCGGTGGCGCGCAGCCGCTCGTGCAGCGACGGGCTGTCGACGGTGCCAGGGCAGATGCAGTTCGCCCGCACGCCCTTGGTCACGTAGTCCACCGCGACCGACTTGGTCATGCCGATCACCGCCGCCTTGGACGCGCCGTAGATGAACCGGCCCGGCGCCGCGATGATGGAGCTGGCCACCGACGACACGTTGATGATCGAGCCGCCGCCGCGCTCGACCATGCCGGGCAGCGCTGCCTGCATCGCGTGGAACTGCGCCCGCACGTTCAGCCCGAAGGCGAAGTCGAAATCGGCATCCGTCGCCTCGGCGATGCTGCCCGCATGCACGAAGCCCGCGCAGTTCATCAGGATGTCCGGTGCCGCCGCCCGGACCGCCGCAGCCAGCGCCGCCTTGTCGAGCACGTCGAGCGCGAAGGCATGGGCAACCTCCAGACCCTCCAGCAGCTCCGGCTTCAGGTCGGTTGCCGTCACCTCGGCGCCTTCCGCGGCGAAGGCCGCGGCCACCGCCCGGCCGATCCCCTGCCCCGCCGCCGTGACGAAGGCCTTCTTGCCTGCAAGTCTCATGGGTGTCTCCTCGTCCCTCACATCACCGCGCCGACCATCCAGGGCACGAACTCGTAATCGCCCAGGCCCTGCGCCTCGGATTTCGACATCTCGCCCGAAGCCACGCGCAGCCACATCTCGTAGATTTCCCGGCCGACCTCCTCGACCGAGGCGCCCTCGGTCAGGATCCGTCCGGCATTGACGTCCATGTCGCCGGTCATCCGCCGGTACATCTCGGTATTGGACGCGATCTTCACCGTCGGCGACGGCTTCGAGCCGAAGGCCGAACCGCGGCCGGTGGTGAAGCAGACCAGGTTGCAGCCGCCGGCGATCTGCCCCGTCACCGAGGCCGGATCGTAGCCCGGGCTGTCCATGAATGCGAAGCCCTTCGCCGTCACCGGCTCGGCATACTTGTAGACCCCGGTCAGCGGCGTCGTCCCGCCCTTGGCGGCGGCGCCCAGCGACTTCTCCAAGATGGTCGTCAGACCGCCCTTCTTGTTGCCGGGGCTGGGGTTGTTGTCCATGTTCCCGCCCGCCCGGGAGGTATAGTCCTGCCACCATTCGATCAATCCGATCAGGCGGCGGCCCACGCCCTCGTCGACGGCACGCGCGGTCAGGAGGTGCTCGGCGCCGTAGATCTCCGGCGTCTCGGCCAGAACGCCGGTGCCGCCCTGCGCGACCAGCAGGTCGCAGGCATGGCCGACGGCCGGGTTGGCGGTGATCCCCGACCAGGCATCCGAGCCGCCGCATTGCAGCGCGACGGTCAGCTCGGAGGCCGGGCATTCCTCGCGCCGCGCCTTGTCGACCTCGGGCAGCATCGCCTCGACCATCTCGATGCCGTGCCGGATGGTGTTCTGCAGCCCGCCTTCCTCCTGGATCGTCATCACCTGGAATTGCGGGCCGGGGGTTATGCCGTAGGCCTCGAGCAGCCAGCCGATCTGCATGCTCTCGCAGCCCAGCCCCGCCATCAGCACGCCGCCGACATTGGGATTGCGGGCATAGCCCCAGAGCACGCGCTGCAGGAATTCGAAGCCGGTGCCGTCGCCGCCCATGGCGCAGCCGGTGCCGTGGACGAAGGCCGTGACGCCGTCAACATTGGGATAGGCCGCCAGCCGCTCGGGGGTGAAATGCTCCGCGATCCGGCGCGCGGCCGTGGCCGAGCAGTTCACCGAGGTCAGGATGGCGATGTAGTTGCGCGTCCCGACCTTCCCGTTCGCCCGCCGGTATCCCATGAAGGTGTCGCGCTGTGCCGGCTCCGGTGGAACCCTCAGATTCGAGGCGAAATGATGCGCGTGATCGACATTGCGGAATTCGCAGTTATGGGTGTGGACATGCGCGCCCTGGGCAATGTCTTCCGCCGCATAGCCGATGATCTGGGCATACTTGACCACTGCCTCGCCTTTCGGGATAGCCCGCGCGGCCAGCTTGTGGCCGCGCGGGATCAGCTGGGTAGCCCCCTCCTCGCCCGGCTCCAGCGGACGGATGGCGGTGACGACATTGTCGGCGTCGGACAGGCGGACGGTGCTCATGGGGAAGGGGCTCCGGACAGGGCGGCTGGGGGGTGCAAGGGGGGAGCTCCGTCCCCCCTTGCCTTGGTCACAGGAAGATCGACACCATCGAGGGCCAGACCAGCAGGACGGCAAGCGCGGTCAGCTGGAGCGCGATGAAGGGCAGGAACCCCTTGAAGATGTCGGTCAGAGAAATCTGCGGCGGCGCCACCGATTTCAAGTAGAAGGCCGCGGGGCCGAAGGGCGGCGACAGGAAGCTCACCTGCATGTTCATGCAGAACACCACGCCGAACCAGATCGCCACATGGCTCGGGTTCAGCGAGCCGAAGACGCCGAGCTCTTCCACCGGAAGCTTGAGCACGATCGGAAGGAAGACCGGCATGATCAAGAGGACGATGCCGACCCAGTCCATGAACATGCCCATCACCAGGAAGATCGCCATCATCACCAGGATGATGCCCATCGTGGGCAGGTCGCTGCCGACGATCGCGTTGGCGACATAGGTCGGTCCGCCCGCCAGGGTGTAGGCCGCCGCCAGCGCGGCCGCGCCGATCGTCACCCAGATGATCGTGCCGGTCGAGCGCAGCGTGCGCAGCAGGCTGTCCCAGACGATCTCGAAGGTCATCTCGCGCCGCACCAGCCCGATCACGAATACCGCGACCACGCCCATGCCGGCCGCCTCGGTGATCCCGGTGATGCCGCCGTAGATCGACCCCAGCACCACGCCGATGACGATGATCGGCGAGACCAGGCCCTTGCCCATCTCCCAGCCCTGCGCCGTCCGCGCGCGGCCGACGACGAAGAACATCAGCACCGCCGCCAGCGCCACGAAGCCGCCGATCCAGGGCAGGTCGGAGACCATGCCGAGGAAGATCGGGTCGACCCCCTCGCGGATCGCGTTGGCGCCGGTGACGGTGAAGAACAGCGCGCGCAGGAACAGCACGCCGCCGATCCAGATGCCCAGGCGGCAGAGGAAGCCGAGGAACATCAGCCCCTTCTCGCTGCCTTTCGGCGCGGACGGATCCTCCGGCGGCAGCGGCGCCATCTCCGGGTTCAGCCGGGTGCGCACCAGGATGTAGATCACGAAGAACGAGGCCAGCATGAAACCCGGCAGGAAGGACGCGGTGAACAGCGCCTTGATCGAGGTCTCGGTGATCAGCCCGTAGAAGATCAGCACGATCGAGGGCGGGATCATCGTCCCCAGGCTGCCGCTCGCGCAGATCGTGCCGATGGCGAGGTTCTGGTTGTAGCCCAGGCGGAGCATCTGCGGCAGCGCGATCAGGCCCAGCAGGACCACCTCGCCGCCGATGATGCCCGACATGGCGGCCATGATGACGGCCATGATCGAGGTGACGATGGCGATCCCGCCGCGGGTGCGGGACAGCCAGACATTCAGCGACGAATACATGTCCCGCGCGATGCCCGACCTTTCCAGCAGCGCCGCCATGAAGATGAACAGCGGTATCGATATCAGCACGTAGTTCGTCATCTGCCGGTAGATCGCCTGGCCCAGCACCGCGAAGGGGCCGCGGCCGAAATTGGCGAAGAGCAGCTCGGGACCGAACTTCATGATCAGCGTCGCCACCGCGAGGAAGGCCGAGGCGAAGCCCAGCGGCATGCCGAGCGCGAGCAGGACGAACATCATGCCGAGGACGATCAGCGACAGCGTGCCGACATCGGTCACCTTCATCCAGGCGAAGAGGTGCAGGAACTCCATCTCAGTCTTCCTTTAGGGTGCGGCGGATGTTCTCGATCTCCGCCTCGTCGATGTCGTCCATGGGCGAATGGTGCTCGGGCGCCTTGTGCCAGTCGGCCACCAGGTTCGACACGGCCTGCACCGCCACCAGCACGATGTTGATCAGGATGGCGGCCTTCACCGTGGAGGGAATGGGCGGATCCCAGGCGGTGCCGAAGGTCTCCATCCGCGCCAGCTTGGTCACCACCTCGTTCCAGCCGCCCCAGACCATGCAGAGCGCGAAGAAGCAGACCAGCACCACCGACAGCACGTCGGACGCCTTGCGCGCCCAGTGGGGCAGCAGGTCGTAGATGACGAAGATGCGGATGTGGGTGCGCTGCTGCATGGCATAGAGCCCGGCCAGCAGGAACACGAAGCCCGCGATCCAGAGGCTCAGCTCGTTGGCCCAGAGCGTCGGCTTCTCGAAGACGTAGCGCGCCACGACCTCGTAGGACATCGCGACCACGATGCCGACGATGCCGATCATCGCGACGCGGGCGCAGACCAGCGACAGGATGTCGAAGGGACCGGTCGGCGGCGTCTCCAGAGGCGCCACCGTGTCCGAAAGCCAGGCCGCGCCCAGAAGCACGGCCGCGAGGAGCGACCAGAGCATCAGAAGCACGGAAAGCCGGCCCGCCGGGCGCAGCATGTCGTACATGCCGATGGGCTCGGCGGCGGTGAATTGCTGCAGGATCAGCCACAGGAAGGTGAGGCCCGCGATCCCGCAGGCGGCAAGCGCGCCGAGACCGACCGGCCGCCGCAGGGGACCGAGCCAGATGCTTTGCTGCGTCATGGCAGTTGAACTCCACATGCGGCAGGAGGGGACGGCCCCCTCCCGCCGGGGAAAGCCGGGATCAGTTCGCGATCAGGCCGAGCTGGGCGAGGTAGGCCTTGTGGCTCTCGACCAGCTCCTTGGCCTCGGGCGATTTCTCGGCCCAGACATCCCAGGCCGCCTGCGCCGCCTTGCGGAAGGTCGCGCGGTCCTCGGTCGACCAGTCATGCAGCGTCACGCCCTGCTCGGTCAGCCGCGCCGACGCCTCGGCATTGGCCTTCTCGAAATACAGCGCCGAGCGCAGGGCCAGCTTCTCCATCGCCACCTCGATGATGCGGCGCTGCTGGTCGGTCAGCCCGTCCCAGACCATCTTGTTGCAGGCCAGGTGGTCCGAGGGCATCGAGTGGAAGCCCGGATAGGTGGCATGCTTGGCGAGGTCGAAAAGGCCGATCGACTCGTCGTTGGCCAGGCCCGAATAGTCGGTGCCCTCGATGATCCCGGTTTCCATCGCGGTGAAGACCTCGGTGAAGTCCATCACGATCGGCGAGGCGCCCAGGTTCGCGAAGATCTCGGTCTCCATGCCGGGCGGCGAGCGGAATTTCCAGTCCTTCAGATCTTCCGGCCCGGCGATCGGGGTCGAGGAGACCAGCGATTCCTGGCCGTAGACCCACCAGCCGATCAGCTGCATGCCGAATTCGTTGTAGAGGTTCTGGGCCTTCTCCATCCCGCCGCCGTAATACAGCCAGCTCAGCTGCTGGTAGGGCGTGTCGTAGCCGCCCATGATGTCGCCAACGAACTGGAAGGCCGGGTTCTTGCCGGTCTGGTAGGCGCCGCCGGTCATGTCGCAGTCGATGATCCCGTTGGCCGCCGCGTCGAAGGTCTCCACCGTCGCCACCACCGAGGAGGCGTAGAACATCTCGATGTCGATCGCGCCGCCCGACATGGTCTCCACGTCGTCGACGAACTGGGTGGCAAGCTGGCCCGAGGTCTGTTCGGGGTTGTAATGCGTCTGGATGCGCAGCGTCACTTCCTGGGCTTGGGCCGCTCCGGCCACCAAGAGCGCAAGCGCGGTGCTTCCGAGAATCCTGGACAGGGTCATGTGGTCTTCCTCCCGAGCGGCCTGGCGCCGCCTTAGATTTTTTCGGCGGACCTCCTCGCCCGCCGGAATGGTATACCATTCTGGAGGCACGCTAGCGCGGCGGCGCTCGACAATCAACTCTTTTTGGTATACCAAAGTTGAAAGGCCGTCCGGCGGCACGCGCAGGGCGAGGAAAGACAGGGACATGACGGACAAGACGCTGCCCGAGAAGATCGCGGACCAGATCCGGCGGGACATCCTCAGGGGGCGCTTTGCCCCGGGCTCGCCGCTGAAGGAGCGCGAGACGGCGCTGGAAATGGACGTGTCCCGCACCCCGATGCGCGAAGCGATTCGCATCCTCTCGAAGGAAGGGCTGGTGATTCTGCGCCCCGCGCGCAGCCCGGTCATCGCCGATCCCTCGCTGCAGGACATCGCCGACGCGATCGACGTTCTGCGCGCGCTGGAGCTGCTCTCGGGCGAGCTGGCCTGCCGCCGCGCCAGCGACGGAGACCTGGCGCGGATTGCCGCCATGCAGGAGAAGATGGCCGCCGAATACGACACGCTCGACACCGTCGACCTGTTCGAGATCGACATGGGCTTCCACACCGCCATCGTGGAGGCCGCGCACAACCCGGCGCTGCTGGGCACCTACCGCGCCTACCTGGAGCGGCTCTGGCGCGCGCGCTACCTTTCGGCCAGCCAGCGGCGCAGCCGCGACCGGGTGCTGCGCCAGCACGGCGACATCGTCGAGGGGCTGGTCGCGCGTGACCCGGACAAGGTGGCCGCCGCGATGCGCGCCCATCTCGAGGCGCTGGAGGACAACATCCGCGCCAAGTACGAACAGGACGCATCCGAAGACGCGTCCTGACGCCCATCCACCAAACAGTGACGATCATTCCAAGGGAGGACCCCCATGAAACTTCTGCGCTTCGGCCCCGAGGGCCAGGAACGGACCGGCATTCTCGACGCGGACGGCAATGTCCGCGATCTTTCCGGCGCGGTTCCGGTGCTGGCAGGCGCGGCCGTCTCGCTGGAGGCGCTGGAGGCGATCCGCGCGCTCGACATCGCGGCCCTGCCCGTCGTCGAGGCGCCCGGCCGCATCGGCTCCTGCCTCGCATCGGTGCCGAATTTCTGGTGCATCGGCCTCAACTACGCCAAGCACGCCGCCGAATCCGGCCTCGCCGTGCCCGAGCATCCGGTGGTGTTCAACAAGGCGACCTCCTGCCTCTCGGGCCCATATGACGACGTGATCATCCCACGCAACTCCGTGAAGTCCGACTGGGAAGTGGAGCTGGGCGTGATCATCGGCAAGGACACGCTCTATGTCTCCGAGGAGGACGCGCTGTCGCATGTCGCAGGCTACTGCACGATCAACGACCTCTCCGAGCGGACCTTCCAGATCGAGCGCTCCGGCCAGTGGGTCAAGGGCAAGTCGGCGCCGACCTTCGGGCCGATCGGTCCGTATTTCGTCACTGCCGACGAGGTGCCGGATCCTCAGGCGCTGCGCGTCTCGCTCGACCTGAACGGCGAGACCGTGCAGGACGAGTCGACCTCCGACATGATCTTCACCGTCGCGCAGATCGTGTCCCACCTGTCGCAGTTCATGAAGCTGGTGCCGGGCGACATCATCTCCACCGGCACGCCCTCGGGCGTCGGCATGGGGATGAAGCCGCAGCGCTTCCTCAAGCCCGGCGACGTGATGGAGATCGAGGTCCACGGCCTCGGCCGCCAGCGCCAGACCGCCGTCGCCGCCGGCTGACGGCCGCCGCGGCACTGGTGCCGCATTGCCATTTCGCGGGACTTTCCGGCACGTTGCCGGACGGTCCCGGTCCGCCCGGGCAAAAGATCGGGACCGCGGAAGAGCAGAAATGCGCAAGGTCTTCATCCATGCCCGGGCACCGAGGACCGGAACGTCCTACCTTCAGTGCCTCTTCGCCCGGCATGCGGATCGGATGCGGGGGAACGGCCTGGTCCACCCCTGGGTTCCGGTGCAGGACCGGCGCGCAAGGGCATCGTGACCGGCGGGAACGGCGTGGTGATCGCGCGCCATCTCAGCCCCTCGATGATGCCAAGGGACATGGACCGGGAGGAGATAATGGACGGGTTTCGCGCGGAATTCGCCGCGCATCCCGGCAGCAGCCTGCTCTGTTCGGCAGAAGCCATCCATTTCGGCGGCGCACAGCGCTCGGCGCGATGCGCTCGGCAGGGCTGGAGCCGCATGCCATCCTCGCGATGCGCGACTGCGGGGAATGCGCGCGCTCCGCCTATGGCCAGCCCGTCAAGCGGCAGAGCGCCGCGCAGGAGTTCCGCACGTTCCTCGGGGACTGCCCCCCCAACTGCCCGGTCCGGCTGCGGGCGCTCGACCGGCATTTCGGTCCGGACCGGTTGCATCTGGTGCATTGCGGCAGGAACCTCGACCGGCTGGCCGGGCTGTTCTTCCGCGGCCTTCCGGGGCTCGGGTGCATGCCGCAGGTCCGGGCCAGAGCCAACCGCTCGCTGACCGCCCGGGAGATCGAGCTGCAGCGCGTCATGAACGCAGCCTATCCGCTGGAGCAGCGCGCGAGGCCCGCGACCTTCGCAAGCGACGCGCTGCTGGCCGCCGACCGGCCGCCCCGAGGACTTCGCCATCACCGCCGATGAAGCCCCCATCCTCGAGGACCGCTCCGGCGCCGAGGCAGCGCGCATCAATGCCCGTCCCGACAGCCCCGGCCTCCGCGTCTGCCCGGAGATCGGGCCGGACCGCGCGCCGGTCGAGATCGGCGATTTCGAGACCGGCGTCATGTCCTTGCTGGCCCGGCTGGCCGCCGCCGTCAGCCGATCCGGCCCTCCCTCCGCGTCAGGGCAGGCTGTCCGGAATTGCGCCGCCGGATTTCTTTGCTAGGCTGCCCCTGCCGGGAGGAGCGCCTAGGTTGCTGGAATTCACTCACAATCCATGGATGGTTGTGGCCTCTTTTGCCGTTGCCCTGTCCGCGGGCTTCAGCGGGCTGTCGCTGCTGCGCGGCGCCTCGCGCCTGCCGGTGAGCCAGCGCAAGCTGCTGGTCGCCGTGGCCGCCATCGTGCTGGGCGGCGGCATCTGGTCGATGCATTTCGTGGCGATGCTCGGCCTGCAGCTGCCCGCGCTCTTTTACTATGACGGGCTGACCACGCTGGTCTCGGCGCTGGCGGCCATCCTCATGGTGGGGCTGGCGCTGCTGGTGCTGCATTTCGGGCGGCGCTGCCCGGCGAACCTCACCCTGGCGGGCTGCATCATGGGCACGGGGATCGCGGGGATGCACTATATCGGCATGCTCGGCATGGAACTCTGCGCGCCGGTCTTCAGCCCGTCCGGCGTGGCCGTCGCGCTGGCGGCGGCGCTGGCGCTGTCGACCCTGGCGGTCCGCGCCGCCTACGGATCGCGCAGCCGCCTGCATATCCTGGCCGGAACGCTGTGCTTCGCCGCGGCGGTCGTCTCGATGCATTTCATCGCCATGGCCGGCACGCAGTTCCGGCTCGCCGATGCCACGCAGACGGCCGGGCCCGTGCTCGGCAACGCGGTGCTGGCCATGGTGGTCGCGCTCTCCTCCTTCATCATCAGCGGACTCGCGCTGCTCAGCGGCGTGTCCTTCTTGGCTCCGGGTTCCGACTCCGCTGCGGCGCCAGACATGGAGGACACAGCCCCGCAGGCGCCCGCAGCCCCGCAGCCATCCGCCGCGCCGCAGCCGCTGCCCGAACCGCCCGCGTCGTCTCTGCCGGTGCCCTACGAGCGCGAGGGCAGCACCCATTTCGCCGCCTCCGCCGAAATCGCGGCGATCCGCGCCGAGGGCCATTACACGCTGCTCTATGCCGGCAAGGAGCGCCATCTCTGCCCCTGGTCGATCACCGAGGCCGGACGGCGGCTGGAGCCGCACCGCTTCATCCGCGTGCACCGCTCCTACCTGGTCAATCCCGCCTTCGTCAGCGAGTTCCAGCGCACCAAGGACACCGGCGTCTGCTTCTTCCGCAACACCGAGTCCCTGGCCAAGGCGCCGGTCAGCCGCTCGCGGCTTTCCCAGGTGCGCGAGGCACTTGGCGTCTGAACCGCAGTTCGTGCGGGCCATTCGCATTTCGTGCAGAACCCGCCGGCATTCGCGACCGCCCGTTTGGCGCCGCCCCCGCCCTGTCCGACAGTCCGCCCGAGGCATCGGGGAGGATGCCGCAGGGAGGAACACCATGATACCAGCCGGGTTCGAGTATCACCGGCCTGCCGATCTGGCAGCGGCCATCGGCATCCTGCAGCAGCATGGCGACGAGGCGCGGGTGGTCGCGGGCGGGCACAGCCTGATTCCGATGATGAAGCTGCGCATGGCCGAGCTTGGCCATCTTGTCGACCTGCGCGACATCGGCGAGCTGCGGGGCATCGGCATCGCCGGCGGGACCGCCGAGATCGGCGCCATGACCACCCAGCACGAGCTGATCGGCCATGGCGGGCTGGCCAGCGCGCTGCCGGTGCTGCGCGAGGCGGCGCTGCAGATCGCCGATCCCCAGGTGCGCTATCTCGGCACGATCGGCGGCAATGTCGCCAACGGCGATCCGGGCAACGACATGCCCGCGGTGATGCAGTGCCTCGGCGCCCGCTTCCGGCTCTGCGGACCCGAGGGCGAGCGCGAGGTCGCGGCGCGGGACTTCTACGAGGCTGCCTTCTTCACTGCCCGCGCCGAGGAGGAGATCCTGTCGCGGATCCTGATCCCGCTCCCGCCCGAGGGCACCGGACAGGCCTATGTGAAGCAGAAGCGCAAGATCGGCGACTACGCGACCGCCGCGGCCGCCGTCATTGCCGGGCGCGACAGCGCCTCGGTGGCGATGACCAACCTCTCGGACACCCCCGTCTGGTCGGCGGAGGCAGGCGCCGCGCTGGCCGCGGGCCATGTCGAGGGCTGCGTCGAGGCGATGCTGGCCGCGATCGACCCGCAGGAGGACATGCGCGGGCCGATCCCCTTCAAGAAACACGTCGCCGCGGTGGTGCTGCGCCGCGCCATCGGCGCCGCACTGGCGCGCCGGGCCTGAGGAGGAGGCAGAGATGGACAAGATCCCCGTCACGTTCACCCTGAACGGCGAGACCGTCGAAGGCCTCGCCGAGCCGCGGATGCTGCTGATCCACTTCCTGCGCGAGACGCTGGGCGTCACCGGCCCGCATATCGGCTGCGAGACCAGCCATTGCGGCGCCTGCACCGTCGACATGGACGGCCGCTCGGTCAAGTCCTGCACCCTCTTCGCGGTGCAGGCCTCCGGGTCCGAGATCGTCACGGTCGAGGGCCTGGCCAACCCCGACGGCACGCTGGGCGTCATCCAGGAGATGTTCCGAGAACATCACGGGCTGCAATGCGGCTTCTGCACGCCGGGGATGATCACCCGGGCCTGGCGGCTCCTGCAGGAGACCCCGAACCCCAGCGAGGAGCAGGTCCGCTTCGGCATGGCCGGGAACCTCTGCCGCTGCACCGGCTACCAGAACATCGTCAAGGCGGTGCTCGCCTCGGCGGCCGAGCTGAACGCAGCGAAGGAGGCCGCGGAATGAAGGACGATGCAACCGCCCCCGCAGACCGCAGCGCCGGGCTGAAGGGCCTGGGCTGCTCGCGCAAGCGCGTCGAGGATGTCCGCTTCACGCAGGGCCGCGGCAATTACGTCGACGACATCAAGCTCAAGGGCATGCTGTCGGGCGATTTCGTCCGGTCTCCCTATGCCCATGCGCGGGTCGTTTCGGTGGACAAGGATGCCGCGCTGGCCGTGCCGGGCGTTCTGGCCGTGCTGACCGCGCAGGATCTCGAGCCGCTGGGACTGCACTGGATGCCGACTCTGGCGGGCGACCGGCAGATGGTGCTGGCCGACGGCAAGGTGCTGTTCCAGGGCCAGGAGGTCGCCTTCGTCGTCGCCACCGACCGCTATGCCGCCGCCGACGGCGTGGCTGCGGTCGAGGTCGAGTACGAGGAGCTGCCGGTCGTCACCGATCCGTTCCGCGCGCTCGATCCCGACGCGCCGGTGCTGCGCGAGGATCTGGAAGGCAAGACCGAGGGCGCGCACGGGGCCCGGCGCCACCACAACCACATCTTCACCTGGGAGGCCGGCGACCGCGAGGCGACCGAGGCGGTGCTGGGCGAGGCCGAGGTCGTGGCCGAGGAGATGATCCACTACCACCGCACCCATCCGATGCCGCTGGAGACCTGCGGCTGCGTCGCCTCGATGGACAAGGTCACCGGCAAGCTGACCGTCTGGGGCACTTTCCAGGCGCCGCATGCGGTGCGCACCGTCGCCTCGCTGATCTCGGGCATCGCCGAGCACAACATCCGCATCGTCAGCCCCGATATCGGCGGCGGCTTCGGCAACAAGGTCGGCGTCTATCCCGGCTATGTCTGCTCGATCGTCGCCTCGATCGTCACCGGCAGGCCGGTAAAATGGGTGGAAAGCCGGATGGACAACCTGATGTCCACGGCCTTCGCCCGCGACTACTGGATGAAGGGCCGGATCGCCGCCACGAAGGACGGCAAGATCACCGGGCTGCGCTGCCATGTCACCGCCGACCATGGCGGCTTCGACGCCTGCGCCGACCCGACCAAGTTCCCGGCCGGCTTCATGAACATCTGCACCGGCTCCTACGACATCCCGGTCGCCTATCTGGAGGTCGACGGCGTCTATACCAACAAGGCGCCGGGCGGCGTGGCCTACCGCTGCTCCTTCCGCGTGACCGAGGCCGCCTATTTCATCGAGCGGATGATCGAGGTGCTGGCCATCAAGCTGGGCATGGACGCCGCCGAACTCAGGCGCATCAACTTCATCCGCGCCGACCAGTTTCCCTACCAGTCGGCTCTGGGATGGGAATACGACAGCGGCGATTACCACCGGGCCTGGGACAAGGCGCTGGAGGCGGTCGGCTACGACGCGCTGCGGGCCGAGCAGGCGCAGAGGCTGGAAGACTTCCGGGCCGGGAAGACCCGCAAGCTGATCGGCATCGGGCTGACGCATTTCACCGAGATCGTCGGCGCCGGCCCGGTGAAGAACTGCGACATCCTCGGCCTCGGCATGTTCGACAGCTGCGAGATCCGCATCCATCCCACCGGCTCGGCCATCGCGCGGCTCGGCACGATCAGCCAGGGACAGGGCCACGCCACCACCTTCGCCCAGATCATCGCCAGCGAGATCGGCATTCCCGCCGACGACATCACGCTGGAGGAAGGCGATACCGACACCGCGCCCTATGGCCTCGGCACTTACGGGTCCCGCTCCACCCCGGTGGCGGGGGCGGCCACGGCGATGGCGGCGCGCAAGATCCGCGCCAAGGCGCAGATGATCGCGGCCTACCTGCTGGAAGTGCATGACGACGACGTCGAATTCGACATCGACCGCTTTGCCGTGAAGGGCGCGCCGGAGCGGTTCAAGACGATGAAGGAGATCGCCTTCGCCGCCTACAACCAGGCCATTCCGGGGATCGAGCCGGGGCTGGAGGCGGTCAGCTACTACGACCCGCCCAACATGACCTATCCTTTCGGCGCCTATATCTGCGTGATGGAGATCGACGTCGATACCGGCGACCATGACATCCGCAGCTTCTACGCGCTCGACGATTGCGGCACGCGGATCAACCCGATGATCATCGAGGGACAGGTCCATGGCGGCGCGACCGAGGGCTATGCGATCGCGATGGGACAGGAAATCGCCTATGATGCGATGGGCAACCACAAGACGGCAACGCTGATGGATTTCTTCGTGCCGACCTCGTGGGAAACGCCGCACTATACGACCGACTTCACCGTCACCCCCAGCCCGCATCACCCCATCGGGGCGAAGGGCGTGGGCGAAAGCCCCAATGTCGGCTCGGTGCCCTGCTTCTCCAACGCGGTGCATGACGCGTTCCGGCCCTTCGGGCTGGTGCACAGCCACATGCCGCATGACCAGTGGCGGGTCTGGAAGATCGCCCATGATCTCGGGCTGCACGGCTAGGCGATGGCGGGGGACCCCGGCACGCTGAAGGCCGCGCTTGCGGCATCGGGCTACGTCGCGGGCGACGCGCTGGCGATGGCGCTGCACCTGGCGCTGTCGCTCGGGCGGCCCCTGCTGGTCGAGGGACCGGCGGGGGTGGGCAAGACCGAAGTCGCGAAGGCGCTGGCCGCGCATCTGGACGCGCGCCTGATCCGGCTGCAATGCTACGAGGGGCTGGATGCGTCGCACGCGATCTACGAATGGAACTACCAGCGGCAGCTCTTGGCAATCCGGGCGGAAGGCATGGCCGAGGCCGACCTCTTCTCCGAGCGGTTCCTGCTGAAGCGGCCGCTCCTGGAGGCGATCACCCAGGACGCGCCGCCGGTGCTGCTGATCGACGAGATCGACCGCGCCGACGAGGAGTTCGAGGCCTACCTGCTGGAGATCCTGTCGGATTTCCAGATCACCATTCCGGAGATGGGGACCATCGCGGCCACGGCCCGCCCGGTGGTGATCCTGACCGCCAACGGCACGCGGGACCTGTCGGACGCGCTGCGCCGCCGCTGCCTCTACTGCCATCTCGATTACCCGGATACGGAAACCGAGCTCGCCATCCTCGCGGCACGCGCGCCCGGGCTGGAGCCCCGGCTGGCCCGGCAGATCGTCGGCACGGTGCAGGCGCTCCGGCGCGAGGATCTGGAGAAGGCGCCGGGCATTGCCGAGATGCTGGACTGGGCCGCCGCGCTCTCGGGGCTGGGCATCAACGATCTCGCGGCCGACCGGACGGCGGTCCAGGCGACCTTGGCCTGCCTGCTGAAGACAGCAGCCGACCGCGATGCCATGCCGCCCGAGGTGATGGACCGGCTGATCGGCAGGGTGGCGTGATGCGGGCGACGCGCTTCCCCGCCCGCGCCTCCGGTCCTGCCGAGCGGCTCTCGGGCTTTCTCGCGCATCTGCGGATGAACGGGCTGGCCCCCTGCCCCTTGCCCGAGGCCCTGGCCGCGCTGGCCGCGGTGAAGGCCGCCGATCCCGCCGAGGCGCGGCTGGCGCTGAAGGTCGCGGCGGCGGGGGATGCCGAGGCATGGGAGAGGTTCGACGATCTCTTCGATGCCTTCTGGTTCAATGCCGGGATGACCCGGACAGGCACGCAGAGCGCCCATGTCCAGGTGCAAACCGCGCGGCCCCGGCTCTGGCAGGGGCACCTCGATGAGGGCGACGGCCACGAAAGCGGGGGCCAGCCCGAAGCGGATGACGGCGGCGGAGAGGCCGAGGGCGCCGAGGGCCGGCTGATCGCCACGCGCCGGGACAGCCTGATGCGCCGCGACCTGCGCGAGCTGATGGACGAGGCGACCCGCCGCGAGGCCGAACGCACCGCCGAGGCCATCGCGCGGGCCATCCGCGACCGCCGCTCGCGGCGGCGGCGGCAGGCGTTGCGCGGGGCCCTGCCCGACCTGCGCCGCACGATCCGCGCAAGCCTGGCCCGCGGCGGCGAGCCGATCGACCTCTTCCGCCGCGCCCGCCCCGACCGGCCTGCGCGGATCGTGGCGCTCTGCGATGTCTCGGGCTCGATGCAGCCCTATGCACGGCCTTTCCTCGCCTTCCTCAAGGGTCTCGCGGATGCCGACACTGCCACCGACGCCTACCTGTTCCACACCCGCCTGATCCGCGTCACCGCCGCGCTGCGCGACCGCGACAGGCTGCGCGCGGCCGGACGGCTGAGCCTGATGGCGCAGGGCTTCGGCGGCGGCACCGATATCGGCGCCGCACTGGAGGCCTTCGCCGGAACCTGCGGCGCGAAGGCGCTGACCCGCCGCTCTGCCGTGCTGATCCTGTCGGACGGCTACTGCACCGGCGCGCCGGAGCGTCTGGCCGCGGCGCTCGCGCGGATCCGCCGCCGCGCCGGGCGGATCATCTGGCTGAACCCGCTCTTGGGCTGGCAGGGCTACGCGCCCGTCGCGGCGGCGATGGCGGCCGCCCTGCCCCATCTGGATGCGCATCTGCCTGCCAACACGCTCGCGGCGCTGGCCGCGCTCGAACCAGACCTCGCCCGGCTCTGAAAGGGAGGACCCATGGAAACCTTCGGCATCTTCGACGAGATCGACCGCCAGCGCCGCTCCGGCCGCCCGTTCTGCATCGCAACCGTCGTGCGCACGGCCGATGTCACCTCGGCAAAGGCCGGCGCCAAGGCGGTGGTGACGGCGGAGGCCGAGATCCTCGGCCATCTCGGCGGCGCCTGCGTGACCCGCGCCGTGTTGCGCGCCGCAGCGGAGGCGCTGGCCGCCGGAGAGGCGCGGCTGATCCGGGTGAAGCCCTCCGAGACCGTGGTCGCGCTGACCGACGCCGACGGCGCGCAGCTGTTCAAGAGCGGCTGCCCTTCGGGCGGCACGGTCGACCTGCTGATCGAACCCTACGAACTGCCGCCGGTGGTCGCCGTGTTCGGCGCCACGCCGGTGGCGCGGGCGATCGCGGCGCAGGCGCGTCTCCTGGGCTTCCGGACGGCCCTGTCCGAAGGCACGGAGGGGCCGCCGGATGCGCTGCGCTTTCCCGGCGCGGATGTCTCGGCCCTGCCGCTGGGACCGCGCGACTTCGCCGTGGTGGCCAGCCAGGGCGTGCAGGATCTCGCCTGCCTGCGCGCGGCGCTCGGCAGCCCCGCGGGCCGCGTCTCGATGATCGCCTCGCGCCGCAAGGCGGCGGCGCTGGCGGCGAAGCTTGCCGCGGCCGGGCTCGACCCCGCGCGGATCGCACAGCTCAAGTCGCCGGCCGGGCTGGATATCGGGGCGGTCGATCCGAGGGAAATCGCGCTGTCCGTACTGGCTGAGATCGTCGCCTGGAGCAGGGCCGCGCGCCACCCGGACCGGCAGCAGAGCGGCAGCCGCGCCTAGACCGGCCCCGGCCGTTCCCGCCGCAGGCTTCTTTCGATATATCGTTTACAACGATATATCTTGACTTTCGTTATATCTATTCTTAACTCCGCTGCATGAGACACGGAGACAAACGCGGACCGGCCGCGCAGGACCCAGGCCGGAAAGAGCGCGGACGCGGAAAGGGACGCCATGGCAGGCGCGCCTTCGACAATGGCACGCTGCGCCTGCTGATCCTGCAGATGATCGGCGAGCAGCCGCGCCACGGCTACGAGATCATGACGGAGCTGGAGGCCCGCACCGCCGGCGCCTACCGGCCCAGCCCGGGGGTGCTCTACCCGAACCTCTCCGCGCTGGAAGAGGACGGGCTGATCGCCTGCGCGGCCGATGGCGGGCGGCGCAAGCTGTGCAGCATCACCCCGCTCGGGCAGCAGCACCTGAAGCTCAACGCCGCCGCGCTGGAGGCACGGGCCGCCCATGACAGCCGCGGCGGCGGGCACCGCTTCCGCCGCGGCGCACCGCCGGAAATCGTCGCGGCGATGGACCGGCTGAAAGCGGCGCTGCGCCACAGCTTCCTGGATGCAGCCCCTGCAGAGCAGGCCATCCGCAGCGCGGCGACGGCGATCGCCGCCGCTGCCGAAACCATCGAGGGACTGGACACATCCCCCGTTTCCGCCCCCGCAGAGGACACCGACATGACCCAGATCATCACCCGCCACCGCCACGAGCTCCGCCGCCGCGAGCTGACCGTCCGCGAGGCCGCCGACCTGACGCCCAACATGCGCCGCATCGTGCTGGAAGGCCCTGAGCTGGACGATTTTTCCAGCCTCGGCTTCGATGACCACATCAAGCTGTTCTTCGACACGGGCGCCGGGAAGCCCGAGATGCGCGATTACACCCCCCGGGCCTTCGGCGGAGGCCGCCTGACCGTCGATTTCGCGATGCACGAGGCCGGTCCGGCGACGGACTGGGCCCGCGACGCTGCTGCCGGCGACACGCTCCGGATCGGCGGGCCGCGCGGCTCGCAGGTGATCGCGCCGGTCTTCGACTGGTACCTGCTGGTCGGCGACGAAACGGCGCTGCCGGCGATCGGCCGCCGGGTGGAGGAGCTGCCTGCAGGCGTCACCGCCGTGACCCTCGCCGCGGTCACCGGCCCGGAAGAGGAGCAGGCTTGGGACAGCCCGGCGGCGCAGCAGACGCACTGGGTGCACCGCCCGGCCGGAGCAGCAGCCGATCCGGCGCCGTTGCTGGACGCGCTTTGGGCGCTGGATCTGCCCGACGGCAAGGGCTTCGCCTGGATCGCGGCCGAGGCTGGGGTGGCGCGGGCGCTGAAACAGCACATGCTGCAGGATCGCGGCCATCCGGGCGAATGGCTGAAGGCGGCCGGCTATTGGACCGCCGGGCAGGCCGATGCCAGCGACAAGGCGCTCGACTGAGCGCCGCGCGGCGGTCCCTGCCCCTGCGCAAACGGACCGCCGCCCGCGTGCCTTCGGGCATTCTCCAGTCCACGGGATGAGGACCGCGGGGATGTTCCCCGCGTCTCCGGCCGACGGCCGGAACGGATTTCAAGGCAAGCGGGCGGCCTCTGCCGCTCCGGCAGTACGGCGGGCACTAGCCATCCGGCGACTCCCGGCATGCAGCGCCCGGCCAAACGGGCATGCCCAACAGCCGCTCAGCGAGATCCCGCACCGCCATCGGGCATCTCCGACATTGCGATTTCCGCCGAGAAATCCGGGATTTCTTCCTGCAACTTCGGTACGCGCGGGGGCGCGAGACAGGCGGCAAAGGCTGCAGGCCCTCCGGCTCAGAGCCGAATCTGCGCCCGCCCCGGCGCCGGCCCGCACCCCCGATCCCGGCTCTGTCCGCAGGCGGCGGGCCCACGGGGCGGCTCGCTTGCGTGGCCGGCATTCCGATCGCGCGCCGGGCGCGGTGGCCCAGCCGCAAGTCTGTGAGCGACGCCAAAAGCTTCCGGCAGCGCCCTGAAACTCCGCAGCCCCCGGCAGACGCGCGCGGCCATGCCACGCGAATGACAGGCTCCGCGGCCTGCAAGACCTTCGGGACTGCTCCAGCGACCCGCGGATGCCGGGAACTGCCGCCCCGGACGCGCCGCGCGATGCGACCCCTCTGCCGCCTCGGCCCGGTCGACAGTCCGGCCCCGGCCGGGAAGACGTCGCGCGGCGGTACTGGCGCCTCCGGGCGGCCTAGTCCGGACCGATCTCGGCGTAATGGGTGGTGCCGCGCGGCAGGTCGAAGGGTTCGGCAAGGGCGTCGGTGACCAGATGGTCGATCTCGTCGAGCCGGCAGATCGAGACGCGGCTCTCGGTGTCGAGCTTCTCGGAATGGCACAGCATGATGCAGGCGGCCGAGCAGCGGATCATCGCGCGCGCTACCTCGGCCTCGTGCAGCTCGTAATCGGTCGGGCCGCGCTGGCGGTCGACCGCCACCGGCGAGATCACCGCGAAATCGGCGCGGAAGCGGTCGATCTCGGACAGGGTCAGCTCGCCATGCACCGCCGGGACGTCGGCATGCGGCCGCCCGCCCAGCAGCAGCGTGTCGCAATCGGCGCCCTTGGTCATGATCGTGGCGATCTCCAGGGAGTTCGTGATCACGCGGACATTGCCGCGCGCCGCCAGCGCGCTGGCGAAGGCCGAAGTCGTGGTGCCGGCATCGACGAAGCAGGTGGCGCCCGCCGGGATCAGCTCCAGCGCCCGCCGCCCAATCGCGCGCTTCTGCGCGGAGAATTGCGAGGCACGCGCCGCGAAGGCGGGCTCGGGCTCCATCGCCGCCGAGCCGACCGCGCCGCCATGGACCCGCTGCAGCAGCCCCGCCTCCTCCATCTCCAGGAGATCGCGCCGCACCGTTTCGCGCGAGACGCTGAACCGCGCGGCCAGACCGTTCGCCGAGACTTTCCCGTCCTGGCCGATCAGCGCGAGAATCTGCGCCTGGCGTTCATGTGACCACATGGGGCTCTCCTTCTGTCCCGTCTTCCTTGCGGGGACAGGAGGGGAAAGTCCACATCGCATGTGTCATTGCGTGGAGATTCTAGCCTGACCTGGCACGCAACCTGCACATCTGCGTGGGGATCCGCCCAGATTCGTGGCATTTTGGGGAATTTTGCGCATATTAATTGGGCAGTGCGTGCTTTTTCGTGGATTTAGGTGTGCTTTCGCGTGTTTTATGCTGCCACAGCCACCGATCCGGACGAAAGATTCCCCAAAAGCGCAGGATATGACACACAATGACAACATCTCCGGAGATCGATCTGGCCGCCGACGTGGCCGACGGCGCCCGCAGGATGGCGCTGAGCTACTTCCGGCGCCCGCTGGCGGTTGACGACAAGGCCGACAGCTCGCCCGTGACGGTCGCCGACCGCGAGATCGAGGCCTACATGCGCGCCCGCATCGCCGAGACCTTCCCCGGCCACGGCATCTTCGGCGAGGAACAGGATCCCGAGCGGCTCGAGGCCTCCGAGATCTGGGTGGTGGATCCGATCGACGGCACGAAGTCCTTCGTCACCGGCCATCCGCTCTTCGGCAACCTGATGGCGCTGCTGAAGGGCGGCCGCCCGGTGCTGGGCCAGATCGAGATGCCCGCACTCGGCGAGCGCTGGCAGGGCGCGGCCGGGCAGCCGACGCTGTTCAACGGCGCCCCCTGCCGCACCAGCAGCTGCACCGAGCTGTCCGCCGCGCTGGCCTACACGACCGACCCCATGCTGTTCGAGGGCGACGACCTCAAGGTCTACGACCTGCTGCGCCGCTCGGTGCGGCTGCTGCGCTTCGGCGGCGACTGCTACAACTACGGGCTGCTGGCCTCGGGCCATTGCGACCTGGTGCTGGAGATCGGCCTGCAGCCCTATGACTACCTGCCGCTGGTGCAGGTGATCGAGGGCGCGGGCGGCGTGATCACCGACTGGGACGGCCAGCCGCTGGGGCTGGACTCGCGCGGCGACGTGCTGGCCTCGGCCACGCCCGAACTTCACGGCAAGATGCTGGACCGGCTGGCGCAGACCCGCGCCGCCGTGCCCGCCTGACACGACACCAAGCAAGAAAACAGTTCCCGACAGGAGAGTTAAAGTGCTGAACAGACGGTCCTTCCTGAACTATGCCGGCATGGCGGGCGCGGGCGTCCTCATGAACCGCGTCAATCCCGACTTCTTCATCGGCACCGCGCGCGCCGACGTGACCAAGCCGATGACTTTCCTGTCGGCCGAGAACATCACCGGCAACTGGGACCCGACCGCGCATACCACGCTGTCCCAGACCACCATCCAGGGCTTCGTCATGGGCTACCTGGCGCGCGCGCCGATGCGTCCCGAGGACCCGCAGGCGATGGAAATGGAGCTGGCCACCGAGCTGAACCTGCTCGACGCCCACCGCTTCGAGATCAAGCTGCGCGAAGGCATCACCTTCCATGACGGCAAGCCCTTCACCGCCGAGGACGTCAAGGCGACCTTCGAATACGGCGCCCAGCCCGACCGTCCGGCCCAGTGGTATCCCGGCCCGACCGACAGCTTCGAGGTGACGACCCCCGACGATTACACGGTGATCGTCGACACGACGAAGGGCGGCTACGGCGCCCATATGTTCTACTTCCTGACCGCCTATCTGCCGATCATGTCCGCCAAGGACATTGCCGAAGGCCCGAAGGGCGCGCTGACCCAGCGGCTGAACGGCACCGGCCCGTTCAAGTTCGTCGAACAGCGCGGCAACGACACCGTCATGGAAGCCAACCCGACCTACTGGAAAGGCGATGTCACCGTGCCGGGCGTGGTCTATTCCTTCGTCGGCGACGCCACCACGCGGATGCTGTCGCTGCTGAACGGCCAGGCCGACGTGATCGAGCGGCTGGAACCCGAACAGCTGGAGACGCTGGTCGGCAATGACGAGATCAAGCTGTCGAAGCTGGTCTCGGTCGAGAACAAGTACCTGTGGTTCCGCTGCTCGAAGCCGCCCTTCGACAACCCGCTGGTGCGCAAGGCCGCGGCCCATGCCATCGACCGCGAGCTGCTGCTCGAGGTGCTGGGCGATGCCGGCGCGCCGAACTCGAACTTCATCTCGCCGATCAAGTTCGGCTATGTCGAGCTCGACAACTACCCGGAATACGACCCGGAGGAATGCCAGCGCCTGCTGGCCGAGGCGGGCTATCCGAACGGCGAGGGCCTGCCGGAGCTGGAATACATCACCTCCACCGGCTTCTACCCGAAGACCAAGGAATACGGCGAGGTGATCACCGCGCTGCTGCAGGAGCAGGGCTTCCCGGTGACGCTGAACGTCATGGAAGTCGCGGCCTGGAACGAGCGGCTCTACGACCGTCCCGGCGGCGGCCCGGGCCACATGATCGACTGCGGCTGGATGGCCGGCTCGCCCGAGCCCGACCTGGTGCTGCGCACGCATTTCCACTCCTCGTCGAAGCGGATCTGCGGCATCGTCGATCCCGAGATCGACGCGGCGCTGGATGCGGAGCGCAACGCGCCCTCGCTCGAGGCCCGCAAGGAGGTCCTGGCCACCAACCTGATGCCGCTTCTGGCGGACAAGGTGCCGGCCCTGTCGCTCTTCACCTCGGTGATGATCCACGCGATGCGTTCCGAGTATGACGGGCTCTTCATCTATGCCGACGGCCTGATGGACGCCTCCAAGGTGACCTCCGCCGCCTGACCCCGCGACAGGGGCGGCCTCCGGGCCGCCCCGCAGCCCCTGCCCCGGAAGGGACCGCCATGTTCATCCTCCGTTTCCTGCTGCGCCGGCTTGCCCAGGGCGCGCTGATCATCTTCCTCGTCTCCGCGCTGATCTTCACCCTGCTGCGCGTCGTGCCCGGCGACCCCGTGCGGCTGATGGCCGGCGGCATGGCCCCCGAGGCGCTGATCGAGCAGATCGCCACGGACATGGGCCTGCGCGACCCGATCCCCGTGCAGTTCACCCGCTACATGTCCGGCGTCGTCCAGGGCGACCTGGGCCAGTCCTTCGTCCGCCCGGCCAACGGCGCCGCGGTCGGCGGGGCAAGCTTCGACGACAGCACCCGCTCGGCCCGCGCCGAGGTCTGGGACCTGATCGCCGAGACCGCGCCCAAGACCATCCAGCTCGCCTGCCTCGCCATGGTCTTCGCGCTGATGATCGCCATCCCGATCGGCGTCTGGGGCGGGCTACATCCCGGCGGCTGGCCCGACCGCATAGCGCTCTACTGCTCGTCCGTCTTCGTCTCGCTGCCGAACTTCTGGCTCGGCATCATGCTGGCGCTGCTCCTGTCGGTGAAGCTGAAGCTGCTTCCGGCCATCGGCTATGGCGGCTTCGCCTGGACGATCCTGCCCGCGCTGGTGCTGGCCATCGAGATCGCGCCCTTCATCATCCGCTCGCTGACCGTGTCGGTGGCGCAGATCATGGGCCAGAACTTCATCGACATCGCCGGCGTCCGCGGGCTCAGCCGCAACCAGATCATCTTCCGCCACGGCGCCAAGAACGCGGCCGTGCCGCTCCTGAACCTCCTCGGCGTGCAGTTCTCGATGCTGCTGGGCGGCGTGCTCGTGGTCGAGTTCATCTTCGACTATCCGGGACTCGGCCTCCTGACCATCAACGCCGTGATGCAGCGCGACTTCCCGCTGATCCAGGGCATCGCCATCGTCACCGCGGCGGCCTTCGTCCTGATCAACATCGTCGTCGACCTCCTGTCCACCCTGATCGATCCGAGGCTCGAATACTGATGACCAGCATCGACACCATGGCAGCGCCGAAGCTTTCCAAGGCCGAGAGCCGCTCCATCTCCTCGCGCATCTGGCGGATGGCCTTCGCCTCCACGGAATTCAAGATCGGCCTCGCGGTCTTCGCGATCCTGATGCTTGCCGCGGCGCTGTATCCCGAACTGTCGGGCATCGACCCGACCAAGATGAACATCCGCGCCAAGATGACGCCGCCGCTCTTCATGGGCGAGGGCTGGGACTGGGCGCATCCGCTGGGCACCGACCAGCTGGGCCGCGACATGCTGGCCCGCGTGCTGGTGGGCCTGCGCTACTCGATCCTGATCGGCGTCACGACCACCGTGCTGATGCTGGCCGTCGGCGCGCTGATCGGGCTGGTTGCGGGCTATTACGGCAAGTCCGTCGACACCGTGCTGATGCGCCTGACCGACGCGCAGCTGTCGATCCCGATGATCATCCTCGCGATCACCATCCTCGGCGTGTCGCGGCCCACCATCCCCTCGATCATCATCGTCCTCGGCCTGGCCGGCTGGCCGGTCTATGCCCGGGTCATGCGCTCGACCATCATGGCGGAGCGCAAGAAGGAATACGTCCGCGGCGCGATGGTGCTGGGCGCCACGGATTTCCGGATCATGGTCCTGCTGCTGCTGCCGCTGGTGCTGCCGCCGATGGCCTTCGTCGCCGTGCTCGATGTCGCCCGGATGATGATCTTCGAAAGCGTGCTGGGCTTCCTCGGCCTCGGCGTGCAGCCGCCGACCCCGACCTTCGGCAACATCATCGCCGACGGCCGCAAGTACCTGCTGAATGCCTGGTGGGTCGCCACCATGCCCGGCGTCTTCCTCTGCCTGACGCTGACCAGCATCAACCTGATGGGCGCCTCGCTGGAGCGGGCCCGCAACAAAGTCTACGGAGGGGCGTGAGATGTACGACCACACGGCCATGGCGCCCGTTCTCGAAGTCGAGGGCCTTTCGGTCGGCGCCGACCTGCCCGAGGGCATGAAGCCGATCCTGCAGGATGTCTCCTTCAGCCTCCGCCCGCGCGAGATCCTGTCGGTGATCGGCGAAAGCGGCGCCGGCAAGACCGTGCTGGCGCGCACGCTGGCTAGCTGGCTTGCCGACCCGCTGAAGGTCACCGGCGGCAGCGCGAAGTTCCGCGGCACCGACCTGATCAAGGATGCTGCCGCGGCCCGCAAGCTGGCCGGGCGCGAGATAGCCTATGTCGGCGGCAACCCCGCGGGCGCGCTCGACCCGACCATGACGGTGGGCGCGCAGCTTGTGGAGAAGCTCCGCGCCGTGCGCCCCGAGATCCCGGCGGCCCAGGCGAAGCAGAAGGCCATCGAGCTGCTCGACGCGGTGCGCATTCCGTCTGCCGCGCAGCGCTTCCACGAATACCCGTTCCAGTATTCGGGCGGCATGATGCAGCGGGCGATGATCGTCGACGCGTTGATTTCCGACCCTGCGCTGCTGATCGCCGACAACATCACCCAGCCGCTCGACGTGACCGTCGCCGCGCAGATCCTCAAGCTGATGCGCGACCTGACGGGGCGCTTCGACACTGCCGTGCTGTTCATCTGCTCATCCCTGCCGGTGGCCTGCGATGCCTCCGACGAGGTGCTGGTGCTCAACAAGGGCCGCGTGGTCGAGCGCCAGGTGCCGGAGCAGCTGGTCTCCGCCCCGCAGCACGGCTACACCGCCCAGCTGATCCGCGAGCTGCCCAAGCTCTGGGACACCGCCGAGGCCGCCCCGCAGGAAGAGCGCGGGGAGCCCCGGCCGATCATGTCGGTGCGCGGCGTCGCCAAGCACTACACCGCCAAGAACCGCGCCCAGGGCGGCACCAACGTGGTGCAGGCGGTGCGCAACGTGGAATTCGACGTCTTCCAGGGCGACAATTTCGGGCTGGTGGGCGAGTCGGGCTGCGGCAAGTCCTCGCTGATGCGGCTGCTCACGGGGCTGGAACGCCCCGATGCCGGCACGATCCTGTTCGAGGGCGAAGACATCGGCTCCGCCCGCCCGGCCCGCATCCGCGAGCTGCGCCGCAAGTTCCAGCTGGTGCTGCAGGACCCCTACGGCTCGCTGCCACCGCAGAAATCCATCGGCGCGATCCTCGAGGAGCCGCTGAAGATCCACAGGATCGGCGACCGCAAGGAACGCCGCGAGCGCGCCCGCGCGGTCATGTCCGAAGTGGGGCTGTCCGAAGCGCTCTACGAGGAGCTGCCCAACGGACTCTCCGCCGGGCAGCGCCAGCGCCTGAACGTCGCCCGCGCCATGACGCTGGAGCCGCGGCTGCTGATCATGGACGAAACCCTCTCGGCGCTCGACCAGACCGAGCAGCACAAGATGCTCGACCTCTTCGAGCGGCTGCAAGCCCAGCACGGCTTCACCTACATCTTCATCTCGCACGACCTTGCGATGGTGCGCCGCGTCTGCTCGCGCATCGCGGTGATGTATCTCGGCGAGACGGTCGAGGTGGCGCCGAACGAACGCCTGTTCTTCGATCCGGGCCATCCCTACAGCCGCGCGCTGCTGTCTGCGGCCCCGACGCTGGAACCGCGCCGCTACCTGCCCGAGGACTGCCTGCTCGAAGGCGAGCCGCCCTCGCCCATCGACCTGCCCCCCGGCTGCGCCTTCGCCAGCCGCTGCCCGCATGCCTTCGACCGCTGCCGGTCGGAGAATCCGGGCCTCACCGCCCGCGGCGGCCGAGCCCTGGCCGCCTGCTTCCTGAACCCGCGCCGGGGCGAGGATGCCCCCGCGGTCCTGACGACACCGGAGACTTCCCATGCCTGATACTGTCCTTCGCGCCGGCTTCGACGCAGCCCTGTTCGAGCGCCTGATGGCGAAGGTTTCGGAATTCGGCGCGACGCCGATGGGCGGGGTCGACCGGATGGCGCTGACCGACGACCACAAGGCGGCGCGCGACTGGTTCTGCTCCGAGATGAAGGCGCGCGGCTACGACGTTCTGGTCGACGCCATCGGCAACGTCTTCGGCCGGATCGATCTGGCGGGCGGCAATGCCCGCACCGTCATGGTCGGCTCGCATCTCGACAGCCAGCCGCTGGGCGGACGCTTCGACGGCGCCTACGGCGTGATCGCGGCGCTGACTGCCGTGGAAAGCTACCGCGCGGAATGCGAGGCGACGGGCACCGAGCCGCAATGCAACTTTGTCATCGCCGACTGGATGAACGAGGAAGGCGCGCGGTTCCAGCCGTCGCTGCTGGGCTCCTCGGTCTTCGCGGAGATGCTGGAGCTGGATTTCGCGCTGGCGCGGACCGACCGCGAGGGCCGCAGCGTGGGCGACGAGCTGAAGCGCATCGGCTATGACGGCACCGACAAGGTCGGCATTCCCGATGTCTATCTCGAGTTCCACATCGAGGGCGACGACAAGATGGAGAAATCCGGCGCCCGCATCGCGCCCTTCCGCCGCCACTGGGGCGCGCTGAAGGTGAAGATCGAGGTGACCGGCCAGCAGAACCACACCGGCCCGACGCCGATGGAGGACCGCCGCGACGCCGTTCTGGGCGCGGCCTACATCATCGCCGAGGTGCGCCGCCTGGCCGATACCGCACCAGATACGCTGTTCACCTCCGTGGCCCGCGTCGACATCAGCCCGAACTCGCCCAACATCGTGCCGGGCAAGGCGGTGCTTTTCGCCGAGCTGCGCGCGCCCGAGCCAACGACGCTCGACTGGGCCGAGACTGGCCTGAAGGATGCGCTGCCCGGCCTCGCCGCGAAGGCGTCCGTGGAGGCCGGGATCGTCTCCATCGACCGCCGCCCGGCAGGCAAGTTCGACCCGCGGCTGATCCAGCTCGCGGAGGAACAGGCCGACGGCTTCGCGCTGAAGCGGATGGACCTCGACACGATCGGCGGCCATGACGCCATCCCGGTCCTGACCCGCTGCCCGGCAATCGTGGTCGCGGTGCCGTCGGTCGGCGGCGTCATCCACCGCCATGACGAATACACCTCGCCCGAGGATCTGGCGGCAGGCGGCGACGTTCTGCTCGGCATGATCCGCCGCATCGACGCGGCGGCGGGCGACCTGGACAAGGCCGTGGAGGCGTAATGCAGACAGCGCTGGTTTCCGACACCGATTTCGCCGCCGTGCTCGCCGCGGCCTGCCCCGGAACTGCGCCTGAGGCGGTCGCCCCAGGTCCCGCTGCGCTGGCCTCGCCCAGCTATCTGGGCCTCGACAGCCGTTCCGCCAGGATCGCGGCGCCCGGGGGCGGGCTGTTCCTCAAGGCGATGCATCCCGAGATGCGCGCAGGCTACGACATGGCCGCCGCCATGCAGCTGGCAGCGGAGGCAGGGCGTCTCGGCGCCGGGCCGGAAGTGCTGTGGTCGGACACGGAGACCGGCGCGATCCTGATGAAGGATCCGGGCCCCGACTGGGCCGCCTGCCGCCAGTGGCGCCTGCAGGACCCGGATTTCGCCGCCGCCGCGATCTGCGCGATGAAGCGCCTGCATGGCGCGGCGCCGCTCGCCCACCGCTTCGACCCCTTCGCGGCGATCGACCGCGCCGTGGCCGAGGCGCACGAGTCGGGCATTGCCCTGCCGCAGGATATCGGCTGGGTGCTGTCGCTGCTCGCGCCCCTGCGCGGGCTGCTGCTTGCGGCGCCGACCGTGCCCTGCCGCAATGACGGCTCCTGCTCGAACCTGCTGGCCGGACCCGAGCGCGGCGACGTCCTGCTCGTCGATTACGACCGCGCGGGCATGAACGACCCGATGTTCGACCTGGGCGTCCTGCTGGCCGAGATCACCGATTTCGAGGCCGACATGGTGGCGCCCGCGACGCTCTACATGGGCGGGTTCGATCCCGCGGCCTTCGCCCGCGCGCGGCTCTGGTCGGTCGTCGATGACGTGATGCATTGCGTCGAGGCACGCGTGACCGGCGCAAAATCGGTCCGCAAGGGACTGGAATGGCTGAAATATTCCGAATGGCGGATCATGCGGGCCCGTCTGGGCCTCAATCATCCGCAATTCGAGGAAAAGATCCGGATCGCCGGGGGAATGGCATGAAGACGCTCGGACAGGCAGTCTCGCCCGAGGAACACACGCTGGAATCCGCGATCCGCGAGGCGGCGCTCTTCAAAGGCGGCGAGGGCGCGGGCTACGCCCCGGTCTCGGGCGGGATCAGCAACTCGAACTGGCGGGTGAAGCTCGCCTGCGGCAAGGACTATTTCGTGAAGCTGCCGGGCAACGGCACCGAGATGTTCATCGACCGCAAGGCCGCGCTCGACGCCTCGCAGAAGGCGGCCGCGGCCGGACTTGGCCCGGCGGTCTTCGACGACCTCGCCCATCACGGCATCGAGATCAACGACTTCATCCCCGACCGGCGGCCCTCCACCCACAGCGACTTCGCCGCGCGCGACCTGCGGATGGAGGCGATGGCCACCTACCGGCGGATGCATTCGCTGCCTGCGCTCGGCCTGACCAAGACGGTCTTCGACATGATCGACGAGCACGAGGCGCAGATGCGCGACCTGGGCTCGCCCTGGCCGCGCGACGCGGACTGGGTGCGGCTGAACGACAAGATGGCGCGCGAGGCGCTGACGGCCTCCGGGCTCGACCTCGTGCCCTCCTTCAACGATCCCATGCCGGGCAATTTCATGATCGGCGAGGACGGCTCGATCATGCTGATCGACTATGAATACGCCTCGATGAACGACCGCTGCTACGATCTGGGCATCTGGTTCGGCGAGATGTTCTTCACGGCCGAGCAGGAGGCCGAGATGATCGAGGAATATTTCGGCACGGTCACCCCGCAGCTCGTCGCCCGCGTGACCATCCACAAGGCGCTGGCCGACGTGAAATGGGCCTGGTGGTCGATGGTGCAGCTCAAGGTGTCGCGGCTCGACTTCGACTTCCACAAATACGGCATGTGGAAACTCATGCGGTTCCGCACCATCACCGGCGACCCGGCCTGGGCCACCCATCTGCGCAACGCCTGAGGATCCGACATGCCCGTCTACAGCGCCACTGCCGGGGGCGAGACCTTCCGCTTCGGCACCCTCGCCGCGCTCATGGCTGCGGCCACGCCCGCGCGCTCCGGCGACCAGCTTGCCGGGATCGCCGCCGAGACCGAGGCGCACCGCGTCGCCGCGCGCTATGCGCTGGCCGACCTGCCGCTGGCCGAGTTCCTCAACGAGGCCGTGGTGCCCTACGAGTCCGACGAGGTCACGCGGCTGATCCTCGACACCCATGACCGTCGCGCCTTCGCTCCCCTCGGGGCGATGACGGTCGGCGACCTCCGCGACTGGCTGCTCTCCCCGTCAGCCGGCGCGGAGGCGCTGTCTTCCGCGGCGCCCGGCCTGACCCCAGAGATGGTCGCCGCGGTGTCGAAGCTGATGCGCAACCAGGACCTGATCGGAGTCGCGCAGAAGGCCCGCGTGGTCTCGCGCTTCCGCACCACGCTGGGGCTCGAGGGACGGCTGGCCACGCGGCTGCAGCCGAACCACCCGGCGGACGATCCGGCGGGAATTGCGGTCGCGGTGCTCGACGGGCTCTTGCAGGGCACGGGCGACGCAGTGATCGGCATCAACCCGGCCTCGGACAGCATCCCGAACTGCACCCGGCTGGTCGAGGCGCTGGACCGGCTCAGGCTGGAATTCGGCATGCCGGTGCAGAGCTGCGTGCTGACCCATGTCACCAACACGATGCGGATGATCGAGGCCGGCGCGCCGGTGGACCTGCCCTTCCAGTCGATCGCCGGAACCGAAGCGGCGAACCGCGGCTTCGGTGTCGACCTCGCCGTGCTGAAGGAGGCCAATGACGCCGCGCGCAGCCTGCACCGGGGCACGGTCGGCGACAACGTGATGTATTTCGAGACCGGGCAAGGCGCGGCCCTTTCGGCGGATGCGCATCACGGCGTCGACCAGCAGACGCTGGAGGTCCGCGCCTATGGCGTCGCCCGCGCCTTCGACCCGTTCCTCGTCAACACCGTCGTCGGCTTCATCGGCCCCGAATACCTCTATGACGGCAAGCAGGTGATCCGCGCGGGGCTGGAGGACCATTTCTGCGCCAAGCTGCTCGGCCTGCCGATGGGGGTCGACGTCTGCTATACCAACCACGTGGAAGCCGACCAGGACGACATGGACACGCTGATGACGCTGCTCGCCGTCGCAGGGGTGAATTTCGTGATCTGCGTGCCCGGCGCGGATGACGTGATGCTGAGCTACCAGACGCTGGCCTTCGAGGATGCCGCCTGGCTGCGCCGCACCATGGGCAAGCGCCCGGCCCCGGAATTCGAGGAATGGCTGGCGCAGATGCAGCTGGCCTCCGGCCCGCGCGCCCTGCCCGATCTGGCCCGGCGCATGGGGATCCCGGCATGACGCGCGACCTCGATCCCTTCGGCCGCCGCCTGCGTGCCCTGACGCCCGCCCGCGTCCGGCTCGACCCCGAAGGCGGCGCGACGCCGCTTGCCTCGGTGCTCGACTTCCAGCTCTGCCATGCCCGCGCGCGCGACGCGATCCGCCTGCCCGTGGACTGGCAGGCGGTGAAGGCCGCCCTTGCCCCCCGCGAGGCGATCGAGCTGCAAAGCCGCGCGCCGGACCGCGACACCTATATCCGCCGCCCCGATCTGGGCCGCCGCCTGGCGCCGGACAGCCTCGCCCGCATCCCGCGGAGCGCGCCGGACCTGGCCATCGTCATCGCCGACGGGCTCTCGGCCTCGGCCGTCGCCGCCCATGCGGCGCCGATGGTCGAGGCGGTGGCCGCCGCCCTGACCGGCTTCTCCATCGGTCCCGTGGCCCTGGTCCGCGAGGGCCGCGTGGCGGCGGGCGACGAGGTGGCCGAGGCGATGGGCGCGCGGCTCTGCCTGATGCTGATCGGCGAGCGGCCCGGGCTCTCGGTCTCCGACAGCCTCGGCGCCTACCTGACCTTCGCGCCCCGCATCGGCACCACGGATTCCGCGCGCAACTGCGTGTCGAACATCCACGGCAATGGCGGGCTGCCGCACGCCGCCGCGGCGGACCTGATCGCCTATCTCGCGCGCCGCGCGCTGGAGATCGGCGCCACCGGCGTGGCATTGAAGGACGAACGCGGGCAGGCAACGCTGCCATCCGCGGACTGAAGTGACCGAAGCGGCCAGAGAGCCGCACAGGAACGTGACCAGAGGAAGGGTCGGACCCATGTGGAAACTCAGCGCAACCGAGCTGATCGAGGCCTACCGCGCCGGGACGCTGTCGCCGGTCGATGTGATGCGCTGCACGCTGGAGCGCGCGGCGGAGCTGAACCCGGCGATCAACGCGCTCTACGACATCGACGCCGAGGGCGCGATGGCGGCGGCGGAGGCCGCGGCGGCGCGCTGGAAAGCAGGCGAACCGATGGGGCCGCTCGACGGCGTGCCCTGCATCGTCAAGGACTCCATCGCGGTGAAGGGCATGCGCATGCTGCGCGGGCTCGCCGCGCGCCATGACGCCGGTCCAGATGCCGAAGACAGCCCGCCCGCGGCGCGGCTGCGCGAGGCCGGGGCGATCCTCTTCGCCAAGTCGACCATGCCGGACATGGGCTTTCTCGGCTCCGGGCTGAGCTCGGGCCATGGCGTGACGCGCAATCCCTGGGACCTGTCGCTGAATACCGGCGGCTCCTCGGCGGGCTCCGCCGCCGCCGTCGCCGCGTGCATCGCGCCCATCGCCATCGGCAGCGACGTCGGCGGCTCGGTGCGCCTGCCCGCCTCGCATTGCGGACTGGTGGCACTGAAGCCTACTGCGGGCGTGATCCCGCACCTGCCCTATAGCCGCGACCGCGTCGCCGGGCCGATCACCCGCACCGTCGCCGATGCGGTCCTGCTGATGTCGGTGCTGTCGCAGCCCGACCCGGCGGCCTTCGAGCCCGGCGCCGATATGCCCGCCGCGCTCGCGCCGCTCGATCTGGCGGGCAAGCGCATCGGCCTCCTGCTCTCGGTCGGCGACGGCCCCGCGGTGGCGCCGGAGGTCGAGGCGCTGATCCGCAGGGCGGCGGAGGCCTTCCGCAGCCTCGGCGCCGAGGTCTCGGAGATGCCCGCGGCGCTGGATTTCCCGTTCCTGCGCAAGCTTTCGGCCTATTTCTCGGTCAAGGCCGCGGGCGAGCGCGCCTCCCTGCCCGAAGACCGCCGGGACCAGATGCTGCCCGTCCTGACCGCCTGCTGCGATGCGGGCGAGGCGATGACCGCGCTGGACTTCGCCTCTGCCATGTCCACCGTCGACAAGGCGCAGCGGCTCTTCGCCCGCGCCTGCGATGCCTACGATTTCGTGCTGGCGCCGACCATGCCGGTGGCGAACTACCCGGCCGAGGCGGCGGGCGCGGATCCCGCGCATCCGCATGACCATGTCGGCTTCACCGCCCTGCTGAACCAGTCCGGCCAGCCCGGCGCGACCCTGCCCTGCGGCTTCGCCGGGACCTCGCCGGTCGGGCTGCAGCTGATTGGCCCCGCGGGCAGCGACATCGACCTGCTGCGGGCATCGCTGGCCTTCGAGGCCGCGCAGGGCGCCGGAACCGCCTTCCCGGAGCTCGCCGACATCCCGGTGCCGGCATGAGGGCGGCGGTCGACCCCTTCGCGCTGGACTCCCGCGCACGCCATGCCGCGGCGCTGGAGGCCCTCGGCGCGGCCGAAGCCGCAGCGGTGCCGCCGCTCGCGATGCCGTCGCATTGCGGGCTCGACGGGCGGGTGAGCTTTGCCTCGCTCGAAGGCGCGGCGGCCGCGGTCAAGACCTTCCACCGCGATGCGCTGGGACCGGGCGGCTTCGCCGCGGCAGCGGAAGCGCATGCGCTGGCTTCGGAGACCGGGATCGGCCCGCGGCTGCTGACCGCGGACGCGGCCACGGCGACGCTGGCCACGGAGCGGCTCGGCGACGGCTGGCGCCCGGCGATGGTGCCGGATTTCGTCACCGGCGGAAAGCTCCCCGGACTTCTCGCCGCGCTGAAGGCCTGGCACGGGGCGGGCGCTGTTGCGGCCGTCTCCGATCCCCGCGCGGACTTCTCTCGGCTGGCAGAAGCGGCGGCGCGGCCCGGAATGCTGGCGCTGCCCGCCACGGCCGGGTTCGGCCTGGCGCAGCTCGGCGACTGGGTCGCGCGGATCTGCGATGCGCTCGACGCGGCCCCGGCGGAACCGGTGCTGCTCCATGGCGAGCTGATGGTCTCCAACGCGATGCTGGATGGCGGCGGCGCGCTGAAACTCCTGGATTTCGACCGCGCGGCGATGGGCGACCCGATGCGCGACCTCGCCTCGCTGTCGCTGGAGCTCTGCGTCGACGACGACGATCGCAGCGCGCTGCTCGCCGCCTGGACCGGCGACGCGCCGGCAAGGGCGGATCTGGCGCGGATGAAGCTCCTTGCCCTCCTGGAGGACGCGATCTGGGCGCTCTGGGCGCTGGCAGGCGAGGCGTCGGAGGACCGCAAGGGCCCCGAGCTCTACAAATACGCCTGCAACCGGCTGGTCCGGTTCCGGTTCCACCTGTCGCTCTTCGACATGGCGCAGCTTCTCAGGGAGGTCCGCGGGGCATGACCGGCATTCACGAGGCCATCGCCAGCGTCCCGCATTTCGCCGGGCGCGAGATGCAGGCCCACCGCATCAACGGCGGGATCACCAACATCAACTGGCGCGTCGTCGACAAGGCCACGGGCGAGACCTTCTTCGTCAAGCTCCACGGCGCCGGCACCGAGGCGTTCATCGACCGCGCCACCGCGAAGATCGCGGGCGAGATCGCGGCGGAACGCGGCGTCGGTCCGCAGGTGATCCATTACGACGAGGCCGCCGGGATCGAGGTGCACGAATTCCTGGAAGGCTTCCGCAGCTGCGGGCTGCATGACGTGCAGGACGACCGGGTGCGGGGCGGGATCATGGCGGCCTACAAGGGCGTGCATGACAGCCTGCGGCTGGACGCGGCCAATACCGGCCTGTCGCAATTCGAGGATTTCGCGGCCAAGGTCGCGGATTGCGGCGCGCTGCTGCCGCGCGACGCCGAACAGCTGATCTGGAACGGCCGCCGCGCCGCGCGGGCGATCGAGGCCGCGGGGGTAGAGCTGAAGGGCTGCTACAACGACAGCTACATCTCCAACTACATGCGCGACGATGCCGGGCGGATCCGGATCATCGACTGGGAATATGCGGCGATGAACGATCCCTACTGGGACATCGCCATGTTCGGGATCGAGAGCTTCTTCGACGACCGCCGCGGGGTGGCGTCGCTGCTGGAGATGTACGAGGGCGCGGCGCGGACCGAGACCGTGGCACGGACCTATCTTTATGTCGGGGTGGCGATGGTGCGCTGGGGCTTCTGGGCGGTCTACCAGAGCGTGAATTCCGACGTGCCCTTCGATTTCGCCAAGTATTCCCGGCTGCTGCTGCTGCGCGGGCGGCGGCAGATGGCGTCGCCGGACTGGGACTGGGCGCTGGCCCATGTCTGAGATCGCCGTCTTCCTCCTCTGGGGGATCGCCGCGACGGCGGTCTCCGACCTCTGGCAGCGCGCCGTGCTGCGCGCCCTCGGCCAGCCTGCCCCCGGCTGGGGATCGGTCGGCCGCTGGGTGCTGGGCTTTGCCGAGGGGCGCCTCGTCGACACCGCGTTGAAATCCCGCCCGGCGCGCCCGAACGAGAACGCCGCAGGCTGGGCCTTCCACTATCTCGTGGGAGCGGGCTACGGCCTCCTCTACGGCTGGATGCTGGCGCTTCTCGGGCTTGAAAGCTCGTTCGGCGCGGCGGTCCTATTCGGCATCGCCACCCTGGCCGGACCGATGCTGCTGATGAAGCCCGCGATGGGCGGCGGCGTCTTCGGGCTGAAGGCGGCCAACCCCTGGCCCGGCATGGCCAAGACCGTCTCGGCGCATCTGTCCTTCGGCATCGGGCTCTGGCTCGCGGCCCTGGTCACCGGCTGAGCCGCGGCAGGCGGACGGCGCTCCGGCAGGGAACCGGCTGAGCCGCCGCCGGAGCCCTCCGGGATGGCGACGGCACCGCCCGGCCGGGACCATCTCCTGCGGCCGTACCGCTCCGTAGACACGTCCGGCCCGGAAACCAGTGCCGCGGCAGCCGTCGCCGGACTGCCGCGCGGGTTCGGCAGCGGCCTTGCGGTCAGATCAGCCCGCCATTGGCGCGGATCACCTGGCCGCTGATCCAGCCGGATTGCGGACCGGCCAGGAACCCCACGACCTGCGCGATGTCGTCCGGGGTGCCGAGCCGGCCGAAGGGGCACATGGCCGCGATCCGCCCGACCAGCTCTTCGCTCTTGCCCTCCAGGAACAGCTCGGTCCCCACCGGGCCGGGCGCAATGGCGTTGACGGTGATGCCCTTCGGCCCCAGTTCCTTCGCCAGCACCCGGGTCAGAGCCTCGATCCCGGCCTTGGTCGCGGCATAGACCCCGTAGCCCGGCTGGTTGAGCCCGACCACCGAGGAGGACAGGTTCACGATCCGCCCGCCTTCCGCCATGCGGCCCGCCGCCTCGCGCATCAGCCGCAGAGGCGCGGCGAGGTTGAGCGCGAGATGCACGTCGAGCAGGGCATCGTCGGAGGCGGCGACCGGCGCGAGCTTCATCACCCCGGCATTGTTCACGAGCACGCCGACCGGGCCGAGCGCCTCCTCCGCCGCGTCGAACAGCGCCCGCGGGGCATCCGGGTCTGCCAGATCCGCGCGGATTGCCGCCGCCCGTCCGCCTGCCGACCGCAGCCCGGCGGCCACAGCTTCTGCAGCCTCGGGACTGCTGGAATAGTTGACCGCCACGGCAAAGCCGTCTGCGGCGAGCTGGCGGGCGATTTCGGCGCCGATCCCGCGCGAGGCGCCGGTGACGATGGCCGTTCGGTTATCCTGGGTCATGTTGGGTCCCTTTCGTTTGGAAGGGAGGTAGACAGACCGGTCAGCCATAACAATCCGGCGGCGATTGACATGACAATTCGGCTGAGGCTAACAATGCCGCATGGACAGGCTGGACCGGCTGGAACTTTTCGCCCGCATCGTCGAAGGCGGCAGCTTCGCCCGCGCGGCACGCGAGCTGCAGGTCGCGCGCTCGACCGCCACCCATGCGATCAACCAGCTCGAGCGCGAGGCCGGGGTCAGGCTGCTGGCGCGCACCACGCGCCACGTCACGCCGACGCCGGAGGGAACCGAGTTCCACCGCCGCGCCCGGGCGATCCTGGCCGAGGTCGAGGACACGTTCGGGCAGTTCGCCGGGCCGGGCGCGTCCGGCCATCTGCGGATCGAGGCGCCCGGCCTGCTGACCCGCACCTTCCTGGTGCCGCGCCTGCCGGAGTTCCTCGGCCGCTTCCCGGGGCTGACCATCTCCTTCACCCAGAGCGACCGCTACGTCGACATCGTGCGCGAGGGGGTGGACTGCGCGCTGCGCGCCGGGCATCCGGAAGACAGCAGCCTGCACATGCGGCGGCTGGGCGAATTGCCGGAGATCACCTGCGCCAGCCCGGCCTACCTTGCCCGCCACGGCACGCCGCGCAGCGTCGACGACCTGGACGGCCACCGGATGGTGGGTTTCGTCTCTTCGCGCAGCGGAGCCGTGATCCCGCTGGAATTCCGCACGGGCGGCACGACCGTGACCCGGCGGATCCCGGCACCGGTCTCCACCGACAATACCGACACCGCCGCGGCGATGGCACGCGAGGGGCTTGGGCTGATCCAGGCGCCGCGCTACCGCTTCGCGGAGGATCTGGCGGCAGGCACGCTGGTCGAGGTGCTGGCCGGCACGCCGCCCGAGCCGCTGCCGCTCAACGCGATCCATGCAGGGCAGCGCATGCTGCCGCGGCGGCTGGAGGTATTCCTGGATTGGGCCAGGGAGATCTTCTCCGATGCCGGGCAGATCCTCGGACAGTCACCCGCGCCAGCGGACCCGCAGCGCTGACGGCACGGCGGACGGTCCGCCGGACCGGCAGCGCGCACGATCCGCAGCAGGCGCGGCCCTCTCAGCCCGCGCGTCCCGGCCGGACCTGCCGGACCGGCAGCGTGTGCCTTCAACCAAGGGAACCTGGACGCGTCCGGCCCGGGTCGCGGCATGGCTCGCCCGGCCTGCCGATCCCGCCGGGGCCATGGCCCCTTCCCCGGGCGCGGGGCGGGATGGCCCGCAGGCCGGGCGTTGCGGCCCGGGCGGCGCGTTGCGCGCTGGCGCGTCCTGCCGGACGGTGACCTGCCGCCGCGGCGACGGACGGGCGCCGGGCGTGCTAGGGCTGCGGGGTTAACCAGTGGAAAGACCTGTCCGCCATGATGCGCTTCCTTCTCTTCTCCCTCGTCGCCGGCGTCACCGCCACCCTTGTCCTCGATCTGTGGAAGCTGGCAACCGACCGGCTGCGCGGCCGGAGCGGGTCGCCCTGGGGGCTGGTCGGCCGCTGGGTGCTCGGCCTCGCCCGCGGCCGGGCGATGCTCGACCAGTCCCGCACCGACCCGCCTTCGACCCGCGAATACGCGGCCGGATGGATCTTCCACTATGCCGTCGGCATCGCCTATGCCGCGATGCTGCCGCTGTTCTGGGGGACGGGCTATATCGATGCGCCGACCGTCTGGCCCGCGATCATCGTCGGACTGGTACTGACCACCTTTGCCGGGCTGTGCATCCTGACCCCGGCCATGGGCGGGGGGCTGCTGGCAGAGAAGACGCCGAACCAGGTGCAGCGCATCAACGAGACGCTGCAGAACCATGCCGTCTTCGCCCTGGCGCTCTACATGGGCGCGCGCTCCTTCGGCTGAGCGCCCGGTTCAGGCGGCTGCAGCCTCGATGAGCTCGAAGGAGGCCCGGATGGCGGCTTCCAGATCCGGGCGGTCCCAGACCTCTGCGGTGGTGCATTCGAA
>NZ_JAATVU010000180.1 GCF_013184745.1 Mangrovicoccus sp. HB161399
TCAGGCGGCTGCAGCCTCGATGAGCTCGAAGGAGGCCCGGATGGCGGCTTCCAGATCCGGGCGGTCCCAGACCTCTGCGGTGGTGCATTCGAAGGAAAACGCCCCGGCATAGCCGCCGTCGAGGAAGGCCCGGACCTGGGTGGCGTTCCCGCAGCGGTCCTGCGCCTCGACCAGCAGCCGCCGCGCGTCGTCGGCGTCGTCGAGCGCCGCCTCCGGGTCGGAAATGCCGGAGATGTGGACCATCGAGGTCTGTGCCGGGAACAGTTCGGCCTGGCCCGAGATGACGTGCTGGAACGTGTCATGGACCATGCCGAAGCCGCCGATCCGCGCCATCGCCTCGATCAGCGGCCGCTTGGTCCTGAGCGACGAGGTGACGAAGCCGATCGGCTCGATCAGCGGCCGGACGGCCGCCCCCTCGAAGAGCGGCGCGATCCGCGCCATCGCCTCTTCCAGCGGCAGGACCTCGCGGCCGTCGACGCAGGGGATCAGGCTCAGGGTCTCGGCCCCCGCCGCCTCGGCGAGGTCGCGCAGCGCGCAGATCTCCGCCTCGCGCGCGGCATCCCAGACGTTGAAGCCGTAGACCTCCGACACGCCCAGCAGCCGCAGCCCGCGGTCGCGCGCCATCCGGCCGGCCAGATCCGGGGCGATGCCGTCGAACATCGGCCGGCCCAGGTCGTCGCGCGGCTCGACGCCGACGCAGTCCAGCCGCGCCGCGAGGTCGAGGAAGGCCTCGTAGGCGAGATTGCGGGCGGTCTTCTGGTTCAGCGCACGGTTGATCACGGCATCGTCCTTTCAGAATCCGGTGCGGGCGAGGAAGGCGCGGCTGGCGGCGAGATCGTCGAGGATGCTGCCGGCATTCTGCGGGTCGCGCTCCTGCTCGATGGTGATCCAGCCGCCGTAGCCCTTGCGGGTCAGCAGCGCGCGGATGGCGGGATAGTCGATGCGGCCCTTGCCGATCGGGCACATCACGCCCTCGGCGCAGGCCTCGAAGAAGCGGATGCGGCGCGACATGACATCGGCATATACTGCGGCGTCGATATCCTTGAAGTGGATGTAGTCGAGCCGGTCCCAGTACTGCTCCAGCGTGGCCACCGGGTCCATGCCGGAATAGTCCATGTGGCCGGTATCGAGGCAGAGCCCGGCCAGTCCGGCGGGAATGTCCGCCATGATCCGCTCCAGCTCGCCGGCGAACTCGATGTAGCCGCCGGCATGGGGATGGATCACCGCGCGCACGCCGTGGCGGTCGCGGGCCAGCGCGGCGATGGCGCGGATGTTCTCCACCATGCCCAGCCAGGCGGCATCGGACAGCCGCGGCGCGCGGTCCGGATGGCCGGCGGCGAAGTCGCGCTCGTCATGGCCCCAGTCCATCACCGTCAGGTAGGGCCCGGCAAAGCGCTGGCCCTCGTGCCCGGCGGGCGGCGGCAGGGATGTGACCATCGCGCAGATCTCGTCGGTCTGGCGCAGCAGCCGGTCCCGGTTCCCCGGAGACACGAGGTCGTCGAAGATCGTGCCCGCGACGATGGACAGCCCGCGCGCGCCGAGTTCCTCGGCCATCAGCGCGGGATCGAGCGGCATGTAGCCGTAGGGTCCCAGTTCCAGCCCGCCGAATCCTGCCGCCGCGGCATCGTCCAGCACGTGCCTCCAGGGCGGCAGATGCGGGTTCGACACGTCGTCGACGCCCCAGCAGCAGGGGGCGCAGGACACGGTGATGCGCGGATCGCTCATGCCGCCACGACCGTCATGAAGGTCAGCGACTTGTGGAACTGCTCGTGGAAGGCGATCCAGTCCCTGGTGTGCTGCTCCTCCATGTGCGACGCATGGGCCGCCTCGTCCTTCCAGGTCTCGACGAAGACCAGGCGGTCGGGATCGTCGGTACAGGTGAAGAAGTCGTAGGCGATGCAGCCCGGCTCGGCGCGGGTGGCCGCCAGGACGGCGGGCGCGCGTTCGAGTATGCCCGGCAGCGTGCCCGGCTGCAGGGTGATGTCGATGACGAAGCGGTACATTCTGGACCTCTCTGGCTGGACGGGCCGCCCGCGGGGGAGGCGGCGGGCGGCCCGGTCGGGTCAGCGGCTGATCGTGGCCTGGAGCGCGTCGATCGAGGACTGGATGCCGGCCTCGGTGGACATGGTGAAGTCCTCCATCTCCAGCGAAACCCAGCCGTTGTAGCCGCACATGCGGACGACGGAGAAGAACTCCTTCCACCACTGCAGGTCGCGGCCGGCGCCGACGGCAACGTAGTTCCAGCTGCGGTTCGCCACGTCGGTGACGTCCTTCAGCTCCAGGAGGCCGTTGACGTCGCAGAGGCCGCGCTCGATGCGGGTGTCCTTGCCGTGGCAGTGATGGATCGCGGACCCCAGCGCGCGCGCCGAGGCGATGGGTTCGGCGCCCATCCACATCAGGTGCGACGGGTCGAGGTTCATGCCGACCATGTCGCCCACTTCGTTGCGCAGGCGGAACAGGGTCTCGGGGTTCCAGACCAGCATGGCCGAGAAGTTCTCCAGCGCATAGCGCTTGATGCCGGCCTTCTGGCCGAACTCCACGAGGTCATGCCAGACCGGGAAGGCGCGGTCCTCCCACTGGTAGCGGTCGCGCTCGGGCATCTCGTCGGGCCAGGACTTGGTGTAGACCAGCCAGTTCGGCACGGTGTCGCCGGGCGCCGCCTCGGGCAGGCCGGACATGGTGACGATGGTCTCGACGCCGATCTCGCCCGCAAGCGTGATGGTCTCCTTCATCTCCTTGAGATGGCGGGTGCCCATCGCGCCCGGATCGAGCGGGTTGGCCGAGCAGTTCAGCGCGGCGATCTCCAGCCCGCGGGCCGAGATTTCCGCCAGCTTCTGCTTCAGCAGGCCCTTGTCGGCCAGCAGCTCGTCGGCGCGGAAATGCGGGCCCTTGGACCAGCCGCCGCCGGTCATCTCGATCCCCTCGACGCCGAGCGCGACGCATTTGTCGAGCATGTCGGTGAAGGAGAGATCCCCCATCACGTCGGTACAGATGGACAGTTTCATCGC
>NZ_JAATVU010000181.1:0-278 GCF_013184745.1 Mangrovicoccus sp. HB161399
TGCTGGGCGGCGGCGATGACAGCTATGACGGCCGCGGCGGCTCGGCGGAGTCGGTATCGGGCGGCGACGGCGCGGACACGCTCATCGGCGGCGACGGAGAGGACAGGCTCGACGGCGGGGCGGATGACGACGTGATCCGCGGCAAGGCGGACGATGACAGCCTGGAGGGCGGCCTCGGCAACGACACGATCGTCGGCGGACAGGGCGACGACACGCTCTCGGGCAGCGACGGCCATGACGAGCTGCGCGGCGGAGAGGGCGACGACCTGCTGGACGGC
>NZ_JAATVU010000181.1:374-2994 GCF_013184745.1 Mangrovicoccus sp. HB161399
CGACACGATCGTCGGCGGACAGGGCGACGACACGCTCTCGGGCAGCGACGGCCATGACGAGCTGCGCGGCGGAGAGGGCGACGACCTGCTGGACGGCGGCCGGAACAACGACCTGCTGATCGGCGGCCGCGGCAATGACGTCCTCCTCGGCGGCGGCGCCGCGGATGACCTGCGTGGCTATGCCGGAGACGACTATCTGTCCGGCGGTTTCGGACCCGACCGTCTGGACGGCAACAAGGGCGACGATACGCTGGAAGGCGGCAGCATGGAGGACACCTTCGTCTTCCGCGCCAATGATGGTTTCGACACGGTTCTGGATTTCGAGGACGGTACCGATCGGATCGACCTGACGGCGCTCAATCTCACTGGCTACGGGGCGAGTGTCTCGTCCCGTGTGGTCGAGACGTCGCGCGGGGTGCTGATCGACCTGTCGGAGACCTACGGCCTGTCGATCCTGCTCGAGGGCGTGGCCAAGGCGGATCTGTCGAATGCCGATTTCCTGTTCTGAACCCGGCCCCGTCGCGATCCAGAGCGGCACTGACACAATGACGGAAGGATATGAAAGATGGCCAGCTTCGTTCTGAACGGCACGAGCACGACGGCAAGGACGCTTGTCGATGGCGAGGAGGCCTATGTCGGCCCTAACGGTGCGCTGATGACCACCGGCACGGCGATCTCCGGCACCGGCAACGTCAACTTCATGATCGAGGGCTCGGTCTATTCCAGCACCGACGATGCGATCGAAATCGACGGAACCCGCGCACTGGGGATGATCGGACAGGACGGCAGCGTCTCTGCGCTGACGGGCTACGGGCTGCGGATCACCATGTCCGACGACTACTACCTAGAGAATGCCGGAGAGATCCACGCTTACGGCATGGCGGTGCTGCTGACCGGCACGGGCAGCACCAGCTTTGCCGTGTTCAACGACGGCACGATCTTCAGCCGCAACTACTACGGCATCTACGGCACGCCGGGGGCCAGCGGCGACGTGCGGATCACCAATGCCGGGCGGATCGCGGCGCCGGCGCCGGTCTATGTCACCACCGGCGTGCTCGAGCTGCACAATTCCGGCCTGCTCTCTGCAGTGGGCGAAAGCTCGATCAACCATTTCGCCATCTATTCCAGCAATTTGGATGACGTGGTGGAGAACACCGGCAGCATCGACGGGCTGGTCCGGACCAATTCGGGCAGCGACCACTTCCTCAATTCCGGCGACATGGACGATATCCTGCTCGGCAACGGCGACGACACGCTGGTCAATGACGGCGGCAAGCTCGGGGCGGTCGACGGCGGAAACGACAATGACGTGATCTCCAATTCCGGCAGCATGGGCACAGTCGAGCTGGGGGCGGGCGCGGACCGCTTCGACGGCCGCGGCGGCAGCTCAGGGCTTGTCGAGGGCGGAACGGGCGACGACACGCTGATCGGCGGTACCGGCGAGGACACGCTCGACGGCGGAGCCGATGACGACATGCTGCGCGGCAAGGCCGACGATGACAGCCTGGAGGGCGGCGACGGCAATGACACGATCGTCGGCGGACAGGGCGACGACACGCTCTCGGGCAGCGACGGCCATGACGAGCTGCGCGGCGGAGAGGGCGACGACCTGCTGGACGGCGGCCGGAACAACGACCTGCTGATCGGCGGCCGCGGCAATGACGTCCTCCTCGGCGGCGGCGCCGCGGATGACCTGCGTGGCTATGCCGGAGACGACTATCTGTCCGGCGGTTTCGGACCCGACCGTCTGGACGGCAACAAGGGCGACGATACGCTGGAAGGCGGCAGCATGGAGGACACCTTCGTCTTCCGCGCCAATGATGGTTTCGACACGGTTCTGGATTTCGAGGACGGTACCGATCGGATCGACCTGACGGCGCTCAATCTCACTGGCTACGGGGCGAGCGTCTCGTCCCATGTGGTCGAGACGTCGCGCGGGGTGCTGATCGACCTGTCGGACACCTACGGCCTGTCGATCCTGCTCGAGGGCGTGGCCAAGGCGGATCTGTCGAATGCCGATTTCCTGTTCTGAACCCAGCCCCGGGCGTGCCCCGGTACAAACCAATGCTATGACAGAAGGACTTGAAAGACAGGGAATCGCATTTGGAACTGACCGGTCACTCCTCCCCCGCGGCCCGACGCGCCGTCCTTTCCGGGGCCGCCGCGCGCCAGGCGTGGAACCAGCTCACGCTGATCCTCTCTTCAGAGCTACGGCGACCCTCACTGCAACTCAATTGGGCAATGCCAACAAAAGATTCGAAATATGATAAAATTTAACATTGAAAGGATTGCATTACATCTACGACTGTGGATTCATTGAAGCATAGATGTAGAATAAATAGTTGCAGTTGTTGAAACTTTCGTTCCCCGCAGAAGTTTCTTTCAATTATTTTCTGTGTCGCCATGTTCTCATGGCGGCACTTTTTCGTCGGAAGAAATCCATTTTTTCGTCTGGGATGAAATCATAGCCACCAGCCCGAGCGGGTCACGGCAGCCATCCCATCGCCTCGCACGGCGAGCACCTTAGCAGGATGCTGAAATAGTCGGGCCTCGACGTCGTCTGCGGAACATGATTCATCCGCCGCGGATCAACGGCGGAGACAGGCATGCGCGGTGCGGA
>NZ_JAATVU010000182.1 GCF_013184745.1 Mangrovicoccus sp. HB161399
GTCAGCAGGTGTCGGGCTTGACCTCGTGGGGGGTGGCGGCGCGCAGGCGGCTGCGGATGGCGCGGGACAGCGCATCTACCGCCGCCGTCATCAGGCCGCAGGCGATCAGCAGGACCAGCGCCCGGTCGAGCCGCAGCTGCTGCATCGCGGTATCGACATAGAAGCCCAGGGTCGCGACGCCGAGCAGGCCCATCACGGCGGTCTCGCGCAGGATGATCTCCCAGCGGTAGAGGCAGAGCGCCAGGAACGGCCCGAAGAGCCGCGGCACCAGTTCCCATCCCCAGAGGGTCAGGCCCTTCGGCGCATCGGGGCGGAGTTCCCGCGTGACGCCGGCCGCTTCGCGCCCCGTGAGATGGGCGATGATCGCGCCGTTATGCAGCGCCAGCGCCAGCACCGCGGGCAGCATCGAGGGGCCGAAGATCTGCAGGAACAGGTAGGCCAGCATGTATTCGGGGAAGCTGCGCAGCAGGATAAGCACGAGGTCCGCGCCGACGCGCCCGGCGCGTCCCGCCACCTCGCGGACCACCAGCCCGAAGGCGAGGAAGGCGATGAGCCCGGTCAGCGCCAGCGCGATCTGCCCCGCGACCAGCGTCGACCAGAGCCCGGGCAGGATCTCGCCCGACAGCCTGTCGCCGAGCCAGGGCAGCAGCCCGGCCCAGTCGCCGTTGCGCACGGGCGCCGGAACCATGTCGTGCAGCGCCCGCAGCAGCGCGCCGGAGCCCATCGGCGGCACCGGGATCGTGGCGAGCAGGGCGAAGGCCCCCAGGATCCAGAGCGGCACCAGCCGGGGCCGCATCCAGACCCGGATCGTCGCGATCAGCACGACATAGACGGCCATCACCGCGCTGACCGCCCCGTAATTGCCGATCTTGAAGAAGGCGTCGAGCTGGAAGCCCAGCGTCGGCAGCCCGACGAAGCCCAGCACCGCCGAGGCGCGCATGCCGCATTCGAAGCGGTAGAGCCAGTAGCTCCACATCGGCCGCAGCGCCAGCGGCGCGCGGGTCCACAGGAACCGGGTCAGCGCGTCGGCCTCCGGCCCCAGCCAGGCGGCGGGGCGGGGGTCGGCCTCCTCGATCTGCTCGGCGAAGACCTTGGCGAAGATGCCTGCATAGGGCAGGGCGATGGCCAGCACGCCCGCCGTGGGGCCGAGCCCGATGGCGGCGATCAGCAGCAGCGCCCAGAAGAGCTCGTGCACCGAGCGCAGCGCGATGGCGGGAATGCGCACCGCGCGCAGGTGGTAGAACGGCGCGAGGACCAGCCCGGCGATGCCGCCGATGGTGACGCCCGCCAGAGCGAAGCCGATGGTCAGGGCGGTGGCGCGGAAGATGTCCTCGACTGCGGAGAAATCGGGATGCAGCAGCCCCGCGCCCATCCGCGCGAGCGCGTCCCAGGGATCGGCGCCCGACAGGCCCAGATCCGCGAAGGGCAGGCAGGCCAGGGCGGCCAGGCAGAATCCGGCCGCGACATGGGTGCGGGAAAGCCGGTCAGCCGCCATAGAGCGACGCGATCCGCTGGTCGTCGATCATGTCCGGGGCGGCATCCAGCACGATCCGCCCGCGCGCAAGCCCGACGATCCGGGTGGCGAAGGCGCGTGCCTGCGCCACGTCGTGCAGCGCGACCAGCGCGGTTGGAAAGCGCTCCGCGATCTGGTCCAGAACCTGCGCGCCCTGCGTCTCGTCGAGCGCCGAGACCGGCTCGTCCGCGATCAGCATCGCGCCGCCGCGCCAGAAGGCGCGGGCCAGCGCGACGCGCTGCTTCTGCCCGCCCGACAGCGTCTCGACCCGCTGCCTTGCCTGCGCCTCCAGCCCCAGCCCGGCCAGGACCGCGCGGACCCCGTCGCGGTCTTCCGCGCGCGGATGCACCAGGGTGCGCAGGTTGCGCAGCGCCCCGTGATCGCCGAGCCGCCCCATCAGCGCGTTCTTCTCCGCCGAAAGCTGCGGCACCAGCCCGTGCTCCTGCGGCACCAGCGCGACGCGGGTGTCCCCGCGCAGACGGCCATGCACCGCCGCCAGCAATGTCGATTTTCCCGCCCCCGACCGGCCGAGCAGCACGACGCGCTCGCCCGGGGCCAGCGTCAGGCTGACCCCGGTGAGAACCGCGCGGCCGCCATGGCCCAGCGTTTCGTCCTGGAGGCGGAGCATCGTCATTCGATCAGGTCGAGCGCCTTGGCCGTGGCCTCGATCGGCGCGTAGTCCCCGTTGGCGGCCGGGATGAAGCCCCCGCGCGGGAAGCTCGCCAGCAGGTCCGGGTCGTCCATCGCGATCAGCGCGGCCTGCACCTTGTCGGCGAAGCCCTCGCCGAAGCGCGCGTCCACGTCGCCGCGGATCGTCCAGTTGTAGTCCGGATAGGGCGGGGTCTGCCAGATCACCTTGGCGGTCCCGGTCTCGGGCGCGCCCTCGGTGACGGCCTTGTCATAGACGGCATAGTTCAGCGCGCCGACGTCCCAGGCGCCCGAGGCCACCAGCCGCAGCGTCTGCGAATGGTCGCCCGAGAAGCCCACGCGGGAGAAGAAGTCCTCCGGCGCGCCGCCGGTCTTCTCGCGGATCCAGTAGTCCGGCATCAGCCGGCCGGAGGTCGAGGTCTGCGCGCCGAACGTGAAGGACAGGCCCTTCATGTCCATCGGGAAGTCTTCGGATTTCTCCAGCCCGGTCGAGGTGTTGGCGATGAAATAGGTGATGAAGGTCGGATCCTCGACGCCCTGCGCGATGGCGCGCGCGCCGGGGGTCATCAGCCGCGCCTGAACGCCGGTGAGCCCGCCGAACCAGGCCAGCTGGATCTGGTCGTTGCGGAAGGCGGTGACCGAGGCGGCGTAGGATTTCACCGGGACGAACTCGACCTCGACGCCCAGCTTCTCTTCCAGGTAGTCGGCGACCTTGGAGAAGCGCGCGACCAGCGCGGTCTCGTCCTCGTCCGGGATGGCCGAGAAATACAGCGTGTCGGCGGAGGCACCGGTGGCGAGGAGGGCAGCCAGGACGGGCAGCAGGCGGAACTTGG
>NZ_JAATVU010000183.1 GCF_013184745.1 Mangrovicoccus sp. HB161399
GCTCAAGGACGAGATCCTGGCGGCGCTGGCCGGTGACGGTGTGCTGCCGCCGACCGTGCCAGAGGCCTTCGGCACGGCCGACTGGACGCTGGCGGGCGCCGAGTCCGAGAGCGGCGACGAGCTTCTGCTGGAAATCCTCTATCTGCCCGAGGACGGCGGAGACGCTATTTCCTCGCTCGAGTTCCGGGTGGGCGGCGGCGCGGCGCAGGTGCTGTCCGGCATCGGCACCGGCGTCCGCACGATCCGCGTGCCCGCGCTGCAGGATGCGGTCGTGCAGATCCGCGCGGTCAATTCCATCGGGGCAGGGGCATGGTCCATCGATAAGACCGCCGTCCCGACGGAATCCCAGGCTGTGCCTGCTGCCTTCACCGCGGGCATGTGGACGCTGGCGGACAGCCCGTCCGCTGGCGGCGACCGCCTGACGGTCACGGTGTCGGCTATCCCCGATGCGGGCAGCGATCCGATCACGGCGCTTGAGTACCGTGTCGGCAGCGGCGCGGCTGTCGCGCTCTCCGGCTCGACCACGGGCACCTACCAGATCACGGTTCCCGCAGAGACCGCGGCAAGCATCCAGCTGCGCGCGGTCAATGCCGTCGGCGCAGGCGCCTGGGGCGATGTCAAGGCGGCAACCCCCACCGTGGCGCCTGCCGTTCCCGCTGCCTTCACCGCTGGCCAGTGGAGCCTGGCCGACAGCCCGAGCGCGGGCGGCGACACCCTCACGGTCACCATCTCCGCGCTGCCCGACGAGGGCAGCGACCCGATCACCGCGCTGGAGTACAGGATCGGGACCGGCGCGGCTGTCACGCTCTCCGGCTCGACCACGGGCAGCTACCAGATCACCGTTCCGGCCGGTGCTGCGGCAAGCATCCAGCTGCGCGCGATCAACGCCGTGGGCGCTGGCGCCTGGGGCGATACCAAGATCGCCACGCCGACCGCGTTGCAGTCAGCCCCCGCCGCCTTCACCGCGGGCATGTGGACGCTGGCGGACAGCCCGTCCGCGGGCGGGGATGCCCTCACGGTCACCATCAGCACGCTGCCCTCCCCGGGAACTTCCGTGATCACCTCTCTGGAGTATCGGGTCGGCACCGACGCTGCCGTGGCCCTTTCAGGCTCCACCACGGGCACCTACCAGATCACGGTTCCGGCCGAGACTGCAGCCGACGTTCAGCTGCGCGCGGTCAATGCCGTGGGCGCTGGCGCCTGGGGCGATACCAAGACCGTCACGCCGACCGTGCAGGCGACGGCGCCGAGCGCCTTTGCCGATACTGATTGGGCGCTGGAAGACAGCCCTAGCACCGGCGGCGACAAGCTCTGGCTCACCGTCAGCACCGTCCCGGATGACGGCAACTCTGCTCTGACCTCGATCCAGTATCGGATCGGTACGGGCGCTGCGACCGATCTTCCGGCAGTCACGACCGGCAGCTATCTGATCACGGTTCTGGCCGGTGCCGAGGCTTCCGTTCAGGTCCGCACGGTGAACGCCGAGGGCGTGAGCGCATGGTCGGCTGCCAAGACCGCCACCCCGACCGTCGGCACTGCGGCGGCCATCACCTTCGGTTCGCTTACGCCGATCGGTCAGGGCTCGGCTCCCATCGCCGAGGCGGACGGCACCTATGGCCAGTTCACCGTGGCGTCGGGCCGCGTGTCGGGCAACACCTCGCCGCTGGCCACCGGCAACACCGTGATCGGCAGCACCACCGTCAGCGTCACGGCAGGCACCCAAACCGTGTCGAGCCAGGCAGAGCTGCGCGGGTTCCTGATCGGCGATGCCGCGTATCGGGGCCTGCCGTCCTCCGGCGGCACGATCTGGGTTCGCCCGGGCGACTACGACAACGGCTCGGCCAGCTTCTACAATCTCTGGAACGTGCCGGGCGACATCATCATCCGCGGCATCGACACGGCGAACAAGCCGCGCCTGTTCAAGTATTCCATGCCTGCCGGAACCCATGTCGCCGCTCCGGACTCGATCACCTGGCGCGACATCGAGTTCATGAACGCAGCCGTGATGCAGGACCGGACCGGCTCCAGCTATTACCGTCCGTTGTCCACCATCCTCTACTCCGCCGACTTCCCGGGCGCGGTAGCATCCACGGGCGTCTGGCGCTTCGAGGACTGCATCTTCCGCGGCACGACCCTTGCCCCGGCTGACGGCTATCTGTCCGCCAACTTCCAGGCGGGCCTGATCTGCGGCGGTCTCAATGTCGAGGTGGTCGGCTGCACGTTCCACGACCTGACCGCCGGTGTCTTTGGCTGCATCGAATACGGCACCAACTGGCTGATCGAGGGGAACGAGTTCTACGGCTTGACCGCAGACACCGTGTCCTACTGGGGCGGGACGCTGATGTACCGTCTGAACCACGCGACGGACTACCAGTATTTCGGCGAATGGCAGCACGCCGACATGGTTCACCGCTACCCGATCATTCCGGCAAGCCCGAGGGACCAGCTGGAGCGGGCGGATTTCATCGCAAACACCATGGCGACCGGTGATAGCTGGTCCCGCTCCCTTGCCGAGCATTCCACCTATCTTGCTGGGGCGGCAAAGGCAGCGGATGTTCCCTACGTGAGCCTGTGGCACGCGAACCCCACCTTCACCACCGAGCACTGCGGCGGCAACCATTGGGTGGTCAACGATACCGGCAACAAGGTGGTGACGCTGCCTGCCAACGGGGCCGAGCGGACTGACAGCGGCGGCGCCTGGATCTTCGTCGTCTTCGCGGTCGGAACCAGCGACACGAACACCGTCACCATCCAGGCACCGGCTGGCGGGACGATTTCCGCGGACGGACTGACCGGGCTGTCTTCCCTGGTTCTGTCGCGCGCCGAAAGCGTGCAGCTTGTCCGCCAGATCGGCAGCACCGTCTGGACGGCAGACCGCGGGATCCTCGGT
>NZ_JAATVU010000184.1 GCF_013184745.1 Mangrovicoccus sp. HB161399
GCCGAACCCGGACGATATCCTCCCCGGCCAGGCTGCGGGCACACCAGGCGTCCCAATCGACCTTCACCTTCCGCCAGGCCCGGCTGCCATTCGTGCCTGCGCTCGGACCGGTGGCGCGCAGGCGCTCATTCCTTGCTGACGGCCCCTTCGAACAGGCCGAACAGCGCCCGCTTCACCCGCCGCGTATTGGTCCCCACCAGATACACCGTGTCAATGGCAACTGAATTTTCCCCAGTTCGGGCAATTTGGAATTCCCCACTTCGGCGGGTCCGGCGATCAGCCGGGGTCAGTGATCGGCAGCTCCATTCCGGATTTTCGGCGGCCGACCGCGGCGCTTCGGCGGCGGTGGCGGGGTGATCGGGGCGTTTGCGCGGACATGTTCCGGGATCAGGTCGGCATGGGCGCGCAGCCGGTAGCTGGCGCCCTCGATCTGGACGACGACCGCGTGGTGCAGAAGCCGGTCGAGCAGCGCCGTGGCGACGACCGGATCGCCGAAGACCTCTCCCCACTCCGCAAATCCGCGGTTGGAGGTCATGATCATCGCGCCCTTCTCGTAGCGCGCATTCACGAGTTGGAAGAACAGGTTGGCCCCGCCCTGGGTGATCGGCAGGTAGCCGATCTCGTCGACGATCAGCAGCGGGGCCCGGGCATAGAACCGGATTTTTTCCGGCAGGCGGCCTGACCGCTCGGCTTGGGACAGCGCCTCGATCAGCTCGGCGAGCGTGGCGCGATAGACCGTGCGCCCGGCCTTCACCGCCGCCACGCCAAGCGCCGTCGCAAGGTGGCTCTTCCCCGTGCCCGGCGGGCCAAGGAAGTGAACCACCTCCGACCGGCGGATGAAGCCGAGCTGGGCAAGAGCCGCGATGCGCTCCCGGTTCAGCGACGGCTGGAACGAGAAGTCGAAGCTTTCCAGCGTCTTGATGGGCATCAGCTTGGCGGTGCGCAGGACGACCTCGATGCGGCGGCCCTCGCGCGTTGCACTCGCCATCGTCCTCGGACCGATGGCGAACAATGGCTCGTTCCTCGCCCAGCAGCGCGTCGATCGCCTCGACGGCGGTGATCTCGCCCTTTTCCAGCTGCTGCAGCGTGTGGTCGAGCGCCTCCAGCGCGCGCGGCATCTTCAGCCCGACGAGGGCTCCGCGGATGCGGTCGAGCAGCGCGCTCATGGCTGGCCACCCGCGGCCAGGCGGCGGCCGACGGCATCGTAGAAGTCCAGCGGACGGCGCAGGCCCTGGACCGGCATCTGCTGGGACGGGCGCGGCGGCGGAGCCTTGCGATGGGCTGGATCGACCCGGCGCAGCGCCTTGCCCTCGAGCACCGGGTGCCGGGCGATCAGCTGGCCGTCCTCGAAGATGCGGATCTCGGCAGTGTGGTGCTGGACCTCGAGCACGCGGCGCCGCGCGGTGTCGGGCACCGAGTAGAGATTGCCGCCGACCGAGACCATGCCCTCGCGGCTGACCCGCCGCTCGATGGTCAGCACCGCATCATAGTGGATCGCGGGCAGCGACTTCAGGGCGGGCTTCTCTTCGGCGAAGGCCTGGTCGACGATCCGCCGGGTGGTGGCGTGGAGCCGCGGGTTCGCCACTTCGACCCGCCAGGCATCGAACTGCGCGTTCAGGTCGTCGAGATTGCGGAAGCTGCGGGCCAGGAAGAAATCCTGCCGGATGTAGCGGAACGGCCGCTCGATTTTGCCCTTGGTCTTGGCGCGATACGGCGGCAGGCGCGCGGGATGGTCCCGTAGTGGCTCAGCAGCGCGACCAGCGATGCGTTGCAGGTCACCACCCCGGCGTTCGCCATGGGTCTCGAACCATGGCGACCACATGGCTCACTCTTCGCCGATCACTGCCGTCTTCATCCGGTCGTAGAGGACTTCTTCGGGCGCCCCGCCGATCGCCTCGAAGGCGCCGATATGGCAGCGCAGGACGGATTGCAGGTTCTGGCTGGCCACGAAGCGTCCCCAGAACCACCGGCTGTGGCCGAGGACCATGCTGAACAGCCAGACTTTCCGCATGACGCCGGTCTCGTCGGTGGATTCCGCCGTGAACTCGGCAAAATCCACCTGCGCCTGCCGCCCGGGTGGCGTCTCGAACCGCCGCTCGAACGGCTTCGGCACCGATGGACGGACGGTGCGCAGGAAATCGGTGACAGCGGTGTAGCCGCCTGCATAGCCCATGGCGCGGATCTCCCGCAGCAGCCGGACGCCGCTGAGCCCGGAGAAGGCCAGAACGCGATCGCGCAGGTAGGTCTAATAGGGGTCTATGGCCCGCTCGCGCGGCGCCCGCGGGCCGTAGACCGGTGCCACCAGGCCCTGATCGAGATGCCGCCGCACGGTCTTGCGGTCGCAACCGACCTGCCGCGCGATGGCGCTGATGCTGAGCCGTTCTCAGGCCACTCGAACCGCTGGCGTGGACCTTCGAACTTCTTCAAGTCATGGATCAAGACGATCTCCCTCAGTCCCTTCACCTGCACGCCCCTGCATTCGCGCAGACGCTCGGACCGGTGGCGCATCAGCGCTCATTTGTTGGGAGCATCAGGCCAGTGATCCGCGGCGCCGCCAATTTCCGGATCCATGAGGTCCGTAAATTGCCGCCACCGCTCACGGTCGGGGATTTTTCAATTGCCCGTTTCGGGGAGATTACGGCTGCCCCTCACAATCGAGGCCGCGATCAGCGCCTCGGCCTTCTTCGTGAGCCGCCTGTAGCGCGGCAGCGCCTTGGACCGCCACTCGGTGACCTTGCCGGTTTCGTCTTCGATCCGGGCACGAGGAACGCGCACCGTCTCGGTGCCGAAGGTGCCCGTGAGCTGCCGCTTGCGGTGCCCGTGGCGGTATCCTTTCTGCGCACCGTCGCC
>NZ_JAATVU010000185.1 GCF_013184745.1 Mangrovicoccus sp. HB161399
AAGAAAAATGAAAAGCCGAAGGCCAAGCCCGTACCGGAAGTGACGACAGGGCATTGATGGACGGAAAACATCAGGTGGAATCCGACGCCATGATCGGACATCATCTCCTTGGAACGCAATTGGGGCCGGGGGAACGGCGGGATGGTCGCGGAGGAAGGGGAAGCCGGGGACCGGCAGCTTCTGGAGCGGATCGCCGCGGGGGACATGGCCGCGATGCGGCTGATCTACACGCGGCACGCGGACGCCGCCAGGCGCTTCGTCATGTCCCGGCTGCGCGATCCCAGCGAGGCCGCAGATATCGTCCACAACACCATGATCGATGTCTGGCGGAATGCCGGGCAGTTCCAGGGGCGCGCTTCCGCCAGGTCCTGGATCCTGACGATCGCCCGAAACAAGACCGTCGACCATATCCGCAGGCAGGCGCGGACCGATCTCGCCCCGCCGGATGACAGCGTTGCCGATGAGGGGCCCGACCCGGAGACGGTGATCGCCGCGTCACAGGATGCTGCCAGGGTGCGGGACTGCGTCGCGAAGCTCGGCGACCGGCACCGTGCCGCGATCCATCTCGCCTATTTCGAAGAGATGACCTGCGCCGAGATCGCCCGCGTGGAAAATGTCGCCGAGGGCACGGTGAAGACCCGGCTGTTCCATGCCAAGAAGCTGCTGATGCGGTGCCTGTCGCGCTGACCGGCTATTCCTCGGCCACGAGCTCGACGATGCCGGCCGCGCCGAGGAGGTCCCGGCCGGCGTCCAGGGCCGCCTCATCGGCAAAGGCCACGCGGTAGAGTCCCGCGGCGCCGGGCCCGCCGACCAGACGTCCCTGCGCGGATTGCAGCAGGGTACGCATCTCGGCCTCGGTCGCGTCCGGGCGGAACCCGACGGCCAGCACATGCTCTGCCGTTCCGCTGGTCACTGTCTGGTAGCCCGGCTCCGGCCGTCCTGCAATCCAGGCGCCCTCCGCCACTGCCGCCAGCAGGAAGACAGCCGCTGCCGCGCGCCACGCCATCAGCTGCCGCCGCGGCGCGGCCGGGACATTTGCGGCCCGCGGCTCGAGCCGGATCGCCTCTTCCAGCCGTGCCCAGCCGGTGCCGTCGGGCGTGCCGGCGCCCGGTTCGTCCGCGAGGGCAGGGCCGAGGCCTGCCATCAGCGCGAGTTCCGCGGCCAGGGCGGGATCGCGGTCCCGCGATGCGGCGATCCGCGCCGCCAAATCTGCGGGGGCGGTGCCGCGGATGAAGGACATGAGCTCGTCCTCGCTGAAATCCTGCGCTTGCCCGGTCATTCCGTGCCCTTCCTTCCGCCCGCCCTCCGCGGGCGGGCCTGCTTTGCTCCATCATGCTATCAGTCGCGGGACGAGGCCAGAAGGTTCAATCATGCGGCTCCGGGACAGCCGCGGGGGGTTCCCAAAGCCGCCGCGGGGGCTATGCTGGCCGCGTTGGTCAATCGGGTCGGGCAGGTGCCGCATGCGCAGGGTTTTGGCTGTTTTCATCCTTGTCCTGCTCGCCGGATGCGTGGCCCGTCTCCAGACCGCTGCGCCGCCCGAGGTCATCGATGCCCGCCAGTTGCTGGTGCTGGTCTCGCGGGACGGCGACGGGCTGGCGCGCCAGGCGGGGGGACTGGGCTACACGCTCGATCGAAGCTACCGGCTTGACGGGCTGGACGAGACGCTGCTCGATCTGCGGATCCCGGCCGGGCGGAGCATCCCCGAGGCGATTGCCGAGATCGAGGCGCTGCGGCCCGGGGTCACCGCCGGGGCGAACCATGCCTACCGCATCCAGGCGGCCGCGGCAGCCAGGCGTGGTTTTGCCGGAGACATGATCGGCTGGCCCGCCGATGGCTGCGTTGCCACCCGGCGGATCGGGCTGATCGATGCCGGGGTCGACACGCGCAGTTCCGGCCTTGCAGGGGCGCAGGTGGTGCAGCAGCGCTTCCGCGGCAGCGATCTGCCGCCGGCTACAGATCACGGCACGCTCATGGCGGAACTGCTGGCCGGCGAGGGGCGGCTGACCCGGGCGCAGATCTACAGCGCCGACGTGATCGACCCGCGCCGCGGCGACGGGGAGACCGCCGGAGTCGATGCGATCCTGCGCGCCGTCGACTGGCTGGAGAAATCCGGCGTCGGCCTCGTCAATGTCAGCCTGGCCGGTCCCTACAACAAGCTTCTGGATCGTGGTCTCGCCACGGCGGCCCGGGACGGCATGATACTGGTGGCCGCGGCGGGCAACCAGGGGCCGTCCTCGCCGCCGCGCTATCCGGCGGCCTTTCCCTTCGTGCTCGCGGTCACGGCAGTCGACCGGGATGCGGAAATCTACCGCCTGGCCGTGCACGGTCCGCATGTCGATCTCTCCGCGCCGGGCGTCGATATCCTGGTGCCCAATGGCGGCAAGCTCCGGGTGCTGAGCGGCACCTCCGCCGCGGCGCCCTTCGTGACGGCGGCGATCGCCGCGGACCCGGCGCTGAGCGGCCCCGTTCCGGTGGCGGCAGTGCGCAGCCATCTGGCCGAGGCGGCCAGCGACCTCGGGCCGCGCGGACGGGACGACACTTTCGGGGCGGGTCTGCTCCATGCGCCTGCAGGCTGCGGGCCGTGACGCCGCGCGGGGGTCAATGGCCAGCGAATCCGGACATCAGGCTGGAGTGCGCCTCCGCGGGTGGGCATTGCCGGGCGGCGGTTTTGACCATGGCGCGGGCGGGGCGGCCTGCGAACTTGGCAGGGCTGAGATGGACCGGTGCCGGATGCAGGCGGCGGTTGTCGCAGGCCTCGATGACCCGGGGCAGGCCG
>NZ_JAATVU010000186.1 GCF_013184745.1 Mangrovicoccus sp. HB161399
CCTGAAGGTTTTTCGATGCGGGCCGCGGCGCGACGTGGGCGGCCGGGAGGTGGCGGCCCGCGTTGACAAACCTCGGAAGGAGGAAGCCGCGGGGGTCTTGGATCAGGCTATGGGGAATGTGTTCGGAGGTTCGGAGCCACGGCTGGATCCGGGGCGCGGCTGAAGGCGAGCCAGATGGCTGATACTGTCGCGAACCCGGCCGAGGATCCCGACAAGGCTGCGCGTGTTGGAGCTATTGTCGGCCCTTGCCGCGCCGGAAGCAAACGAGCACACGCGGTTCGGGCCGGATCAGCGGGCTTTCCCCGGTGGTGAGCCGTGATGGATGACGGGCGACACGTCATGCGGCCTGGTCCCTTGGTGGCGCGCGCGACATCGGTATCTGCCCGCGCCTGAAGATCTCGATGATGCGCATGGGCCCGCCGCAGCAGGGACATGGCTCGCGCAGGGTGAGCGGAGCGATCTCGGTCTTGGGTTCCGGCGTGGCGACCCGGTCAGGCTGCTGGACGCAGAGCAAGGCGCGGATCTTGGTGATGTTGGCCTTTCGGGCCGAACTGGCCAGCAGGCCGTAGTGCCGGATGCGGTGGAAGCCATCGGGCAGGACGTGGATCAGGAACCTGCGGATGAACTCGGGCGTGGCCAGCCGCATGACCTTTTGCCGGTCGCCGGATTTGATGCGGTAGTCCTTCCAGTGGAAGGCGACGGTATGGGCATCGGCGCTGACCAGGCGCGCGTTGGAAATGGCGACGCGGTGGGTATAGCGGCTGAGATAGGCCAGCACGGACTTCGGTCCTCCGAAGGGCGGCTTGGCATAGACCACCCAGTCGGATTTACGGAACGGGGCGAGCCAGGCGCTGAAGGTGTCCGCGCTGGCCAGCTCGGCCAGATCGCCGAAGAAGGCCAGTTGACCGGCCCGGTGCAGATCCCTCAGCCCCTCCAGGAACAGGCGTCGGAACAGCCGCGACAGAACCCGCACATGCAGGAAGAACCCGGGGCGGCAGGCGATCCACTTCGTGCCGTCGGGCGACAGGCCGCCGCCCGGCACGATCATGTGGATGTGGGGATGATGCGTCAGCGCCGAGCCCCAGGTATGGAGCACGCTGGTCATGCCGACCCGCGCACCCATTCGCTTGGGGTCGGCCGCGATGGTTATCACCGTTTCCGCCGAAGCCTTGAACAGCAGCCCATAGACCGCCCGCTTGTTCCAGTAGGCGATCTGCGCGATCTCCGCCGGCAGCGTGAAGACGGCGTGGAAGTATTCCACGGGCAGCAGATCCTCGGCGCGCGCTGCCATCCAGTCCCGCGCCGCCGGTTCCTGGCACTTCGGGCAATGCCGGTTCTTGCAGGAGTTGTAGGCTATGTGCTGGTGGCCGCACGTGGCACAGCCCGCCACATGCCCGCCGAGCGCTTCGGTCCGGCAGGCCTCGATGGCCGACATCACCTTGAGCTGTGTCAGGCTGACATGCCCGGCATTGGCCCGCCGCCACGCAGGGCCGTACGCGCGGAAGATGTCAGCGATCTCCAGCTTGGGCCGGGGCATGCGCCCCGGGTGCTATTCCAACCCTCGTCGCAGGGTCTCGTCCTGAAGCATCTTCATCTGCTCGAAGGGGCTGACCGTCCCGCGGATCGTCTTGGTCGCCACATGGGTGTAGCGTGCCGTTGTCGTCAGCTTGGCATGCCCGAGCAGCACCTGTATCACCCGGACATCCGTATTGGCCTCGAGCAGATGGGTGGCGAAGCTGTGCCGCAATGTGTGCAATGTCGCGGCCTTCTTGATGCCTGCCATGTGCTTGGCCGAGGTGAATGCCCGGTTCAACTGACGCGGCGACAGCGGGTTGATCTTGGGCTTGCCGGGGAACAACCAGCCCTCGGGACGGGACTCGCGCCAATAATCCCGCAATAGATCCAGCAGGCTCGGCGAGAGCATGGCCTTGCGGTCACGTCCGCCCTTGCCGTCGTCGACATGGATCAGCATCCGGTCGCTGTCGATATCCTTGACCTTCAGGTTGCAGACCTCGGACGCGCGCAGCCCGGTTCCGTAGCTGATCCCGAGCGCTGCGCGATACTTGAGCCCCGGGCCCGGCACGGCGGCCATCAGATCTGCCACTTCCTCGACGCTCAGAACGACCGGCAACTTCCGCGGGTTGCGGTGGAACTGCATGAACCGCTTCATCTCGTCGCGTCCGCACGTGACACCGAAGAAGAACCGCAGCGAGATGATGCGCACATTGAACGTGCTGGCGGTCACCCCCTCTTCGGTCATCTTCAGCTGGTATGACCGAAGGTCCTCTGGCGTGGCTGTGTCGGGCGCCCTACCGAGGAAGGACGCGAAATGTTTCACATTCCGAATGTGGGCTTTCTGGGTCTTCTCGCACAACCCGCGGATGTTCATGTCCTCGATCATCCGCTGGCGCAGCGGCGTGGTCTTCTTCTCCTCCATTGGAACCTCCTGTCTGACGGTGGGAAGACCTCAATCGTCAGCCCAGAAGGGCCAGCCACATAGAAAACGCCGAGTTCACCAACCAACGCCAGCCACGAGCGCCATTGCCGCGGAGCGGCTTAGTCCATCCGG
>NZ_JAATVU010000187.1 GCF_013184745.1 Mangrovicoccus sp. HB161399
GATACGACAGATGCCCGAAGGTGTTCTTCTCAGCTATCGCCCTCGCGGCAGTCGTTATCTACTGGCTGTGAAACTCAATGTGTCCAGAGCCTAGCCAGCCGTTGCGCGCCACCGGTCCGAGCGCAACGGCGAGCGAGGCGCTGAGGCAGCGCGGCTCGCTACCTGAACGCTTTCGAGACCGGGTCCGAAGCCCGCACGGGGATCGGCAGGTGGATCGTTCGGCATCTCTCTCGGACGGATCGCGTTCGACGCCTCACTCTGCAACACCCAGCGTCCGCATTCGGCGCTCGGAGGACGGACACCCGTCGAGGCCCACGAGGGCCCCGGCATGAAGGCGGCGGCATGATCAATAGGCAAGCTTAGCGTCGCCGAGAAACTGTCCGGGAAATAGGGACCACCTCACAAAATAGGTGGATGGGGCGATCAGCAGGACCCTGCAGATCGGCTCGACCCCATGTTGCCCGCGGTGGGCATCGATGAAGGCCATCATCGTTTCAGTGGGCGGTCGAGCTCCGACATCGCAAAACAAGCGGACGCCTTGCGCAGGATCTCGTTGGCCTGGCGCAGTTCGCGGTTCTCGAGTTCCAGCACCTTCAGCCGCTCCGCGACGTCGGCGGGAATGCCCGCCCGCTTGCCGCTGTCGACTTCCGCCTTCTTGACCCACTGGTTCAGCGTGTGGGCCGAGCAGCCGATCTTTGCCGAGATCGACATGACGGCCTGCCAGCGGGAGCCGTGCTGGCCCTCGTTCTCCAGCACCAGCCTAACGGCGCGGTCCCGGACCTCAGGGGAAAACTTGTTCGTGGTCTTGCTCATCGTGGCTTCACTCTACTCACGAGTTGAAGCCTCCGGCAAACCCGGGGCGGTTCACACTTCGGCCAACGGCGGAGCGAAGCCATTGAGGCCTGATGCTGGCAGGGCGCTGACCGACACCTCCAGTCATTGGATTTGCGAAGATCAATTTGTGGAAGCCCGACCGATAGCGATAAAATTGAAAGTGGTTCCGCGTCGGCGCCCAGAAGACAGTGTGGGGATCTCGACACTCCGGCCAGCCAGAGCAGGTCTTCAGGTCGAGAGCAGCGACGCGATACGCGAATCCATCGGAAACTGCAGGACCTATCTTGGTCAGCCAATGCTGCTGCGGCAGGAAGGTCTCACGAGCGTCACATGGCGCGGTGGGCGTCGCGATCAACTATCTAAGGCATTGAAAACCCTAAAGCACGATCGCGGCCTATATTGGCGCCTAGCGTCAATATAGGCTGGGTCTGCGCTCTTGGATAAAGGTGCAATGATCGGCTTCCCGGAACGCTTACATTTCTCCGAGACTCCGATGAGCTGGCGCCCTTGTACGTCGTCAGATGTGGCGAGAAGCTTCCCGTTGAGGGCCACCATCGCAAGAGGCCCGCCCTTGGATAGCAGAACGTGCGGCCGTCACGAAAAAATGCGGGGCCAAGCCACTTGGGGAGGCGGCTTGGCACACCGCGAGCCATGCAAACACCTGAACAAAGAAACTAATTGCCCAAACCATAAGCTCTTGGGCTGAGTGCACGACATGCTTCGATGTACGTTAAGAAATGTTAAAAAACTGTTAACCAATCCTTCCAAGGGGGGATGTGTCCGGGAAAAAAGTCCCACTATCCTCATGAACCATCTGCTTCGCCCGCCCGGATCTTGCAAAGCGCGGTGATCTCGTAGCCGTGGAGAGCATAAGCGGCAGCAGCGCCGTCAGCACCCATTATTACCGACGCCACGACGCGCTTTTCTCCATCGAAGAAAATGACCTCCAACGGCCCGTGCGGATCCGGTTCCCCGGTCCCGTTCGAACGGCGCATGCTGATCAATTCGATGGTCATGAACTTGCCTCCAATCGCGAGCAGAGGGTGCCGTACGCCTATTGTTCGGCCGTGCCACCCCTTGTGGAACAACGACTTGCAGCATGCCCTTGACCGGCTTCCTTTCTCTGCCCGGCACCCGAACTTGGCCCACCTCAGAGCTACGGCAACCCACACTGCAATTCTCTTGAGAGTGACCTGCCACCAAATGATTCGCAAATTGATAAAAATTAACAAAGAATTAATATTGCAAGACTTGCGTTACATCTACGGTTGTGCGCTCATGGACGCATAGACGACAGGTAAAGTATTGAAGTTGTGAAAACTTTCTGTTCGCAAAGTAGTTATTTTTAATAAACATCTGTGTCGCCATGGGACCATGGCGACACTTTTCTTTGGGAGAAGCTCCATTTTCTGAGTTGGCCCCCGAGATCCGGATACGCTGCCAAGCTTGCCGCCAACGAGTACATGACCTTGCCCCCGGCTCCCAGGCTGGGAGTTACTGAGGTGGCCCCCATTTCCCGGACAGGTTTGCGGCGCTGCTAAGCTTGCCTGGTGATCATGCTGCCGCCTTGAGGCCGGGGCCCTTATGGGCCTCGACCGGTGTTCTGCCTCCAAGTGCCGAGTGCGGGCGCACGGTGTTGCAGAGTGAGGCGTCGAACGCGATCCGTCCGAGAGAGATGCCGAACGATCCACCTGCCGATCCCCGTGCGGGCTTCGGACCCGGTCT
>NZ_JAATVU010000188.1 GCF_013184745.1 Mangrovicoccus sp. HB161399
GCCATGGCCTGCAGGTCCACCTTCTGGCCGGACAGCGCCGCCTTCACGTGCTCCACCGCCTTCTGGGCAGCGTCTGCCTCTGCCAGCGTCATCTCGATCTGCCCGAGCTTCGCCGCGATCTCCGCTGCTGTCTCGGCCATGTCATCGTTGCCGCCATCCGGCCCGAAGAACTCCTCGCGGATCTCCGCCACCCAGACCGGCATCACCCCGCCGCCGAGAACCTCGGCCACCGTGGCATCCGTCTCGCCGCTGACATAGCGCCCGCGGTCCAGGTCGTAGACATCGCGCAGCATGTCGGCGATCTGCCGCTTCTGTTCGCGGCTCGGCTGCCTAAGGTCCGTCACGGCCCTGCCCTTGTTCGTCATGTCGCTGGCTTCCTCTTGCGGCTTGGCGCGCCTCTTGGCGTCGCAGGTCGGGCACAGGTGCTTGCCCTTCACGATCGCCCATTTCTGGGCAGCCATCTTCTTGAGCACCTGCCCCTCATTCGGCGTCCATTCATTGCCTGCCTTGCGGAAATAGTCGCAGGTGACGGTCTCGATCCGACCGCACGTATCGCAGGCGACATTGGCCCTGTTCACCCCCTTGCCGTTGATCTTCCGGATCATGATCCGCGCCCCCATTGCGTCTCAGCCCATTTCGCCATGGCCGCGCGGAGCGGCTCCGGCAGCTCGGACATGCGGACGATCACCAGCTTGTGCTCCCTCCAGGAGTCCCGGCGCATGCGCTCCGTCCTGGCATTCGTCGCCAGAGGGTCCGGATCGGCCGCGGCCTGCCCCATGCTGTAGATCCGGCTGATCGGCGCGTTCCCCTTCATGCGTGCCCCCGCGCCATGTCGGCGATCTGCTGGCAGCGCTCCATCGCCATCTGGCGCCCCTCGAGGAAACGTTCGTCGGCCTCGGAGATCGCGCACCGGTTCAGGATCAGGCTGTCGAGCTTGTTCTTGCGGCGGATGTTCGGCTCGGCGATCTCCATCAGCTTGCCGATCGCATAGGCATCCTCCGACCGCACCCAGCTGTGCCGCTCCCGCAGGTAGTTGAGCAGCTCCGGCGCCCAGCCCTCGCGGATCGCCCTGGCACCGACCGAGGAGCCAAGCACGCCACGCAGCAGCGCCGACGCCATCTCCGGCGGTTCCTCGACCCGCGTCGCGATCTTCACGATGGCGGCCGGGATCGGCATCCTGTCCCGTCCCGGCCCCATCGGGTTCGCGGCGATGATCTCGGCCAGCGCGTCGAGCTTCTCCGGCGACATGTAGGCGAGCCGCAGCGTGATCTCGTCGACCATGTCCGCCCACCGCGCTTTCGTCGCTCCGGACGGCGGACGCAGCCCGAGCCTCTCCAGCGGCTCGATCAGCCGCTCCCGCACATTCCGGCGCCCTATGGATTGTTCCTGCCTGTCCATGCCTGCCCCTTTCTCAGCGAATGCCGAGCGCATCGGCCTGCGCTCCGGTGATCATCTTCTCGGCGACGAGGCATTGCCGGATGCGCTGCGGAACGGCATCGGCTCTGACCCCGCCTCCGCGCCCGATGTGGTCGGCGATTTCCCTCGCTTCGAAGCGCTCGTCGTCGGTGAAGAACAGCGTCCGGGAATGCCCGCTGTGGACGGCCCCGTGGTTATTTCCTGGTTCTTTACAGGTTATGTCTCCAGTGGGCTGGAGACGGGTCGTGGTCTCAGTTGGAGACGGGTCGTGGTCCGGATTGGAGACGGCTCCGTCTCCAGCACGTTGGAGCCGGGTTTCCTGTATTCCGTCTCCATTTTCTGGAGTCGGCTTTGCCCGTTCCTGGTGCTTCCTCCGATCCGTCCGCGCGGCCGACCCATCTCCGCCAGAGGCCGCCGATTTGCCGCCGCCCGCCATCTCGAATCCGAGCACGTAGCGCGTCGGAAGCTGCCGCTTCGTGACCGGGTCGATCTGCTTCTCGCGCCTGATCAGCCCCTTCTCCTCGAGGCTCCTGAGAGAGTTGTTGAGCGTGCCGTTCGACACGCCGCAGGTCGCGCGTAGGTACTCCTGGGACGGGAAGCAGCCCATGCTCGGATTGTGGCAGTCGCAGAGGTGGAACAGGATCCGGAACTCCGAATGCCCAAGCTCCGCCGCTGGTATCGTCGACAGCCAGTTGGTCGCCTTGTGGCTCACCGTTCACCCCCGATAGTCGTCTTGATCGTCACGTCTGCGCCTTCGCAGTTCGCCTCGACTGCCAGGCCCATGGCCCGCAGCGCCTCCACCGCCGTCTCGACCACCCAGAGGGCATCGATCGGCAGCTTGTTCTTCCGGCCGGTTTCCAGCAGCTCTGCGCGCCTCTCAGCCGGTGTCATGGCACCACTTCCTGCGGGACGATCCCGCGCTGGTACCAGCTGCGCACCACGTCGCCGTCCTCGCCGCTCTGGCGCAGGTCCGCCGTGCGGATGCGGTTGCGGATGCTCAGGGACGTATTGCGCGGAATGCCGAGGCGCTTGGTAATCTCGGTATCGCTGATCCCCTCGGCGTAGAGCGTCAGCACCTTGAGGTCGCGCTCATCCTGGTCCCGGCTCGCTTCGTTGATCGGCATCAGAGGAGCACCA
>NZ_JAATVU010000189.1 GCF_013184745.1 Mangrovicoccus sp. HB161399
AAGCCTCTGGGAGGAATTCGCCGTCCCGCCGAACCGGCCGGACGGCAAGTGGGTCTACTGGCAGTTCCGCCGCGGCTGGGAGCGCGTCCGCGGAACCGGCAAGCATTCCGCAGAGATCGACGAGATGATCCGCGCGGTGACGGAGCAGTTCGACGCCACGCAGGACCACATCGAGATGGAGCTCGAGCGGGGCTGGGACGGCGAGCACGGCAGGCCCGCTGTCCACGTCACTGCCCGGCTCCACATGCACCAGGACCTGCAGCAATACCATCTCGGCGAGATCGAAGAGGAGGCTGCCGCCTGGCTCGACAAGAACTTCGACAACGATATGCCCATCGCCGCGGAGATGGTCGGGCTGGCATCCGACGGCAAGCATCATTCCATCCAGATCGCCTGCCTCATGCCCCCCAAGAAGCAGCGGGCGCAGTACGAACTTTGACCTAAACGCCCCGCGCAGTCCAACCAACCGCGCGGGGCGGAGCCGCGGCGACCGCCCAAGGCGTGGTCCCTGCCGCGTCTCTGCTATTGCAGGATAGCGGAATTGGCGTATTTTCCCACTCGATTTGTGAATATGACATGTGGTTTCATGGTGCTGCCCGCGCTCACCGGGCGCCCGGCATCTCGTTGCCCGAGAATCGCATGCCGGGCGGCGCTGCGGTTCAGCCATGCAACCGCAGCGCCCCCAAGGCGCGCTGATTCCGGAATTCCTGACTCGGCGCGGATCCGCGGCAGGCGTAGCCTTGTGCGGTCCGGCAGCCCTCTGGCCGGGCGCCCCCCCCACCAAAATGGAGATCCGGTTTTGAGAGCTGGACATATTGAGGCCCACGGTCATTCGACCATGACTTTCGACAAGTCGACCCATGTAAGAGCGGTAACTGCGCCTGCCGTGACACATTCAATCCGCGCTGCAAGCTCCAAGCTCGGCGTCCCGGTTCCCTTGCAAAGTTTGCTGACAAATCCTTGCGAGGCTCCAATTCGTTTCGCGAATTCTGCCTGCGTGATGCCCTGAGACATGAGATATTCGGGAAGTGATGCCATCGGCCAAGATATGACTGTCCGTCATATTCCTGTCAATCCTATTCATTTATCCCGATCGACGCACCATGACCGCCAGGATTTCGACAATCATGCTCCATCAGGCATACCCTCAAGCATGGAACGGATCAAAATTCTCAGAAAACTCCGCGGCCTGTCGCAAGCCGAACTCGGCGACATGTGCGACCTCACGCAGAGCATGATCAGCAAGATCGAAAAGGGAACCGCGAACCCGACGCTCGACGTCCTGGAGAAGATCGCGGCTGCACTTCAGGTCAAAACATCGGAACTTTTCGAGAGGGATGAACTAATTGACCGTGCGATTACCGCACTTCTAAGGGTCAGCCGTGAGAAGCAGCTCACGGCCGTACAGCTGCTCGAAAGCCTCCAACCCGACGCCAAGCCCTAACCCGGCCCCGCCCTCTCAAGTCGACGTAATAGTTCCAACAAGTCCTCGTCGCTCAACTCCTTCAACCGACGGCTAACCTCGTCCGGAATATTTTTTCGCAAAATATTACTGTCAGTCATTGACTGATATATTCCCGTCTGTCATGTTTTCCGAAATTATGGAGGACACGACATGCCACCCGCCGAAGTCTGTTCATATTATGTTCCGACGGTCAATGATACCACCGGACGAATTCTTTCCGCCGCACGTGCTGCTGGCGAGGTGATCCCGGAGACCGCGCTGTCTGGCCTCGCCGACAAAGTCAAGACCACCTTCCCGCTGGCTGACGACACCCTCGCCAAGCTCACCACGTGGCCCTCCGTCCTCGGCATGCTGCACGCCGTCCTCGACCCGCGCTTCCCCGCCTACCGCCCGACCTGCCGCGCCGATCTCGGCTGCCATCCGGTCGCCGCCATCTTCGACGAGGCGATGATCCTAGCGGGCGATCCCCGCCGCGCCTGGAGGTGCTGAGCGATGAGCTACTGGATCGACATGCCGGAACGGGTCGGATCAGCTGTGTGCCAATCCCCGGGCAGCTATGTTCGCTGCGGGTGGCAGGCGAGGCACAAGGCACCGCTCGTCTGCGGGAAGGTCGAAGTAGGCGTCGTGCAGAGCATGCAGGGCAATGTTCCAGTCGAAGGTCAACGCCCTGATCTCGATGGTCGGCGGAAGATTTGGAAAGACCGGAATGTCCTTGATCTGCCCGGGCGCATTTCCTTCCCGCACAAGGCTGGCCACCTCATGCGCCTTGCTGAGCTGCTCGATCAGGCTGCTGAGAGCATCATCGATCTCGGTGAATGCATCATGCGCCCGCCGGTACGCAGCATGCAAATGATCAAATTCACCCATCGGATCATGTCTCCTTTGAAGGGTTCGTTCGAAGGTGATGTGGCGGGTCGCGCCCCGGTAAGGCATGGCCCGCACCAGAAGATACGGCAGGTCTGGAATGGTGGCCAGATGAAGTGTTTCCGCCGCGCCACCCCGCAAGATTTGTCCAATTCCATAGGCAACGGAGGTATCGCAACATGATCGCCATCCCCGCCAGCGACCGCGCCTTCGCGCTGCGCC
>NZ_JAATVU010000019.1 GCF_013184745.1 Mangrovicoccus sp. HB161399
TGCCGGACGGCGGTCGCGGACCGCCTGCTCCGGGGCATCGGGGACGGCTGCCCGCCGCGGCGCCACCGGTCCGGGCCCGATGGGCGACGGCATGCGCGGCCGTGCTCGCGCGCCAGCCGACGGTCTTCCTGGCGCGGGCATCGGTCAGCGAGCCATTGTGGCGCCATCGGTTCGGGCCCGATGGCGGGCGGCCGCGCAGGAGACCCCCTTCCAGGTCGCCGCGCAGGCGAAGCCGCCCACCTGTCACCCGGCAGGCGATTGCACGCAATCGCCGAGAGGGCAGAGCATGTTCGGAGCAGGCGCCCGGAACTGCCGGTTCACCTTGTCCGAAGGGCATGCAGCCTTCCTGTCCGGCACCGCCGTTCCCTGCGGCTTGCCGCGGAGCGAGCCGCTATCCGCCATTGGCGGTGTGGATGGCCCCGCCGGCTGCATCGCGATGTGCCGCGCCGTGGCCTGGCGGGGGCCATGGCTGGCGATGCCCGTCCGCGGGACGCCGGGGGGGGGCGGCGCTGCCGTTTCCGCGCAGGACGGGCGCCACCAGCCCGACCGGGCGGCGCCGGCGAGGAAGCGGCAGGCACCTCGCGATCCCGGATCCTGCACCGGGGCGGCCGCGCGCCCCGGAGGCCATCCCGGCCGCGCGTCCGCCGCACCGCCGGGGACCGCGGTCCCATGGCGGGGCTTCCCCCGCCTCGCAGACCTCGCGGAAGGCGCCCGCCTTGCAACGCCGCAGGCGGGCACTTGTGGGTCGCTTCAAGCTCGGCGAGGCCGTCCGTGCCAGGGCGTGACAATCTCCGACCGTGACGTGCCCCGCTGCGGAACGTCCCGAGCGGCACCGCCGTTGCCAGGCTTGCTCGCCGGCCCGCGGTACCCGGCAAGATCATTGCGCTGCCCCGCGTGGCGAGACCCCGAGGCGGCAGCCGCGAAGTGCAAATGCACGGTCGCTGCATACCGCTGCCCGCCTGCGCGCGGATGCAGCAGGCACTGGCTGCGGGCGATTGGGATCAACGCGGCAACCATCCTTCGTCCTTCCGGCCCGGGCCCGATCGCACCCGCGTCGAACATAGAATAGAGAAGATGGACATCGGACATGGCTGGCCATCTGCAGGCCTTGGCCATGTCAGTCCCGACCAGCGGCTCGGCTGTCCCGAGAGCGATTCTGAAACCGGCAAAGGCACACGGAGACAAGCTTCCAGCGGCCAACGCTGCCAAATGGACCCCAAGCATCCGCCCGGGCACACGGCCACACGGCTGCAAGCGCGAGTTCCGCGACCATACGCGGCTGGACGGGGTTGGGGTCATGGCCCATCGAAATTGTTTAGGACTCGTGATTGCGGACCCTCTCGAGGTGAATGATGCAAGACCTGTTCTGGCTGACTGAGTGAGTATCCGTCATGCGCAAGCGGCGTTTGGGGTCCACAGACTGTCGGCCTTGACCGGCGCGTTGGCGGTGAGCAGGAGCTTTCTCATGAGTACGACGATGGCAACCTTTGCGGGTGTTCCGGCCTCACGGAGATGGGTGTGCTTGGCCTTGAGATCAGGGTTGAAGCGCATTGCGACAACGGAAGGCATGCAAAGTACGTCGCGCGACGGCTTGCGGCCCCCGCTGATGAAGGACCTGCCTTTCCAGCAGATGGCCGGATCCGCGGCTGTAGTGGGCAAGGCCTGCGCGGCTTGCGGCCTGCTTTCCGTCGAGCTTCCCGATCTCGGGCAGGAAGGCGAGGATCACCGCCGTCGCGACAGGGCCGATGCTGGGGATGGAGCACAGGATTTCGCGGAAACATGCCATGGCATCGTCCTTGGCGATAAGCTTGGCAATCTCAGCGTCCAGGTCCGCGATCTGGCGCTCGACGAGGACCAGCCGTTTCGCGAGCTGACGCTTCACCAGAGCGTGGATCTGGACGTGGCCGCGCTTGGGCAACAGGGTCCGCTCGGCGATCAGGGCGCGGCGCGCAACCTGCAACTCCTTGAGAACCTGCAGTTCCGGCGACACGGGCGCATCGGGTTCGAGGGCCAGGGCCGCGCCATGCGAGCCAGGACATGAGCATCGACCGCACAAGTGAATGGGACCGTGGCGCCAGCGGCGCCGCGAAAGCCCCGGAAACGCTCTGCAACCGTTGGCTCCGCTGGAGCCGGATGGGCGTCTTCGCCCGGATCATGGACGGCCCGGCCTCCGGCGGCCGGGACAAGCGGACCGTGACGATGGAAACATCCTTTCTCAAGGCCCATCCGACGGCGCCCAGCCTCCGGGCGAGTGCGGCGGAACAGAAATCAGTTCGGTAGATCGATTTCCTGCCGAACCGGGAGCGCGGAAGGCTGATCAGGCAGAGTTCGAGGATCGGGAAACGATCCGGGGGACCGTTTACCCGAGAGCGGCGACTTGAACTCCAATCTGCATGCCGTCACCGACTACCTGGGACGTCCGATCAGTTTCTGTCTGTCGGCGGGCCACCCTCGCTGGACGTTGCTGTGCAATGACCTGCCGGGCATCGGGCGAGCGACCAAAAGGGAGCGGCATCCCTGCTGGCATCGCCGCCGGAGGCCGGGTGGCTGATTGCGGACCGCGGATGGCAAGCCATGCCGCGCTACCGGTCCGAACCGCATGGCGAATGCCGATTGGAGCTGCAGTGCCTTGAAAGTATTGGACATACAGGTCTGCATTCCGTCGGGCGGTGCCGCAAAGGCGCGATCCCGCATGACAAGAGGCGGTGCAAGTGCCGCCATGGGATCGACTGCATGTCCGGCCGCCTCGAAGACTGGCGGCGAGTTTCGACCGCTGCCCGATTGTCGTTCTTTCGGCGACAGCCCTGGCGGCCACGTTCATCTTTTGGCCATGCGTTCCGCTCCCAGCGTCTTCCGCCAGCGGCAGGGTCTCCGGCAGGAAAAGCGCCGCTAGCTCCCTGCCACCTCGGTACTTCCGTCGAGGCCGGCATCCATCAGCGCCTCGCGGTCGGGCAGGTCGTCTAGCGTGGCAAGGTCGAAGCGCGCGAGGAAGGCCTCGGTCGTAACATAGGTATAGGGCGCGCCCGGCGCCGGGCTGCGCGGTCCGGGCGCGATCAGGTCCGCTGCCCGCAGGCGGGAGAGAAGATCGCGCGGGACTTCCTTGCCGAAGACATCCGCAAGCCCCGCCCGCGTCACCGGCTGCTGGTAAGCAATCGCCGCCAGCACCGCGGTCTCGAAGGGCGACAGTTCCATCCGCGGCTCCGGCAGGTTGGCCGCCGCCTTGATCGCGGGCGCATAGCCCGGACGGGTCCTGAGCTGCCAGCCGCCCGCCACCTGCGCCAGCTCGTAGGGCCGCCCGTCGAGCTCGGCCTTCAGGTCGTCGAGCAGCAGGTCCACCGGCGCGCCCTTGCCGACGATCCGCGCCAGCGACTCGCGGCCGACCGGCTGGGCCGAGGCGAAGAGCACCGCCTCGATCCGCCGCATCCATTCGCGCCAGCGCAGCTCCGGGGGGAGCCCGTCCAGTTCCCGGTCGAACTCGCTCACAGCCCGTAGATCCTGAATGTCTCCCTACCGGAAAGCTCCTGCACCGCGCCGAGCGCCACCAGCCGGTCGCAGATCCGCCGCGCCGCGCGGTCGGTCATCGGCATGCGGCTGCCGCGGATCACCGGGGTCAGCGCGCGGGCGGGCGAGACCGCGTCCTCGGCCAGGAACAGCGCGACCGCCGCATCCGAGGCCTTGGCGCGCAACTTGGGCGCCACCGCCCGCAGCTTGTCGGCGCGGCGGGCCAACTCGTCGGCGAGCGCCAGCGCCTGCTCGGCCGCGGCCGTCGCCGCGCGCAGGCAGGCGGCATCCAGCGTGTCGGGGTCGCGCAGCTCGGCGCGGGTCAGATGTCCGCCCAGGAGCGGCAGCGGCTGCGCCAGGCCGAGCGCCGCCGACAGCGCGGCCTCGGCGAGAAGCAGGGCCGGAACCTGGGCGCGCGGCTCCGCGCTGAGGCAGGCGGCCAGCAATGCGGCGGCCCGCGCGACCGGCGCCGCAGGCAGATCGGCGGGATCGGGCAGTTCCGGCAGGCCCTGGCGGATGCGCAGCTCCCAGCCCGCGTTCAGCCGCAGCCGGGTCAGGCGCCGCCAGTCGAGGAAGACAGCGCCGCCCGGGCCCGGAGTTTCGCCCTCGCGCAGCAGGTGCACCTCGTCGCGCAGCTCCGCCGTGCGTTCCGGGCGACCGGCGCGGCGCAAACAGGCCTCGGCCGCGCGCAGGGCCAGCCGGTCGCGCAGCAGCATGCCGGGCACCGCCGGATCGGCCAGCGCGAAATCCAGCGCCATCAGCGCCGCCCCGGCCCGGAATGCCGCCGAGTCGGGGGTCGCCGGGTCGTCGCGCAATGCCCATCGGGGCAGTTTCACCGGAATCCGGGGCGCAGCGGGGGGTGGAAGCTTTGCCTTTGCCATGCCCCATTCTGGCACGGAGCGGCGCTTGCTGCCAGAGGTTTTGCTGCGAAGCGCCGCCTCTTTCCGTCATCCGCCGTGCAGCAGTTTCAGCGCGATCGCCCACATGACGACGGCAATGCCCGCGTCCAGCACCCGCCAGGCGGTCGCGCTGGCGAAGACCGGGCGCAGACAGGCCGCGCCGTAGCCGAGCGCGAAGAAGAAGCCGAAGGCGGCTGTGATGGCACCGAGCGCGAAAGCGCGCTCCTGCCCGGGGAACTGGGTCGAGATCGAGCCGAGCAGCATCACCGTATCGAGATAGACATGCGGGTTCAGCCAGGTGAAGGCCATGCAGGTTGCCAGGGTGGCCGAGAGCGGCACTGTGCCTCCGCCCCCCGAGGCCGCCAGAACCGCGCCCGGGCCGAAGGCCGAGACGAAGCTTCGGGCGCCGTAGATCACCAGGAATGCCGCCCCGCCATAGCGCATCGCCGGTTCGACGGCGGGCAGGACCGCGACGATGCGGGCGAAGCCGGCGACCCCGAGGCTGACCAGCACCGCGTCCGAAAGCGCGCAGGCCAGGCAGATGGCGAAGACATGCTCGCCGCGCAGCCCCTGGCGGAGGACGAAGGCATTCTGCGCGCCGATGGCGACGATCAGGCTGAGCCCCATGGAGAGGCCGGCGAAATAGACGGATTGGAACATGGCGGGAACTCCGGAAAAGGTCCGGCCTGCCCTAGCCGCGGCGGCCATCCTGAGGCAAATTGAAGTATCTAATCCTGCATTAGCTGAGCTTCACCATGATCGACTATCCCGCCGCCCGCGCCGTCGCGCTGATCCACCGCACCGGCAGCTTCGAGGCCGCGGCGCGCAAGCTCGGCATCACCCCCTCTGCCGTGTCCCAGCGGGTCCGGCAGCTCGAGGAAAGGCTGGGCACGGTGCTGCTGGAGCGCGGCACGCCCTGCACGGCAACGGCAGAAGGCGCTTGGCTCTGCCGCCACATGGAGCAGGTGGAGATGCTGGAACACGGGCTCTTCGGCTTGCTGCCGGGACTTGCGGAGGGGGCTCCGCAGCCGGTGACGCTCGACATCGCGATCAATTCCGACAGCCTGGCGACCTGGTTCCTCGCCGCGGCCGCGCCCTTCGCGGCGGAGACCGGATTCATGCTGAACCTCGTGACCGATGACGAGGAGCACACCGCCGACTGGCTGCGCCGCGGCCGGGTGCTGGCCGCGGTCACGACGCTCGAGCGCCCGGTGCAGGGCTGCCAGGTCAAGCCTCTGGGGCGCCTGCGCTATCTGGCGGCGGCCAGCCCGGACTACCTTGCGCGGCATTTTCCCGATGGGGTCACGGCCGGCGCGCTGGCCCGCGCACCGGCGCTGACCTTCGGGCAGAAGGACCGGCTGCAACGGGACTGGGTGCAGCGGAATTTCGGCACGGTCCCGGATTTCCCGACGCATTGGCTGCCTTCCACCGAAGGCATGATCGAGGCGACGCTGCTCGGGCTCGGCTGGGGCATGGGCCCGGAACCGCTGCTGCGCGCCCATATGAAGGCCGGGCGGATCGCCGAAATGGTGCCGGGCGCAGTGCTGGACCGGCCGCTCCACTGGCAGGTCAGCCGCCTTGCGGCCGGCCGGTTCGACCGCCTGACCCGGCTGGTGACCGCGGCCGCGCGGCAGAGCCTGATCTGACCCCGCGGGCGCTTGGCAGCGCCATGCCGCCATGGGAAGGTCGGCATGCATGGGCGGAAGGAGCCGGAACATGGCAAGGGCATCGCGGTCCCGCGGCGGGGACCCCAGGCAGGGCGAGCTGTTCGGCAGCGCCCTGGAGGACCGCCTGCCCGCCCCCCCTTCGCCGGCCGCGGCTCTGCCGGAGCCGCCGGAGACGCAGGCGCTTTTCGCGCGGCTGGCGCGATCGGACTTCCGCAGCCGGTTCCGGCTGGGACAGGAGGACCGGGACTACCTTGCCGCCAAGGGGCCCGAGACCGTCCGCCGCCATGCCGAGGCGTTCATCGGCGAAAGGCTCGCCCCGGCACATCCGGCGAAGGACGGCAGGCAGACGCCGATGCGCGGCCACCCGGTCTTCGTCGCGCAGCATGCCACCGCCACCTGCTGCCGCGGCTGCCTGGCGAAATGGCACGGCATCCCGAAGGGCCGCCCGCTGGGTGGCGCCGAGCAGGCGCGGATCGTGGCCGTCTTGATGTCATGGATCGGAAGGGAGTCGGCGCGGCAGCGCTGAAGGGAGGCGCCGGGACTGGCCCGGCGCGCTCCGCAAGGCTCAGAAGTAGCGGAGCCAGATGTAGATGTTCGCCAGCACCAGGGTCAGGATCATGATCGGGAAGGCGAATTTGGTGAAGGCCATGAAGCTGATCGGCTGCTTGGCCTTCTCTGCGAAGGCCGCCACGGTCAGGTTCGCCGACGCGCCCAGCAGCGTGCCGTTGCCGCCTAGGCAGGCGCCGAGCGCCAGCGACCACCAGAGCGGCTCGATCTTGTCGGGACCGAACGTGTCCGCGGTCGCCTGGATCATCGGGATCATGGTTGCCACGAAGGGGATATTGTCGAGGATCGCCGAGAGGATGCCCGAGGCCCAGAACACCAGGAAGGCGGTCCACATAAGATCGCCGTCGGTCACGTTCAGCACGAACTCCGCGAACATCGCCAGGAGCCCGACATGCTCCACCGCGGCGACGATCACGAAGAGACCGCCGAAGAACAGGATCGTCACCCATTCGACCTCGCCAAAGATGTGGTGCACCGATTCCGACTGGTGCTCGGCGTCCTGCCCGGCATAGGCCAGCAGCATCAGGAGCCCGGCCCCGGCCAGCGCCGAGGTGCCCGGCTGGATGCCGTAGGAATGCCCGGCGGTGAAGCCGAGGATGACCAGCGCCAGCACGAAGAGCGCCTTGACCATCAGCCGCACGTCGGTGATCGCGCTCTTCTCGTCGAATTCCATGATCTTGGCCGAGGCCGAGGCCGGGATCTGCGACAGCGCCCTGCGGTTCACCAGGTAGATGATCCCGGTCAGCGCGACGAGGCAGACCATCGCGATCGGCGCGAGGTTCACGGCGAAATCGTTGAAGCTGAGGCCTGCGGCAGAGCCGATCAGGATGTTCGGCGGGTCGCCGATCAGCGTCGCGGTGCCGCCGACATTGGAGGCCAGGATCTCGGCCATGAAGAAGGGAAACACCTTGGTGCCGAGCGCATCGGTGATCAACAGCGTGATCGGCGCGATCAGCAGAACCGTGGTGACGTTGTCCAGAAGCGCCGAGAACACGGCGGTGATCAGCGTCAGCATGATCAGGATGCCGGTCGGATTGGCCTTGACGACCTTGGCCGCCTTGATCGCGACATACTGGAACAGGCCGGATTTCGAGGTGATCGCCACGATCACCATCATCCCGATCAGCAGCGCCAGCGTGTTGGCATCGACGCCGGCGACTGCCTGCTGCTGGTTGATGATGCCGAAGATCACCATCAGCGAGGCGCCCAGCATCGCCAGGATCGCGCGGTTGAGCTTCTCGGTGATCAGGATGGCATAGACGAGGATCAGGATGCCGGTGGCCATCCAGAGCGGGTCGATGCCAAGAAGGTGGGGAACGGAGAACGCATGTCCCCCGGCGTCAACTTGTCCGTGCACTTGTCTTTACTCCGGAATTTCCGTGGAACCGAGAACCTGGTCGAGCAGCGAGTTGGCGCTGACCGTGCCGACGAAGCGCCCGGTCTTGGGCTCCACCAGCATCACGTGTCGCTTGTACTTGTAGATCAGGAAGATGCCCTCCATCACCGGCGTGTCGGGCGCGGCGATCGGGATGTTCTCGGGGCGGGACATGTTCTCCCGCACGGTCTCGTCCTTCAGCCGCTCCAGCTGGGCGATGAAATCCTCCTTGGACAGGCTGAAGAACTTCAGGTTGTCGAGCTTGCCCGAGAACGCGTTCGACCCCATGTCGATGGTCGCTGCCTTGGGCAGGATCATCTTCAGCAGGGTCGGCGCCGAGAACACGCCGACATACCTGCCGTCATCGTCCACCACCGGCAGGAAGCGCGCGCGGCTGGACTTGATCATGTTGAAGGCGGTGGCGACGCTCGCATCGGGATGGATCGTCTTCTGGTTTTCGGGCGGAACCATAACGTCCGCGCATGTCAGCCCCATGTCTTCCTCCGGCAATTACGGGCATGCGGACGCCCCGCGCTGCGGCCTGCCGGAAGCCCCGGGCGGACCGCAGGACGCGGCGCCTGCAAAATCGGTGGTTTCGGGTATCGCCGCAGGCAGCAGCCCGCAATGAGGCTTTCCGTCCGCCCCGCCGCGCGGGACGGTCCCGGCCGGCTCAGAGACCGAATCCGGCCCGGCCCGAGGCCACGATGCCGATCACCGCCTGCGACCGGCTGTCATCCGATTCGAGCCGGCAGCCGGTGATTCCGTAGCGGGAGATCCGGCCGAGAACGACCGCCTCCTGCGGTTCCGCATCGATGTTGAAGGTGACGCTGGGCACTTCCGCGAAGGTGGCGGGGAATTCGACCGAGCGTTCCTTCGTGGTCAGCAGCACCTCGACGCGGCACACCAGATGCCCGCCGGGCAGGATTTCGTAGGCGCCGCCGGAATTGAAGCCCTTGTAGAGATCCTGATGTTTCATGCGGGTGCCCCTCTTCGCCAGTCCAAGACTCCGCGACTCCCGGCGCCGAACCACACGTCAGGGTTGTTTTACGCAAATAGGATACATGTTCTGCGGAACGTTCCAAGCGTTTCTTGCGCCGCGCCATCCGGACGGTCCGACGCTGCGGCAGGAAAGCCGCGGCGGCTCAGCCGCGCCGGAACCGCGCCGGGACAGGCTGGCCGGAGAGCTGCTCCCAATGGGCATCGGCGCGCTTCTCGAAGGTCCCCGCCTCGCGCGCGTCGCTCTGGTAGAACCGCCCCGGTTGCAGCCCCGGCACGTAGTCCTGCTCCACCCAGCCGCGCGGATCGTCGTGCGGGAAGCGGTAGCCGACATGGCCGAGCGCCTCGGCGCCCTTGTAATGCGCGTCGCGCAGGTGCTTCGGCACCACTGCGGGCGGTTCGGAGGCCACCGCCTGCAGCGCCAGCCCGATGCCCCGGCAGGCGGAATTGGATTTCGGCGCCCGCGCAACGTGCAGCGCCGCATGGGCCAGCACGATCTGCGCCTCCGGATAGCCGATCTTCTCCACCGCCGTGGCCGCTGCGACCGCGGTCTGCAGCGCCGTGTTGTCCGCCAGCCCGACATCCTCGGAGGCATGGATCATGATCCGCCGCGCGATGTAGCGCGGGTCCTCGCCGGCATGGACCAGCCGCGCCAGCCAGTAGAGCGCCGCATCCGGGTCGGACCCGCGCATCGACTTCACGAAGGCCGACACCAGGTCGTAATGCTGGTCGCCGGAGCGGTCATGGTTCACCGGCGCGGCGGCATAGGCCTCTTCCAGCATGTCCTCGGTGATCTCGATCGCGCCGCCGGGATGGCCGACCGCCAGGCTTTCCAGCGTGGTCAGCGCCCGGCGCGCGTCCCCGCCCGAGCGTCCCGCGACCATCCGGACCTGATCGGCGGTCATCGCGACCTCGACGCCCTGCCCGGCCAGATGCGCCAGCCCGCGGCGGACCACCTCCTCCATGTCCTGCAGCGTCATCGGCTCCAGCCTGAGGATGGTGGAGCGCGAGACCAGCGCCGGGGTCAGCACGTGATACGGATTGCCGGTCGTGGCGCCGATGAAATCGGCCGTGCCGTTCTCGCAGATCGACAGCAGGTCGTCGGCCTGCGTCGAGGAAAAGCGGTGGACCTCGTCGACGAAGATCAGCAGCGGCCGGATCCTTGCCTCGTCGGCCAGCTTGCGCAGCTCGGCAACGCCTGCGCGGGTGGCATGGAGCTGGCGGAACTCCTTCCCCAGCATGGTGCCGACGGCCCGCGCGATCGAGGTCTTTCCCACTCCGGGCGGGCCGTAGAGGATCACGCTGCCGAGCGCGCCCGCGGCGATGCGGCGGCGCAGGATCGAGCCCGGCGCGGTGATCCCTGCCTGGCCGATCACCTCGTCGAGGGTTCCCGGGCGCAGCGCCGCGGCCAGCGGAACATGCCCTGCGGCCGGCGCCGCGTCGAAGAGGTCGTTCATGTCGGCTCCCGTCTCGGCCGGGGCGGCTCCCCAGCGATGCGTTCCTTCCTAGGCCCTCCGGCCGGGAAAGCGAAGCCATGGCGTTCGCCCCGGGGCGAGCCATGCATCGGGCACAGGACCGGTCTGCAGCCTCGCGGCTTGTTCTGCGCCGCGGCATATCCTATTTGCATGCATACGGAACGGCGACGTTCCAGAGAGTTTCCTGGGGCTCCTCCTCCTCCCTGAGCCCGGGAATTGGCGGCAGCCCTCCTCCTCCTCCCTGAGGGCTGCCGCGTTCTCTCCCACCCTTTGATTCCCTTGGACAACTTGCCGTCGCGGCGGGTTTTCGCGCGCTTTCCGGCTGCGGCATTGCGCCTGCCTGGAGCTGCCGCCGCGGCGCCCGCTTTTCGGGCAGGGCGGCCGGAGCCCTTGCCCGCTTGGCCCGGCACTGGCTTATCCCCGCGGTCATCCACAGATTTGGTGGATAAGGCCGCCCGTTCAGAGGGCGACGGCAAGATAGGCCGAAAGCGTCGCCACCGACAGGACCGTGGTGGCCAGAATCACGCGCCCCGTCATCAGCGCTTCGCGGCCGTAGAACTCGGCCAGCATGAAGGGCCCCGTGCCGGTCGGCAGCGCGGCCAGCAGCACCGCGGTCTGCGCCACCGGGCCGGGCAGCTGAAGGAGCGGCACCGCCAGCACCCAGGTCGCCAGCGGCTGCACGGCGAGTTTCATCGACACCAGCGCGGCAAAGGCCGTCCGGTCGCGGCCGGACTCCGCCGGGCGCGGCGTCTCGGCAAGGAAGCACCCCAAGGTCACCAGCGCACAGGGCGCCGCCGCGCTGCCCAGCAGCCCCAGGAACCGGTCCATCGGCGCCGGGAAATCCAGGCCCGTCGCCAGGAAGGCCGCGCCCGCGAGCGGCGACAGGATCAGGGGATTGCGCGCAAGCCCGGCGAGCGTCCGGAGCACGATCTCGCGCGCCCGGCCGTCCTGCTGCAGCCCGAACTCCACCAGGAGGATCGCCACCGCGAAAAGCACCGCCACCGTCACCAGCGTCGCCACCAGCGTCAGGCCGAGCGCCGCTTCGCCTGCCACGGCGAGGATCAGCGGAAAGCCGAGGAAGCCGGTATTGGCATAGCTCGCGTTCAGCCCGTCCAGCGCGGCATCGGCCAGCGGCCGCCCCTGCCGCATCCGCATCCCCACCGCCGCGGCGAAGACCGCCGCGCAGCCCCCCGTGAAGGCGGCAATGAAGCCCGGATGCCAGATCTCGGCCGGGTCGGCTTCGGCCATGATGCGGAACAGGAGCGCGGGCAGCGCCAGGTACACCACCAGCCGGTTCAGCTCGCGCGTGGCACCCGGTCCCAGCGCACCGCCCCGGCGTGCGGCCCAGCCCGCGAAGATCAGCGCGAAGATCGGCAGGACGATGGAAAAGGTGGCGGACATGGCGGAGCTCCCGGAACGGCGGATGGCCGGTGGTATCAGGCCGTGTCGATGCACTCCAATGCCATTTTTGACCGTTATCCATGCAATATGGGACTTGATTGGGCACGCTGCACGGCGCAGCCTCGGTCAGAAAGGAGACCCCCTTGGACATCCAGAAGCTGCGCTGTTTCGCGGCGCTTGCCGAGACGCTGCATTTCGGCCAGGCGGCGGAGCGGATGAACATGACCCAGCCGCCCTTCAGCCGCCAGATCGCCGGGCTCGAACGCGCGCTCGGCGTGACGCTGGTCGAGCGCAGCTCGCGCCGGGTGGCCCTGACCCCGGCGGGCGAGCGGTTCCAGCGCGACGCCCGCGCAGTGCTGGCCAGGTTCGAGAGCGCCTGCCGCGACGCACGGCTGGTGGCCGAGGGCCAGACCGGCGAGCTGCGCCTCGGCTTCATGATGCACGCCGCCCACCGGCTGGTGCCGCGGATGGTCGCCGCCTATGCCGCGCGGCGCCCGGAGGTGCGGATCACCCTGGCGGAGGCGACGCCAGAGGAGATCGAAGAGCGGCTGATCCGCGGCCAGCTGGATGCCGGGGTGACCTTCGCCGGCGCGGCGGTTCCGCAGCTGGAAAGCCTGCCGATCTTCCGCGATCGGCTCTGCCTCGCGCTGCCGCCGGGCCACCGGCTGGCCGGCCGGACGGAGGCTGCGCCGGAAGACCTGCGGGACGAGGACCTGATTGCCGTGCCCGACCGGGTGTCGCGCACGCTGCGCGGCGAGATCTCGCGCTGGTTCGCCCAGGCCGGGCTGGTGCCGCGGGTCCGCTTCGAGCCGCAGCTTCAGCAGACCATCCTGCGGCTGGTGGCCGAGGGGCTGGGCACCGCGCTGGTTCCCGCCTCGATCTGCGACCGGCAGGCGGATGTCGCAACGGTGCCGCTGGCGGCGGCACCGGCGCTGGATGTGGTTCTGCGGACGCGAAGGGGCGCGGGCAATCCGGCGCTCGCGCCCCTTCTGGAGATCATCCGCCAGGGCGGGCTCACAGCCCCCTGACGAGCCTCAGCGCATCGTAGATCGCGGCATGGGTGTTGCGTGCCGAGACCGCGTCGCCGATGCGGAACAGCCGGAACGCGCCCTCCCGGTTGCGGACCACATCCTGCGTGCCGCCGGTGGCCAGCGCCCCGTAATCGACCTCGCCCAGGTTCTTCGAGTGCGGCTTCAGCTCGAAATAGAGTTCGTCCAGCGGCCGCGTGCCGTGGTTCACCACAACCTGGTCGACCAGGCGCTCGCGCGTCACCCCGCCGTAATCCGAGCCGAGCACTGCCTTCAGCCGGTTGCCCTCGCGGGCGACCGATTGCAGCCGCCAGGTGACGGTGAACGTGGTGTCGCGGGCCTGCAGCGCGCGCATGTAGGGCACCAGGTTCATCGCCATGACCTCGGGCGCGAAGGCGCGGTCCGGGGTGACGATCTCGACCCTCGCCCCGGTTTCCGAGATCAGGTCGGCCGCCTGGAGGCCGGCATGGTCGCCCGCATCGTCATAGACCAGCACGTTCTGCCCCGGCTTCGCGTCGCCCGAGATGATGTCCCAAGCCGAGACGACGAGCTCGTTGCCGCCGCTCAGCACCTCGGTATGCGGCAGCCCGCCGGTGGCGATCACCACCTCGTCCGGCTTCGTCCCCAGCACGTCGGCAGCTTCGGCGTAGGTGTTGAAGCGGAACTGCACCCCCTTGCGCTCGCACTGGTCGAAGCGCCAGGCGATGATCGAGGACATCTCGCGCCGCCGTTCCTGCAGGGCGGTCAGGCGGATCTGGCCGCCGGGCTGGTCGGCCGCCTCGAAGACGGTGACCGCGTGGCCGCGCTCGGCAGCGACGCGCGCCGCCTCCATGCCGGCCGGGCCCGCGCCGACGATGGTGACGCGCTTCGGCGCCTCCGCCTTCGCGATGGCATGGGGCATCTCGATCTCGCGGCCGGTCGAGGGGTTGTGCAGGCAGAGCGCCATGCCGCCCTGGTAGATGCGGTCGAGACAGTAGTTGGCGCCGACGCAGGGACGGATCTCTTCCTCGCGCCCCTCGATCACCTTGCGCACCAGATGCGGGTCCGCCAGATGCGCCCGGGTCATTCCGACCATGTCGAGCTTGCCGGAGGCAATCGCGTGGCGCGCCGTCGCCACGTCGGGGATCTTGGCGGCGTGGAAGGTCGGGAAATCGGTCGCCGCGCGGATCTCGCCCGCGAAATCGAGGTGCGGGGCGTTGCGCATGCCTTGGACCGGGATCACGTCGGTCAGCCCGGCATCGGTGTCGATATGGCCCTTCACGACATTGAGGAAATCGACCAGCCCCGACTGCTTGAGCTTCATCGAGATGGCCAGCCCGTCCTCGCGGGTCAGCCCGCCCGGCAGGTCCTCGTCGCCGGTATAGCGCACGCCCAGCAGGAAATCCCCGCCGCAGCGGTCGCGGATGCCTTCGAGGATCTCGAAGGTGAAGCGCAGGCGGTTGTCGAGCGAGCCGCCATAGGGGCCGTCGAGATCGTTGGTCAGCGGCGACCAGAACTGGTCGGCGAGATGGCCATAGGCCTGGATCTCGATCCCGTCGAGACCGGCGGCCTTCATCCGTTCGGCCGCATCGACATAATCGCCGATGATGCGCGCGATGTCCCAGTCCTCCATCTTCTTCGGAAAGGCGCGGTGCGCCGCCTCGCGCTCGTGGCCGGGCGAGACGACCGGCAGCCAATCGGCCTTGTCCCAGCGCGTGCGGCGGCCGAGATGGGTCAGCTGGATCATCACGGCGCAGCCTTCGTCATGGCATTCGTCGGCGAGCTTCTTCATCCAGCCGGTCACCTCGTCCTTCCAGGCGAGGATGTTGTTGAACACCGGCGGGCTGTCGCGCGACACGCTCGCCGATCCCGCCGTCATGGTCAGCGCCACCCCGGCCTTTGCCCGCTCCACGTGATAGGCGCGGTAGCGGTCCTTCGGCATGCCGTCCTCGGGATAGGCCGGCTCGTGCGAGGTGATCATGATGCGGTTCTTCAGCGTCAGGTGCTTGAGCTGGTACGGCTGGAGGAGGGGATCGTTCGACATGGGCGTGCTTTCCGGTGGGCCTGGCTTTGTCCTGGGTCTGTCCCGGCAGCAGGACGCAAAATGTACATATGTGTCAAGATACGTTTCGCGGCCGTCTCATCCCCGTCCTGGCGGCACGGCAGCGCGGTTCCCGGGCACCGGAGCCTTGTTTCAAGGACTTGCCGGACTGCCGCGCCGGGATTCGGGGATCCCGGGCACGACAGGCCCAGGCAGGTCCCCCGGACGGTCTGCCCGAAAAATGGTCACTCATGTACATTTTCCGGTGGCCCTGACGGTTCCCCTTGCCCCCGGCCCCGGCCCCGGCGTAACCGGGACGCCATGACCGAGGACACACTCCCAGAGCGCGGCTGGCGCGGATCGCCGGAAGTCTGGCTCGACGCGGCCTACGAGGCGCTGGTCGGCAAGGGCGTCGACGCGGTGAAGATCATGCCGCTGGCCAATGCGCTGAAACTGTCGCGCACCAGCTTCTACTGGTTCTTCAAGGACCGGAACCAGCTGCTGTCGCAGCTGCTGGAGCGCTGGGAACAGACCACGACGCGGGTGCTCGTCGCCGCGGCGGAGGAACCGGCCGCGACCGAGACCATGGCGATGCTGAACGTGATCTCTACCTTCCTGCCGGATGCCGGGGCGGGCTTCGATGCGCGGATCGAGCTGGCGGTGCGCGCCTGGGCGCAGCAGGATCCCGCCGTTCTGGCGCGGCTTCAGGCGGCGGATGCCGGGCGGCTGCAGGCGCTCAAGGCGCTTCTGGAACGCTGGGGCCACGCTGCGGCGGATGCCGACGTGCGCGCGCGGGCGATCTACCTGGTGCAGGTCGGCTACATCTCGATGCGGGTCGAGGAGAGCCTGGAAGACCGGCTCGCCCGCTTCCCCGCCTATGTCGAGATCTACACCGGCAAGAAGCCCACTGCCGAGGAGATGGCGCGGACCGCCGCCCGGCTCCGCAGGCCGGGCGGCGGCCGCTAGGCGGGCAGCGGCTCAGCCCTTCACGACCTCGCCGCCCTTGACGATGACCGGGATGCGGTCGCCCTGGCCGGACAGTACCGAGAGGTCCTCCAGCGGGTTGCCGTCGACGAGGATGACGTCACCGAAGGCACCGGGCGCGAGCGTGCCGATCTTGCCTTCCATGCGCAGCAGCTTCGCCGCGATGGTGGTGGCGGCGGAGATGACCGTCTGGGCAGGCAGGACCCGGCCGCGGATCTCGAACTCGCCCGACTGGTGGGGGTGCATGCCGCCCAGCAGGTCCGAGCCATAGGCCATCGGCAGCCCGGCCTCGGCCATGATCGACAGGGACTCCATCCCCTTCAGCCGCACGTCGTCGACCTTGGCGATCGAGGCCGCGGGCAGGCCCATCGCCGCGCCGTCGCTCGACAGCTTGTCATAGGTGACCAGCGTGGGGCAGGCGATGCAGCCTGCCTCGGCGGCGAGCTTCGCGGTCTCCGACTCGATCAGGTTGCAGTGCTCCAGCGAGCGGATGCCGACTTCGACCGCGCGTCGGATCGCCTTGTCGGTATAGAGATGCGCGGCAACATAGCTGCCCGCATTCTCCGCCTCCTCGACCATGGCGATCAGCTCTTCGCGGGCATACCCCAGGAAATGGATCGGATCGGAGGGCGAGGAGACCCCGCCATTGGCCATGACCTTCAGGAAATCGGTGCCGGTGCGGAACTGCTCGCGGGCGGCGCGGCGCACGGCCGGAACGCCATCGCAGACGATGCCGAGCGAACCCAGCGGCACGTTGCGTTCGGGCGTCGGCGTCTCGTCGATCGGGCCGCGCTGGTCGGTATGGCCGCCGGTCTGCGACAGCGCCTTGCCGCAGATGTTCAGCCGCGGCACCGGCACGGGCGAATCCGCCACCGCAAAGCGCAGCGCAGCGGTCGCGCCGCCGAGATCGCGCACGGTGGTGAAGCCGCGCATCAGCATCGCGTTCATGATGTTCAGCGAGCGGATCGCGACCATCGTGTCGGGCAGCGCGGCATTGGCCTTCAAGTCGGCGGTGACAGCGATGACATGGACATGGGCGTCGGTCAGACCCGGCATGACATAGCGCCCGGCAGCGTCGATTTCCGGGACGCCCGGATTGGCCAGCGCGCTGCCGGTCTCCTGCACCAGCCCGTCGGCGATGCGGATATCGGTGGCGTCCTTGGCACGGTCGGTCGTGCCGTCGATGATCCGCGCGTTGCGGATGAGCAGGTCGGTCATGTCAGTCTTCCGGGGTTGCAAGGGGGGCCGCCCCGGCGCCCTGGCGGGCGGCGAGGAAGGCCGGAACGGCGAGCGGCGCGAAGGGGCGCGCCGCCTCCAGATGGGTATCGTCGTAGCGGTGTTCCGCGTCGAGCAGGTTCATCGTGCCGATCACCTGGCCGTCATAGATCACCGGCAGGTTGATGCAGCAGCCGCAGCCGAGGCTGGCAATCAGTTCGTGGTCGAAGAAGGCCCACTCGATGTCCTTCATGGTCCGGCCGAGCCAGGGCTTCCGCGCATGGAGCACGTGATCGCCCCATGGCGTGCGGCTCATCGGCTTGCGCCCCGAGACGGGATAGGCCTCCGGATCGCTCGAATGGATGCGAGCGACCTCGGACCCGTCGACGAAGAGCAGCGTGAAGAGCTTGAATCCGACGACCTCCTGCAGCCGTGCTTCGAGCGCGTCGAAGAGGGCGGCAGGCTGGCCGGAATCGGCGAAGCGGGGAAGCAGCGTGGCAGGCATGGCAGGTCCTTACTGTGCCGGTGCGGGACGGATGCGCTCGGGCAGCACGCCCTGCGGGCGCAGGTGCAGCACGAGCAGGAAGGCAAGGCCGACGAGGATCTCGCGACTGGCGGCGACCTGGCCCGAACTGAGGCCCGGCAGCAGATGGCCGAGGAAGCGCGTGCCTTCGAGGAACAGGATGACCAGGAAGGCACCGAGGAAGGCGCCAGCCGGCCGGCCGACCCCGCCGGAGGTCACGGCGAGAAAGATGTAGATGGTCAGCAGGGGCTGGAAGTGGTCGGGCGAGATATAGCTCTGGTAATGGGCATAGAGTGCGCCGGCCAGGCCCGCGATCCCGGCGGACACCGCAAACGCGATCAGCTTCACCCGCATCGCGTTCTTGCCCGCGAAGCCCGCCAGGTCCTGGTCCTCGCGGATCGCCTTCAGCACCCGGCCGAAGGGCGCGCGGTCGAGGCGGCGCAACGCGAGGAAGACCGCGACGAGGATCGTCAGCACGAGGCACAGGTAGAAAACCGCGAAGCCCTGCGGTCCCAGCACGGATTTCAGCGGCGCCGGGATGCCCGGCAGGCCGTCGGTGCCGTTCGTCAGCCAGCGCTCGTTCATCGCGACCAGCCGGACGACCTCGGCAAAGCCCAGCGTCACGATGGCATGGTAGTCGCCGCGCAGCCGCACCGTCGCCCAGGTCGCGCCGATGCCTGCCGCCGCGCCCATGGCGCAGGCCGCGAGGATCGCGATCGGCACAGGGACACCGGCCAGCGACAGGATCGCCGAGGCATAGGCTCCGACCGCGAAGAAGCCGGCAAGCCCGAGATTGACCATGCCCGCCCCGCCCCAGATGAGGTTCAGGCTGAGCGCCAGCAGGCCGTAGATCCCGGCGGTTGTGGCGGAGAAGATGACATAGGACAGCATCAGGCGGCCCTTTCGCCGAAGAGACCGCCGGGGCGGAAGGACAGGACCAGCAGGATGGTCAGGAAACCGATGGCCGAGCGGTAGGTGGCGGGGATCACCAGCAGCGACAGTTCTTCGCCGATGCCGATCAGGATCGCGCCCGCCACGGCGCCAGGGATCGAGCCCAGACCGCCCAGCACTGCGGCAGCGAAGACCGGCAGCAGCAGCCGGCTGCCGGACATCGGGTCGATGGCGCTGTCGAGGCCCAGGAGCGCGCCGCCGACGCCCGTCAGCCCGGTGCCGAGCGCGACGGTGGCCATGGCGATGCGGCCGGGCTCCATCCGGAAGAGCCGGGCGAGATCCGGGTTGTCGGCCACGGCGCGCATCGCCTTGCCGTAGCGGGTGAAGCGCAGGAAGGCGAAGACGCCGGCCATCATCGCCACGGCGATGCCCGCAGTCTGCAGCTGCTGCGGCCCGACGCGCAGCCCCCAGAACCGCCAGTCCCGCATCAGCGGCAGGTCGAAGGCCCGGAGGTCATTGCCGAAGGAGAAGCGCAGGACGTTCTCCAGGATGATCCCCACGGCGATGGAGGCGATGGCCACGGTCAGCGCGCCCGAGGGACGCAGCCGGGCCAGCGCCGCCTGTTCCACCGCCAGCCCGATGGCGGCGACCGTGACGAAGGACCCGGCCATGGCCGGAAGGACCGGCCAGCCATAGCGGAAATTCAGCACCCAGGCCGCGAAGGCGCCGCAGGTCGCCAGCGGGCCGATGGCGAAATTCACGTAGCGCAGCACGGCGAAGATCGCGGTCAGCCCCATCGCCGGGATGGCGATGAGCGCGCCAGTCAGCACGCCGTTGATCACGGCCTGGATGATGTCGGTCATGGTCCGTCCCGGCTCAGGCGATCTTCAGGAGCGTGAAGGCCCCGTCCTTGACCTGTTCGTAGCGGAACTGGCAGTCGAGGATGTCGCCTTCGGCCGTGAAATCGCACGGGCCCGAGGCGCCGTCGTAATTCACCGCTTCGCCCGCGGCCAGTGCTTCGAGCCCTTCCAGCGCGGTATGGACCGGCTTGCCGTCGCCCTGCGACACGGTGCGGAAGGCATCCCGGATCGCGGTGCCCGAGGCATCGCCTGCGGCGGCGATGGCGAGGATCACCATGTTCACCTGGTCGAAGATCTGGGTCGTGTAGGGATCGGGCGAGGCAATGCCGGTGAGCTCCGTCAGCGCCTTGTAGGCGGCGCTGCCCTCGGCCGGGCTCGGCGCGATGGTGTAGATGCCTTCGACCACCTCGGCAGGCAGCGCGTCCACCAGCTTCTGGTTCACGGAATAGGCGAAGGCCAGCATCTTGCCCTCGTAGCCCGCGCGGTAGATGTCCTTCAGCAGGACGGTCGTGTCCGGCATGTAGCCGCCCAGCACCACGACATCCGGTCCGAAAGCCATCATCTCGTCGACTTCCGAGCGGTAGGACGGCTTCTTGTCGTCGTAGATCAGCTTCTCGGTGGAGCCGCCCGCGGCCTCGACCACCTTGGTGATCTCCGAGAACTGGCTGTCGGCGAAGGGGGTCTGCGGCGACATGAAGAACACCTTGCCCGCGCCAAGCTCCACGGTGAATTCGCCGAATTTCTGGCCCTGCAGGATGGTGTTCGGCTGGGTGCGGACGATGTAGCCCTCATGCGGCAGCAGCGTGATGCTGTCGGCGCCCGAGACCGTGGTCAGCATCGTGCCGCTTTCCCAGCAGAGCGGCGCGACCGCAGTGGTCACCGACGACGCCCAAGTCCCCATGATCGCCGAGACGCCGTCAACGTCGATCAGCTTGCGCGCGGCGCGGACGCCGGCCTCGGGGTTGGTCTGGTCGTCCTCCGAGACCACCTCGATCTGGCGGCCGAGCACGCCTCCGGCGGCGTTCACGCCATCGACCACGGCCTTCACCGTATCGGCCATGACCGGGCCGTAGGGGCCGCCCGCGCCGGTCAGCGGCGTCAGCGTCCCGAGCTTGATGGGGCCGTCCTGCGCCATCGCGCGGATCGGCAGGGCGAGGCTGCCGGCAAGAATCGCCGAGGATGCCAGGAACCGGCGGCGGGTGGTGCTGTTCGTCATGGTCTTTCCCTCTCTGTCGCTGCCGGGTTGCCCGGTCATTTGCCTTCGATGTCGTGTCATCCGCCGAGGAACAGCCGCCGGATCTCGGGATCGGCGGCCAAGTCGGGCCCTCCGCCCTCGGCGGCATTGCTGCCCGAAACCAGCACGTAGCCGCGGCTGGAGACCTCCAGTGCCTCCAGCGCGTGCTGCTCGACCATCAGGATGGGCAAGCCGAGATCGCGCAGGCCCAGCACCACTTCGAAGAGCTCTTCGGTCGCCTTGGGCGAGAGCCCCGCGGTCGGCTCGTCGAGCAGCAGCATCTTCGGTGCGGTCATCAGCGCCATCGCCATGGCGAGGATCTGCCGCTGCCCGCCGGAAAGCGTCCGCGCCAGCGCCCGGCGCTTCTCGGCCAGGACGGGATAGCGGCCGTACATCCGCGCGCGTTCCTCCGCCATCTGGCGCGACGGGCCCGGCCAGGCGAGTTCCAGGTTCTCGGCGACCGTGAGCGTGCCGAACACGTTGCGCTCCTGCATGACGAAAGCGAATCCCGCCCGGGCGCGCTCTGCCGCGCCCTGCCGCGTGACATCCGCACCGCCCAGCCGCACATGGCCCTCCCGCGCCGGAACGAGGCCGGAGACCACCTTCAGCAGCGTCGATTTCCCGGCACCGTTCGGCCCGACCAGGGTGACCAGCTCGCCCGGCTCCACATGGACCGAGACGCCCTTCAGGATCCGTTCCGCGCTGGCATAGCCCGCGACGAGGCCCTCGACCTCAAGCATCGTGGCGCACCCCCAGATAGGCTTCCTGCACGGCCTTGTCGGCCACGACCTCGGCAAAGCTGCCCTCGGTCATCTTGCGGCCCTCGGCCATGACGATCACCGGATCGCAGAGCCGCGCGACCATCGCCATGTCGTGCTCGATCAGGCAGATGGTGATGCCCTCTTCGTTCAGCGCCGTCAGGTGCTCGGCGATCTGCGCGGACAACGTCGGGTTCACCCCGGCCATCGGCTCGTCGAAGAGGATCATCCGCGGCTCCGCCATCAGCGCGCGGCCGATCTCCACCAGCTTCTTCTGTCCCCCGGAGAGCGCGGAAACCGGGTTGTCGATCACATGGTCCAGCTTCAGCCGCCGCGCGACCGACAGGGCCGTCTCGGCCAGCCGCTCCTCGTGCTGCCGCCCGGCGCGGCCGCCGGTCAGGCTCTGCCAGAAGCCCTCGCCGGGATGGCCCTGGCCGTAGAGCATCAGGTGGTCGAAAACGCTGAGACGCGGAAAGCCGCGGGCCAGCTGGAAGCTGCGCACCAGGCCGAGGCCCACCCGCTCCCGCGGGGGCAATCGGGTGATGTCTGTTCCCGCGAAGCTGACGCGCCCGCCCTGCGGCAGGAGCGCGCCGGAAATGGCGTTGATCGCGGTCGATTTCCCGGCACCGTTCGGGCCGATCAGCCCGGTGACGGTGCCCTGCCGCACCTCGAAGCTGGCGCCGTTCAGCACCTGCACGCCATAGAAGCCGTGGCGCAGGCCCTCGACTGTCAGCAGCGCGCTCATGTCCCCTGCTCCGGGTCATGATGCATCAGGAAGGGCAGCTGCGCCTTCCACTCCTTCAGCATCGAGGCATAGTATTTCGGGTCGTCGCGCAGGATGGTCTGGGCGATCATGCCGCGGAACAGGCACATGGTCATGTTGAGCAGCATCTTCGCGCGCTGCGCCTCGATCCCCTCCTTCTCGGCCAGCACCGCCCAGATCGCGTCGAGCCCGCCGTGGAAATCCTGCACCACCGGCACCAGATGGGCGTGCAGCGCCCGGTTGTGCCGTGCCTCCGGAAGGTATTCGAGCGTGACGTAGAACAGCCCGTCGGACATCACCTCCCAGAGATAGTCGACGATCTGGTCCGACCCGCCGCCGCGCTCGGCCAGCGCGCGGGCAAAGCCGTGCAGCCGGTCGTTGACCAGCCGCAGGTGGTTGTCGATGGATTTGGCGATCAGCTCGTCGCGCGAGGCGAAGTGATGGGTCAGCGCGCCGCGCGAGACCCCTGCCGCCTCGGCGATCCGGGTGGTGGTCAGCCGCTGCAGGCCTTCCTCCAGCATCAGCTCCATGGTCGCGCGGTAGAGCGCCTGCACGGTCTCCTCGCTGCGCTGCGCCTGGGTCCGCCTGTCCTTCTGCCGCTCTGCCATGCTCCCCCTCCTGTTTCGCTGCCGATGCCCCGCCGGGTCCGGACGGCCCCCTGCCGCCCGCTGCACCGGAGGCCGCATGATCGCCGCCCGCGCCGTCATGCGGCAAGCTCCGGCAGCGCGATGCGGCAGCCTGCCAGTGCCAGATCGGCCCGCGGCAGCCGGCCATGCGGCACCTTGCCGAAATGGTCGGCATCGCCGCCCGAGAGCGACAGCCGGATGCGGCTGCCCGCCGCGAACTGCCAGCCTACTGGCAGCAGCGGCAGGCGGAGGCGCATCCGCTCGCCCGGCACGGCAGGGGCGGCGTCCTCGCGGCGGAAGCTGCGCCAGATCCAGGGCACGGCAATTTCGGGCGGCGGCAGCGCCTCGGCGCGGTGCAGAACCCGCAGCATGCCCTCGGTGACATGGCGTTCGGTGCCGTCCGCCTCGACCTCGGTCAGGTAGGCGAAGATCGCGGCATCGGCAGTGTCGAGAACGATCTCCAGATCGGCATGGGCATGGCCGAGCAGCCGGAACGGCGCCTCCAGCGGCGCGCTGTCCCAGTGCAGCATCGCCGCGCTGCGCCCCTGCCAGTCGGGATAGCAGCTGCGGCAGTCGATCCCGGCGATGCGTTCGTAGCGGGTCTGCGTGCCGGTCCCCATGCCGGGATCCGCGGCGAAGGCGGCGGCGCCCTGCCCCGGCGCGGCGCCGAGCGATCCGTCCGCCTGCGGAAAGAGCTGTCGCAAGCCCGCCTCCGCGGGCCAATCCGGCAGCGCGTGCCATTCCTCCTCGTGCATCGCGTAGACATGGACCGGCGCCTCGTCCCGCAGGCCGGTGCCGCGCTCCATCAGGTAGGTGTCGAAGAAGCGCAGCACCTCGGCCAGCAGCGGAAAGCCCGGCGTCTCGGCGGCGCGCCAGGGCGAGACATCGATCCGCGCGCCATGGTCCCAGGGGCCGAGCAGAAGGTGGCGCGGATTGTCCTTCAGCGTCAGGTGCCGCGCGATGGCGCCGTTGGCATAGCCCGCGCCGTCCATCCAGCCCGAGACCGACATGACGGCAACATCGGGACGGATCCCCTGCGCATAATGATACGGGCTGAAGGCGGCGCTGGAATAGTCCGGGTCGTAGGGCAGCCCCTCTTCGCGGTAGCGCAGGTCGGCCATGAATCCGGTCTGGCGGAAATTGCCGCGGTGTTCGGCCAGCGCCTCGGCCAGAAGCGTGCCGTCCGGATCGGCATCCACTGGCTGCGGGCCGCGGAAATCGGGATTGGCGTAGTAGCTGAAATCACGCAGCAGTTCCCGCCGGTCGAGGTCGAGCCCCTCCATCAGCCGGTCATAGTGCTGCGTCAGCGAGGCGATCTGCAGCCCGCCGGGGAAATAGTTGTCCGACCAGGTGTCCCAGACGGAGAACAGCGGCGCGATGGCCTTCACCGCCGGGTGGCCTGTGGAGGCCAGGAAATCCGCAGCCGCGCCCAGATAGGAGACGCCGGTCGCGCCGATCCGGCCGTCGCTCCAGCCCTGCGCCACGATCCAGTCGGCGATCTCCGCGCTATCGAGCCGCTCGGCCGGCGAACGGAATCCGTCGCGCGTGCCGAAGCTCGCCCCGGTACCGCGCACATCCGCGACCACCACCGCATAGCCGCGCGGCACGAAGAAATCGCGGAACTTGCCGGTATTGGGGTTCGGGTCGGCAGGCGATCCCTGCGCCAGCGCGAAGCGGCGGTAATAGGGCGTCAGGAACAGCAGGCAGGGATAGCGCCCGGTGCCGTCGCCCGGCAGGTAGGTGTCGACCGCGATCCGGCAGCCATCGCGCATCGCCACGTATTCCGACACCGGCGCGGGCACGCCGCCTTCCGCCGGGCGTGTGGCGAGATAAGCCTCCGGCGGCACGCGCCAGGCGGCGGCGGGAGCGGCATCCTTCATGCGCGGAACCTCTGGCGGGTGGCGAAGCCCGCGGCCACGGTCAGCGCCAGGGTGGAGGCCATCAGGATGAAGGCCACCGCCGCCGAGAACGGCCAGTTGTTCAGCTGGAACTGGTCGTAGATCACCGGCGCCATCATGTGGAATTCGGGCCCGCCCAGCAGCACCGGCGTGGCATAGGCGTTCATCGCCAGGATGAAGGTCAGGATCGTGCCCGCGGCGACGCCCGGCAGCGCCATCGGCCACAGCACCCGGCGGAACATCGTCCAGGGGCCGGCGCCCATCGAGAACGCCGCCTCCTCGAGGTTGCGGGAAATCCCCTCGATCACGCTCTGCAGCGTCAGCACCATGTAGGGCAGGTTCACCGCGATGATGCCGAGGATGACGGCGAGCTCGGAATACATGATCTCCGTGGAGCCGGAGGTGATCCCGAGGTTTTCCAGCGACACGCTGAGGAAGCCGCGGCTGCCCAAGAGCGTCATCCATCCCGCCGCGCGCACCGCGTTGCCGACGAAGAGTGGCACCACCACGCCGATGATCATCAGGTTCTTGAAGCGCGACTGGGTGCGCGCCAGCACATAGGCCAGCGGAAAGCCGAGGACGATGCAGACGAGCGTGCAGAGGATGGAAATGCGGATCGTCGTCCAGAACGCCGCCAGATAGAACGGATCGGTGAAGAACTGCACGTAGTTCTCCGGCGAGAACGCCGAAATCATGAACTCGTAGGGATCGTACTTGTTGACCGAGTATTTCGCCAGCAGCAGCAGCGGGCCCAGCACGCCGAGCGCGACCACCACCGTGGCCGGCCCGACGAGCGCGGCGGCGGTCAGCCCTGTGCGGGCGGGGGCATTGGCGGTGGCATCGGTCATGGCGGGTCCGTCTTTCGGAAGTCAGGAGCCCGCCGCCGTCCGGATTGCTGGTGCCGGGCGGCGGCGGGGGCAGGCGGGATCAGGCGGCGAAGCTCTTGTCCCACCAGCCTTTCATGTCGGCGTCATTTTCGAGGATGAAGCCGTAGTCGGGGCTGTTGAGGTTCTCGACCTCTTCCGGGGTGAAGCCGATCTTCTGGGTCAGCTCGGGCGAAATCTCGGCGTCCGAGACCGTCGGGTTGTAGCCCATGTCGACGGCGAAGGCCTCCTGCGCCGCCGGTTGCAGCATCGCGTCGAGATAGGCATAGGCGCCGTCGACATTGGGCGAGTTCTTCGGGATGACGAAGCCGGACTCGTAGGGGATCGCGCCCTCGGACGGCGTCGCGCCCATGACGCTGATCCCGGCCTTCTGCCACTGCACGGTGCGCGCCTTCCACATCAGGCCGATGTCGATCTCGCCATTGGCCAAACCTTGCGCGAAGGCCTCGTTGGTCGGGTAGATCCGGGCGCCGGCCTTGCGGGCCTCCAGGAGCAGGCCCTTGCCCATCTCGACATCGGTGACGCCGCCGCCCGCGGCGAGCCCGGCGGCAATCATCGTGTACTGGTACTGGATGTCGATGAAGCCGAGCTTTGCGCCGTTCGCGGGGTCCAGCACCTTAGCAAAGCTCTCCGGAGCCTCCCGGGTGTCGGGGTTGTAGACGCCGACCATGCCCGAATAAATGTGGCCGATGCCGTAATTGTGCTTGAAGGCCGGCAGCACGTCATCGCCGTTGGCGAGCTTGGAATAGTCGATCTCCTGGGTGATGCCCTGCTCGAAGAGCTGGTACATGCTGGTGCCGTTGACAGCCTGGATGTCGGTGGACCCGCGCGGCAGGCGGCGTTCGGCGGCCATCTTGGCGCGGCGCTCGGGATCGCCGGCCTGGTCCTGGATGACTTCCCAGCCTTCGGAGATCAGGAAGGGCTCCTCGATGTTCTTGTTGAGGAGCCGCGCATAGTCGCCGCCCCAGGTGCCGACGACGACGCGTCCTCCGGCAGCGCGGGCGAGACGCGGCGCGCAGACCAGCGCGGTTCCGGCGGCGGCCGAAGCAAGAAGCCCGCGGCGGCTGATCATGGCTTTGGTGTTCTTCATGTCCTTCTCCATCTGTCGGTGTCCTCGGGGGACGGGGCCGCCCTCTGGCGGGACGGTTTGGCGGGGCGCGGCTCAGTGGCCGCGCGCATGGGGATCGGATGCGGGGAAGACCGCGGGAGTGCCGAGGCTGGCGAAGACCCGATCTCCCATGGCAGGCAGCGTGCCGCCCTGGTTGGAGACCTGCGCGACGACGAGGTCGGAGGGGCTGAGCCGAACATGCAGGTCGATCAGCCCGCCCATGTAGGAGACAAGCTCCACCGTGCCGGGGAAGACATTCGTCCCCTCCGCGGGCGGCTCGGCCGACACGGCGATGCGCTCGGGGCGCAGCGCGGCGGTGACAGGACCATGGATCGGCTTCGACACCTCGATGGCCAGCCCGCCAGACGTGACGAGGCGGCCGTCGCGCAATTCGCCTTCGAGGAAGCTCGACCGGCCGACGAAGCCCGCGACGAAGCGGCTGGCCGGGGTCTCGTAGAGCTCCCGCTGGGTGCCGACCTGGCGGACCTGGCCCTCGCTCATGACGACCAGCCGGTCGGACATGGTCAGCGCCTCTTCCTGGTCATGGGTGACCATGACGGCGGTGATGCCCAGCCGCTGCTGCAGCGCGCGGATCTCGATGCGGACTTCGTGGCGCAGCTTGGCGTCGAGGTTCGACAGCGGCTCGTCGAGCAGCAGCACGTCGGGGCGGAAGACCAGCGCGCGGGCCAGCGCCACGCGCTGCTGCTGCCCGCCCGACATCTGCCGCGGATAGCGGTCGGCGAGATGGCCGAGCTGCACCAGATCGAGCGCGCCGCGGACCTTCTCGGCGGTCTCGGCCTTCGACATCTTCCGCATCTCCAGCCCGAAGGCGACGTTCTCGGCCACCGTCATGTGCGGGAAGAGCGCGTAGTTCTGGAAGACGAGGCCAGTGTTCCGCTTCCAGGGCGGCAGTCGGGTCACGTCGTTGCCGCCGATGGAGATGCTGCCCGCGGTCGGCTCGACGAAGCCCGCGATCATCCGCAGCGTCGTGGTCTTGCCGCAGCCCGACGGCCCCAGCAGCACGAGGAACTCGCCCTCGGGCACGTCGAGGCTCACGTCGCGGGCGGCGTGGAAATCGCCGTAGCGCTTGGTGAGGGCGTTCAATTCCAGTCTGGCCATTACACTACCCGGCTGATCTTGACGAAACGGTCGGTGACGAGGAGCGCCACGGCGATGACGGCGATCTGCATGACCGAGACCGCTGCGACGGAGGGGTCGATGCGCCATTCGAGATACTGCAGGATCGCGATCGGCAAAGTCGTCTGCCCCGGCGCGACGAGGAACAGGCTGACCTCCAGATTGCCGAAGGACGACACGAAGCCGAAGAGGCAGCCCGCGACGATGCCCGGCAGGATCGAGGGCACGGTCACACGGCGGAAGGTGGTCAGCCGGTCGGCGCCCAGGTTCTGCGCGGCCTCCTCCAGCGTGCGGTCGAACCCGGCAAGGCTGGCCAGGATCAGCCGCACCGTCCACGGGATCACCAGCAGCACATGGCCGAACACGATTCCCCAGAAGCTGCCGATGATCGGCAGTCCGGTGGCAATCTCGGTCTCCACCTGGAAGACATAGAGCGCGAAGCCCAGCACGATGCCCGGCACGATCAGCGGCATCAGCAGCAGGTTGGAGATCGCGCCATTGAGGAAGAACTTGTAGCGGTTCAGCGCCAGCGCAGCAGGCAGCGCGACGGCGAGGCCGATCAGCGTGGCGATCACGCCGACCTGGGTGGAGGTCCAGAAGGCGGAGAGGAAGCGATCATTGGCGATCCCCGCGCCGTACCAGCGCAGCGAATAGCCCTCTGGCGGGTAGGAGGGAATCTCCTGGGCGTAGACCGACAGCCAGGTCACGAAGATCAGCGGGATCAGGATGTAGAGGAAGGCGAGCCCCGCCGCGCCGTTCAGCGCCCAGCGGCCCAGGCGCCTGCTGTCGGGCATGGCGCTCATGCCGCCAGGCCCAGACGGTCGGCCACGAAGGCGCCGCCCTTCATGATGAAGGGCATGTGCCGCCCCTGCCCTTCGAGCAGCGTGACGTCCTTGGTCGGATCGCCGTCCACCAGGATCAGGTCGGCCCAGGCGCCTGCCGCCACGGTACCCAGCAGCCCCGGGCGGCGCACCACCTCGGCGGCGATGGTCGTGGCCGCGCGGATCACCTCGATCGGCGACTGCACCTCGGCACGGATGGAGAATTCCCGGCTCTGGTCCTCGTTCAGCGCGCCCAGCAGGTCCGAGCCATAGGCGACCTTGACGCCAGCGGCCTTGCAGATCTCCAGCGAGCGGTAGCCGCCCTCCAGCACCATGTCGTTCTTTTCCAGCATGACCGCGGGCATGCCGAAATCCGCCGCGCGCTCCTTCATCGCCACATAGGCGACGAGGTTGGCCACCAGATAGGCGCCGTTCTCCGCCATCAGCTTCGCGGCGGCCTCGTCGATCAGGTTGCCATGCTCGATGGTGCGCACGCCTGCCGTGACGGCGCGGGTGATCGCCTCGGCCGAATAGGCGTGGGCCAGCACGTAGCGGCCGAAATTCTCGGCCTCCTCGACCGCGGCCTCCATCTCTTCCATAGTGAATTGCAGGCTGTCGAGCGGATCGTTGGGCGAGGCCACCCCGCCCGAGGCCATGATCTTGATGTGGTCGGCCCCCTGGCGCATCTGCTCGCGCACGGTCTTGCGCACGCCGTCCTCGCCATCGGCCACGACGCGCAGGAAGGCCATGCCGTTGCAGCACGGGCAGGCATAGCCGGGACTGGTCCGCGCGCGCCCGTCGCTATGCCCGCCCGTCGGTCCGATGGACCGTCCCGCAATGAACAGGCGCGGGCCGGGGAGCAGCCCCTGCTCGATCGCCTGCTTCATGCCCCAGTCGGTGCCGCCGGTGTCGCGCACGGTGGTGAAGCCCCGGTGCAGCATCTCCTTCAGCCGCCGCGCGCCTCGGGCGGCGGCGAGCGTCATCGGGATGTCCTCGAGCTTGCGGGTGTAGACCTCGGAATGCATCGAATGGACATGGCAGTCGATCAGGCCGGGCATCAGCGTGCGCCCGCCGCAATCGACCACCTGCGCACCGGCCAGCGACACCGGCACATCCGAGACCTCGCGGATGCGTTCGCCCTCGACGACAACCTCGTAGCCGCCGCGCGGTTCGTCGAAGGCCGGATCGAGAAGCTGCAGGTTGCGGAACAGGATCGGCGTGGTCATGGGCGGGCTCCCAGCGGGCGGGTCATTGCAGGCGGTTCCGGACGAAATGGCCGTTCTGCAGGATCAGCGGGATATTCTCTCCCTGGCCTGCGAGCAGCGAGATGTCGGCAAGCGGATCGCCGTCGACGAGGATCAGGTCAGCCAGCGCGCCGGGCGCGATGCAGCCGAGCTCGCCCTCCTTTTTCAGGAGCCTCGCGCCGATCGTCGTGGCTGAGCGGATGATGTCGATCGCGGGCAGCACCTCGCGCCGGATGGTGAATTCGCGCGACTGCGCGCCGCGCAGCTGGCCCAGGAGGTCGCTGCCGAAGGCCACGGGGACACCGGCCGCCTTGCAGATCTCCAGCGAGCGCAGCCCGCCCTCGATCACCACGTCGTTCTTCTCCAGCATCTCCGCGTTCATGCCGAATTCGGCGGCGCGGTCCTTCATGGTGAAATAGGCCACGAGGTTCGCCACCATGAACATGTCCTTTTCGGCCATGGCGGCGGCGGCTTCCTCGTTGATCAGGTTGCCGTGCTCGATGCAGCGCACGCCCCCATCGGCCGCGCGCAGGATCGCCTCGGGCGAATAGGCATGGGCGCAGACATAGCGGCCGAAGGCCTCGGCCTCGGCGACGGCGGCCCGCACTTCTCCCATGGAAAACTGCAGGCTGTCGAGCGGGTCGTAGGGCGAGGCCACCCCGCCGGACATCATGATCTTGATGTGGTCGCAGCCCTGGCGCATCTCCTCGCGCACCGCCTTCCTGACCTCGTCCGCCCCGTCGGCGAGGCAGAGCGTGAAGGCCAGCGCGTCGCAGCAGGCACATTTGATGGCGCTGTCGGTGCGACGCCGCCCGTCGCTATGCCCGCCCGTCGGGCCGATGGCGCGGCCCGCCACGAAGAGCCGCGGCCCCTCGATCAACCCGTCCTCGACGCCCTGGCGCAGCCCCCAATCGGCCCCGCCGGTGTCGCGCACCGTGGTGAAGCCGCGGCCCAGCATCGCCTTCATCTCGGCCATGGCATGCGCCGTCATAAGCGTCAGCGGCTGGGTCTCGAGACGCGGCAGGAAGACCTCGTTCAGCACGACATGGACGTGGCTGTCGATCAGCCCGGGCATCAGCGTGCGCCCGCCGCAATCCACCAGCGCCGCATCGCCAGCCCTGATCGGCCGGTCCGAGACCTCGCGGATGCGGGCATCTTCGACCAGAAGCTCGAAGCCGTCCCGGAGCTCGTCCTGCAGCGGATCGAGCAGCCGGAAATTTCGGAAGAGCAGCTGGCCCTGGCCGGAATGCATGTCCGTCTCCTTCGCTGGCCCGGATGCGGGCACGGGGTCTGGTTGCCGGAAACCGCAGGCTCCGGCGCCCCGGCCTGGGCCGGGAAAAGGGGTGTCTTGGCGAGGCAGCGGGTCCCGTGCGCCGGGGCCCCTGCAGATCGGACGGAGCGCCGGTCAGGCGCATCCCGTGCCCCAAGCAGACTCGCCCGCCCCCCGCCTGTCAAATGCCGCGGCCCGCAAAACGCGCAATTCCGGCGGTTAGGGAAAAATTAACAAACAGGCGTGTTTGTTTTGGGTGAAAAATTATGCATCCGGCGCGTTGTTTTCGCCGATCCGGGCACCGGGAGGCCTGCGGGAGTCGCCCTTGCGCCGCGACTCTGCCCCTATGGAGGGGCCAGAAGCGAAACAGCGAGAACCCGGCCATGACCGATCCGATTGCCCCGCCCCTGCCCGCCGTCATCCTCACCGGCTTCCTCGGCGCCGGGAAGACGACGCTGCTGCGGCGCCTGCTGACCGCGCCCGGAAGCCCGCGCATGGCGGTGCTGGTGAACGATTTCGGCGAGATCAACATCGACGCCGATCTGGTGACCGAGATCGCGGGCGAGGATGTCATGGCGCTGCAGAACGGCTGCATCTGCTGCACGATCCAGGACGACCTGCTGGGCGCGATCGAAACCGTGCTGGCCCAGGAACCGCGCCCGGAACGGCTGGTGATCGAGGCCAGCGGCGTGTCGCGGCCCCTGCAGATCGCCGCCGCGTTCGAGGACCTGCGGCTGGAGGGCCGGGTCGCGCTCGACGCCGTGCTCTGCCTCGTCGATTGCGGCGGCTTCCTCGATCTCGACGCGGCCTCGACCGACCTGGCCATGGACCAGGTGGCCGGGAGCGACGTGGCGATCCTGAACAAGTGCGACCAGGCCGGCCCGGCGGAGATCGACCGGATCGAGGCGGTGCTGCGGGCCCAGCAGCCGCGGCTGCATGCCCTGCGGACCACGGAGGCGCAGGTGCCGCTGGACCTGCTGGCCGGACTGCCCGACCGGACGGAGCGCGCGGAACCGGCGCATGTCTGCGGGCCGGATTGCGGGCACGGCCATCACCATCATGACCACGGCACGGAATTCCGCTCCTGGTCCTGGCAATCCGGTGGGCCGCTGGACCCGGCGGCGCTGCGCAGGGCGGTCCGGGCGCTGCCGCAGGGATTGCTCCGCGGCAAGGGCGTGTTCCGCGGGACCGGCGGCGAAAGGCTGGTCTTCGATCTGATCGGAAAGCGGCGGCAGCTGCGGCAGGAGGACGGCCCGCCGCCCGAACGCTCCACCATGGTGCTTCTGGCCCGCGGCGGTCTCATCGAGCCCGAAGCGCTGGAGCACCTGCTCGGCGCCTGCCTGGCGGACATGCCCGCCGGGGCCTGAGTCCCGCCGGTCAGGCCCCGCTGCGTTCCAGCACGGCGCGGGTGGTTTCCCAGGCGCGCCGGATCAGCTCGACGGTGACGGCCTCGGCCCGCTCCGCATCGCCCGCGCGGACGGCTTCGACCAGCAGCTGGTTCTCCGTGCTCATCCGCCCGAGGATCGCATCGTCGGACCGGTAGGCGCGGAAGCGGTAGCGCAGCGCCAGCTTGTCGACCTGCGCCAGCAACCGCAGCAGCAGCGCGTTGCCACAGGCGGAATGCAGCAGCCCGGTCAGCCGGACATTGGCCTCGAAGGCCTCGCGGGGGTCGCGGGCGGCCTCCATCCGGGCGACTTCGGCCTGCAGTGCATCGGCAATCACCGCATGGTCCGGCTGGCGCGCCACCAGCCCGGCGGCCGTCGCTTCCAATGGCATCCGGCACTGGGTCAGCTCGTCCAGCCCGGCCACGGAAATCTCGGTGACCCGCGCGCCCAGCCGCGGGCGGCGCTCGATCAGGCCGGTCGGCTCCAGCAGCTGCAGCGCTTCGCGCAGCGGCGAGCGCGAGACGCCGAACTGCGCGCAGATGGCTTCCTCGCGCAGCTTCTCGCCGGGGGCGAATTCCTCCCGGATGATCGCCGCTTCCAGACGTTCGGCAATCTGCGCGCCGATGGAGCGCAGCGGCAGCGTCTCGATCCTCCCCCCGGTCATGGCTCAGCCCTTCCGCCCGAACAGCCGGTCCGCCACCACGACCGCGGCCAGGGTGAAGATGATCGACACGGTCGACACCGCGGCCGCCTCGGGCGTGAAGTTGAAGCGCAGGTAGTCATAGAGCTGGATCGGCAGCGGCGCGGAGCCGGTTCCCTTGAGGATGAAGGAGATCCCGAAGGTATCGAAGCTGATGATGAAGGCAAAGACCCCGCCGGTCGCCAGGCCCGGCGCGATCAGCGGCAGGGTGACACGGCGGAAGGCCGTCATGCGCGACGCGCCGAGGGAGCGGGCCGCCAGCTCGCAGGCCTCGTCGCGTCCCTGCAGCGAGGTCGTCACGTTGAGGAAGACGAAGGGCAGCGTCATCAGGACGTGGCCGGTGAAGAGCGCGATCCTGTGCTCCAGACCGACGCCGATCTGGTAGAAGAAGAACAGCAGTGCGATGGCGGTGAGGATTTCCGGCAGGATCAGCGGCAGAAGCAGCAGCACGCGCACCGTCTCGGCCTCCTTCCCGGCATGGCGGACGTAGTAGAGCGCCGCCATCGTGCCGATCACCAGCGAGACCGCGGTGGCAAGCGCGGCCAGAACCGCCGAATAGACGATGGCGTCGATGAAGACGTCGTTCTGCAGGAAGGTGACGAACCAGCGGAGGCTGAGCCCCTGCGGCGGGAAGGTCAGGAAGTTCCCGGCATTGAACGAGGCCAGCACGACGACGGCGATCGGCGCGAGCAGGAAGATGTAGACCAGCACCCGGAAGAGCGCGAGCAGGGCTTCGGCAAGGCGCATGTTATTTCCACTTCATCCGGGTGAGCATGGCGAAGGCGATGACGATCAGCCCGGCAGAGAGCGCCAGCACGAAGGCCATGGCCGAACCGAACGGCCAGAGGAACTGGTCGATCAGCGCATCGACCACGAGGATCGTCGTGGTCTTGACCCGCATGCCGCCGATCAGCGCGGGCGTCACGTAGGAGGAAATCGCCAGCACGAAGACGAGGATGCAGCCCGACTGAACGCCCGGCATCGACACCGGGAAAGTCACGCGGCGGAACACGGTCAGGCGCGACGCCCCGAGCGAGCGCGCCGCCTGGCCGATGGCCGGGTCGATGCCCTGCAGCGAGGACAGCAGGGGCAGCACCATGAAGGGCAGGAAGACATGCGCCAGCGCCAGAACGACGCCGAAATCGTTGTACATCAGTTTCAGCGGCCGGACGATGATCCCCAGATCCTTCAGCGTCTTGTTGATGACGCCCGTGTTGCCCAGCAGGATCGTCCAGCCATAGCTGCGGATCACGATCCCGACGAGCAGGGGCGAGAGCACGATGCCGTAGAGGATGCCCCGCCAGCGCCGAGAGGCGGTCGCGATGTGCAGCGCCAGCGGATAGCCGAGCAGCAGGCAGACGGCGGTGGTGATGATGCCCAGCCAGAGCGTGTGCGGCAGGGCGGAGAGGTAGTAGTCCTGCGTGAAGAACTGGGCATAGGCCTCGAAGCCGAAGCCCGGATCGAAGGGCTTTCCCTCGCTGCCGGGCATGCGCAGGCTCATCACCAGCACGTTGATGTAGGGCAGCATCACGAAGAAGAAGATCAGCGCCGCGGCGGGCGCGATCAGCAGGAGCGGACGGCGGCGGCTCATGCGGCGGCGTCCCTTGCGACCGGCCAGAGCCGCGCCGGATCGAGCAGCAGGCCCACCGCCTGGCCTTCGTCGGCCAGCACGTTGGCCGGGGTCTGCACCGCCAGCACGCCGAAATCGGTCGCGATCTCGTAGTCGATGTAGCCGCCGCCGAAGAGCCGCCGCGTGACGCGGCCGCCCAGATGCCCCTGCCCCGCCCCGGTCAGCGCGATCTGCTCGGGCCGGGCCATGATGCCGAGGCGCGCGGCGGGCTTCTCCGGCGCGGGAATGGTCAGGGACGCGCCGCCGGGCAGCGTCAGGTCGATCGTGCCCGCGCCGGGATTGGCGGCCGGCAGGTCGAGGATGTTGGCGTTGCCGACGAAGCGGGCCACGGCTTCGGTCGAGGGAGTGTTGTAGATCTCCTCCGGCGTGCCTGCCTGCGCGATGGCGCCGTCGAACATGACGACCACGAGGTCGGACATGGTCATCGCCTCGTTCTGGTCATGGGTCACGTAGATCGTGGTGATGCCGACCCGCTTCTGCAGGTCGCGGATGAAGCCGCGCATCTCGTCGCGCAGCTTGGCATCGAGGTTCGCCAGCGGCTCGTCCAGGAGCAGGATCGCGGGCTCGATCACCAGCGCGCGGCCGAGGGCGACGCGCTGCTGCTGGCCGCCCGACAGAGCCTTGGGATAGCGCTCCGCATAGGGGGTCAGCTGCACCAGGTCGAGCGTCCTCGCCACGCGCTCGGCGATCTGCGCCTTCGGCACCTTCCGCATCTCCAGCCCGAAGGCCAGGTTCTGCGCCACGGTCAGGTGCGGGAAGAGCGCGTAGGACTGGAACACCATGCCGATGTCGCGCTTCTCGGGGAGCTTGCGCGAGATGTCCTTGCCGTCGAAGAGGATCCGGCCGTCGGTCACCTCCTCGAAGCCGGCGATGCAGCGCAGCGTCGTCGACTTGCCGCAGCCCGAGGGCCCCAGCAGCGAGACGAACTGGCCATGGCCGACACTCAGCGAGATGCCGCGCAGCGCCGGGGCGCCGCCATAGGATTTGACGAGCGAGAGAAGGGAGACTTCGGTCATGGAGGGATGGGGTCTTTCTGGCTGGCCCCGCGCATTCCGGCGCGGGGCGGCTGTGCAGGGTCGTCAGGCGCCGAAGATCTCGTTCCAGCGGCGGGCGAATTCCTCGGCATTCGCGTTCATGAAGTCCCAGTCCCAGTCGATGAACTGCGACATGGCTTCGCCGGAGACGGGAACGTCCTTCGCCAGCTCCTCCGGAACGGTGACGGTCTTGTTGACCGGCGAGACGAAGAATTCCTTCATCAGCAGGTCCTGGCCCTTCGGGCCGAGCACGAAGTCGAGATACTTGTAGGCCTGTTCCCGCGCGGGCGTGTTGGCGCAGATGTTGAAGGTCTGGTCCCACATCATCAGCCCCTCCTCGGGAATGATGCAATCGACCGGCAGGCCCTGGTTGCGCAGGCGCGCGATCTCGCCGAAGTCGAAGGGCGCGACGGCGATCTCGCCGGTGGCCATGGCCGTGCTCATGTTGAAGTCGGTCTGGTAGACCGGGCCAAGTTCGGCGAGCTTGGCAAAGCCGGTCTCCACGTCGCGGATGCCCGAGCCGTAGATCATCGAGGTCAGCATCAGGAACATCTTCCCGGCCGAGTTCTTGATGTTGTAGAGGCCGAGCTGGCCGATCAGCTCCTCGTTCTCCCACAGATCCTTCCACGAGGTCGGCGGGGTCGAGACCATGTCGGTGCGGTAGCCGATGCCGATCGGGGAAATCAGGCCGACCGCCGCCCAGCCGTCCGACGCCTTGGTCGCCACCGGATAGAGATCCGCGTAATTCGGCACCAGATCGAGATCGAGCTTCTCGAAATAGCCCTCGTCACGCAGGACGGTGGCATAGATCTCGTTGGTCATCAGGCAGCCATAGGGCGGGTTCTCCGGCCCGGCAGCGCGCATGTTGGTGGTGTAGACCCGGCCCAGCCCGATATCCAGCTGCGGCGCGATCCCGGTCTCCTCGGTGAAGCCCGGCACCAGGATGTCGCGCCAGAACTTCTCCCACGAGCCGCCGTAGGTCGTGATCACGAGGTCCTGCGCCTGGGCATGGACGGCGGGCACGTTCAGCACGGAGGCGCCGCCAAGCGCCACGAGGGCCTGCAGCATGGTGCGGCGGTTCATTTCGGTCATTCGCGCGTTTCCTTTTCCCTGTTGGCAATCATTGCTGCGGACCCCTCAGGAGGCCTTCTTGCGGTAGTCGTAGTTCTTGTTCAGCCGCTCCATCAGGTAGTCGCCATAGAGCACCGGCTCCATCTGGGCGACCTCGCCTGCCGCCAGCATCTCGGCGGGGCATTCGACCAGCGCCGACATGGACGGATCGTAGAAGAAGGGCTGGGAATAGCGGTCGCGCTTCGACAGGTTCTTCACCCGGTGGGGCGTGGAAACGAGGCGGCCGTTCGACCATTTCGCCAGGATGTCGCCCACGTTCATCACGAAGGTGCCCGGGATCGGCGGCGCGGGGATCCAGTCGCCGTTCTTGTTGCGCACTTCCAGACCGCCGACATCGTCCTGCTTCAGCAGGGTGACGAAGCCGTAATCCGTGTGCGGCGCGGACCCGAAGAGCGCCTCCTCGTCGGGCTGCTCGGGATAGTGCAGCAGGCGCAGGAACAGCGTCGGGTTGACGAAATGCCTGTCGAACCAGTCGCGCGGCAGACCGAGCGCCTCGGCGATGCCGCCCGCGATGCACCGGCCCAGCCCGGTCATCGCCGCCATGTAGGCATGGGCGGTTTCCTCGAGCTCGGGCAGCGTTTCGGGAAACTGGTTCGGTCCCTGGATCGGCTCGCCCGCATAGGGCGCGTCCTCGGGCACCTCATGCATGATCATCAGGCTTTCCGACTGGTTCGGCTTCGTCACCTTCGCCACCGAGGAGGTCACGATCGTCGAGGTCGACATCGGCATGTAGCCGCGGTGGAAGCCGTTGATCTTCAGCTTCATCTTCTCGTCGAGCGGCAGGTCATGGAAGGCCATGTTCATCTGCCGCATGCGCTCCACCAGGTCCTCGGGAACGCCATGGCCCGCGAGATAGGCGAAGCCCGACGTGGTCAGCGCATCGTTCAGCGCCGCGACCGATGCCGCCCGTGCCTCCGGCGCCGCCCCGTCGGCCAGACCCGAGAGGTCCACCACCGGGATGTTGTCGAATTCACCTTTCATCGCGCGTCTCCTGTTCTGGATATTGTATACAGAAAAGGCAAAGGCGCGGAATTTTGAAGCGGAAAGTGGCCGCGGCCGTTCGGAATCCGGGAAAACCTGCATTTTTGGCAAAAGTTTTCTCGCTCTCCGGCAATTCTGCCGCAGATATGGGCGCGACATGCACCAGAAGGACCGCGAGATGCCTCCCATTCCCGTCATCATCGACACCGATCCCGGCCAGGACGACGCTTTCGCGATCCTCCTGGCGCTGGCCGCGCCGGAGATCGACGTCCTCGGCCTGACCACGGTGGCGGGCAACATGGGACTGCCCCAGACCACCGACAACGCCCGCCGCATCGTCGAGCTTGCCGGGCATGGCGCCCTGCCCGTCCACGCGGGCTGTGCCCGGCCGCTGATGCGCGCGCCGCGTCCGGTGCCCGAGATCCATGGCGAAACCGGCATCGACGGCTGGGACTGGGCGGAGGCCGCCGAAGGACCCGCGCCGGGCCATGGCGTCGATTTCATCATCGACACGGTTCTGGCCCATCCCGAACCCGTCACGATGATCCTGCTGGGCCCGCAGACCAATTTCGCCATGGCGCTGCGCCGCGCGCCCGAGATCGCGGAGAACATTGCCCGCGTCGTCTTCATGGGCGGCGGCTATTTCGAGGGCGGCAACATGACCCCGGCGGCGGAATACAACATCCTCGTCGACCCCGAGGCCGCGCGGATCACGCTGGGCTCGGGCATTCCGGTGACCGCCGTGCCGCTCGACTGCACGCACAACTGCGCCGCGCCGGTGGGCTGGTCGGAGGTGCTGGCCAGGCATTCCCAGCCGGTGATGCAGGCCTGCGCAGGCATGATGGAGTTCTTCGAGCGCTACGGCAACGCCAAGCACGGCACTGCCTCGCGGCCGCTGCATGACGCGGTCGCCGTCGCCGCGCTGATCTGGCCGGAGCTGTTCGAGGGCCGGCTCTGCCCGGTAGACGTCGAATGCGCGGGCGAGCTGACCACCGGCATGACCGTGGTCGACTGGCTGCGCCAGACCGGCAAGCCAGACAACTGCCTGTGGCTGAACGGCTGCAGCGATCCCCAGGCGGTCTATGACCGGATGGAAGCGGCGCTGGCGCGGCTGGGTCAGCCCGGCGCGTAATCCACCGGCGTGGCGTGCCAGCCTTCGGCGCGCTTCTTCCAGAACCGGTCATGGATCTGCATCGACAGCGGTCCGGGCCGGTCATTGCCCATAATCCGTCCGTCGATGCGCGAGGCGGGCATGATCCCTCCGGCGGTGGTGGCGGCGAAAATCTCGTCAGCCGCGCGAAACTCGTCCGCGGGCAGCGGCCGGATTTCGACCGTGATGCCCAGTTCTCCGCACAGTTCGAAGACCGAGGCGCGGGTGATGCCCTCCAGCGCGCCGCGGTCGGGGGTGACGACGCGGCCATCGCGGATGCAGAAGATGTTGAAGCCGGGGCCTTCGGTGACATTGCCGTCGGCGTCGAGCAGGATGGCGAAATCCGCGCCCGCCGCCTCTGCCTCGAACTGGCCCTCGGTAAGGTCGCCCCAGTGGAAGTTCTTCACCCGCGGATCGAAGCTCTCGGGCGGGATGCGGCGCACCTGCGGGATCATCAGGTGCACGCCGCGGGCGATCATCTCGGGCGGCGCGACCCAGGCCCAGGGCAGCGCCATGCAGATCAGGTAAGCGGGGACATGGGCCGGGTGGCGCGCCGCGCCGGGCGGCGGCACGGACCGCAGGCAGTCCATCGCCACATAGGCGGAGCGCAGGCCGGAGGCCGCCACGACGCGGTGGAGGATGTCGCGGATGTCATCGTCGCTCTGGCCCGGATCCATGCGCAGCCGGGCCATCGAGGCGCGGAAGCGGCGGATATGGTCGTCGAGCCGGAAGAAGTTTCCCTCCCAGACGCCGACCACGTCATAGGTCACGTCGGAGCGGCGGTAGCCCCAATGGGTAACGGGGATCTTCGCCTCCGCCACCGGCATGATGCGTCCGTCCATCCAGGCGGCACCTTTCGAGAAATCCTGCATGCTGCGCTTTCCTTGCGGCACCGCCGCCTCGCTCGGGCTGATCCGGCGACCCTGCCCCGCGCTCCCGGACAAGGCCAGAGGCCGCCCGGTCGCAGCCCTGTCAGAGCGCAGCGCCGATGCGTCCCGCATAGGCCCCCAGCGCCTCGGACCCGCGGGCGCGCGGGCGGGGCAGGTCGATGGAAAGATCCAGCGCGATGCCCGCCGGCCGGCCAGATAGCACGATCACCCGGTCGGCCAGAAAGGCCGCCTCGGCAATGTCATGGGTGACGAAAAGCACGGCCTTGCCGCTTTCCGCCCAGATCCGCAGCACCTCGTCCTGCAGGCTTTCGCGGGTCAGCGCATCGACCGCCGAGAAGGGCTCGTCCATCAACAGGATATCCGGGTTCACGGCCAGCGCCCGGGCGATGCCGCCGCGCTGGACCTGCCCGCCCGACAGCTGGTGGGGATAGCGCTCGGCCATGGCCTCCAGCCCGGTCAGGCGCAGCACCTCGGCGATGCGTCGGTCGCGCTCGGCGGCGCTGACCTTCAGCCCCTCCAGCCCGTAGCCGATGTTGGCACGCAGGGTCCGCCACGGCATCAGCCGCCCGTCCTGGAAGACGATGGAGCGGCGGCGGCGGTCCTTCGCCTCGGGGGTCGTCACGGTCACCCGGCCGCGTTCCGGCGCGACCAGCCCGCCGACCACGCGCAGCAGCGTCGACTTGCCGACGCCGGACCCGCCGACGATGGCGACGAATTCGCCCGGTTTCACGGCCAGATTGAAATCCTGGAGCACCGGCTGCGGCGCATCGGGATAGCTCAGCGTGATGCCCTCGGCCTCGATCACCGGCGTTGCGGTCAGTTCGGACGCCATGACAGCAGCCTCCTCTCGATCCGGCCGAAAATGCCGTCGCTCAGCGTGTAGACGGCGGAAATCGCCAGCATGTAGACCACCACCGCCTCGTAGGCGCCGACGCCTGCGGCGGCGTTCATCTCCTGCCCCATGCCGGGCACGCCCAGAAGTTCGGCAGCGATCAGCGTCATCCAGGCCTGGCCGACCCCGGTCCTCAGCCCCGCCAGCAGGCCGGGCGCGGCGGCAGGCAGCGTGACGGAGCGGTGCAGCCTGATGTAGCCGTCCTGGCCGAAGGCCCTAGCCAGCTCGCGGAAGCGCGGATCCACGTTCTTCACCGCGGCATAGGTGGCGAAGTAGTTCACCCAGAACACGCCGATGGCGATGACGAAGGCGGCGCCGGCATGGCTGACCTTGAACCAGGCGATGGCGAAGACCACCCAGGCCAGTGGCGGAATGGGGCGCAGGATCCGCGCCAGCCAGGACTGCAGGCCCTCGAACGTGCTGCTCGTGGCCGCGGCAAAGCCCACCGCAACGCCGAAGAGGCTGCCGAGGCCGAGACCCCAGACGTAGTGCACGAGGCTCGATCCGATGGCCGGCAACAGCCGGCCGGAGACCAGTTCGTCCTCGAAGGCCTTCGGGATCGCCGCCGGGTCGGGCAGCGTTCCGCGCGGCGCCCAGCCGAAGGTGCCCGCCGCCTTCCAGACGGCGAGAAAGATCAGCAGCCCGGCAAGGCCGAGCAGCGCAGGGCGCGCGCGCGTCAGGGTCATGATCAGTTCCCGGACGTGCCGCCATAGAGGCCGAGGTCGAAGAGCGCGTCGAGATCGACGGCTTGCTTCAGCGTGCCCTGGGCCTCCTGGAAGTCGTGCATCGCCTTGGTGCCCGCGGTAATCCGGTTCGGATCGGCAACGAAGCCGTCATGCGAGCGGACGATCGCCGCCTTCACGATCTCCGGGTCGAGCCGCCCGCCGCCGACGTATTTCGCGACCGCCGCCGTGGCGGCCTCGGGGTCGTCGCGCAGCAGCTCGGTAGCACGCTCATGCGCAGCGACCAGCGCGACGATGGCATCGCGGTGATCGGCGATGGTGCCCTCGCGCACCGCCAGGACGGCGCCCGGCTGGTCCGGGAACAGCTCGCCGCCCGCCGCGACGACCTTGGCCTCGGGATCGCGGGCCAGGACCGAGCTGACTACCGGCTCCAGGATCGCGGCACCGTCGACCGCGCCGGTCAGAAGCGCCTGCTGAACCTGGGCCGCCCCCTGATAGACGATGTCGACCGCATCCGGACCGGTGCCCAGCCCGTTCTGCAGCCAGTATTGCAGCACGGTCTCCGGCACGGAGCCGGTCGGGAAGGTTGCGATCACCGGCTTGCGGCCCTTGTCCTCGGCGAAGCGGGCAAAGGCGGTGGCGGCGTCATCGTCGAAATAGGGCGCCAGGTCGCCGAGCGCGACGACCGAGATCTGCTCCACGATGTTGGAGGCCACGACCTTGATGTCGGCGCCCTTTGCGCGGGCGACCATCGCCGGGCCGATGCCGAAATAGGCGACGTCCAGCTGGCCGGCCAGCAGCGCCTGCACCATGGCCGGGCCGTTCTGGAACTGCACCAGCTCGGGCTCGATCCCGGCCTCGTCCATCCAGCCTTCTTCGAGGGTGACGAAAAGCTGGGCGTCCGGCAGGATCGGCATGTAGCCGATTTCCAGCGCCAGCTTGTCTGCGGCCGAAGCCGAGGTTGCGAGGCCCAGGGCGGCAAGCCCGGCCAGGATCGGTGCCTTGAACTGAATCATCCGTCATCTCCCCGAGGGTTCGAGCCTCATCTGGTCCATTTTCCCCGTCAGGGAAAGAGCTGGCGCAGAAATGGGGAAATGGTTCCGGTGTATTGGCCATAACCGGAACGCACATCCTGCGCACGGCAAGGGGATCGAACGCTGCCGGCAGCGTCCGCGGCGTCAGGACCAGGGCGCGCGCGGCAGCCGCCAGCCGAAATGCTCGGCCCCGACGCGCAGCGCGACGGTCAGCACGATCGCCGCAATCGCCGCCGGCAGGAGCGGCAAGGCGAAATGGAAGGCCGCCGCATAGGCCGCGGCCCCGGCAAGCGCGGCGGCGGCATAGACATCCTCGCGCAGGACCCGCGGGATCTCGGCCGCCATCATGTCGCGCAGGACGCCGCCGCCGACCCCGGTCATCACCCCCAGCAGGATCGCCGCCAGCGGCGGCAGCCCGTGGGTCAGCGCCTTGTGGCAGCCCGCCACCGCGAAGAAGCCCAGGCCGACCGCATCCAGCAGCATCACCGGGCGGCGCAGCTTCTCCAGACGGTGGCCGAGGAAGAATGCCGCGAGCCCGGCGCTGGAGGCCACCAGCAGCAGCCGCACGTCCTTCAGGGAATCCGGCGGCACGTCGCCGAGGAGGACGTCCCGCATGGTTCCCCCGGCAACCCCCACGGAGGCGGAGAGCACGAGGATGCCGAACAGGTCCAGGTCCTTGCGGATCGCCACCGTCGCGCCGCTGAGGCCGAAGGCGAAAGTTCCCACGATGTCGAGCATGTCGACCAGAGTCATATCGGCCATCCATGCCCCGTCATGTGCAGCAGAGTTTCCATGCCGCGCATCCTAGCGGCCGGGCCGGTCCCGCCAAGCGGAAACCGGCCCGGCCCTCCGGGAAGATCAGGCCGAGCGGCCGAACCAGCGGCGCAGCCCGCGTGCCTTGGCCGTTTCGGCCCGTGCCAGCGGCTTGGCCTTGGCCGGTGCTGCCCGTCCCTTGGCCAGCCGCGCCCCGGCCAGCGCAACCGCGCCGCCCGCCAGGACCGGAGCCGTGCCGTCGCGCGCCGCGAAGAGCTGCCCGGCCTCGGCGGCCTCGACCAGCGTCCCGGTGACCGGGTCGAAGACCAGCGCCGCCGTCTTGCGGCCGCCGCCCTTGGCCGTCGGGGCCGGATCGGTTCCGGTGTCCTCCGGGGCCGGCTCCACCGTCGCGGTGCCGCCGTCATCAGCCGGGGCCCCGTCGGCCGAGACCGCGATGCGGGTCCCGCTCGACAGTTCCGCCGACATGATCGCCAGATCGTCATGCTCGTAGCCGAGCAGATGGCCGATCTCGTGGCGCAGCACGGTCAGGAGGTCGACCCCGCCGGACACCAGCCCGGTCTCGAAGGCGGTGTCGTCCTCCGGATCGGCCTCCAGGTTCCAGCCCGCGCCCGCCGCGGTCAGGTCTATGGCGATCGTATCCTCGTCGATCACCCGCGCCAGGGTCGCGCCTTCCAGGTCCATGACGACGACCTGCACGCCGGCTAGGGCATCTGCCTCTTCGGCGCTGACGAAACCCGCTTCGATCCAGTCCTGCAGGGCGGCATCGTAGATGCGCTGCACATCGTCCGGATCGACCGGGTCGGCGGAGATGTAGCTGTCGCCGTCCAGCGCCGCGACGCTTTCCGACGCGAGCTTCAGCGCGGCCGCGAACTGCTCGTCATTGGTGGCGAGCCGGAACTCGGAGAAGGACGCCTCGCCCTGGATCACCGCCAGGCCAAAGCCGCCATCGACCAGCGCGGCGTTGAAGCCATGCGACGCCACCTCGGTGCCGTTGACCGTGATGTCCAGCCCGGCGCCTTGGATCGACACCTTCAGCCGCACCGCCGATCCGTCGAGATCGAGCGCATAGGCCGCGTCGATCACCTGGCCGTCATCCGGCGTGGCATGGCCGATGACCACGCGGTCATTGACCGTGTCGAGCGCGACGAACTTGTAGTCGAGCGCGTCGTAGCGGTCGAAGACGAAGCCCGCCATGCCGTCGGTTTCGATGTCGACCTCCATCTCGAGGATCGAGTTGGTGAGGATCGAGACCCCCAGATCGACGGTCTGCACCGCAGGCGCGGTCCCCATGGCCGTGCCCGTCAGGGTGCCCGAGGCCTCGACCCATTCGGAGGACTGGACCACCCGCGGCAGCTCGGCCACCGGCGGCAGGAAGTCGTCTGTCTCCTCCAGCGTCCAGTCGGGCGGCAGGATCTGCACCTTGAAGTTGTCGACCCGCCCTTTCGAGCCGTCCATCGCCACCCCGACCATGCCGCGCGCCATCGGGATCGGATCGCCGTAGACATCGAGCCGCGCCGCGTAGGTGTAGTCGAAGAAGTTCACGTCCTGGATCGCGACGGTGACATTGCTGCCGTTCACCGCGACCGTGACCCGGTAGGTCTCGTTCGGCTTGATCTGCACCGGCTTGTTCGACTGGCGGACATAGTGCCAGCCGGTCTCGTCGACATAGCCCATGACGATCTTGTTGTTGGAGATGTCGATCCCCGCGAACTTGAAGTCATTGTCGCTGTAGTAGTCGAACACCGCATAGGCATTGGCCTTCCAGCCCCTGATCGGCTTGTCGATGTTCACGTCGCAGACGATCTCGAAGTAGCTGGGCTTGTAGTCGTCGAGCAGGAACACCGCCGAGGCCACGTCGTCGGAGGTCGCAGAGGAGATCTCCAGCGCGCCGCCGGTCGCCGTGAAGTTGCCGCGATCCACCGCGAAGCCGTCGCCGGAGCGGTCGTTGAAGTCGGCCGTCCGCAGAATGTCGCGGGCGCCGCCGGGGATGTTGCCGGCCTGCGGATCGGTGGGCGGGCCGGACTGGTCCTGCCAGAAGCCGTGGTCGCGCTGCGTCACCAGGCCGATCTCGCCATGCGGGTTGCCCTGCTTCTGGATCACCGCCGAATAGCGGCTGTCCTGGGTCGCCGTCAGCCCGCCGACATCCGCCGTGCGGGTCATGTCGACCCCGTCGCTGGCCGCCTGGGCCGTCAGGAAGTCCCACAGCTGCGGCGGCACCTGGCGGCTGACCGTCGCGATGCCGAAGGGCGCGAAGGGCACGATGTAGCTGTTGAACTCGCCCAGATGGTCGATCAGCCGGTCGCCGCCCGTGTTGCCGATCAGGATGTCCAGACCGGCCCCGCCGAAGACGCGGTCCTCCCAGGTGTAATGCGTCTCGGGCGTGTCGTTCAGGCCCATGTCGCCGCCCTCGCCGTCGGGATCGTCGGCCGTGCCGAAGGTCCCGTCGTCATAGGAGGTGCCCGGACCGCCCAACACGTCGTCGGCATTCATCAGGTCGTTGCCGAAGCCGCCGTAGATATGGTCGCGCCCGGTGCCGCCGACAATCCAGTCATTGCCCATGTCGCCGAAGATCCGGTCGTCGCCGTCGCTCTGGACGACGCGCTCGGAGCCAAGCACCGGGTCGCCGTTCGGCTCGAACTCGGTGATGCCCGAGAGCGACAGGCCCTCGTTGTCATAGGCATTGAGGAAGTACTGGCGGAACAGCTTCGGATCGTCCGATCCCTGCAAGTCGCCGTTCACGTCCAGATAGGTGCCCTTCCACAGCGTGCCGTCGTCGTTGAACAGGATCACGCGGCGCGGGTCGTACTCGTCATAGAGGTAGAACTCACCGGTGCGTTGCTGGACCGGGGTCGGCTCGTTCCAATGGTCCTCGCCGGTGCCGAAGAGCAGGATGTTGCCCGGATTCCAGGGCCGGGTGAAGTCGGTGCGGACCAGCACCATCTCGTCCGTGCCCGGATTGTCGGGATTGAGCTCATCGTCTTCGAGGAAGGCGCTGTTCTGCGGCAAGTCGCCGGAGAACCAGACCATGTAGCTGTCGTAGAGCGCCTCCTGGCCGCCGATCGCGTCGTCGCCCGATCCGCCGTGCAGGAAGTCGTCGCCGAGCCCGCCGAAGATCACGTCATCGGCGAATTTCGGATCATGCGACACCGGGTTGGCCGATGTCACCGGATCGATCGAGCTGTCGATGATGTCGAAGGGGCTGAGATCAACCGACTTGACCATTTCGCCCGCGCGGTTGAGCAGCGCGCGCTGCACCTGGCCGGGGGTGTAGGCCTCCTCGTTGAGCACGTTGCCCTGGCTGGTGCGGCTGTCCGGATCGGCGTTCAGCAGGCTCCAGATGCCGAACAACTCCTCGGCATATTCCGTGCCGTAATTGCCGAAGCTGCGGGTATTGCCCTTCAGGCTGACCTGGCCGTCGCTGCTCAGACCGGTATTGCGGCTGGTGAAGATGCGGCCGTCATCGCCGATCACCCCGTCATTGCCGGTGCCGCCCGAGATCCAGTCATTGCCCCAGCCGCCGACGATGTCGTCATGGTCGGCATCGCCGTAGACGATGTCGTCGCCGCCGCCGCCATAGGCGATGTCGTCGCCCGTGCCGCCGTGGATCTCGTCCCCGCCGCCGATGTCGGTCAGCGACCAGAAACCGAAGGTCGACCGCCACAGGTCGCCGCCCTCGGGCACCGCCACGTTCTTGTCGAGCGTGATGTCGGTCTCAAGGTCGAACTTGCCGAGATTGCCGGACACGCCGTCGCTGCCGGCATAGTCCGGACCGCCCGCCGAGTAGTCGAGCAGCGTGACGCCGCGGACGATGATCCGCTCGCCGCCCTCGCCGTTGTAGCCGGTGTCGCGGACATTGGGGTTGACGGCGGTGCCGGTCAGCTCCTCGAACTCGCCGATATTGGTGTCGTAATTGTAGGCCAGGTATAGCCCGCCGGACATGAAGGCCTGTCCGTCGATCACCGAAAGCGTCGAACGGGTCAGGTACTTGGCAGCATAGGCGTCGATGTCGGGATCCTGATAGATCAGGCCTTCGGGACCATAGCTGCCGCTGTCGATGTCATTCGTGCCGTCGGCATAGGTGTCGAGCACGTCGATGCCGTTGATGCCGACGATCCGGATGATGTCGCCGTTGTCGCCGAGGATGACATCCGCATCGCGGGCGTTGCGGCCGGAACCGACTTCAACGGTGTCGTCGCCGAGCGTGCCGTCCGCCTCGTCGGTGACGATCCCGACCTCGAAACCGGCCGTTCCGTCATCGGCCGCCCGTTCGTCGTTGCGGTCGGTACGGGCGCCGGTGCCGCCGAACAGCATGTCCTCGCCGTCGGGGCGCAGATCGGCATCTACCAGCCCGAAGAAGCTCGAGGAGCCGCCGACGATGTCGTCCTGGCCGAGGCCGCCGAACACCGTGTCGCAGCCGCCGCCGCCCTCGATGTAGTCGTTGCCGTCGGTGGACTCGTCGCCCTCGGTGGCCGCCACGATCTTCAGCGCTCCCACCGGATCGGCGATCGTCCCGTCCTCGTCGAGCGCAGGCAGTTCGCGCGCCGCGCTGACATAGCGCTCGGGCACAATCAGCCCGCCGTAATGGGGGTTCTCGGCATCGTCGCCGACCGCGGTGCCGTCGCCCTTGGTCGCCACGGCGCCGCGGATGGTGCCGTCGCCCTGGATGATGTCGTTGCCGAGCTGGCCGAAGATCTGGTCGTGGCCCGCGCCGCCGGCAAGGTAGTCGTTGCCGAAGGAGCCGGAGCCCGTCTTGCCCTCCTGGACGTCGAAGCTGTGGTACTCGGCATAGTCGATCTCGTATTCGGTCCACCAGCCGGGCCCGTTCGGATCGCGGTAGTCGCGCGCCACCGGGTTGCCCTCGCTGTCGAGCGTCACCATCAGAACGCCGCTGTTCGGGCCGGTCGTGCTCTGCTCGTCATAGCCCGCCGACAGGTCCCTGTCCGAGCGCGAGTACATCAGCGTCCCTGCCAGCGTCTGGAAGCGCAGCGAGGTGATGATGCCGCCCTCGATGCCGCCGCGCCGCTTCAGGTTGACGTTGTCGCCGAAGATCAGGTCGTCGCCTTCGCCGCCGTCGAGCATGTCATTGCCCGCGCCGCCGATCATGACGTCGTCGACCTCCGAGCCGAAGACCGTGTCGTCGCCGCCGGTCTGCGGCTCGACGGAATTGATCTCCAGCACGGAGCCCAGGAAGGTCATCTGGATCTTCTGCGGGATGCCCGCATGGACCGTCTCGCCCAGGTAGTCGAGGCCGACCGGATCGGGCAGGTTCGGATCGATCACGAACTGGACCACCTCGCCATGGTCGCCGAAGATGATGTCCGGCGTGCCGTCCTCGGTGCCCGAGCCGTTGCCTTCGATCACGTCGTCGCCCGCCCCCGGCACCGCGCCGTAGAGCGCGAACTGGGCGGCGCGGGTCGCCGGATCATAGGCGCGGTTGCCCAGCAGATCCGCCACCGCGCTGCCCGCCGAGGGATCGAGCGAGCTGTCGCCGCGCGGCGCCGAGGGATCGATCGACGGCATCGGCGAGAGGTTCACCGTCGCCACGGTCAGCGCGCGGGTCAGGATGTTCACGTTGAACCCGCTGTCGCCGTAGATGTGGTCGGTGCCGCGCTGGCCGATGATGATGTCGTCGCCCGAGCCGCCCGCCAGGTGGTCGCCGGTCTGCGAGCCGATGATCAGGTCGTTGCCCATGCCGCCATAGACGGTCAGGCCCACCGAGATCGCAGTCGCCGCGTCCGCGTCATCCGCGAACAGCGCCGAGGCGTCGATGATGTCGTTGCCGTGCAGGTCGAACGGATTGGCCAGCGCGAAGACCCATTCGTCATCCTCGTTCTCGGCATCGGGCAGATGCGGGAAGGGATCGAAGGGCTTCTCGCCGAATTCCAGCCCCAGCCGGTTCGACGGATTGCCGGAATACCACACGCCGTCCTGGCTGGTGTCGCCGTAGATCACCAGCGGGCTGTCCGGACCGGCACCGCCATTGACCTTGAAGTAGTCGCCGCCCACGCGCTGCCCGCCGGAGCGGGTCTCGTCATAGGTGGAGATCCGCAGCGTGGCGGTGCCGTCGGCATCCGCGCAGTCGCCGAGCGCCGCGTTCAGCAGCTGCAGCTCCGCGCCGTCGATCGCCGCGATCTGGAAGCCGCCCGGACGGCCCTCGATGAAGAGCACGCCGCCCTCGAGATAGCCGAGACCCTCCCAGGTCTTGTCCGCATCGTCGCCAATCAGCGTGACGTAGGTCTCGATCGTAGCGCCGCGTTCCAGGACCTCGATGCGGACATCGAGCACTTCGCTGGTCTCGAAGGCCTCGGCGACGCTCAGCAGCATTTCCTGGCCGGTGAAGCCGGTGTATTCCACCGCGCCGCCGGCGGCGAGCGGATCGCTCAGAACCAGCACGGCCCCCTTGCCCCAGCTGGCAAAGGGCGGCGGATCCATCGGATCCGGGAAATAGGCCGACTGGTCGGCATCGACGATGCCGAGGATCTCGCGGGTATGGGTCTCGCCGCCCAGCTGGACGATCTGGCCGACCTCGAAGCCCGCCTCGTCGAAGCCGCGCCCGTCGGTGCGGGTCAGCAGGTTGTCCCCGCCCGTGGCGAAGTCATAGGTCGCCAGCGAGTTGACGTAGAGGTTGCCGCCGCCATGCAGCACGGTCAGCCCGCCATGTTCGCCCTGGACCCAGAAGGCGGCAGTCAGCGCGCCGTCGGACAGGCCCTCGCCCTCCACCTCGATCGTGTCGCCCTCGACCGAGAGGATGCGGAATTCCTGCCGGTCCGCGCCGATGCCGATCTGCAGCAGGTGGCCTTCGAGGAAGCCCGCCGCCTCCCAGTCGGCAGCCGGGCGGTCGCCGGTCTGGACCTGGCCGTTCCAGACGATCCTAGTGCCGACCTGGTCCTCGGGACTGTCCTCGTCCTTCAGGAAGACCTCGGTCTCGAGCACCTCGAACACCTCCTGGTCGACCGCCGTCAGCAGGTCGTCGCCCGAAGGATTGATGTTGTCCGGCAGTTCGGTGGTGTCGAGGATCAGCAGCGAGTTGTCGTTCGGATCGCGGTAGGGTTCGCCGGTCTCCGGATCGATGATCGGGTCGCCGAATTCGTCGAAATAGGCGATGCGGTCCTCGATCGCGATAATGCGTCCGATGGAGGTTATCCCGCCGTTCAAGTAGACATCCTGCCCGACGAGGAAGCCCTGCGATTTCCAGTCGAAGCCTTCGCGCGTGATCATCAGCTTGCCGGAGATGTCCGGAAGATCCGGATCGGCGGCATAGGCATCGACGAGGAAACCGTAGTCGGTGCCGTCGAAACCGCCGGTGACGGCGCTGTCCCAGTTCTCGACGAAGTCGAACTCGTTCTGGGCCTGGACGAAGGGCGCCGGGTTCAGCGTGCCGTCCACCGTCAGGTCGTCATTGCCGACGCCGAGCATCACGTTGACCACCTCGATGGTCGAGACCTCGGAGTCGTTGGTCACCCCGGAGGATCCGAAATTGACCTTGCCGAAGCTGATGCCGCCCGGATAGCTCAGGCTCACCGGACCCTGGCCTTCAGCGCCCTCGCCGAACAGCGGACCCGTCACGAAGGGGAAGGTCAGGTCCGGACCCATGCCGAAGCCCGAAAGCGTCGTCTCGGTCATCACGCCGGAACCGTCCGCCTGCGAGCCGTCATTGAAGATGTTGAGCACGTCGATCTGCTGGCTCTCCGGAGCCTGGGTGCCGATGGCGATCAGGAACTCGTCTGTCTCGCCGGGCAGCTTGACGCCGTTGGTCAGCGACCGGTCGGCCCCCGAGGGCCCGCCTTCCACGGCCAGCGGACCGCGGATGTTCGACAGGCGATGCGCCTTGACGGGGAAGATCTTCACCCCTTCGCGGGTCGTCGGCACGTCGTAATAGGGATCGGCGGTCAGCTCGACGGTCTGGAACTGGTAGTAATCCGACGCGTCGAAGGTGGCCTGGACGGCGATGCGGTTGATCTCCACCTGGACCGGCGAGCCGCCGGTGAGCCAGCCGGCCGCCGCGAGGGCGTCGTTGGTCTCGAAGGTGAATTGCATCGTGTGGTCCTTGGAGACGTTGAAGCCCCGGATCAGCGCGATCTTGGCATCGACATAGGTGCTGCGTGTGGCGTCGCTGAGATCGAAGATCCGCACCCGCATGCCCTCGACGAAATTCTCGCCGAGGAAGCCCTGCACATCGTAGTTGTCGTAATCCTCCAGCAGCGCCAGGCTGTCGGGATCGTTGACGTCGATATCCAGCGGATCGAAATCGACGAAGGCCTCGGTGCGGATCAGCTGGTCGGACCCGTCATCGGCGGTGGCATAGACCACCTCGCCCGACCAGATCTCGGACTCGATCATCCGCGACAGGATCACCTGTTCGACGCCTTCATGTTCGCCGGGGACGGGGGGGATCGCATCCGACCCAGCATGCTCGGTGACGACGAGGATCTTGTCGGAAACGCTTGCGACTTCCAAGGTGACGCCGTCGAATGCGCCGATCCCCGAATTGCCGATCTCGATCAGGTCGCCCGCGGCCCAGCCTTCGGAGAGGAAGCTCCCCAGATCCGAGACGCCCGTACGGGTCAGGCTCATGTTGGTGCCAGTGCCATCCCAGGCGATATCCAGCGTGCCCGAGAAGGCCTGCACCGGGCGGAGTCCGCCTATGGTCTGGTAGTCGCCCGCGGCGATCTCTTCCGATGCCTGCCGGATGCCGTCGCCATTGGCGTCGATCCAGGTCACGTCGGCCAGCCCGTCCGTGAGCACCGAGACCGTCACAGGCGCGCCCGGCTCCTGGGTCAGGCGCAGCTTGTAGCTGTCGGATTGCGGCGAGCCCGCGTCGGAGATGATCCGCGCATACTGCCCGGCGCCGTCCGAGAGCCCGCCGCCCGCGACGGTGATCGCGTCGCCTGCAACCGTGGCGATGGTGCGGGTGCCCGCGAAGATCGACGAGCCCTCGATGGTAATCGTGTCGCCGACATCGAAGCCTTCCGCTTTCCAGTCGAAGCCGTCCTCCAGCGCGGTGATGGTATTGCCGCCGGTGACGTCGAAGATGCCGCCGGTGGCCGTGGCGGGCACCAGCACGGTGTCTCGGCCCGATTCCAGCACGACCGAACCGGGCGTGTCGTCGTCGATCACCTCGACATCGAGAATGCCCGTGCCCGAGCGCAGGTTCGGGAAGGCGTAGTCGCCGTCAATGCCGTTCGAGTCGTCGGAGACTTCCTCGCCCGCGGCCAGGGTCCGGGTCGCGGTGGCGCCGGCGAAGGTGCCGGTGGCCACCCCGGCCGAGGACAGGTCGAGCAGCGCGGTGTAGCCCGCATCCTCGAAGCCCACGATCAGTTCCGAGCCGAGCCCGGTGATGCCCGTGATGTCGATGGTCTCGGCGCCGAAGCCCGAAGCCACCCAGCCCAGCGAAGACAGCGACAGCTTGACCTTGGACACGCCGCCGTCATCCCACTCGCCGACCGTCAGGCCGGTCAGGGTCTCCAGGTTCTGGCCGAAGCTCAGCACCGCCGTCTGCGGATCCTCGCGGATGCCGTCCTGCAGCGGCGTGATGCCGATCGCCACCGGGCTGTCCCAGTTGGCCGAGGTGAAGACGATGGTGCCGGTCAGCGGGTCGAACCGGCCGCCGCCGCCCAGGTCGGACAGGGTGAAGCCCTTGTCGGCCAGGTCGACCAGCTCGGGATTGCCGGTGAAGTCGCCGAGATTGACCTTCACGACCACCTGGTCGCCCGGCTCCACCTCCTTCGACAGCTGGACGATCACCGCGTCGGAATAGCCGGTGGTGGCATCGCCCTCGATCACCAGCGTGCGGCCGTCCTCCTCGTAGCCCGCCTGGACGTTGCCGGACCCGTCGAAGGTCAGGCTGTCCGGGTCGACCTCGGTCACCAGAACGCCGGGCGTGTCGTTGTCGCGCAGCTCGACCTCGACATTGCGCACGTCGACCGCGTCGTAGTCGGCGGCGTTCGAGATCACCGAATGCTGCACGGTGACGACCCGGTCGCCCTCGGCGCGGGCATCGTCCACCGCCCACAGATAGACTTCCTGCCCGGTGTCCCAGTTGGAGGCGTTGAAGACCAGCGTCACGGCACGGTTGGCGACAAAGCCGTCCACGCCCTCGTAGGTCACCGGCCGCAGGAAGGCCTCGTCGGCCTCGGTGCCGCTTTCCAGGTAGTCCACGCCGAAGATGTCGGCATTGCCCCAGGTCGTGCCGGTCGGATACTCGGTCACCCCTGCCGGGCTGAGCCGCGACACCCACAGCGAGTCCCCCGCCCCGTTGGGCAGCGGCGCCGGGTTGGCGAAGCTGTCGTCGCGCTCTTCCTGCGGCGAGCGGGCGGCGGAGACGGTGACGTAGACCACTTCGCTGCCGGTCAGCTTGCGCGCCAGCCGCACGCTGTAGCTGTCGACCGACAGGCCGCCGGTCCCGCCCTCGCGCACCGCGGTGAAGCCGTCGGCCCCCTCGTCGATCACCACGAGGCCCTCGCCGTCGCGGGCGACGTTGTAGTCGAGCCCGTCGACCACCAGACCGTCGTAGAAGATGTCGTCGGACTGGACCAAGTGGTCCGCTGCGCCCGAGACGCCCTCCAGCTCGCGGGTGATGATGTCCTCCTGGACGTCGCCCGCGACGTTGATGATGTCGGAGCCGAGCCCGCCGATCACCCGGTAGGCCACGCCGAAGGCGGTGGACTGGACATAGAACTTGTCGTCGCCCTCGAGCCCGTCGACCTCGACCACCTCCACGGTGGAGTAGCGGACGTTCAGGCCCGCGCCGAAGATGCCCTTGTCGGTGATGGCGATGTCGTCGGCGAATTCGGTGCCGAGGATCACCAGCTTGTCGAAGCCGGTGCCGCCCTCGACCGAGACCGGCGCGTTGATGTTGTAGCGCACCTCGTCCTGGCCGCCGCCGGCGCGGATGTCGGGCGCCTGCGCGACCGAGAATCCGAGTCCGATCTGCGGGGTGGCGACGCCTTCCTCGTCCAGCACGATCACGTCGTCGGTGGTGTCGCCCTGGGTCATGAAGAGATCGAGGAAGTTGATCCCGCCGTCGCCGTTGGTGTCGAAGATGTAGTCTGTCGCCCCGCCCATGCCCTTCGGCAGGCCGGCCGCCAGCGCGGCGCGGTAGGCGCCGACCGTGCCCGCGGTCACCTCGACGCCCAGCTCCTGAAGTTTCGCCAGCGTCAGGGTCTCGCCGCCGGCCCAGGTGGGCGCATTGCCGAAGAGCGCATCCTCGGGATCGCCGTCGATGCCGGTGCCCAGCACGAAATCCGGGCCCTCGACATAGTCCTGCGCCGCCGTCAGGACGTCACGGCCGACCTCGAGGTCGAGCACGTCGATCGTGCCGTCATTGTTCCAGTCGAAATCGGTCGTCGCCGAGATCGCGAAGGCGCGGACGATGAACAGGTCGTTGTCGTCGTCGCCCTCGAGCCGCAGCTCGGCCTGGTTGGAATAGACCCGGAAGGTGTCGTTGCCGGTGCCGCCCTGCGCCACGACGGGCGCCGAGCTGCCGCGGCTCAGCCAGCCGCGGGTGGTGGGCCGCAGGTCGACGAACTCGTCCTGCACCAGGAGGTTGCCATCCGCCACGTTGCGGTTCGATCCGAAGATCTGGCCGATCTGGAAGGTGTCGTCGCCCGCGCCGCCGTCATAGGTGGCGATCACCGTCACGTCGTCGGAGAAGAACGCGTCGTCGCCGCCCTGCCCCTCGATGGTCAGCCGTCCGTTCAGCGCGGTGTCGTAGTTGATCCGCTGGACCTCGATGCTGTCCTCGTTGCCCGGCAGGATGTCCTCGTAGGGCTCCAGCGTGCCGTGCAGGATCGCGACATAGCCGGGGCGGTCCGCAGTCTCGTTCGGCAGGTAGGCGGCGGCGCGCATCAGGAAGATGTCGTCCGTGCCCTCCTGGTCGGCCGGCGCGTCGCGGCCGAAGATTGTCATCTCGTCGACGCCGTCATCCTCCTCGCCGGTATCCAGCACGTTGATGACGTAGTTGCGGGTATCCGGCCCCTGCGAGCCCAGGGTGTAGACTTCGTAGGTGTCGGTATCGGCCTGGCCGTCGAGCGTCAGCGTATGCTCGGCGATCACGTCCGCGGTCTCCGGGCCGGTGCGGGTCAGCGCATCCTGCAGGTAGTAGACGCGGAACAGGTCCTCTCCGTCATCGCCGGCGCTGACATTGGCCACGGGGCGCGACTGGCTGCCGTAGGCACGGGTCTTCGACCCGAGGAACACGTAGCCGGCCGAGCCGATCAGCGTAGCCCCGGCAATGCCGGTCACGTCGCCGAAATTGATGATGTCCTCGTCGGCGTTGCCGAAGATCTCGGTCAGGTAGACCGGCGCCGTCTCGGTGGGCACCGCGGTGCCCTGCTCTTCGCCGCCGAGATAGTCGCCGCCATCGGTCACCACCGCCCCGGCGATCAGCTCGCCGCGGATGACGATGTCGGCGCCGAAGCCGACATCGGTATCGGCCAGGAACGGACCGTCATCGACGACGCGCGCGTCGCCGTAGAACTCGATCCCCTCCTCGGCCCAGCTGCGGGAATTCTGGTGCAGCGTGATGTCGTCGCCCGCGCGCACCTGGATGGCGCCCTGCTCGGCGAAGATCGTGCCATGCGCGATAACTCGCGGATTGTCGGCATGCTCCGTCGGCGCGGCGGTCGAGTCCTGCGCGAACTGGGCGATGCCCGAGGCCTTCAGCACGAAATTCGCGCTGCCCTCGGCGCCGCCCGGCGCGCCGTCCTCGCGGACGGTCAGGCGGATGTCGCCGGAATAGGCATGGGCATAGACCAGGTGCATCGCGCCAGCGGTCTCGGTGACGTAAATGTTCTGCGAGGCCTCCAGCGCCAGGTCGTCGATCGAGCCGGACTCGATGTTGTAGCGGCTGTTGACGTCCAGGTCGTTGGCGAACTCGCCGATCGAGCCGCCATGCGCGTCGATGTAGATCGACTGGGCGCGGACGTTCCAGATCGTGTCGTTGCGCGCGTCGATCACCGAGCCCGACTGGGTGCGCAGCCCGACATCGTCGCTGTCGAGGCTGCCCGCCGCCGCCCCGTCCGAGGTATTGGCGTCGCGCATGTCGATCGTGTGGATCCGCATGTCGCCGGACAGTTCGTCCAGCCAGACGCCGCCGCTGTCGGTCGAGGTCGTGTCGAAGACCCGCAGCACGCCGGTGGCGTTGTCGGTGCGCGCCACGTCGATTTCCAGCCAGGCATCGCGCTTGCCGACGCCGCCGGTGGCCTTTTGCACGCCGACGCTGGCCGTGACGTCCTCGGCATCCGGCAGCAGGTAGTAGGGGCCCGTGCCGGTCACCAGGTTGGTGCCCGCCTTCATCGTGATGTTGACGCCCGCGACATCGGCCTCGGCGGTGCTGCTTCCGGCCTCTTCGGTGAAGTTGCGGTTGTCGATGATCGCGGCCGGGGAATAGAGCAGGACATCGTCGTATTCCGAGCGGATCCGCTCCACCTGCATGTCGCCGGTCTTCTCGGTCAGCGTGATGTAGCCGTTGGTCCAGAAGTCCAGGTCGCCGCCCGCGAGGATCTGCGTGATCCCGAGGATGTTGGTGCGCGGGGCGGAATTGTCCTGGGCATCCACCGCCTTGACGATGATGTTGCCGCCCGCGGTCACGCCCGGCTCGATCAGGTCGTCGGTCGCCTGCTCCGCGGCGCGGAAGCTGTAGAGGCTCCCGATCTCCGAGGGGGTGTCGGCATAGGCGCCTATGTACTTGTCCGGCGTCGGGAAGATGTCGGGCAGGAAGTAGACGACGTAGGGATTGTCGGGCAGCACCCCGCCGGCATCGCCGGGATACTTGACCTGCACGCCGCCGCGCTTGCCGACATTGGTCTCGCGCACGGAGGTCTGCAGCAGCATGTTCACGTCGCCCGCGGCTTCCACCGCGTCGATCGTGACCATGTAGTTCGGATCGCCGCCGCCATGCGACACGGCGGAGCGGTGGCGGCCCAGGACATCCAGGTAGATGTCGTCGGCCGATTCCACGTCGAAGCGGGTGACCGGGGTTAGCGAGTGGACGTTGGTGTCCGCCCCGGCCGTGGTCAGGTTGATCGCCTGGCCGGACAGAGCGTCTGCCTTGGTCTCTGCCAGCTGGATCGAGAGCCCGTCCTGCGAAAGGATGATGTAGTAGTTCTCGCCGCTGATCAGCCCGCCGAGCGGGGTTGCCGCCTCGTATTTCACCAGCTGCCCGGTGAAGAATGTGTTCTCGAAGGACAGCGTGATCGAGTCGTCGGCCAGGAAGACGCTGCGGCTCTGGAACTCGGTGCCCCGCGGCAGGTCGTCGGCATCGACGATGTCGATGTTGATCCGCGCATTGGCCTCGCCGATCGTGCCGACGCCCTGGTCGAGCCCGCCATCGGCGACGTCATCGGTCTCCATGTGCAGGATGTTGGTGCGGATCAGCGACTGGGCGCGGTTGCCCACCGCCAGGATGTCGCCGTCCTCGTTGTAGATCGAGGTCGTGCCGATCGGGTTCTCGATGATGCCGGTCAGCACCACGTCGCCGAGGCCGGTGTTCTCGATCACCACGAGGCTGGGTGCCACGTCGCGCTTCACGTTGAAGACGAGGTCGCGGTTGGCGGTGGCCGGATCGAGATAGGCGACCGGCGCGCGCTCGCCCAGCACGTTGATGTCCTGCAGCACAAGATCCAGGTCAGAGGCGTTGAAGATCCGCACCTGGGGCAGGCTGTCGCGCCACTCCCAGTACTTGGTCTCGGTGCCGGTGATCGAGTCCTTGGCCCGGATCACCACGTCGCCCGAGCCCTGGTTGACGATGTCCTGCACGTTGATCTGCGAGGAGGCCGACTTGATCTGCTGCCCGGCCGTGTCCTTCAGGCCCTCGTCGTCGATGATCTCGATATTGGTGGCCTCGACGATGTTGCCCTGGGTGTCGATGACCGCCGAGACTTCCAGGACGGGGATCTTGCCCGACAGGATCAGCACGTCGCTCTCGATGTCGACATTCTCGTTGCGGCTGGTGCTGGTGTCGCCGTGGCGGCCGCCGGAGGCCAGCGAGCGCTTCGACACGTCCGGATCGCGCACCGTGTTCGGATCCTCGCCGCCGGCCCGGATCAGGAAGGCCAGCCGGTCGGACTCGCTGTCCTCGCGCAGCGGCGTGTCGCCGTTCTCGCGCGGGCCCGCGGTGATCAGCGCATCGCTGCCCGAGGTGACGGTGGCGTCGAGCGAGGTCGTGATGTTCGCGTCCGCGCTGACCCAGCCGAAGAGGCCGGTGGAGCGGGCGAAGCTGCGCGCCCTCAGATAGACTTCCTCTGCCGGGGTCTGGGGATCGCCGAAGACCGCGACGAAGTCGACGCCCTCGAAGCCGGTGATCTCGGCATCGTCGCCGACGATGATCCGGTGATGCCCGAAATAGTCGACGTCGGTGTCGTCCTCGCCCTCGGAATAGAAGCCCGCGCCCTTGGCCGAGCCCTCGGCATTGAGGTTGATCGAGGAGGTGCCGATGTCGATGGCGACGGTCGTGCCCTCGATGCTGGCGGTCTGGCCGATCGTGGCGGTCGCGGTCGAGACCTGGCCGTTGCGGCCCATCTCGATGTCGTTGAGCGAGCGCGCGTCGCCGCCGAAGCCCAGGCCGTTGGCCTCGGCCTTGCTGTCCACATCCGCCGAAATGTCGGCCGAGATGCGCACGTCGCCCTGGACCAGCACGTCGGCGGAGCTGCCGACGCCGATGTCGACGTCATAGTCGATGTCGGTCCGCGCGGTGGCATCCGCCAGCCCGACGAAGCCGCCGGCCTTGGAGTAGGAGAAGACGTCGGAGCGGAAGAACGTGTCCGCGCTGACCGTCAGGTTGCCGCCGGCCCGGACGCGCACGTCGTCGCCCAGCGTGGCCTCGGCGATCGAGGTCTGGTTCGACCGCGCATCCGCGTCGCCGATCCCGACGAAGCCGCCGGTGCCGTTCCTGACATTCGCCTTGCCGTTGGTGTCGATATTGGCCTTCACGGTGACATTGCCGCCGGCCTCGACGCTTGCCGCATCCAGGATGGCGCGCGTCTCGGTCAGCTGGTCGACCCGCGCGGTGTTGACATTGGCGCCGACGAAGCCGCCGCCCGAACCCTTGGCCTTGGCCAGCGACCGGCCGTCGCCCGAGATGATCAGCTCGGAGGCCAGGTCCGATCCGCCCGGGCCAAGCAGCTTGTGGTTGCCCGCAGGCGCGCCGTCATCGGTGATGTCGATGCGCAGCGTGTGGCCGTCGCCCGAAGCCGGAGCCAGGTCGACCACCCGCTGGAAGCTGTGGTTCGCCGATCCCAGCGACGACTGGTCGCCGAGATCCAGCATGCCGGTCAGCGTGCCGCCGCCGGTCTTGCCGGAATAGAGCGTGATGTCGTTGCCCGAGACCTCGACATAGTAGCTGCGGCCGATCTCCAGCGTGCCGCCGCCGGCCAGCTTGATCGGCCCGTCGGACTCGCGCACCAGCTGGTGCACGTCATTGCCGGTGTTGTGGCCCTTCTGGGTGACGGTGATCTCGTCCGCAGCCGCCTTGGCGATGGTGACCGAGCCGTCGGTCGTGCTGGAGGCGAAGCTGCGGGTCGCCAGCACGAGGTCGTTCCCGTCCACCTCGATCACGGTGTATTCGCCGTTGAAGGCCCCTGCCGCGGAAACGTCGATGGTCGAGCCCGCCGCGAAGGCGGTGTCGGCCCAGCCGCCGGTGCGGGTGATCCGGTCGGTCTGGGAGTCGTTCGGCGCCTTGGTGAAGGTGATCGAGTCGGTGATCTCGGTATCGAGGAAGGTGTTGGTCTCCTCGACCCGCAGCGTGCCGCCGGAGACCGACTTGACCACGTAGGTGCCGTTGTTCTCGCCCGATCCGGTCACCTGGATCTGGAAGCCCTCGGCCAAGCCCTGGCCGGCCCAGGTGCCGGAGTCGAGGATGATCATGTCGCCCAGGGCGTCGCGCTGGAACTGCACGGTGGTGTCGATGTCGTTGGAAACATCCGCGCCGACATGGATGACGGTGTCGACCGGCTGGGACATGTTCAGCCGCGCCAGGCCCGACCCGGTGTCGACGGTCTTGCCGGCTTCCTTCACCAGCTGGATCAGGTTGCCCGAGACGGAATGGATCTCGAAGCTGCTGGCATTCTCGTCGATCGCGTCGACGAGGCCGGTGATGGACAGGTTGCCGCCCGCGACGAAGACGCTATTGTCCCAGTTGCCGGCGCTGCGGGTGATGTTCCAGTAGGTGCCGCCGTCGGAGATGGTGACGTCGGTCGTCACCGCCGATTTCGACGGGTCGAGCTCGATCACCGGACCGTCGAAGGCCTTCAGGAGGGACCCGAAATGGAAGGTGCTGCTCTGCGATCCGGTCGCGGCCGCGCCGCCGCCGTCCAGGGTCAGCGTGGTCGAGTTGGCGCTCACCACGTTGTAGGATCCGGCATTGTCGCCGTCCAGCGTCACCGAGCTGCCGATCTGGATGTTGCTCCAGCCGCCCGTGCGGGTCAGCTCGTAGCGGTTCGGGTTCGAACCGGTGGAGATGTCGGTCCAGTTCGCCGCGGTGGTGATCCGCGTCGCGGTCAGCGTGTTTGCCGCGGTCAGCACCAGCACGTTGTTGGTGCCGCCGTCGCTGATCACGTCGTCGATCACGTAGCTGGTGCCGTTGTTCAGGCTCGACCCGCCGCCTCCGGGGGTCTCGATCCACAGCGTCTGGTCGGGACGGAATCCGGCCTCCAGCCAGTCGATCGTGGCATAGATCCGGTCGCCCGAGCCGCTGCGGACGAACTCGACCGTGGTTTCCAGCTCGTCGTTGAACTTGAGCGAGATCTCGTCGGAATCGCCCACCACCACGCGGTAGGTCTCGCCGAACTGCAGCCCGGCGATCGGCACGGCCGGGGTCTCCTGGTCGGTCGTGGCGGTATAGACCACCCGGTCGCCGTTGGAGAAGCCATGGCTCAGCGCGTTGCCCTCGTCATCGATGAACACGATGTTGTTGAGGCTGTCATCGTCGACCAGCACGAGCTGGTCGGGATCGGGGAAGGTCGCGGTCTGCCGGACGGCATCGACCTGGCCGATGTTGAAGCTGATCGGCGCGGGCGCGTCGTAGATGACGGAGTCCCCCGTCGCCAGCCCGTGGCCGCCCGCCAGGGTGATCATGTCGTTGGCCTCGTCCACGTCGCCCGGCTGGAATTCCCGCTGGAAGCCGATGTCGGACTCGCTGGCCACCAGGCGGATGGCGTATTCGTCGATCCGCTCGACCCAGTAGGGGCCGGTGCTGCCGTCGACGATGATCGAGCTGCCGCCGTCGGGCAGGTAGACCACCTGGTCGCCGGTCTCGAACTTGTGCCCGTCGGCGAAGATCAGCAGGTTGCGGTCGTCATCGACGCCGTAATCCGCATCCGGTCCGGGCGCCTCGCCGGTGAAGATCGAGCCGAACTGGATGTTGTTGGCATCCACCACGATCACGTCGTATTCGCGGCGGACGATTTCGCCGGTCTCGGGATCGGTGCTGCGTCCGACCAGCTCGTCGATCGGGCTGTAGCCGTTGTTCTCGTATTCGACGGAATCCCCGGTCTCGAGATTGTGGGCCACGACCGTGAGGCTGTCATTGGCGGAATTCGTGCTGTCGATGCCGAAATCCGGGATCACCACGTCATCCGCCGCGACCGGGACATTGACCGCCTCGATCAGGATGTCGTCGTCGGAATCCGGCCCGGCCTTGAGGAAGGCGCCGATGCCGACCTCCGCCTGGACGTCGGTGTCGACATAGGCATCGGACAGCGAGGCGCCGACGCCGATCAGGCCGCCGGTGACGCCCTTGGTCTCGGCATCCGCCTCCGGGTCCATCTGCGCGCGCAGGGTGATGTCGCCGCTCGTGTGGATCACCGCATCCGGGCCGATCTTGGCCTTGATGGAGTAGGTGTCGGTGCCGATGCCGGCCTCGTCGACCGAGGAGCCCGCCGTCGCGACCGAGTAGTTGTCGGTGCCGGCAACCAGGCCGCCCGCGACGGCGCGGGCATTGGCGCTGGCGTCATCCGTGGCCTTGGCCTCGGCGAAGACGGAGTCCGCCCCCGGGTCCGTCTCGGTGCCCACGTCGCCGTTCAGCTCCACCAGCACGGTGCTGGCCGCCGCGGCATTGGCATAGGCCGCGCCGATGCCCACGAGGCCGCCGCCGACCGCCGAGGTCGTGGCGATCGCCCGGTTCGAGCTGAGGCCCTGGACCGAGAGGTTGCCGCGCAGGTCGAGCGCGCTGTCCGACCCGATGCGCGACTTGACCGTCGGCGTCGAGGTCGCCCGCGCGACGCCGCCCGAGATGCCCGCCAGCAGCGCGCCCGCGGCGACCTTGACGTCTGCATTCGTGACCGTGTGCGCATCCGCGGTCATCAGGAAGTCGTCCGCATCCACCGTCACGTCGCCCTCGGTGAAGGTCTCGGTGCGCGGATTGGCGTTGATGCGGGTATAGGCGCCCGAGAAGCCGATCCCCAGCGCCAGGTTGGTGCCGGTGCCGTCGGCATTGATGCCGACATCGGAATAGGCGTTGATGACGATGTCGCCGTCTTCCTCGGCGGTCACTTCGGCGCCGTCGCCCAGATAGGCGCGCGTGACGGTGTCGCTGTCGATCTGCGTGACCGCGAAGGAACCCGATCCGCCGAGCGCGATGCCGAGGATCTGGCCGTCGGAGAACAGGTCGCTCTCCAGGTTGGCGTCGAGCGTGATGGCGCCCGCCGTCGCGGTCACCTGGGCCGGCATCTCGCCGGGATCGGTGACATGGCCGGTGCGCGCGCCGATGAAGGTCTCGACCGTGTGGTTGTCGATGATCTTCGCCGAGGCGCCCGCCCCCGAGACCAGCCCGAAGGAAGTGTTGGAGATCAGCGCGTCGGCGTCCGACAGCCCGTCCGCCCAGAGCGCGACCGAGCCGCCCGAGACCAGCGCCCCGTCGCCGATATAGGCCCGCGTGGTGCCGTCGATCTCCGCCTCGACCAGAAGGATCGCGACATTGACGAGACCGGCCGAACCGCCGGTGGAGCTGGCCAGGACCTTGTAGTCCGACCAGGCCGCGACCTCGATCGCGCCGGTGACCGAAATCGACTTGCCGGTGGCGCGCGACGGCACGCGGTCGAAGGCCGGGCCGATGAACGCCTCGGTCAGGCCGGTGACCTGCGCGTTCGACACCAGGCCGGCGCCGCTGATCGCCGCGAAGGCCAGGACCGAGGCCTCGGCCGTGGCGGTCATCTCGACCCGGTTGGAATCGTCCTGGCCGACCCGGACGTCCAAGCTGCCCGCGGTCAGGCCGATATTCTCGCGCACATAGGCCCGCGCCTCGCCCGAAACGATGGCCGTGGGCTTGAGACCCTTCACGTCGAAGGCGCTGGCGCCGACGCTGTCGATGGTCGTCGTGGCGGTCAGGCTGCCATCGGCGGCCACGGTCACGTTGCCCGAACCGACATTGACGTCCGAGGGCTTGGTGCCGTCGGCATCACGCCCGGTGCCGGTGCCGATGAAGGCCTCCAGCTTGCCGGAGACGGTGGACTTGCCTTCCGAGAAATTGCCGGTGATCGCGCCGACGGTGACGAAGTTCAGGCTGGTGGTGGCATCCATCGACGCGTTGCTGTCGACCGTGACGGAAAGCGAGCCGCCGTCGACATCGGCATTCTCGCCGACATAGGCGCGGATCGCGCCGCCGGTATCGGCATCGGCGAGGATCACCGAAACCGCGATGCCGGCCACCGTGCCCGAGACCACTGCCGCGGTGGCGTCGAAATCGCCGTCCGCGACGAGCGTGATGCTGCCGTTGCCGGCATTGACCTTCGCGACCGCGCCGCTGGCCGCCGCCGTCGAGGGCGCGCCGATGAAGGTCTCGACCGTGCCGGTGGTCTTGGCGGTGGGCAGCACGCCCTCGCCGACCCCCAGCCCGGTGGTGAAGGAATTCGATTCCGCGTTGGCCGAGAACACCTTGGCATCGGCGCGCATGGAAACCGTTCCGGCCTCGAGGTTGGCGCCCTGGCCGCCATAGGCGCGCACCGCGCCCCCGGTGGTCGCCTCGGGCTTCGACACCTTCACCGCGATGGCGCCGATATCGACATTCGACAGGCTGGCTTCCGAGGTCATCTCGGCGACAGCATCGACATCGACCAGCCCGGCCACGTCGACCTTGCGCGAGGGCATGGAGACGCCGGCGACGCCGGTCTCGCCCACCGGCGCGCCGATGAAGGCCTCGACCCGGCCGTTGGCATTGGCGATGGCGGACAGGCCGCTGCCCGAGAACAGCGCGATGCTGCCCGAGGCGCTGGTGGCCGTGGCCGAGACCTCGACCGGGTTGCCGTTCGTGCCGGCCGCCAGCGTCAGCGTCGCTGCAGACAGGTCGACCGCGTCGCGGACATAGGCGCGTGCCGTGCCGGTGACCTCGGCCTTGGGCAGAAGCAGCGTCAGCGTGCCGATCCCGGCCGTGGCAGAGGTGATCGCCGCATTGGCGCTCATCGAGGTGTCGATGGAGACATCGACCCCGCCGGTCACCGTGACATCGGCCGCGCGAGAGCTGAGTCCGGTGGCATTGGCTGCCGCCTGGGCGCCGATGAAGGACTCGACCGTGGCCGAGACCACGGCGGTGGAGCGCACCGCATTGGCGGCGATCGCGCCGAAGGCGATGCCCAACCCGGTGGTCGCGGCAGCGAGCCCGTCGGGCGTCGTTGCCTTGACGTGCAGCGATGCGGCATCGAGCGTCACCGCCTCGCCCAGATAGGCGCGGACCGCGCCCGACAGCGTCGCCTCGATATCCGCCGCGGTGACCGACAGGAAGCCAGACAACGCGACCGAGGTCAGCGTCGGGTTGGCGGTCATCCGCGCGGTGGCGTCGATATTGACCGCGCCGGTCACGTCGATGACCGCGCGGTCGGCGTCCGGGGTCTCGAAGCTGCCGTCCGATTTCACGCCCGACCCGGCATGGGCATCGACCACGCCCGAGACCACGGCCTGCGACATGATCAGGTTCAGCGCCGCGACGCCGGAGATCGCGATCGACTCGTTGGAGACGGCCGCGTTGTAGTTGCCGTCGGCATCGACATCGAGCGAGGCGCCGGTGATCCGGCCGCCCTGGCCGACATAGGCGCGGGTCGCGCCTGCGACCTCCGTCGAGGTGAAGAGACCGTTGGCGGTGAAGGCCAGCGCCGCGCCGCCCTGCAGGATCTCGGCGGTCGCATCCATGTCGGAGAAGGCCTGGATCGAGACCGAGCCGCCGCCCACGTCGATGTCATGGTCGCCGTCGGATATCGCGGAGATGCCCACCGGCGCGCCGACGAAGGCTTCGACCGAGCCGGTCACCGTCGCATCCGCCTTGACCACGCCGGCCGAGGCGAAGCCCGAGAAGTTGACGAAGAAGCTCTCGGCCAGGGCGTCGTATTTCACCCGGCCGGTATTGGTGTCGAGCGCCTCGACGACCAGCCCGCCGGCATCCATCTCGACGCCGTCGCGCACATAGGCGCGGGTGTCGGCCGTGACGGTGGCGGAAGGCAGGACGGCGGAGAGGCTGAGCAGCCCCGAAACGCCGGCGCCCGCGACCACGGAATGCGCCTCGACCAGCGCGTCGGCATGGACGCGGATCTGGGCGTTGCCGACGTCGATCGAGGGGGTGGAGGCCAGCTGCCCGACGCTGGCACCCGAACCGATGAAGGCCTCGATCGTGCCGCCGGAGTCGGATTCCGCCGTCAGCACCGAGCCCGAGAGCAGCGCGCTGATGCCGCCGCCCATGGCTTCGGCCTCGGCCTTGTGCAGCGTGTCGTCGGCATTGATGTCCAGATCCGCCCCGGTCATCGTCACGCCCGAACCGACATAGGCGCGGGTGTCGCCGTAGTTTTCCGCCCTGGGCAGCAGCGCGGTGATCGACAGCCCGAAGGAGGCCGAAAGCCCGCCCGCCGTGGCCGTGGCCAGCCGCTCGGAGGTGGCGTCGATGTCGAGGATGCCGCCGCCCGTCAGGGTGATGGTGGTGTCCCCGGCCGCGCCTGCATCCGCGGCGTCGTCATGGCGCGCGCCGGCAAAGGCCTCGACCGTGCTGTCGATCGTGGCCGAGCCGGTGGCGACCGAGACGCTCAGCCCGGCAGAGGCCGCGAGCACGCCCATGAAGGCGGTGGCGTCCTCGTCGCTGTCGGCCTCGATGGTCAGGTCGCGGGCCAGCACCGTGGTGCCCTCGCCGACATAGGCAAGGGTCGCGCCGGTGACCTGCGCATCGGCGACCGAAACCGCGACGGAGGCCGCCCCGATGCCGATGCTCACCGGGTTCGAGAGCGCATCGAAATCGGAATAGGCATGGACCAGGATGTCGCCCTTGCTGGCCGCGTTGCCGATGGCGTGGAAATCGACCGTGCTGGCCGAGGGCGCACTGCCCGTCCGGGTGCCGATGAACGCCTCGGTGGAGCGGTCGACCAGCGAATTGTACGACGCCCCCGAGCCCGCGCCGCCGAAGCCGATGGAGATCACCGGCACGGTGACGCCGCCCTCGTCCACCTGGGTGGCCAGCGCCTTGGAATCCGCGGTGACGTCGAAATCGCCGCCCGTGACGGTGGAGTTGCCGCTGACATAGGCCAGGGTCGCGCCGCCGATCTCGGCTTCGGCCAGAGCCACGGAAAGCGCGATCGTGCCGACCGAGATGGCGCGCGAGACGCCGCGGGCAGTGTGGTCGCTGTCGGCATCGACATAGACGCCCGCGCCGGCCTCCAGGGTGGCATCGTCGGCGAAGGCCGCGACCGTCGCCTCGATATCGGTGGTGCCCGAGGCCCCTGCCCCGGCCACGCCGACCAGCGCCACCGAGAAGGAGACCGAGGTCGCCGCCGCCTGGATGTCCTGCGTGCCGTCGGCGTCGATCCGGATCTGGCCGGTATGGGCCGTCGCGGACGATCCCTCGACCGAGGCCGAGGTGGCGTTTGTCACGGTGTTCACCGCGACGCTGCCGGCCAGCGCGACGCCGCCGCCGAGCGAGATCGAGCCCGCCATCGACACCGCGATCACCTCGGCCACCGCGTCGGAGATGTCGAGCGCGCTGACCGTGACCGCGCCCTGCGCCTCCAGCTCGGAGCCCGCGCGGACATAGGCCTCGGTCGTGGTGTTCATCGTGTTGGTGCCCTCGCCGCCGGATCCGGCCGCCGAGAAGGACACCAGCCCGCCGGAAATGGCGAAGGCGAAGGCTTCGGGCGTGGCTTCGATCACCGCCTGCGACGTGGCGTCGACCGTCACGTCGCCAACCGAGGCGTCGAGCCGCGAATTCGACACGCCCGCGCGGGTCTCGGCGTCATATTCGTTCTCCGAGATCGCCACCGCGACCGAGGCCGAGACCGCGACCGTGCCGCCCGAGACCGAGACCGCCGATGCGTTGGTGTCGGCAATGGCCTTCATCCGGTCGGTCGCCGACACGGTGACGGTCTGCGCGTCGATGCCCAGGTCGGGGTCAAGCGCGGTGGGCGTGTCGTTGTTCGGCGAATTGGTCACCAGCGCCTGGACGGAGCTGTCGACATCGTTGCGCGCGGTGGCGCCGACGCCGGTGCCGCTCAGCGCGACCGCGCCGCCCGAAACCGAGATCGCCGCGCCCACGGCCTGGGCCTTGACCAGCGACGGATCCAGGCCGGCGCTGACGGATTCCGCGATCACCGAGGCATTGGTGGCCGCATCGATCTTGGAGCTGTCGACCTGCGCCAGCGTGGCGGCGGTGACGGTGTTCTCGGCCATGGCGACGGCCACGGCGAGATTCAGCGCGACCGCGCCGCCGCCCGCGGCGACGGAGACCGAGAAGACCTCGGTGTCGACGGTGCTTTCCTCGGCGGCGCGCACGGTGACGGCACCGGCCTCGGCATCCAGCATGGAGCCGGTCACCATCGCCGTGGCGGAGGTGTCATGGGTGGTCTTGGCATCGGTGACGGTCACGCCAACGCCGAGCGCGACGGTGCCGCCCGAGACGCTGAGCGCGACGCCCACGCCGATGGAGGAGACCTCGGCATCCGACACGGCCTGGATCAGCATGTCGCCGCTGCCCGCGGTCAGATCCGAGTCCGTCACCAGCGCGTTCACGTCGGTGGAGAAGTCGTTGTCGGTGATCACGCCGGCGCCCGAGAAGGCGATGGCGAAGGCCCCGGCCGCGACCGAGACCGCCACGGCGGCGCCCACCGAGTCGATGCTCGACTGGTCGAGCGCGGTGACGCTGACCACGCCGCCCGCATCGAGCACGGAATCCGTGACCTGCGCCGTCACCTCGTTGTTGAGGATGTTGTCGGTCAGGGTCAGCGCGAAAGTCAGCGCCAGCCCGCCGGTGCCGACGCCCACCGCGCCCGCGACCGCCACGGCGACGGCGTCGATCTCGTTGTGGCCGTAGGCATCGACCAGGATGGCGCCCGTGGTGGCGATGTCCGCGTCCTCGATCTCGGCAATGGCGCCGCCGGAAATGTCGTTGGTGGCGGCGACCACCGAGGCGGAGAAGGCCGCCCCCAGCGTGCCCGCGGCGATCGCCAGCGAGGCGGCGATGACCACGGCGTCGATCTCCATCTCCGACTGAGCGTCGACGGTGACATTGCCGGTGATCGGCGTGTCGTCCGAATTGCGGATCTCCGACCCGTCGATCGTCGCGGTGGTGGTGCCGCTGATCGTGTTGGTGGCCTCTGCGCCCGCGCCGCTGATCGCGATCCCCAGCGTGCCCGCTGCGACCGAAACCGCGACCGCCACCGAAACCGCGGTGATCCCGGCGCTGGCGGTGGCATCGATATCGACGCCCGAGGCGCCGAGCGGATCGAACAGGATGTCGGAATTCTCGATCCCCGCCGTCACGTCGGTGGAGACGTCGTTGTCGATCAGCGAGACCGCGACCGAGATGGCGCCCGCCAGCGTCCCGGCGCTGACCGAGACCGAGGCCGCAACCGCGACCGCCGTGATCTCGCCCGCCTGTTCCGCCGAGAGCGTCACCGGCCCGCCGGCCATCACGGCCTCTCCGGTGGCGTCCGCGTCGCGGATCACCGCCTGGACGGTGCCGCCGATGGTGTTCTTGGCATCCGCCGCGGTGACCGAGGCGCTGAGCGACAGCGTGCCGCCCGCGGCGACCGCGACCGAGGCCGCCACGCCGACTGCGAGTATGTCGCTCGTGGACTGCGCGTCGACCGTGATCGCGCCGTCGGAATCCAGGGCGGAGCTGTCGACCGCCGCCAGCACGTCGTTGTCGACATCGTTGTCGACCAGCGAGACCGAGATCGAGGCGGCGAAGCTGCCGGTGGAGCCGGCGGCGATGCCGACCGACGCGGCGATGACGATGGCGGTGATCGCGGAATCGTCCAGGGCGGTGATCGAGGTGGCGCCGCCGGTCGTCACGTCCGAGCCGCCGAAGATGCCCGCGGTGATGTCGTTCTCGATGATGTTGTCGACATCCGCGCCGGAACCGGCGCCGCCGATGGAGAACCCGCTGCCCGCTGCGACCGAGGCCGAGAAGGCGATGCCGAGCGCGAAGATCGAGGCGTTGGAGTCCGCCGACATGTCGAGCGGGCCGCCAAGCACGACATCGGATCCGTCGATCACCGCCGAAGTGTCGTTGCGGATCGTGTTGATGTTGACCGCCGCCGCGACCGAAACCGCGACGGAGACCGAGCCGCCCGAGGAGATGCCGACCGACACGGCCAATGTCACCGCGTCGATGGAGCTGTCATCTGTCGCCGTCATGGTCAGCATGTCCGCCGTGACCATCGTGGCGCCCGAGATCACGGCCGTCGTGTCGGTGGCGATTTCGTTCTGGGCGTAGCTCACGCCGACGCCGATCGATCCGCCCGGGCCGCTGCTGACCGAGACGCTGGCGCTGACGGTGATGATCACCGCGTCGATCTCGGAATTGCTGTCGGCGGTGATCGTCATGTTGCCGCCCGCCAGCACCGAGGCGTCCTCAATGCCCGCCTTGACGACATTGGCATCGCGGGTGACGCCGTCATCCTCGCCGATCCGGTTCAGCGCGATGGTGGCGCCGATGGCCGCGGAAATGCTGCTGCCGCCCGAGGAAATGCCGATGGAAACCGAGCCCGCCACGCCGATGGCGGAAATGTCGGTGTCGCTGACCGCCAGGATGTCGGCCGCGCCGCCCACGTCCACGGTGGTGTCGACCGCGTCGCCGCTGTCGGTGTCGCGCACCACGGCCTCGACCAGGTTGTCGATGTTGTTGAGCGCGATGGCGCCCGCGACGCCCACCGCGCCGTTCAGGCCGGAGCCCTGCGAGAAGGCCACGCTGACCGCGAAGGTCACCGCCTCGATCGCGGCGGCATCGGCCGTCTCGGCCGCGCCGTCCGGGTCGAAGACGTAGTTCGCCACGCCCGGGTTGAAGTTGAACCCGCCTTCCTCGCGCTTAAGCTGGTGGCTGGCGCCGATTGCGGTCAGGTCCTGGCCATTGGCGAAATCGACCAGAACGCCGCCGCCATCCTTCAGCTGGATCGTGCCCGCGGAGGCGTTGTAGTTGAAGATCGTGTAGGTTTCGCCGTCGGTCAGCCCGGAGATGTTCTCGCCGCCGCCGTTGGAATAGACCACCTCCTCGCCGTTGGCGAAGGGATCGTCCATGTCGCCTACGAAGATGGTGTTGGCGGCCTTGTCGACGGTGGCGCGCTTCAGCGCGTGCGCGTTGCCGATGCCGGACAGGTTCTGCCCGTCGGCGAAATCGACGATGTTGCCGAAGGAGTCCTCCAACTGGATGTAGCCGGTCACGGTCTTGCGGACGGTGTAGATGTCGCCGTCGGTCAGCCCGGCGATGCTGGTGCCGCCGCCGTTCGAATAGACCACCTGCTCGCCGTCGCGGAACGGATCCTCGGGCGTGCCGACATAGATCGTGTCGTCTTCCAGGTTCACGATCGACCCGTCGCTCAGGGCGAACTGCCCTGCCTGCGGTAGCGCGGTCGCCTGCAGGATCAGCGCGCCGGGCGCCTCCACGGTGCTGTCGACGATCAGCGCCTGGGTGGCGTTCTCCACGTCGTTGCGGGTCAGCGAGATGCCGAGGCCCAGCCCGAAGCCCGAGCTGCCGCCCGCCGAGATCGAGAAGGCCACCGCACCGGACAGCGCCGAGATATGCGCGCCGTCCTCTGCCTCGACCGAGACATTGCCGTCGGCAAGCTCCACCGTGGCATCCTGGATGGTGGCCAGCGTGGTGTTCTCGATGTCGTTGAAGGAGAAGGAGCCCGCGAGCCCCACCGCCAGGTTGCTGCCCGACCCGGCCGAGACCGCGCCGGCGAGGCCGACGGTCAGCGCGTCGATATCGGTCTGGGAGCCTGCGAAGATGTCCAGATCCCCGGTGCCGGTCATGGCCAGCGAACCGCCGATGATCCCCGCCGTGGTGGTCGAGGAGACCTCGTTCACCGCGACGGCCGCGCCCATGGCGCCCGCCCCGGAATCCAGCGAGATCGCCAGCGCCGCGCCGCCGGCATCGGCATCGATCCGCGACTGGTCCTCGGCGCTGAAGGTGACGGCGCCGCCGATTGTCAGCGCGGCGCCTGCGGAGGTGGCCGAGGCCACCGAGGTCATCAAGTTGACCGTCACCGCGCCCGCGCCGCTGATCGCGTAGCCGTCGGTGGAGACGCCCGCGGCGCCCGCGAAGGCCAGCGCATCGGATTGCGCGGCATTCACCGCCGTGACCGACAGGCTGTCGGCAGACAGACTCCCCCCGTCGATCATGGAAACGACCGAATTCTCGATCACCGTGACCGCGACGGAGACGCCGACCGCGACCGAATCCGCGCTGCTGCCGGCCGCGATGGAGACCGCGACGCCGCCGGAATCCGCTTCGATTTCAGAGTTGTCGGCCGCCTCCAGCGTGACATCGCCGCCCGCAGTGGTGACCGCATCCTTCAGCACCGCGCGCACGTCGGTGGTGATCGTGTTGCCCACGCCCGAACCGGCGCCGACGAAGGCAGTGGAGCTGGAGCTGCTCGACTCGCCCGAAGCCGCGGTCGAATTCTGGGTGCCGCCCGCCTCGCGCGCGCCGCCGCCCGAGCCGCCGCCCTGCGAGGTCAGCACGCCGCCGTAATCCGTGGCCGAGCCCGCGCCGCCGCCATCGCCGCCGCCGCCGCCCGAACCGGTCGAGATGCCGGCCGCCACGCCGATCGCGAAGGCGTCGACCATGGTCGCGGCCGTCGCATCCAGGTCGATGTCGCCGGCCACGTTGATCACATGGCCGCCCTCGGCCTCGGCATGGACCGTGCGGTGCACGATCTCGACCGAGACAGCGCCGCCGATCGCGGAACCGTCGCCGACATTGGCCGCGACCCCGCCGACGATTGCCTCGACCTCGGTCATGTCGGCCGCGCGCAGCAGCAGCCCCTGCGCCGGATCGGCGCCGGTGTTGTCGGCATTGATGTCGACGCCTTCGGCCATGTAGCCGCGCGTCTTGCCCTTGTGGACGCCCACTGCGACCGAGAGGCCGACGCCGATGCTGCCCAGCGAGGCCGAGGCGCCGATCGCCAGATGGTAATGCTCGGCCACCGAGGTGGCGGAGACCATCACGCCCTTGCGCGCCTCCGTCCCCTGTTCCAGCTTGCCGCCGTTGTCGACGTAATCGCCGTCATTGACGTCGAGCGCCGCCCCCGCGCCGAGCGCGGTCACGGCGACATTCTCGCCGAGGAAGGCCAGCGTGTCGTCGAGATCGACCACCACCACGACCGAGGCGCCGATGCTCTCCTCGTTCAGCGACAGCGCGCCGGAGCCCGCGCGCGCATCCATCCGCGTCGCGCTGTCGGCCTGCACCAGCAGGCTGCCGCCGGCATTCACCGTGGCGCTGCCCGCAACCGGGGTCTCTTCCTCGGACAGGATCGCGGAATCCTCGCCGATATAGGCCATCGTGTCGGTGATCAGCACATGCACGATCAGCCCGCCGGCCACCGCCGTGCTGTCGCCCGCGCCGATATTGATCACCAGGCTGGTCATGTCCTCCGACGAGGCCGCATCGACGATAACCGAGCCCGAGGCGGTGACCGTGGTCGGCGCAAGCTCGTCTTCGGAGGCCAGGATCCGCGCCTGCGTCGACTTGATCAGCACCGTGACATCCAGCCCGACGCCGATCCCCTTGCCATCGAGCGAGCCGGCCAGCGCACCGCCGTAATTGGCGATGGTGGTCGTGTCGCCGGCCGTGACCGATACGTCGCCGCCGGCCGCGTCGACCGCCGTGCCGCGGCCGATCTCGGCCAGGGTCTCGGATTGCAGGACGTTGACGATGCCGGAGCCCGCGCCCGCATCCCCGCCCGAGGAGATGCCTGCGCCGATCACCAGCGCGGTGACCTCCAGCCCGGTTTCGCTGTCGATGTCGGCGCCCAGCTCCGGCAGGATGATCTCGAGCTTCTTCAGCTCGGACTCCGCCGCAACCGTGACGCCGCCCGCGGCGTCGATATCGGCGCCGTCGCCGATCCGCGCGATGGCGGAGGTGTCGGTGATGTTGACGCCCACCGCGGCGCCGACGCTCTTCGAGCCGGAGCCCGAGGTGACCGAGGCCGCAGCCCCGCCGCCCAGCGTCTGGATGCCGAAGACATGGCGCGCCTCGACGGAGACGTCGCCCGACAGCGCCTCTGCCGTCGCGCCGCCGCCGATCTCGGCAGCGGCATGCGACAGGATCACGTTGACCGCCGCTGCGCCTGCGACCGAGGTCGTGTCGCCGCCGCCCGTCTGGGTCGAGCCGGCCCCCGCCAGCGCCGTGGCGCGGAAGGAGGACATCGCGTCGCCGTCGCCGGTTCCGGCCTTCACCGCGACCGAGCCGCCGGTGACTTCCGCGTCCGTGCCGATCCGCGCGGTGGTGTTCATCACCGCGACATTGACCGCGACGCCCGCGCCGACATTGTCCGACCCGTCGCTGCTGTCTCCCTCGCTGGAGGCCTCGGTCAGCGCCAGGCCGATCGCCTGGGTGTCGACGTCGGCGGTGCCGGCGGCTTCGACCTTCACCGCGCCGTCGGCATCGACCAGGACCCCGTCCGCGATCTCCGCCGAAACGGTGTTGACATTCACCGTCGCGCCGATGGCGGCGGCCACGCGCACGGTGGCGCCGCTGGTCTCCGTGGTGGATTGCTGGGCCGAGCCTTCCTGGCCGCCCGGGTTGGTGGTCTGTTCGCCCGCCGTTGTGTTGCCTTCGCCGACCCGCTGGCCGGGCTGCGGATCCTCCAGCGGCGTGCCGGACTGCTGCTGGGCATAGTCGCGCTGCGAACCGGATTCCTCGTCCGCCGTGTTGCCGCCCTCGGAGGACTGCTTGGCCCCGGTCGCGGAGGCCGTCGCCACCGTCTTGGCCGTGACGCCCAGCGAGGCGCCGACATCGACATCGTCCGCGGTCGCGGCGAGCCCCGCCGAAACGTCCCGCGACAGCGTCGCCGTCGCGCCGTCATTGATCCAGGCGAAGCCGACCGCGATGCCGACCCCGGTCTTGCCGCCCTTGGTATCCGCATCGCCCAGCGTCAGCGCATCCTGAGACGCCTCTGCCGTCACCGCCAGGTCGCCGTCGACATCCAGCGTGCCGCCATCCCCGGCCTCGATCGCCGCACCGGTTTCGTTCAGGGTGACCGCCAGCGCGACGACGCCGCCGATATTGGTGCCGCCCGACTCCGACACGGCCCCGGCCTTGGCCACGGTCGCGGTGGCATGGCTGCCCTCCGCCGTGACCGCCAGGTCCTCGGCCCCCGCGACGGAGGCGCCGCCCGCCACCGTGGCGAGCGCGTCCCTGTCGATCACGTTCAGCGCGACCGAAAGTCCGAGCCCGAGGCTCTTGCCGCTTGTATCCGCATTCGGCAGCGCGCGGGCCAGCGCATAGCTGCCCGATTCCGCGCCGACCGCCGAGGCGCCGGTGCCGCTGACCGTGATCGCCGCATCCTCGCCGACTGTCGCGAAGCTGTCCTCGAAGGCGAAGTTCAGCGCAACCGAGCCCGCCGCGCCGACATCGCCGCCGCCTGCACCCGAGCGCGCCACCGCGCCCGCCGTGTGGGCGGAGGATTTCAGCACATGGCCGTCGCCGGTCCCGGCCGAGGTCAGCTCGACCGCCTCGCCCTTCAGCGCATCCTCGCGGCTCGCGGCCAGCGCCAGCCGCCCGTCGCCGTCGGCGATGACGTAGTAGGTCTCGCCGTCATCGAGCCCGCCGACCGCGGTCTCGCCGCCATCCCCCTTGGAATAGGTGACCTCCTGCCCGGTCAGCAGCGGGCCGCTTTCCCCGAATACCACCTCGAAGCGGGTGTCGTCCGGGTCGAAGGTGACGTTCTCCTTGTCCGTCCGCTCCAGCACATGGGCATCGCCGACGGTGCTGAGGTCCTGGTCGTCGCCGAAATCGACGATGTCGCTGCCGTCCTTCAGCTGGATTTTGCCGTTCTCGCCCAGCACCACGGTATAGGTCTGGCCGTTGGTCAGCCCCTCGATGTCGGTCCCGCCGCCATTCGAATAGGTGATCTCCTCGCCGTCCTCGAAGGCGTCCTCGGGGGAGCCTACGAAGATCGTGTTGGCCTCCTGGTCGACGGTCTTGAACTCGGTCACCTCGAAGGAGGTCTCGCGCTCCTTCAGCCCCGCGACCACGCTGACCCCGTCGCCGGTGACATCGGCCCGGTCGAGCGTGGCGAGGTTGTCGAGCGTCGAGACATTGATCGACAGTGCCGCGCCCACCGCGGTGCCGTCGTCGAAGGTCACCGCGGAGCCGTCGGCGAATGCGTTCGCCGCGGCATTGGCCTCGGTCCTGACGCTGACGGCGCCGTCCGCCTCGATGGTCAGGTCGGGATTGGCGTCCACCGCCGCCATGGTCGCGACGATCTCGGTCTTGGCGATGTTGATCGAAATCGCCGCGGCGACCGAGACATTGCCCGAGCTGTCGGACGAGGTCGAGGCCTCCGGCGTCTCGGCCTCGCCGTCGGTGCCGGTGCGGCCCGAGCGGTCATTGGCTTCGCCGACGCGCTGGTCGGTCTGGGTCTGGGCGTTCTCTTCCTCGCCCTCGCCGGTGCCGGAATCGCCTTCCTTCTTGGCCCCGGCCGCGGAGGCGCGCGCATCCGTGCGGCTCAGCGTGACGCCGGTCGCCAGAACGGCCACGGCGCCGCCCGCCACGATGTCGCGCGCGATGGCGGCGCCGACCGTGTCGAAGACCACGTTGACGCCGATGGCGACGCCCACGCCGATGTCGCTGCCCTTGGCGGCACCCTTGGCCAGGGTAACGGTTGCGGATTCCAGCTCCGCCTCGACGCTCAGGTCGCCGGCGATCTCCAGCGCCGAGAGTCCGAACGGAATCCGGGCGTGGACATCGTTTTCGGCCACGACGACGGCCACGACCGGCGCGATGGCCGTGCCGCCCTCGGTGCCGCCCTCGACCTTGGTGTCCATGTCATGCCCGGACTCGGCCGATACCGTGACGTCCCCCGCGCCAGCCACTCCGGTGCTGCCGATGGCTGCGCCGCCGAGGATCTCTGCGATCGTGTCCATGTCGGCGTAATGCACGACGATCGAGGCGCCGACGCCCACCGTGTCGCCCTCGTCATCGCCCTCTCCGGCCTCCTGCTCGGCCACCGCTTCGGCCGAGCTCCCGATCTTGGAGACCGCCTTGATCTCGACCGCGCCGATATCGGAATCGCCGTCCGCCGTGCCGTCGCGCGACGTGACGTCGGCATCGTCCGACAGCCAGGCGCGGGTTTCCACGCGGGGCAGGCTGAGCACGAAGGAGCCGGCGATCGACAGGTCGCCGCCGGAGGCGCCGGATTTCGCCTTGGCGCCGAATTCATGCGTGTCGTCGCCGTCATTGTCGAACATGCCGGCGGTCACGGCCACGCCGTCGCCGGTAACGTCCGCATCGCCGACCGAGGCGAGGATCGCGCCGTTGGCGAAGCCCAGCGAGACCGCGGCCCCGATGCTGGTGCCCGAGCCGGTCGTGGCCGAGCCGTCGGACTCTGCCGCCGCATCCATGTTGCCGAGCGCGGAAATCGCGACCGCGCCCTGGGCATCGACAGTGGCGCCGCCGCCGATGGTGGCCACGACGTCGAGCTTGCCGACATTGATGGCCAGTGCCGCCGCGACGGTCATCGTGCCGTCGGAGCTGGACGCATCGTCCGGCGCCTCGGTCGATCCCGTGCCTTCGCCGCCGCGGGCCGCGGCCTCGTCATTGGCATGGCCGGCCTGGCGGTCGGCCTGCTCGTCCACGCTCTCTCCGGAGGCGGCCTCGCCGTCGCCGTCGGCCTCGTCCGAGCCTGTGGCGGAGGCTGCCGCCAGCGTGCGGCTGGCGCCCGCGCCCTCGGCGATGACCGAGACGCCGCCGCCCGAGGTCACGTCGCGGGTCAGCGTGGCAGACACGTCGTCATCGGCCCAGCCGAAGCCGATGCCGAGGCCGACGGCCGCGTCCGTACCCTTGGCATCGCCCTTCGAAATGGTCGTGGTTTCCGCCACATGGGTGGCGTGGATCTCCAGGTCGCCGCCGATGTCCAGCACGGCCGAGCCGGAATCCTCGGCGCTTGCCGAAGTGTCGTTGTTGGCGACCGAGATGGCCACGACCGGCGCGACGGCAGTGCCGCCCTCGGCGCCGCCCTCGGCCTCCGAGCGCATGCCGTACCCGCTGTCGGCCTCGATGGTCAGGTCGTCGACCTTCTGCGCGGCAAGCGTCGAGACCTCCGCGCCGGGATCGAAGGTGGCGGCGGTGTCGTGATTGGCCAGCGTCAGCGCGAAACTCGCCCCCACGCCGACATTCCCGGCCGCTTCCTGCTTGGCCCCGGCCTTGGTGGCCGCGAAGGCCGCCGTCGCCGCCTTGACCTCGACCGCGCCCTTGCCGGCCTCGCCATCCGAGCTGCCCTCGACCGCGCCCACGGTGCTGCCCGCGGAGATCAGCGCATCGGTATCGGCATTGTGCGAGTTGATCGCCAACGCGCCCGCCACGCCGATGTCGCCGTCCGAGGCGCCCGAAGTCGCATCCGCCGCCGAGCGGCCGGTCGCGTCGACAAGCGATCCGTCGCCGGTCCCGGTGATGGTGACCGACTTGCCGTCCGCCGCCTTGTCCCCGCTTTCGGCCAGGCGGAAATCGCCGTCATCCTCGATGATCGCGTAATAGACCGTGCCGGACGTCAGCCCGCCGATCGCGGTACCGCCGCCATCCTCGTAGCGCAGCGCGTCGCCGGTGCGCAGGCGGCCCTTGTCGGTGGAGGCCAGGGTGAAATGCTCGCCCTCGCTGTCGAAGGTCACGGCATCCTCGCCGCTCTTCGTCAGGGTATGGGCATTGCCTGCGGGCGTTCCGGTCAGGTCGATCGCCGTGCCGTCATTGGCGTCGCTCTCGCTGGCCGCCAGCTGGATCAGCCCGTCATCCTTCTTGATGATCCAGACCGTGCCTTCGAGCGAAGCGTTCGAGCCGTCCTCGATCGCCGTGCCGCCGCCCGCCGAGTAGGTCACCTCGTCGCCGGTGGAGAATTTCGACGCGTCCTCGCCGAGGAAGATCGTGTTCTCGTCCAGGTCGACGACGGAATTGGTCTCGACCGACAGGTCCAGCTCCTTCTCGGCCATGCCGGCCTCGACCAGCACGCCGTCGCCGAAGACATCCGCGCCGTTGGTCTGCGCGCGCGTGGTCACGTTCGAGGAGTTCACGGCCGCAGCGGCGCCGATCGTGGCGCTCTGGCCCTTGGAGGCCGAGCCGTCGGCAACCGCGCGGCTGTCCACGTTCGACAGCGCGCGGATCGAGGCCTGTCCGTCCGCGGTCACCGTCACGCCCGAGCCCAGCTCGGCCAGCACGGTCGCGTTCTGGACGTTCACCGTGATCGCGGCGGCCACCGACATCGAGCCGTCCGAGGTGTTGGCTTCCGGCGTCTCGGTCTCGCCCGAGCCCGAGCCGGTCCGCTCGGAGGCCTGGTCGTTGGCGAAGCCGAGCTGTTCGTTCGACTGCTGGTCGACCGCGTCGTCATCCTCGGTCGCTGCCGGATCGGTATCCTCCTGCTCGGCACCGGAGGCTGCCGCCGAGGCGGAAGAGCGCGTGCGCATCAGCCCCTTGGCGGCAATCGCGGCCGCCCCGCCAGTGGCGGTCAGGTCGCGCAGCAGCCGCGCCGTCGCGGTCTGCTCGTCGATCGTCATCGCGAAGGAGGCGCCGAAGGCGGTAGACCCGCCTTCCGCGTCGCCTTCCGCATCGGTGTCGGAAGAGGCGTCATGCAGCGCCTCCATCGACAGGCCGCCGCCCAGGGTCAGCGCGCTGCCGGTGCCGATCCGCGCCGCGGTGTCGGAAAACAGGAAGGTGATCGCCACGACGGGCGTGATCACGGTCGCGGAGTCCGAGCCCTCGGCAGCCTTGGCGCCGCCGACGGCCTTGGTCATGATCTCCGAGGTCGCAGAGGCGGTCAGGGTCAGGTCGTCGCCGTTGCTGATCGCCGCCGTGTCGCCGATCCCGGCCACGGTCTGGTGGTCGATGATCGCCAGCGCCACAGAGGCGCCGATCCCCAGGCTCTCGGCGGTCACCCCGTCCTCGTCGGGCTGGGCGGTGGTCTCGGTCCTGGTCGCGGACGTGGCGGTGACCGTCAGGCTGCCGCCCGACAGGTTCAGCACGGCCCCTGAATCGACAGTGGCCGAGACGTCGGTCTCGACCACATGGATTGCCAGCGATCCGGCGACGCCGGTCTTGGTGGAATCGCCCACCCCCGACGTGGCGGTGATCGAGAAGGTGGAATCCGCGTCCATCTCGGCGGCCAGCGTGGTGCCGCCGGTCGCGTTGATGGTCGTCGTCCCAAGGATTGCGGCCGAGGTCCGCGCGCCGACGATCCCCACGGCCACGGCCACGCCGACCCCGGTGCTGCCCGAGCCGGTATTGGTCGCGTCCGCCGTCGCGGAGACGCTGTCGGTCGACATCGCCTTGACCAGGAATGCCCCGCCCGCGGTCACCGAAGACCCGTCGAGCGTGGCCTCGGTCTCCGGCCGGTAGTCCGACACGGTCACGGTGGCCGCGAAGGAGACCGAGCCCTCCGAGGTTGAGGCATCGTTGTCGGCCAGCTGCTGCTCGGAGCGGCGGTCCGTGGTCTCGCCCTGGCCGCTGTCCTCGGCGCCGCCTGCGGTCGAGGTCGCGGCAGTGGTGATCGCGGAGACCAGCGTGGCCGACAGGGTGACGTCGCCCCCGGCGCTGACCGTCGCGCTGCCGTCGATCCCGGCCGTGGTGGCCGCGTTCACCTCGGTGAAGGCCAGCGCCGCCCCGGCATCGCCGCCGGAGCCGTCGGCGGTGGCATTGACCGACAGGTCGGTGGCCGCGGTCAGGCTGACCGTGCCCGCGGTGGTCATCGAGCCGCCCGACATGGTTGCCGCCGCGCCCGAGCCCAGCCCGAACAGGTCGCCCACGACCACGCCGGAAATCGCCGCGTCGGTCTGGGAATCCTCGCCGCCGGTCGCCGCATCGACGAAGGCCACGTCGACATCGACCGAGGCCGCGCCCGAGATGTTGGCGCCGGACAGAGTCGCCCCGTCGAGCAGGATCTCGGCCGTCGGCAGCACGCCCACCAGGTTGGCGGCGATCACCCCGCCGAATTCCGAGCGGTCGATCGCCATGTTTTGCACCGAGGCGGAGGCGGTCATCACTAGATCGCCATCCGCTTGAATCTCGCCGGTCACCTCGACACGCGCCTCGGGCACGGCGACGTAAAGCCCGTCGAACACGCCGCCCAGCGTGCCGGAATCCAGCAGCGCGCCGTCATCCTCGTCGGCCGCCGCCAGCGTGACGTTTCCGGTCGCGCTGATCGAGCCCGAGACTTCGATCAGCTCGGCATTGATCGTCACGTCATGGGCAGCCAGCGCACCGGTGATGATGACCTCGTCCTTGCCGTCCTCGCCGTTGACGGTCAGATCCGCCCCGCCCAGATCGGTCGACAGGATGGTCAGCACGTCCTTCGACACGAACGGCAGATCGGTGTCGCCGCCCAGGTTGATGGTCAGCGAATCGGTCGGGGTCAGGAAGGTGACGGACTCGAAGGTCGGCACGACGGAGACCGAGCGCAGGATATGCGTGCCCCCGCCCAGCGACACCAGCTCCGCCCGGTCGTCGATATCCGTGCCGAGATAGCTGACATCGGTGTCGCCTGGATTGTGCGGCGGGGTGCCGAGATTGGTGTTGATCACCCTGTCGGCCACCGCCATCGTGTCGGTGATCGGCTCCAGACCGGCATAGGACAGGCTCTGCCCGTCGCGGGTCACGGTGCCGGAATGCGCATCCTGCGCAGCGTAGGTGACGGTGGAGAAGCTGCCGCCGTCGAAGATCATCGAGTCGTAGCCGCCCTCGCCGCCGTCGAGCCCGCCCGAGAGACCGCCATCGGCCGTCACGGTGAAGGTGTCCTCGGTATCGGCCGCGCCTTCGAGGTTCTCGACCGAGACGAAGCGCAGCCCCTTCACGGTGCCGGTGTCCTGGCCGTCGATGCGCCATGCGGTGTCTTCGGCGGGGGCGACAAGACGGTCGGTGCCGTCGCCTCCGTCGAACAGGATGGACACGCCTGCCGGGAAATCGCCCGCGACGTTCAGGGTCAGCCGGTCGTTCCCCCCGGTGCCCTGTATCGTCAGCTCGGTCACATCCGACAGCGCCTTCTGGTCGACAAGCTCGCCCGTGTCGTCGTCATAGACCTTGAAGGCCTGCGCGACCGAGTCGAATTCCAGCGTGTAGCTGGCGCCGTCCCCGTTCAGGTCGGACATCGGGATCAGATCCGCCGACAGCAGGTAGCGCGGCTCCAACGCCTCGACCTTGATGGCCGACACGCTCACCGGAAGGCGGCGCTCTTGGATGGCACGGAAGCGGGAGAGGAACCGGTGCCGCGTCTCGCCGGAGAACCAGCGCTGCGGTTCCTCCCTGCGGGTCGTGTGTGCGGGCTCCACCTTGGTGGCGCCGATTCTGAAAGAGCTCGGAGCAAATGGGAACGCCATTTCCTTCTCCCTGTGCCGACCGTTTCGTTATGGAATCCGTATACTTGGCAAAATCGGCGCCCGGGCCGGACGTGGCCGGGGCGCTGTCGGAACGAAACTCGTCACTGGGGACTCCTCCACCTGAGATTGTAGCACAGGGCCTTCCACGGGGAACGGGCAATTCACGCCTGTGGATAAGATTGTCCAATAATGCAAGTCAGTTCCGGGGATAACTTGCGCCGCAGTGCAGTATGCGGCTGGCCGGGTCCACGCGCCCGACGTTCTACCTTAAGTTGTGTATCGATCTGCCTGGCCACAGGGTCAGGTACCGCCGATCTCCAGGCTGCAGCGGTGGCCGGCCGGCAGCTTGCGGTCGGGGTTCGGCAGTTCCAGCACCACCACGAAAGTGGCGCTGGCAGCGTCAAAGACCGGGTCGATTGCCACCACCTCGGCGCTGTAGGTGCCTTCGATCGGCGGCGCGGGGCGCACGGTCGCGTGGTCGCCGATGGCGATCCGCCCGAAGAGCGAGACCGGCACGAAGGCCTCGACCCGCAGCGGGTCGAGCTGGACGATCTTCACCACGTGGTCGTCCGAGCTGACATATTCTCCGCCCGACATGACGCGTTCGCGCACCACCCCGTCGACCGGGCTGTGGATGGTGCGCTCGCCGAGCGCGATCTTGGCCCGGGCCAGTTCCTTCAGCGCGAGATCGCGGTTCAGCTCGGCCTGCATCAGCAGGCTCTGCGCTGCGATCAGCTCGGTCTCGACCTGGTCGAGCGCCTCCTGCGTGGCCACGCCCCTCTCGGAGAGCTTCTGCACGCGGTCATAGCGGCGCTCCATCATCGAGACCTGCTTTTCCTGCGCCTCGACCACTGCGTCGGACTCCGCGCGCAGCGTCAGAAGCTCCACCGTGCTCTGCTCGATGTCGGAGGTCAGCCGCGCCACCAGCTGGCCCTTGGCCACCACGTCGCCGCGGTCGACCAGCACCTCCTTCAGCAGCCCCGCGACCGGACTCGCCAGCTCGATCGTGCGCAGCGGATCCATCAGGCAGTCATAGCCGTCGGCAAGGGCCGGCGCGGCGGCCAGGACCACGGCAAGACAGGGGAACAGGCGGGTCATTCTAGGCCTCCGGTAAAGGACAGGAGCTGGTTCAGGCGGCGGTCCTGGCGGACGAGGTCGCGGCGGGCGCGGGCATGGCTCTTCTCGGCGCGCCGCTGGGCGCGGTCGAACAGCCCGATCCGCGGACCCGCGCCCAGCACCGGCAGCCGCGCCAGCAGCTTCGAGACCGGAGCTTCGATCACGTCGAGCAGCGGATCCTCCAGCGACAGGATCGCGGCGACGCTGCCCCTCTCGCCGCGGCGCCCGGCCCGCCCGGCCAGCTGGCGGTCGATGCGGCCCGCGTCGTGGCGCTCGGTCAGGATGACATGCAGCCCGCCCGCCTCCGCCACGCCCGGCCCCAGCTTGATGTCGACGCCGCGCCCGGCCATGTTCGTGGCCACGGTGATCCGCCCGGCCTGGCCGGCCTCGGCGATGATCTCGGCCGCCTCGTGGTCGTTCTCGGCATTGAGCACGCGGTGCTCCAGCCCGGCCGCCTGCAGCGCCTCGGACACGGTCAGCGACGCCGCGACCGAGCGCGTGCCGACCAGCACGGCGCGGCCGCGGGCGGTCTCCCTGCGGGCATCGCGGGCCACCGCCGCCCATTTCGCCTCCGCCCGGCGGAACACCTTGGGCAGCCGGTAGCGCAGCCGCGACGGCCTGCGCGGCGGCACCCGCTCTGTGATCAGCCCGTAGACGGCGCGCAGCTCGCCCGAGACCTCGCGCGCGGTGCCGGTCATGCCGCAGAGATGGACGTAGCGGCGGTAGAGCCGCTGGTAGGTCATCCGCGCCACGGCGAGGTTCTGGCCGGTGATCTCGACGTCCTCGGCGGCCTGGACCAGCTGGTGCAGCCCGTCGGACCAGGACCGGTCCGGCTGCAGGTGGCCGGTATATTCGTCGACGATCTGCACCTTGCCGTCGCGCACCAGGTACTGGTCGCCGCGCTTGAAGATGTGCAGCACGCTCAGCGCCTGGGTGACGACCTCCTCGCGGCGGATCGCGCTCTGCCAGATGCCCTCCCCGGCCTCCACCAGCGCGCCGATGCGCTCGCGGCCCTCGTCGGTCAGCATCACGCGGCGTTCCTCGGCCAGCACCTTGTAGTCGGTGCCGCGCTCCAGCGCGCCGGCAAGCTCGAGCGCCCGGTTGGCCCAGGCGGCCTCTTCGCAGGCATCGCTCATGCGCGAGATGATCAGCGGCGTGCGGGCCTCGTCGACCAGCACGCTGTCGGCCTCGTCGACGATGGCGAAATGCAGCCCGCGCATCACCGGCCCGGTCTCGGCGCTGCCGGGATCGGCAATCCGGCGCAGCCGGCTTTCCACCGCGTTCGGCCCGAGCGAGCCGAAGCCCAGCCGGTCGCGCAGGTAGTCGAAGGCCATTTCCGAATTGGAGCCGTAGGTGATCGAGGCGCGGTAGGCCTCGCGACGCTCGGGACGCTCCATGCCTTCGAGGATGATGCCGGTGCGCAGCCCGAGCCGCCGGTAGACCGGAGACAGCGTCTGGGCGTCGCGCTCGGCGAGATAGTTGTTCACGGTGATCACATGGACCGGGATGCCCGCCAGCGCGGCGGTGGCGGCGGCGAGCCCGGCGGTGATCGTCTTGCCCTCGCCGGTATCCATCTCGATCAGCCGTCCGTCCAGCATGGCCAGCGCGCCGCGGATCTGGGCGCGGTACTGGCGCAGGCCGATCTCTCGCGCGCTCGCCTCGCGGGCCAGCGCGATGCCGGTCACGATGCTGGAGCGGCACAGGCCCTGGCGTCGGATGCGGGCGCGCAGGCGCAGGATCTCCGCGTCGAACCCGGCCTCGTCCAGCCGCGCCAGCCGCTGCGACTGCGCGATGACCTGCCCGGTCGCGACGCGGCGGCCCAGGGGCGCGAAGCCTCGGGCCGCCGCAGCGGTGACATGGCCTAGGACCGCCGCCCCGGCTTCGTCCAGCCAGCCGGGATCGCGCTCCGTCCGCTCGGGATAGAAGCGCACCAGCGGCGCGGCAAAGCTCGGTGCGGGGGCCATCGGCGCGGCGCTCAGTTCGGCATGCCCTCGTATTCGGGCATCGGCGCCATCCCGCCATCCATGCCGCCGTCGGACTGCTGCTCGGCCTGCGGGACCTCCGCCTGCTGCAGGCTCTCGCCGAAGGTGTTCAGCATCGACTGGAAGTGCCGCATCGAGAAGAGATGCAGGAAGGTGCATTCCAGCTCGTCGGTGTCGAACATCCGCCGCAGCTCCTCGTCGGGAAGCTTCTTCAGCGCCTCGCGGTCCACCGTCATGAAGCCCGACAGGGAGCGCTGCGCACCGCCCGGCAGCTTGAACTGCGCCTGCATCGGCTTCAGCAGATCCAGATCCTGCAGCCGCCGGCAATAGGCCTCGGTGCGGCGGAACTGGCCCTGGTATTCCTGCAGGAAGCGCAGGATGTTCTGCAGGTAGATGGTCTGCCGCCCCTCGGAGTCGAACAGCCGCTCGCCGCGGCCGTCTCGGTTGCAGCCCTCGTAGCCCTCGTCGATGTTGAGGATGAAGTTCTTGTTCTCGGCATCGGTCGAGAAGACGAAGGGATATCGCCGCACGAAGGCCGGGATGTAGCTGCCCTGCCGCCAGTGGCCGTCCTCGCCGACATAGAAGTTCTGGTCGGCCGTGACGCCCAGGATGACCGCCGGCATGACCTTCTCCTCGGTCCCGGCAAAGACGATCGGGTAGTGCCCGGCGGCGGCGGAGAATTCGACCGCCGTCAGCGGCACGGAGTTGACCTTGCGCGCGAACTGGTACTGGCCGCCGGTGCGGACATAGAGGTCGCCATGCGCTCTCGAGGTCACGGGCCGGGCGTTTTCGTAGAACAGAAGCTGGGTCACGTTGGATTTCCTCCCTTGGTTGTCTCGGCTGCGTCTCAGGCGGTGGCGTCCCGCGAGACGAAGTATTTCAGGAACACGCGGGTCGCCGCGCGGTAGATGCGCCCGGCAAGCGGCGCCGGGTCATGGGCAAACCGGACATGGACGCGCGCGCCGTAGACCGGCACCTCGGCCGCGTCCTCCAGTTCGAGGTCGAGCTGGTACATCGGCTCGAAGGTCTGCAGGCGCTCGCGCGGCTGGCCGGGATCAAGCGAGGCCCGCCCGCCGCCTTCGCGCGCCAGCGCCATCGACGGCAGCGAGCGGCTCAGCACCGGGGTGGACCGCGCCAGATGCGCCGGATGCACCGTGGCCGGATCGAAGGAGAAGCGCGCCTCGATCGCCCGCGTGCCGTTGCGCACCAGGCTGGAGCGGATCTCGGGCACCACGACGCGGATCGCCGGGCTGCGGAAATCGTCCACCACGGCCAGCTGGTCGCCGCGCCGGGCGAAGGATCCCTCCAGGTCGTCGCCCCTCGGCAGGATCACCCGCCCCGCGCGCCCGGCTGTCACGGTCTGGCCCGCGATGCGTGCATCGGTCAGCGACAGGTCGGCGCGGGCGGCCTCGAGCTCCTCCTCCATGATCCGCACCGCGATCTGGTCGAACGGCGCCTCGGCCGCCAGCCGCCGCGCGAGTTCGGAGATCCGCGCCTCCAGCACCGCGCGGCGGGCCAGCAGCAGCGGATCGTCGATCCGCAGGAGCGGCGTGCCTGCCCCGACGACGGCGCCCGCGGGCACCAGCACCTCGCGCACCTGCCCGTCCCAAGTCGCATTCGCGAAGGCCCCGGGCCGCGGGATCACCACGCCCTCGGCGATGGTGTTCTGCGGCACCGGCACGAACAGCAGCCCGCCGAGGACAAGGGACAGCGCGCCGCCGGTGACGGCGAAGGCGCGGCCGCGGTGGCGGCGCAGCGCGGGCGAGGTGAAGAGCCACCAGACGCCCTTGATCAGCGGCAGCAGCAGCATCAGGAACAGCGCCCAGACTGCCAGCATCACGCCGATGAAGAAGAACCGCGTCGCCACCAGCCCGACGATCGCCACCATGATGAAGAAGCGGTAGACCCAGGCGGCGCAGGCATAGGCGACGAACCAGAAGGGCTCGTTGCGCCCGGTGGCGGGCGACTCCGCCCAGTCCATGCCGAAGCCGTGGCGCTGGATCAGGTAGCCGAGATAGCGGTTCGAGCGCTGGCCGAGATTGGGGATCTCGAGGATGTCGCAGAGCGCGTAGTAGCCGTCGAAGCGCAGCAGCGGATTGCCGTTGAAGAGCAGCGTCGAGATCCCGCCGATCAGCATGACGTTGAAGGCCAGCGCCCGCAGGATGCCCTCCTCGGCATGGGCCCAGACGATCATGGCGATGGCCGCCAGCAGCAGCTCGACCAGGATGCCCGCCGCGCAGACCGCCGCGCGGCGCCACTTGTCCGGGAAGCCGATGCTGTCCGAGGCGTCGACGTAGGGAACGGGCATGAACACCAGGAACATGATACCGATCTCGTGCACCTCGCCGCCCCAGCGCTTGATGAAATAGGCGTGGCCCAGCTCGTGGAACGCCTTCACGAAGGGGTAGGCAAGCAGCAGGAGCAGGATGTTGTCCCGCGCCAGCGTCCGGTCCAGCACGTTCTCGGTCAGCGGCCCCCAGTTCAGCGCGGCGGTGACCACGCCCCAGCCCAGCATGCAGGCGAACAGCGCCAGGCCGAACCACGACAGGAAGGGCCGGACCAGCGGATAGGTCGCGCGCAGGAAATCCTCGGGGTCGAAGACCGGCAGGCGCAGCGCCAGCGGGTTCAGCACCGAGCGGATCAGCGTCTGCCGCGCCTGGCGGCGGCCGCGTTCGGAGATCTCGATGATGTCCGAGGGCACGTCGCCCGACAGCACGTCGGCGGAATAGAGCTGTCCGACGAGGCGCACGAGCTCGTCCTGGGTCACCGCGTCGATCTCCAGCGTGGCGACCGCGTGATCCCAGATGTCCTCCAGCGTGCGGCTGCCATCCATCATGCAGACCAGGCGGTAGGTCTCTGGGGTGAAACGGTGGAACCGCCCCGACAGCCGGTCCTGCAGCACGAACCACAGCTTGCCGCGGTAGAGATGGCGGTGGATGCGGACATGGGCGCGCAGGCGCGGACGGAACCCCGCCACGCGGTACCAGGAGGAGGCGCGCCAGTTGCGGGTCTTCAAGGCTGCCACCTCCAGGCCGCGAGCCGCGCCCAGTCCGCAAGATCGTGGAACAGCACCCAGCCGAGCCTGCGCTCGCCGATCTCGGTGCGCGAGACACCCTCCATGCCGGGGCGGGCCCGCTCGAAGCCGCTTGTCAGCGCGGCCTCGACCAGGAAGAAATTCCGCCCCTCGCCCTGCCGCGCCAGCGGAGTGATGCGTTCGACGCGGTAGCCATGCGGCTCGTCGGGGAAGGCCGAGAGGCGCAGGCTGCCCTCCTGCCCCGGTTCGATCTGGGCGATGTCGCGCTCGTCGATCTCCAGCATGACGCGGAACCCGTCGAGCGGGGCGATGCGGAACAGGGTCTGGCCGCGCTCCACGGCGCCGCCGACCGACTGGCTGAGATCGCCCTCGACCACGTAGCCGTCGAAGGGCGCGCGGATGCGGGTGCGGGCCAGCTGCTCGCCCACCAGCCCGAGCTGCGCGTCGGTCTGCTCCAGCTGGGCGCGGATGATCGAGGCCTCGGCGACCTCGCGCGCGGCAATGGCGCGGTCGAGCTCGCGGGTCTTCTGCTGGCGCGAGGTGGCCAGCCGCAGCTTCTCCAGCGCCAGGTCCTTCTCGTCGAGCACGGCGAGGATCTCGCCCTCTTCCACCCGGTCGCCCGCCCGCGCCGCCTGCGAGGCGAGATAGCCGTTGAACGGCGCGATGACGCTGCGCTGCACCTTGCCTTCCAGCCGCACCGGCGCAGTCACGTCATAGGCCGCCGGGGCGAAATGCAGCAGCGCCGCCGCCGCCGCCGCACCGAGCGTGGCCAGCTTGGCGCCGAAATGGCGCGGCCCCAGCAGCGCGGCCAGCCCGCGGCGCAGGCCAGCGAGGATCCGCACCGGCAGCCAGCGGCTTTCCTTGCGGCGGTCCTCGATGATCGGCCCGGCAATCGCCGCCACGGCATCGCAGACCTCGACGTCGCGGGAGGTGAAGGGCGCGTCCGCGCGCCGCTCGAAGGTCAGCGCGCCGATGATGTCGCTGCCGGCGATCATCGGGATGGTCAGCACCGAGCCGACGCCATGCGAGGCGGCGAGTTCGCCCGCGGCGCGGGCCACGCGGAATTCCCAGTCCCCGGGTGCGGGCCAGAGGATCACCGCCTCCTGGTCGGCCGCCTCGTCCATGGCCAGCCCGACCTCGCGCACCAGGCTGGCGCGCTTGCCGAAGGCTGCCGCGGAGGACACCGCGCGCACCCGCATCCGCCCGCGGCGGCGCAGGCCGAGGCTCACGGTCTCGCAATCCATCCGCCGCGCCAGTTCGGTCACCAGCGCAGTGGCGGCCTCGTCCAGCCGGTCATGCTCCAGCAGGCAGGCCAGCATGTCGAAGGCGACGGTGACGCGCTCGCGCAGGTCGCCGTCCTTGGCTTCCTGCTCGCGGCGCAGCAGGATTTCGATCCACGAGGCGCCCCATTGCAGCCTGCGGAAGAGCGCCGGAGTGGGCGCGGCAGCCTCGGGCGCGCTGACGGCAACGGCGCCGAACAGCCCGCCCATCGCCTCGATCGGGCAGGCCAGCACACGCCGCCGCGTGCCCTCGCCGAAGACGATGCATTGCCGGTCGGCCACCGCCTTGGCAGCGGCTTCGGCCAGGTCCTGCGCCGCCGGGCTGCCCGCGGGCCAGCGCGCCGCCGGAGCGAAGGGACCGGAATCCGGGCCCTCCCCCGCCACGAGCAGCGCCGAGGACATGCCGTCGACCTGCCGCGCCACGAGGCCCAGCCAGCATTCCAGAAAGCTTTCCACGGTCTCGGCCTGCTGGAAACGGGCCCAGAGCATCCTGTCGAGTACAGCGTAAGATACCAGCGGAGTCGCGTCATCCGCGCCCCGGAGGGCTTCGCTCTGACCGTCGACCATCGACCTTCCTCCCAGAGGCGACACGCCCGCCCGACTTGGCGTCAGGTCTTCAGGCGCTCGACAGGATCACCTTCAGGTTGAAACCGGCCCGCTGTCAATATGCTTCACTCGAATTGTATATGTTGCCTGAAAAACTATCTTTTTCCGGGCGCGTCCGTCACGCGCCCGCAGGATGGCTCAGCCGGGCGCGCCCAGCTCCGCGGCTGCCGCGCCGAGGCCGGAAAAGGCCCGCGCATCGTCCATGGCGTAGCCGAAGACCTCGAAATCCGCCTGGTAGCGGCTGCGGCAGAACCCGGCCACCGCGTCGGCCTCGGCGGGCGAGAGCGGCCGGGCCTTCGCCTGGGTGTCGAGCTTGCGCTCGGTCTCGAAGACCTCGAAGCCCAGCCCGTGCGAGGCGTCGAAGGCCCGCGCCCAGGCGGCGTCATAGCGGTCCTCCTGGCGGAAGACTGCCATCGGCGGCAGGTAGAAATCGACCTGCGGGCGGAAATGGTTGTCGAGGAAATAGGGGTCGGCGTCGAGCGCGTTGCCGAGCTTGCGCAGCCAGCCGGCGATGTCCTGGCCGTTGCCCGAGTTGCGGTATTCCGACAGCAGCCGGTCGACCGGATGGCGCACGGTGATGAAGCAGAAGTCCATCGCCGCGAAGTCGATGCAGGATTCGTAGAGCTGGCGGTCGAAATGCTGGAACGAGGTGCGCAGCCCGTTCTTCGCCCGCGACGCACACCAGAAGCCGCGCCGGTAGCCGTTGAGGACGAAGAGGTCCTCGACATAGGTGCCGCCGGTCTTCGGGACATGGGCGTAGAAAACGGATTTGGCGCCGGTCAGCACGGTCATCTGGGCAGTCTCCTCGTCGCTGCGCCGGCGGCGGGGCCGCTGCCTGCGCCCGGAAGACCTAGGAAGTCTGCCGGGTACGCGCAAGCGCAAGTCGGCGCCGCCGCAGCGGACGTGCGGGCAACTGCGGATGAAACCTGCGGGCCGTGCTGCGCGTTGGCAGGCAAGCACACCGGATTGCAAGGAAGGACCCAGCTCCATGCAGATCACCCTCACCGTCAACGGCGAGACCCGCGACATGGATCTCGACCCCCGCGTGACGCTGCTCGACGCGCTGCGCGACCATCTCCGCCTGACCGGCTCCAAGAAGGGCTGCGACCACGGCCAGTGCGGCGCCTGCACGGTGCTGATGGACGGGCGGCGGGTGAATGCCTGCCTGGTGCTCGCCGCGATGGCCGAAGGCGCCGAAATCACCACCGTCGAAGGACTCGGCCGTCCCGGATCGCTGAACCCGCTGCAGCAGGAATTCGTCGCCTGCGACGGCTTCCAGTGCGGCTACTGCACCCCGGGCCAGATCATGTCCGCCACCGGCATGCTGGCCGAGGCGCGCGACGGCTGGCCGTCGCACGTTTCCGAAAGCCTCGCCGGGCCGGTCGCCCTGACCGACGGCGAGATCGCCGAGCGGATGAGCGGCAACCTCTGCCGCTGCGCTGCCTATCCCGGCATCCGCCAGGCGATTTCGAACTGCGCCGGAACCTCTGCCGAAGCAGCCAAGGAGGCGGCGGAATGAAGCCCTTCGAGTACATCCGCGCCGAAGGCATCGACGAGGCCGGCACGGCCGCCGCGGGCGGTGCCACGCTTATCGCCGGCGGCACCAACCTCCTGGACCTGATGAAGCTGCAGGTCGCCGCGCCCGGGACGCTGGTCGATATCGGCCATGTGCCCGGGCTCGGCGACATCGAGGAGACCGCCGAGGGCCTGCGCATCGGCGCGCTCGTCACCAACAGCGCGCTGGCCGCAGATCCGCGGGTGCGCAAGGGCTGGCCAGTGCTGTCCCGGGCGATCCTGTCGGGCGCCTCCGGCCAGATCCGGAACCGCGCCACCACCGCCGGCAACCTGCTGCAGCGCACCCGCTGCCCGTATTTCCAGGATCCCGCCTCGCCCTGCAACAAGCGCGAGCCGGGCTCGGGCTGCCCCGCGAAGGGCGGCGTCTCTCGGATGACCGCCATTCTCGGCACCTCCGAGAACTGCATCGCCGCGCATCCCTCCGACATGGCCGTGGCGATGACCTTGCTCGAGGCCGAGGCCGAGATCCGCGCCGCCGCCGGGACGGTCCGGCACTTGCCGCTGGGCGATCTCTACCGGGTGCCGGGCGACCAGCCCGACGAGGAGACCACGCTCCAGCCCGGCGAGATCATCACCGCGGTGCATGTCCCGCATGTCCCGGCCGGATCGGTGCAGGCCTACCGCAAGGTGCGCGACCGCGCCTCCTACGCCTTCGCGCTGGTTTCCGTCGCCGGGATCGTGCGGATGGAAGAGGGCCGCATGGCCGAGGCGCGGCTCGCCTTCGGCGGCGTCGGCACCAAGCCTTGGCACGATGCCGAAGCCGATGCGCTGCTGACCGGCCGCCGCCCCTCGGAGGCGCTGTTCGGCGAGGCGGCGCAGCTGGTGCTCGCCGGGGCCCGCACCGAGGAAGGCAACGCCTTCAAGGTGCCGCTCCTGTCCCGCACGATGAAGGCGGTGCTGCGCGAACTGACCGGCGCCGCGCCCGCCAGCCCCGGAACCGACCGCACGGAGGCCTACGCATGACCGTCAATTTCCGCATGGACGCCCCGCAGCCCCGGCTTCTGGACCAGACCGGCCAGGGCGTGATCCACAAGCCTCTCGACCGGCCCGAGGGCCCGCTGAAGGTGTCGGGCCGCGCCACCTATGCCGCCGAGACGCACCTGCCTGGCATGGCCCATGGCGTTCTCGTGACCGCCTCCATTGCCCGCGGCCATGTCGAAGCGATCGACGACAGCGCCGCCCACGAACTCGAGGGCTATCTGGGCTGCTGGAACGGCGAGCGCTTCCTGCGCAACCCGGCACAGGGCATGGCCGGCGCCGCACCTGTCCAGCCCGGCGATCGGGTGGATTTCCGCGGCCAGCCGATTGCCGTCGTGGTGGCCGAGACCTTCGAGACCGCCCGAGACGCCGCAAGGCGGCTGCGCATCCTCTATTCAGAGGAAGACGCCGTGACCGATCCGGCAGAGGCGGAGTTCGAGACCAAGGAGGACGCGGATGCCGCCCGCGCCGTGGCCGAAGCGCTGGAAACGGCGGCGCACCGGATCGACGCCACCTATACGACCGCCTCGCATGCGGCGGCGGCGATGGAGCCGCATGCCTCGATCGCCGAATGGAACGGCGACCAGCTGACCCTGCGCAGCGCGCTGCAGATGCTGCGCTTCAACGCGCTGGAGCTGGCCGATGCGATGGGGCTGGAACGCGGCCAGGTCCGCATCCTGTCGCCCTACGTCGGCGGCGGCTTCGGCTCGAAGCTCGGCCTCGGCCCGGAAGCGGTGGCGGCATCGATGGCGGCGCGCGATCTGGGCCGTCCGGTGCGGGTGGCGATGACCCGCCAGCAGGTCTTCGAGACCGTGCTGCGCCGCTCGGAAACCGTCCAGCGCCTGCGCCTCGCCGCCGACAGCGGCGGCCGCCTGACCGCGCTCGCACATGACAACCGCCAGTTCCAGCTGCTCGGCGAGGGCTTTGCCGAGCCGGTGCCGCAGGCCTCGCGCTTCCTCTATGCCGGAGCGGCGCGCTCCTACCGGCAGGACCTGGGCCGGATGCACCGCACGCCCTCGGGCTCGGTCCGCGCGCCCGGCGAGGCCGTCGGCCAGCTGGCGATGGAGGCGGCGATGGACGAGCTGGCCGATGCGGTCGGCCTCGATCCGGTGGAGCTGCGGCTGCGCAACATCCCCGACGCCCATCCCGGCACCGGCACCCGCTTTTCGGCCCACGGGCTGGAAGCCTGCCTGATCGACGGCGCCGCCCGCTTCGGCTGGGACCGCCGCGCCGGACCGCGCGCGCGCCAGGAGGGCGACTGGCTGATCGGCATGGGCATGGCAGGCGCGGCGCGGCCGAACATGCTGGTGCCGTCGGAAGCCCGGGTCACGCTGGCCGGCGACCGCGCCACGGTGGAGACCGACATGACCGATATCGGCACCGGCAGCTACGCGATCCTGAGCCAGATTGCGGCAGAGATGCTGGGCTTGCCGGCGGAGAACGTCACGGCGCGGCTCGGCGATACGGACCTGCCGGGCGCCTCGGGCTCGGGCGGCAGCTTCGGCGCGGGGTCCTCGGGCTCTTCGGTCTTCCTCGCGGCGAAGGATCTCCGCGGCCAGATTGCCGCGCTGATGGGCGCCGCGGAAGACGGCCTGACGCTGAAGGACGGGCTGGCGCGCGCGGGCAATGTCGAGAAGCGGCTGGCCGATCTGATCGCCGAACCGATCGCCGCCACCGCGAAGATCGAGAAGGGCGAGATGGCGAAAGAGACCCACCAGTCGGGCTATGGCGCGCATTTCTGCGAGGTCGCGGTCCATGCCCTGACCGGCGAGATCCGCGTCCGCCGCTTCGAGGGCACCTTCGCCGCCGGGCGCATCCTCAACGAGAAGACCGCCCGCTCGCAATGCATCGGCGGCATCGTCTGGGGCATCGGCGCGGCGCTGACCGAGGAGCTGGTGCATGACGCCCGCACCGGCCAGCCGGTGACGCGCGACCTTGCCAGCTATCACGTCCCCGCCCATGCCGACGTGCCGCAGATCGGCGTCACCTTCCTGCAGGAGCGTGACGATGCCGCCAATCCGATCCAGGCCAAGGGTGTGGGCGAGCTCGGCATCTCGGGCGCGGGCGCGGCGGTGCTGAACGCGGTCGCCAATGCCACCGGCGTGCGGCTGCGCGACTATCCCGCGACGCCCGACCGGGTGATCGCCGCGCTGGCCGCAGCCGGGCTCTGACCCCCGGGGCGCCCTGCAGCCCGCTGCAGGGCGGCCGCCGCGCGGAGCGCTGTCCTAGCCCGCCGCAGCCGCGACATGGTCCGAAAGCTTCCGGCCCTCGGACAGGTTGTGCTCTTCCGACAGCCGCCCGGCCAGCTCGGGGTCCCCCGACAGGATCGCTTCGACGATCGGCACATGCTGGGCGCGGATCTCGGCCCCGCCCGCCAGCAGCGCATCGCTGGAACGTATGTACATGCGGATCTGCTGCTCGATCAGCCGGTACTGCGACCTCAGCCGCCCGTGTCCGGCCGCCTCGACGATGGCCTTGTGCAGCGCGAAATCGGCCTCTGCGATCTCGTCCGCGCTGCCCGCTGCGCAGGCCTCCGACAGCGCGTCCATCGCCGCCTCCAGCGACGCGCGCATCGCATCGTCGAGCCGCCCGGCCGAAAGCTGCGCCGCAAGCCGTTCCAGAGCCGCGCGCAGCGTGTAGAGTTCGCGCACGTCCTGCGGCCCGAGCTTGAGCACGCGCCAACCCGTATAGGGAACCAGCGTGACCAGCCCTTCCTGCGCCAGCTGGTGCAGCGCGGAACGCAGCGTCGCCCGCGACAGGTTCATCGCCGAGGAAAGATTGATCTCGGTGATCCGCTCGCCCGCGGGAATCGTGCCGTCGACAATGGCCTCGCGCAGGGCCTCGATGGCCTGGACCTCGACCGGCTTCCGCTCGATCTTCCGCAACGCCGCGCTCGTCATGGGCACTCTCCCCGGGAAACTTCCGCCATCATAGACGACTTGCCGGCCGGGGGCCATAAGGCGCGCGCCGGGCATTGGCGATTGACAATTGTCGACAATACTGGGAGGGACCTCGGGCGGCGGCCCGGACCGCCGGTCCGCAGGCCGGGCAAAGATCGGGGACAGCGACATGCGGCGGAGGCCCGGATGAAGGCAAATTCCACTTGCGGCGGGACAGCCGCGCATCCGATGCTTCCCGCCGCTGCGGTTGCGCCGCGCCGACCCGTGCGCCCCGCAGCAGCAGCCACGGCCGTTTCGCGGAGACCTGCCATGAAGAACCCCCGGCCCTTGCCGTCCGCGACGCGACGCCCCGGAACCGCTCGCGGGAGCCTGCCGCAATGACGCTCGCCGATCCCGCCCCCGCGGCGGCGCAGATGCCCGAGGCGGGCGCCCGCTTCCTGAACCGGACGGAGCTGTGCGCTTCCGGGGAGGGGGCGCTGCGAGGGCGGCTCCTGGATCTCGCGGAGGCCGGGCTGGCGGCGGCGGATCCCGGGCGGGCGGCCGGGGCTGCCGTCGCGCTGGAACCCGGCGGGCTGCGCATCGGCGCGCGGCTGCATCCGCTGCCCGAGGGCCGACGGGTCTTCGTGGTCGGCGCGGGCAAGGCCAGCCTGCCCATTGCCGCCGTGCTCGATCGGCTCCTGGGCGCGCGGATCACCGCCGGCCTGGTCGCCGCAAAGCGCGGCGGGGCCGCCCCGCTGCGCCACATCCGGGTGATCGAGGCCGACCATCCAATCCCCAGCGCCGCCTCGCTCGCCGCTGCACGGCAGACCCGGGCGCTGCTGGCGCAGGTCCGCCCCGGCGACCTGGTGCTGGCCTGCTTCACCGGCGGCTCCTCGGCGCTGTTCTGCGATCCGGTGCCCGGGCTGTCGCTGGAGGACCTCGCCGGGACCTCCCGCGTGCTGCTCGGCTGCGGCGCCGGGATCGTCGAGATCAACGCCGTCAGGAAGCATGTAAGCACCGTCAAGGGCGGGCGGCTGGCGCGCAGCCTGCCAGCGGGCGCGACCCTGGCGAACCTCACCGTCTCGGACGTGATCGGCGACCGGCTGGACTGCATCACCTGCCCGACCGTGCCCGATGGGTCGCGCTTCGCCGATGCCGCCGCAGTGCTTGACCGCTACGGCCTGCGCGGCCGGCTGCCGCCCGCGGTGGTCGCGCATGTCGACCGCGCCGATCCGGCGGAAGAGACCGCCACGGCCGCGGAACTCGCGCATCTCGACCTCTCCACCGAGCTGATCGTCACCGCCGATGCCGCCTGCCTCGGCGCGGCCGACGCCGCCCGCGCGGCCGGCATCGCGCCGCTGGTCCTGTCGACCGCCTTCGAGGGCGAGAGCGCCGCGCTGGCCCGCATGCTGATCGCAGTGGCCCGCGAGGTCCGGGACCATGGCCGCCCCGCAACCGCGCCCTGCCTGCTGATCGCCGGCGGCGAGACCACGGTGCTGCTCGGCCCCGATACGCCCGCCGGTGCCGCCGGCGGGCCGGGGCAGGAATTCGCGCTGCAGGCCGCGCTGGAACTCGACGGCCGGCCCGGCATCGCCGTCCTCGCCATGGATACCGACGGCACCGACGGGCCGACGGCTTTCGCGGGCGGCCTCGCCGACGGCGCGACCGCAGCGTTGCTGCGGGCCGCCGGGCACAGCCCCGAAGCCGCGCTGGCGCGCCATGACGTGACGCCCCTGCTGGAAGCCTCCGGCCATGCCCTGCTGACCGGGCATACCGGAACCAATGTCAACGACCTGAAACTGGTGCTGATCGCGCCGACCGAGAGCTGACCCGATGAAAGACCAGGACATGTCCGCCCGCCCCGCCCAGACCATGGTCAACGGCTTCGACCCGTCGAAGACCGATCACCTCGAACCCGCGATCCGCGCCGCAGTCGAGCGCCGCTCCCGGCTGCTCGGCCCGGCCTACCGGCTGATGTATGCCTCGCCGGTGGAGATCGTCCGCGGCGAGGGCACCAAGCTCTATGACAGCCAGGGCCGCGACTACCTCGACGCCTACAACAACGTGCCGTCCGTCGGCCACGCCCATCCCCGCGTCGCCGAGGCCGTGGGCCGCCAGATGGCCACGCTCTGCACCCATACCCGCTATGTCAGCGACGCCATCCTCGATTTCGCCGAAGAGGTCCTGCCGAGCTTCGGCGGCGGCATCGAACACCTGATGTTCACCTGCACCGGCTCCGAGGCGAACGATCTGGCGCTGCGGCTGGCCTGCCACCATACCGGCAGGAAGGGCGTGATCATCACCTCCGAGGCCTATCACGGCAATTCCTTCATGACCGCGGGCTTCTCGCCCTCGCTCGGGCCGCGATCGCCGCTGGGCACCTGGGTGCGCCGCGTGCCGACGCCGGACAGCTACCGGATGGACCCGGCCCGGATGGGAGCCTGGATGGCGGAAGAGGTCCAGAAGCAGATCGACGACCTCGAGCGCCACGGCGACGGGCTCGCCGCCTTCTACGCCGACAGCGTGTTCTCCTCGGACGGGATCCATACGGACCCGGCCGGGCTGCTGGCCCCGGTGGCCGAGGTGGTGCGCCGCGCCGGCGGGGTCTTCGTCGCCGACGAGGTGCAGTCGGGCCATGGCCGCACCGGCGAGGCGCTATGGGGCTTCCAGCGCCACGGCGTTTCCCCCGACATCGTCACGATGGGCAAGCCGATGGGCAACGGATTTCCGGTCGCGGCCGTGGCGATGCGGCCGGAGCTGGTCGAGCGCTTCGGCCGCGAGATGCGCTATTTCAACACCTTCGGCGGCAACAACGTGGCGATCGCCGCCGCGCGCGCCGTCTGGGACGTGCTGCACGAAGAGGGCCTGCAGGAGAACGCGCTGCGCGTCGGGCAGCATCTCCAGGAGGGCCTGCGCGGCCTGGCGGAGCGCTACGAGGGGATCGGCGACGTGCGCGGATCGGGGCTCTATGTCGGGGTGGAATTCGTGAAGGACCGGACGGCCAGGGAACCGGACGCCGATCTGGCGCTGGCGGCGGTGGCCGGGCTGCGCGAGCGCCGGGTGCTGATCTCGGCGACCGGCTTCCACTCGAACACCCTGAAGATCCGCCCGCCGCTCTGCTTCTCGCGCGAAGACGCCGACCGCCTGGTCACCGAGCTGGACGCCACACTAGAAGCGCTCGGAGCCTGACGCCGGTGCCAGGGGGCAGCGCGGCCGCGCTGCCCCGGACGGCCGCTCAGCGCAGCCCGGCCGCGACGCCGTCGAGCGTCGCGTCGATATTCGAGGCATCGACGATGGCCGGGCCGGTCAGGATCGGCTGGGTCGGCGTCGCCATCGAGTAGTTCACGTAGGAATCGAGCAGGAAGACCGACATGAAGCCCTGCAGATAGCCCTGCTGGTCGATGGCGAAGCTCTGCGTGCCCTCGCGGATGCGGTCGAGCGAGGCGCTGTCGAGGTTGAACGTCCCCAGCATCACCTGCCCGGCCTTCCCGGCCTGCATGATCGCGCTCGACGCGCTGGCCGCATCCTGGCTGCCGACCGTGACGACGGCATCGACCTCCGGATCCTGCAGCAGCGTCGCCTTGATTGCCTCGGACACGGCGGTCGGATCGCCGAAGGCGCTGGCCGGAAGCGGCAGCTGGCGGCCCTTCGCGCCCGCGGCCTCGGCGCCTTTCTCGATGCCGTTGCAGCGCGCCTCCAGGTTCGCCGCGCCGGGCACGGTGTTGACGCAGACGATCAGCTTCGCGCCATGCTCGGCGGCATAGCGGCCCGCGGCCTCGCCCGCGATCGATTCCTCGCTGCCCACGTAGTTGATCGCGCCGAGCGCCTCCGCCTTCGCGCCGCCCCCGGCATTGTAGAGGATCACCGGGATGCCGGCGCCGGTCGCCGCCTCGAAGGCCGGGTCCTGCGCATCCGGGACCCAGTTCGGCGCAGCGATGCCGTCGGCGCCCTGCCCGACCGCCGTGCGGATCAGCGCCGCCGCATCCGCGCCGATATTGTCGTAGCTCTTCAGCGTCAGGTAGTTGACCGAGCCGCCGCGCGCCTCCACCAGCTTGGCCGCGTCGTCGATGCCGCGCTTGACCTTGGCGAAGAACGGATCGTCCGCCCGTCCGCCGACCACGGCCAGGTTCGCGCCTTCGGCCAGTGCCGCAGTGCCCGCAGCCGCCAGAAGCGCAGCCGCGACCGCCCCTTTCAGGGCGCGTTTTCCGATGATCATGTCGTCTCCTCCTCCGGACGCCGGTGCTGCGGCACGGCTCCTTGATGCGGGCCATGTGCGCGTCCGCCTGGCGGCGCAGGGCTCCTCCCCCCGGGGGGACGGCGCGCCCGGGCCGTCCTCCGCGCGCACCATCGCCCTGCAGGCCCGGCCGCGCCACGCGCCCGGTGATGGAAAGCCATCACAAATCGCATCGTCCGGAGCGGGCCACAGGCGGATGTACGGGACAGAGGAGACGGCCGCCCGCGGGCGGCAGATGGCAAGGGAGGACATGCCGTTGGAAAAGGAAATCAGGTTCGCCGTGGTGGGCGCCGGCTGGATCGCGCAGGAGGCCTTCCTGCCTGCCGCCGCCAGTGCCGCCAATGCCCGGGTCACCGCGCTGGTCAGCGGCTCGGCGGAAAACGCCATGCGGCTCGCCGCCTATCACGGCATCGGCCATGTCATCCCCTACGAGGAGTATGACGCGCTGATGGCGGGCGACGAGGTGGACGCGGTCTATATCGCGACGCCGAACGCGCTGCATGCCGATTTCGCCATCCGCGCGGCGAAGGCGGGCAAGCACGTGCTCTGCGAGAAGCCGCTGGCAGCGAGCGAGGCGGAATGCGAGGCGATCCTCGCCGCCGCCGCAGGCTCCGGCGCGGAGGTGATGACCGCCTACCGGCTGCATACCGAGCCGGGCACGGTCGACACGATGGCGCGCATCCGCGCGGGCGAGATCGGCGAGCCGCGGGTGTTCTCGGCGATCTTCACCTCGCTGCTCGAAGGCGACAACCACCGCCGGTCCCCGGCGATGTGGGGCGGCCCGCTGCAGGATGTCGGCGTCTACTGCCTGAACGCGGCGCGCCATGTCTTCGGCTGCGAGCCCGAGGCGGTGGTGGCCATGGCCGGGCCGGGCGCAGACGGCGATCCCGCGGGCGTGCCCGACAGCGTCGGCGCGACGCTGATGTTCCCCGGCGGGCGGATCGCGCAGTTCGCGGTCAGCTTCGGCGCCGAGACCAACGACGCCTGGACCGTCAGCGGCACCAAGGGCAGCCTGCGCATGGATCCCGGCTTCCGTTTCGAGGAGCCCTTCATCCGCGCGCTCTCCACCGCCGAGGGCCGCCACCGGCTGAGCGAATTCCAGGTGGTCGACCAGTTCGCCGGCATGATCACCTATTTCGCCGATTGCCTGCTTTCGGGCAGGAGACCCGCCGTCGGGCCGCGCGAGGGGCTGGCCGATGTCCGCGTGCTGCGCGCGATCGAGCGCGCCTGCGCCACCGGCATGGTCCAGCGGCTCGATCCCTTCCCCGCGGCAGGCGGGCTCGCCCCCGGCATGGCGCAGGACATCGCCCTGACCGACCGCCGCCTCGTGCTGCGCCCGCATCCCGTCGGCTGACCACCAACCCCGTTCCCGAGAGGACATCACACATGACTGCACCCGGCATCGCCGTCATCGGCGCCGGCATGATCGGCGCCGCCCATGCCGCCGGCTACCGCCAATACGCCCCGCGCTTCGGCGCGGAGCGCTTCCGCCTCGCCACGGTCTGCGACATGAACGGCAACATGGCCGGCAAGATGGCCGCCGACTGGGGCTTCGCCGCCACCGCCTCGGACTGGCGCGAGGTCATCGCCGATCCGGAGATCGGCACCGTCTCGGTCTGCCTGCCGAACTTCCTCCATGCCGAGGTCACGCAGGCCGCATTGGAAGCGGGCAAGAACGTGCTCTGCGAGAAGCCGCTGGCACTTTCGGCCGAGGCGGCGGGCAAGCTCGCGCTGGCGGCGGCCAATGCGCCCGGCGTCTCGGGCACCGTCTTCAACTACCGCCGCATCCCGGCCATGGCCGACATCAAGCGGCGGCTGGAGGCCGGCGAGCTGGGCAGGCCGGTGCAGATCGCGGTCAGCTTCCAGTGCGACTATGCCGCCGATCCGCTCCTGCCGCATTCCTGGCGCTACGAATTCGCCAAGGCCGGGCCCGGCGCGCTTCTCGACGTCGGCACCCATGCCGCCGACATGGCGCGGTTCCTCTTCGGCGAGGTGGCGGAGGTCGTGGGCGCGATCTCGACCATCTCCGTTCCCGAACGCCGCCTGCCGCTTGGCGCGACCACTGGCCACGGCCATGCGGAGCTGTCGGACGAGACCGCCGCCGTCGACAATGACGACGTGATGTCGGGGCTCCTGCGCTTTGCCAATGGCGCGCAGGGTTTCGTCTCGGCCAGCCGCGTCGCGGTCGGCAGCGGCAACTGCATGACCGTCGAGGTGCTGGGCACGAAGGGCACCGCGCGCTACTCGACCGCGCTTCCCTCGCATTACGAGCTGGCCATCCTGCCGGAAAGCGGCCCGGCCGAGTTCCGCAAGGTGCCGAACCGCCCCGCCACCCCCGCGATCGGCCGGCTCGCCCCGGTGCCGCATGACAATGTCGCCATCGGCTATGCGGAAGTGTTCGGCTACATGATCCACGAGTTCCTCAGCGCGATCCACGAGGGCCGCAGGCTGGAGAACGGCAGCATCGAGGATGGCTGGCGCGTCGCGCAGATCCTCGACGCGATCCAGGCGGCCAGCGTCTCGAACGCCCCCGTCCGGATCGGCTGAAGCGGAAAGGGGCGCCGCACCGGCGCCCCGGCCCTCAGACCGCGACCCGCGCCCCTGTCTTCACCGACTCCATGCAGGCCAGAGCGAGGCGCAGCGCGGTCACCCCGTCCTGTCCCGTGGTGGCAGGCGCCCGGTCCTCGCGGATGGCGGCAATGAACTCGGCGATCTCCGCCGAATAGGCGGCCGTGTAGCGCGTCATGAAGAAGTTCAGGAGCGGCGCCGAGGCATAGCCCTCTGCCGTGCCCACGCTCACCGTGTCCTCTAGCCGGTTGCCCACCGAGACGACGCCGAGCGCGCCATGAACCTCCGCCCGCTGATCGTAGCCATATGTCGCCCGCCGGGAATTCGTGATCACCGCCTGTCGGCCGCTTGCCGTCTCCAGGATGACCGTCGCGCTGTCCCAATCGCCGATCTCCGCCAGCTCCGGCTTCACCAGCACCGAGGCATGGGCCGAAACCGTCAACGGCTCTTCGCCCAGAAGGAACCGCGCCATGTCGAGATCGTGGATCGTCATGTCGCGGAACAGCCCGCCCGACCGCGCCGCATAGGCCATGTCCGGCGCGCCGGGGTCGCGCGAGGTGATCGTCACCATCTCCACCGCGCCGATCCGGCCCTCGTCGATCGCCCGCCGGGCTCCGGCGAAATTCGGGTCGTAGCGGCGGTTGAAGGCCAGCATCAGCTTCACCCCCGCCGCTTCGGCCGTTGCCACCACCTCTCCGGCGCGGGCCAGATCCAGGTCCACCGGCTTCTCGCAGAAGACATGCTTGCCCGCGCGGGCGAATGTCTCGATCAGATCGGCATGGGTGTCGGTCGGCGTGCAGACCAGCACGCCGTCGATGCCGGGGTCGGCGGCGATCTCCTCCGGGCTCATCGCCTGGGCGCCGGTCTGTGCCGCCAGTGCCGCCGCCGCCTCCGGCATGGCATCGGTCACCGCGGCCAGCCGCGCATCGGGCGAGGCCAGGATCGCCCCGGCATGGACCTTGGCGATGCGGCCCGCGCCGATCAGGGCAAGTGTCACGCTCATCTCAGGCTCCCTTCACGTCTGCCCATGTGCCCGTCCGGGCCGCCTCGAAGACCGCATCCGCCACGGCCGCATTCGCCCGCGCATCGGCGAGGCCATAATAGGGCGCATCCGCCGCGCCGCGGATCGCGCGGGAAAATTGCGCCACCTCTTCCTGGTACTGGTCGAGCGCCGGGAAGCTCTCGGCATGGACGCAGGAATTGGCATGGTCCGCCGAGGTATCGACCAGGATCAGGTTCGGCTCGCTCCTGGACGGCACATAGGCCTGCGGCAGCGTGACGAAGGCCCCCTCGCAGACGATCTGGATCGACTGGCTCGACGCCGTGCCGAGCGAGACCATGAAGCTCGCCTGCCGCCCCTCGCCAAAGTCGAGGATCACCGAAGTGAACATGTCGGTGCCGTTCGCCGCCTTCTGCATGGTCGCCAGCGCCCGGGCGGGCTCTGTCCCGAAGACGAAGCGCGCCGCCATCGCCGTGTAGCAGCCAAGGTCGTAATAGGCGCCGCCGCCCATTTCGGGGCTGTTGCGGAAGTCGTCGGGGCTGTCCATCATGAAGGACAGCATCGAGGAAAAGGTCATCGGCGCGCCGTATTCGCGCGCCGCCAGCATCTCGCGCAGCCGGATCCAGCGCGGCTGGGTGCGCACCATGAAGGCCTCCGAGACCTTCAGCGCCGGGTCGATCCCTTCGAGCGCGGCAAGATCCCCGGCCCGCATCGCGGCGGGCTTCTCGATCAGCACATGCTTTCCTGCATCCGCGGCCTTCCGCGCCCAGTCCACATGCAGGTGGTTCGGCAGGGCGACATAGACCGCCTCCACCTCCGGGTCGGCCAGCAACGCCTCGTAGCTGCCGTAGGCCTTGGGAATGCCGTGCTTTTCCGCCATGGCCTGCGCCCGGCAATGGTCCCGCGCAGCGATGGCATGGGGTGCGCAGTCGGCGCTGGCCACCATGCCCGGAATGACCGCGCCATCGGCGATCCGCGCAGCCCCGAGAATGCCCCATCTGACCGGGGCCGTGGGTTCCGTCATCCTGTCCTCCCTGAATTTGCGCTGGGCCATGCCCCGCGACAGGGAGTTGACTGGCACGCCCGGACCCGCCGCCGCAGCGCGCTTCGTGATGGAAACCCATCATGGCCGGCGGCGCGGCGGCGCCCGGGCGGGCCGGCGGCCTATTCCGCGAGATCGAGGAAGCTGCCGATCATCGCCGCGAACAGGTCCGGATGGCGGTAGGGGCCGTCATGGTTCGAGTCCGGCATCGCCAGCACCAGCGCATTGGCCGCGCAGGCCGCCAACCGCTCCGCCATCATCACGTCATAGACCGTGCTCTGCGCGCCCCGGACCACGAGGATGGGCACCCGGACGGCCGAGAGATCGGCGCAGGTCGCGGTATCGCCCGCCGGTGCGGACAGGAACGGCGGGATGGTGCGGCCGTTCTCGCGCCAGACGTTGCGCCACTCCTCGGGCTCGGCCTCCGCCCCGCCCTCCCCCAGCGCGAAGACCGCCTCGATGAAGCGCAGCGACGCATCCTCCAGCTGGCCCGCCTCCACCGCCGCGATGGCCGGGCCGAACCCGGCAAGGACATGTTCGGCAGCGGCCGAGGCGCCGGCCAGCCCGTCGATCAGCCCCGCCACGTCCGGTTCGTAGAGCACGATGGCCGAGAACAGGTCGGGCCGGGCAATCGCCGCGCGGGCGGCCACGTCGCCGCCATAGGACCAGGCCACGAGGCCGACCGGCCCGCCGCCGAGGGCCTCGGCAACCGCCACCAGATCGGCGGCGTGGGTGTCGGCCGAGAAGTTGCGGCCGTCGTCGGGCCAATCTCGCGTGCCGAAATAGCGCTGGTCATAGGCGATGAAGTGGTGCCGCGCCGCGATGGCCTCGCGGTAGGGATCCCAGGCCCGGTGGTCCGAGATCGCGCCGTGCACGAACACCACCGGGCTGCCGCTGCCGGCCTCGACATAGGCAAGCTCGGTCCCGTTGGCCGCCACCATCTGCTCCGCGGCCCCGGCCGCAGCGGCCGGGCCGCACAGCAGAAGGGCGGCCAGCATTTCCGTCATCCGGTGCATTTCGTTTCCTCCCAATGAAATCGCCGGTTCCCGCGGATGCCGCGGACGGACGCCGGCGCTGCCGGACCGCCGCCGAACGGCAAGCCGTCCTGCAGGATAGGCCGCCGGCCGAGTCGAAACTTGTGCGAAATCTGGGAATCCTGTGCCAGACTGTGACGGCACAGTGACGGAGCGGCAGATGATACTCTCCTTCGCAGATGTCGAGATCGACCCCGACCGGGGCGAACTCCGCCGCGGCGGCGTGCCGGTTCCCGCCCCCGCCCGCGTGCCGCGCCTGCTGCATTTCCTGGCCAGCAGGGCCGGGCGCATCGTGACCAAGGACGAGATCATTGCCGAGGTCTGGGACGGGCGGGCGGTATCAGAGAACGCGCTGTCGACGCTAATCAAGGATGCCCGGAAGGCGATCGGCGACGACGGGCGGCGCCAGGACACGATCCGCACCCAGCATGGCGTCGGCTTCCGGCTGGTCGCCCCGGTGCAGGTCTGCGGACCGGATGCGGTTCCCTGCGGCAGCCCTGCACCGGCACCCGATCCGCTGTTCGCGGGCAGGCCCTCGATCGCCGTGCTGCGGTTCGCGCTGCTGCCCCCTCAGGACGCCGCCGCCCATCTCGGCGTGGCGATCCCGGCCGAGATCATCGCGGCGCTGTCGCGGCTGCGCTCGGTTTCGGTGACGGCCCGGCATTCCTCGCTGCGCTTCGAGACCCCGGCGCCGGAAGAGATCGGCCGGGCGCTCGGGGTGCGCTACTGCCTGTCGGGCAGCATCGAGATGTCCGGCCGCTCGCTTGCCGTCACGGTGGAGCTGGCGCGCTGCGCCGACAGCGTGGTGATCTGGGCGGACCGCATCTGCGGCGGGCCTGGGGACGTGCACGACACCCGCGCCCGGATCGTCGCCGCCGTGGTCAACGCGCTGGAAATCCATGTCCCCGCCAGCGAGGCGGAGGCCGCCCGGCTGCGCCCGCCCGACAGCATCGACGCCTGGGCGGAGTTCCATATCGGGCTGCAGCATCTCTACCGCTACAACGCGCAGGACAACGAGATCGCCAAGGCGCGCTTCGCCCGCGCCGTCGCCATGGAGCCCGGCTTCGCCCGCGCGCAGTCCGGCCTGGCCTTCTCGTGGTTCCAGACGGCCTTCATGGGGGAGTGCCGCGAAAGCCGCGAGGCCGTCGCGCGGGCGACCGCCCATGCGGAACGCGCGCTCGAACTCGACGGGTTCGACCCTTTCGCCAGCTACTGCATGGGACGATCCCGCTGGGCGGCGGGCGATCCCGAGGAGGCCCAGGCCTGGATGCAGCGCAGCACCGATCTCTGCCCGAGCTACGCACAGGGCCATTACGCCCATGCGCTGATGGGCGCGCTGCAGGGCGAGGGCTATGCCACCGGGCAGGAAAACGAATTCGCCATGGCGCTGAGCCCGCTCGACCCGCTGCGCTATGCCATGCTGGGCACGCAGTGCCACATCGCGATCAACGAGGCCGATTACGACCGCGCCGCTGATTGGGGGGACCAGGCAGCGCTGTGTCCGGGCGCGCATTACCTGCTGGGCATGCTCGCGGCGGCAGCCAACCAGCTGAAGGGCGACGGCCGCCGGGCGCGGCACTGGCGCGCCAAGGTCACGGCCGCCCGCCCCGGCGCGACCGTCTCGCGGTTCTTCGGCGCCTTCCCCTATCCGGACATCCCCGAGCGGCAGCAGATCGAGACCGCGCTGCTTGCAGCCGGGTTCGGGCACTGACCGTCCACCGCGAAAAGCGGCACCGTATCGTTGCTGCCGAGACCTCCGCCGGCAGCGACGAAACCGACGTTCTCCAGAACTTGCGGCATGGCCAGATTGGCCGGCACCCCGGGCGGCTGGCCGATGGCCAGCCACATGATCCCCTCGCTCAGCAACCGTGCCGAATGGACCGCCGGTGCACGGCGGATGAGCACGGGCGGCGCACCGTGCATCGCCGCCCCTCATTGCAGCAGCCCCTCTGGGCCTTGGCCCGATCCGCGCCGGAAGGCGGCCCGGGCCGGAAGAAGGCCCGAGATGCCGCCAGTCACCCGGAGGTCAGGACCTCCGGCGCGCAGCCATTGTTTGCCACCTTCTCCAAGGTGTTGGTCGAGACATGCGGCCAGCCGATCAGCCCAGGCACGCCGTCGCGGCGCTGGAAGAAATCAAGCATGACCACCTGCAGGTACTGCATCGCCAGCTTCGGCTCGCCATCCACGCCGGGCGCGTCCAGCTCCATGATCCAGAAGGTGGATTTCATCGAGGTCGCGTTGGCATGCCTTACTATGAACGGGATGTTGAGGATGCCTGCCGCCGTGGTCGCGCTGGTGGTCATCTCGAGACGCGTGGTGCGCAGCACCTTCGCCACCGACGGCTGCGACAGGCGCAGCAAAGCCTCGGGATGCACCGGGTTGCAGCCGGAAAAGCCCGCGGTGCCCTGCCGCCCCGCCGTCGCGCGGCTCCAGCACGCGCTCGGGAAAGCCGTTCACCGCCGGGATCTCCGGCGGACCGGCGAAGACGTCCACGGCCACGTCGAACCGCCCCAGCGCCAGCAGCGAATCCCCGTGCGGCACCGAGCCCAGCCGCGCGATGTTGATCCCGTCGGCCCTCTTGAAGTTGCCCACAAGTGCCCGCCTGCGGCGTTGCAAGGCGGGCGCCTTCCGCGAGGTCTGCGAGGCGGGGGAAGCCCCGCCATGGGACCGCGGTCCCCGGCGGTGCGGCGGACGCGCGGCCGGGATGGCCTCCGGGGCGTGCGGCCGACCCGGTGCAGGATCCGGGATCGCGAGGTGCCTGCCGCTTCCTCGCCGGC
>NZ_JAATVU010000190.1 GCF_013184745.1 Mangrovicoccus sp. HB161399
CCAGGGAAGCAGTCGGCGGCGGTCCCATGGCCGCGTCAGGAGAGTGCGCAGCCTGAAAATAGACACCGGTGACAACAACCTTGAAAACCACCGCTTGCGGGCGATGTCCCAGATGAAGCCCGCCAGTTCCCGGGCAATCTGCGGCGCGACAAACAGGGTGAGATTCCCCGACAATCAGGATGAGACGTTGCGGCGGGTGCGAGCCGGAGGGCGGGCGTAGCCCGGCCGGAGTGTCAATCGGCTCTGAAAGGGGGGCTGGCTCAATTTTGATGCAGGCCTTTGCCTACGACATCGCAGTCATCCTCGCCGCCAGGGTACCGACACCCGCCCGGCCATACATTTGCCGCTTCAGCATTTTCAGGCGGTTGATTTGACCTTCTGTCTGGCCGTTCGACCATGGTTCGGTCAGGGCCGCGGCCTCCGCGTCGCAATCTTTCTGGAGGCCGCGGGCAAAGGCACCCAGCAGACTCCGGCACCGGCTGAGATCAGGTCTTGGCGGCCCAATCGTAAGGCGGAAAATCGTCGTCCCGAGACGCTTGAGCGCTGGAGTCGTGTAGTGTGAGGCTTCGTCCTGTAAGGCCATTAACCTACCGGATTCCCGAGGTGAACCCCGAACCTCGAAGAGTTCTGCAACAATGCCGCGCCAGTCTACCACACAAAATGTTGGCATGCCCGCCGTGAACTGGCTAGGAAAATCTAGATCCGCATGCCAGAACAGGAGCGCAGAATGCCAAAATTTGAAACTGTCTTCATTCATATCGGGCACGGAAAAACAGGTTCTAGCTATTTGCAATCAGCGTTGTCTCTTGGCAGCAAACAGCTAGCAGCCAATGGGATATCATATCCACTAGATGATGAGATGGCAGAGAGGTCAAATAGTGGTAAGATTACATCTGGCAATTACCGGCCGAGACCTGGCGCGCTGGATAAGGTCATTTCCGCGGGATCAGCTACGAAGCTTCCGAATCTTTTGATATCAGGCGAGGCCATCTTTCAGGAACTCGCGGCCTCAAGGGAAGGCTTTTTGGAAGAATTGATAAGGCAGTCAAGCGGCGCCAAGATTAAGGCACTCCTATTTTTGCGTGATATTGTGCCACATGCGGTATCGCAATATCAGCAGCGCGTTAAGCGTGGTGGGTATACCGGCACACTTAGCGAAAGCCTTTCGGATTACGCATTTCCACGGCACACGATTAGGGCAATACAACGTCTGAAACAACACGGGTGTGAGTGCACGGTTGTCAACTATACTCGGCACGCTGATTCTGTAGTGGCCGTCGCCGAAAAGTGGCTAGGGCTGAATGAAGGCACATTGCCAACCCCACCAGCAGAGAGAATAAACAGGTCGCTCACCACCGCAGAACTTGAGTTTCAGCGTGCGCTAAACGCTACCCTAGGACGATATGCCGCAAAAATTGTAAGCAATCCTCTTTGCGAGGAAATCCCCAATTTGTCATCAGAGTGGCCGCCAGTCAACCCATTGTCACTTTCCGCATTCTTAGACAGGATGAAAATGGAATTGTCTGATCCAGATTACATTTCTGCCGTGCCCGAGGATGAGAGGCCTGCGGTATTGGACTTCGAGGAATGCATCAGACTGTTTCCCGAGGAGTCAGTGGGGACCGAATACAACTTCTCCAGTGATCAGATGCTTTCGATATCGAGGGCAATTGGACGTGAAGTCGAAAAAGTAGAGAAGCTTCGGAAAAATGCAGAGAAGCTTCGGCAAGTAGTCGTAGGTTTGCGAGAAAAAAACGCGGAGCTACTCGCAAAATTGGGAGAATGAAGTAAGCTGGCCCCGCTCTCTGACGACGCTGAAAAGGGCCCGTGTAAAGGCCATAGGCACCCGAGTGAAGGATGCCGCTTCAGCCCACCAAGTGGCCGTTGGGATGGTCTTTTCGCGGTCGGTCGAGAAGCGGAACAACGCTGCCGGGGCGCACAACGAAATCCTGGGGACATCGAAGCATATGGCCCCGGGCACTCTGGCGGGACTGGAGCGGGTACCACAGCCTCGCTGCATAGTTTCAGATTGAAGGACGGTGACAACTATCCTGATAGAGGGGGACTGCGGTCGCCTGCTGATTTATCCAACAGCACCGTCCTCTCGGGGCAGGGCAATCGCGTTTGGCTCAAGCCGCTGGCAGCGCAGTGAGAATGCTGCGCAGGAACGCTTCGTCCCAGCCCGCCCTCTGGAGCTTCATCGACAGCGACCCCTTCGATGTGTCCTGTCGGACGACGTCCAGCGCGCGGCGGCCCCCTCGTGCAGGGTTGTTGTCACCGTCCTTCGATCTGAAACTATGCAGCGAGGCGGGCGGGACAGGATGACGAGTGGCCTATTCACAGGAACGAAAGGCGGCGGTTCTCGCGAAGATGCTGCCGCCGAACAGCACCCCCTTGAACCGGCTGGCGGTTGAAGAGGGGATCTCGCGGGCAACGCTCGCCAAGTGGCGCGCGGAGGCGCGGGCGAAGGGCAAGCTGCTGCCCGAGGCTGACGCGCATGTCGAAGGCTGGA
>NZ_JAATVU010000191.1 GCF_013184745.1 Mangrovicoccus sp. HB161399
GCGCTCGAACCGATGGCGCTTGCCGCTCATTCCTCAACCGCTTCACGGCACTCGGCATCCCGCTGACCGTGGCCGCAGGATAAGTGTGTCCGGCGAAAGAGGAACTCTTGCCGCTAGCTGATTTGCGCGACAGCGCCGCCTGCATCCGCACACGCTGGCCCGGTGGCTCGACCCGGAGGGCGGCATCCGCCAAGACGGCCGTCCGCCCGCTTTGCGCCCCGTGCCTGCCAACAAGCTCGGCAGCGAGGAGCGCGCCGGCATCATTGCCACCTGCGCCCTGCCCGAGTTCGCCAGCCCTTCGTCGCTTTGCCCCGCCCCCCGGACGCCCAAGTTCGTCAGGTGAACGCGTAAGTAATGGATATGGTTAAGGAAGATAGGTTAAAAATGTGACAACAGAGCCCGTCAGGCGGGCTTGGGAAGGTCCATGGCTTCGAAGAGGTCGAGCTGCTCCGGTGTTGTTCTGCTGATGCCATGCAGGGTGCGGTTTCCGGCATGGGCGGTGTGTTTCTGGATGCGCGCAAGCAGGTCCAGGGCGGTCCTGGGACTGGCGGAATGCCCTTTCGCCTTCAGCCTCATGCGCATGACGCGGTAGAGCACCAGGACGAGAAAGCAGATCAGGGCATGCGCGCGGATCCGGTCCGGCAGGCGGTGATGGACCGGGGCAATCTCGATATCGGATTTCAGGACCCTGAACCCGCGCTCGATATCGGCCAGCGACTTGTAGCGGGCGACGGCCTCGACCGCGCCGAGATCGGCGACATTGGTTAGCAGCGCGAACTTGCCGTCGAAGAGCTCGGCGCGGGCAATCGCGGCCTCGTCGAGGCTCCAGCTGAACAGGTCCGCCTGCAGGTCGGGCTTGATGAAGCGGGTCAGTTCCGCCTCGGCCATGGCCCTGGCGAAGCGGCTGTACGATCCGCGGTCCGAAGCGCGGCGGCCGCGAGCGGTCTGGCCAGAGAAATGCTGGCCAACCCGCTGGTTTTGCACTCCGACAACGGCAGTCCCCTCTTGGGCATTGCTGGGCAATGCCCTGCCGGTCAGCGCATGAAAGGCGCGACCATGAGGGCGACGATGGAGCGGCTCGGGATCACGGCCTCCTTCATCCGGTCCCGCGCATCGAATGGAAATGCCTTCTCCGAAGCGCTGTTCCGGACCTGCAAGCGCCGTCCGGGCTGGCCTCCGCGCAGCTTCGCCGGCATCGGGGCGGCTCGGGATTGGGTCCAAGGCTTCGTCTTCTGGTACAACCGCGAGCACCGCCACAGCGCGATCCGCTTCGTCACGCCCGGGCAGCGCCACCGCGGCGGGGAGCGTGCTCTCCTGGAAAAGCGCCGCCAGGTCTGCGAGCTGGCCCGGGCGGCGCGGCCAGAGCGCTGGTCAGGCGGCACGCGGCTCTGGACGCCGATCGGATCGGTCTGGCTTAACCCGGAACGGCCCGACGAGATGCCGAGAGGCCACGGGGCCTCCGACGCGCTCGCCAGGGAAGCAGTCGGCGGCGGCCCCTTGACCGGGCCGGGAGAGTGCGCAGCCTGAAAATAGGCACCGGTGACAACAACCTTGAAAAGCACCGCGGCGCCGAACTGCGGGACCAGGGCATCCGGGCAGCCAGGATGACGGTGGCCAAGCTCGTGAAAGAGCGAGCCATTGTCCGCCGTCGCCAGCGGCGCCCGGACCGGTGGCGCAGCCGCTGGCAACTCCGGGGGCAACGGCGGGCGATATCCGTCCTCTGCACCGGGGCTGCCGCGTTCCGCGGACGACGGACAGCCGGCACGATCTCGGGCTCGAGCTGGTCCGCGCCAGCGGGCCGGATCATCCGGAGGCGCAGAACGCGCCGAACCTGCCGCAGCGGAGTTTCCGCGCCGCGGAGCCCGGCCGGATCTTGCTCGCCGACATCAGCGTCGCCAATGGTTGCCCGACCCAGTGGCGCAACCTTGGCAACTGCCCACGGACCAGGGCCGCCTCTGCCTGGCGGCGGTGAAGGAGTCCGCCATCGTGCCGCCACCGGTTCGAGACCGATGGCGAACGCCACGAAGGAGATCGCCGGTGCCTCCCGGCGATTGCACGCAATCGCCTGCCGGGCAGCGGGCCGATGTCGGAGCGGCTCGGGAGCAGCCCCGAGGCCGACGCGATGCGCATGGCGCTGCGGAACCGGCGGCCGGCGCCGGGGCCGGTCTGCCATTCAGACAGGGGCGTCCAACATGCTGCCGGTGGCTGCAGGCGGCTGAGCTTGCCCCCGGATGCCGGACTGGGAGTTAAATTACTTCCAGATAGAGGGACCCCACATGAGCAGACAGCCCCGCCGCCACTTCACTGCC
>NZ_JAATVU010000192.1 GCF_013184745.1 Mangrovicoccus sp. HB161399
GACCGCGGACACCGTGTCCTACTACGGCGGGACGCTGATGTACCGTCTGAACCATGCGACGGACTACCAGTATTTCGGCGAATGGCAGCACGCCGACATGGTTCACCGCTATCCGGTCATTCCGGCAAGCCCGAGGGACCAGCTGGAGCGGGCAGACTTCATCGCGAACACCATGGCGACCGGCGACAGCTGGTCCCGCTCCCTTGCCGAGCACGCCACCTTCCTTGCTGGGGCGGCAAAGGCAGCGGACGTTCCCTATGTGAACCTGTGGCACGCTAACCCGGTCCTCGCCACCGAGCACTGCGGCGGCAACCATTGGGTGGTAAACGATACCGGCAACAAGGTGGTGACGCTGCCCGCCAGCGGCACCGAGCGGACGGACAGCGGCGGCGCCTGGATCTTCGTCGTCTTCGCGGTCGGAACCAGCGACACGAACACGGTCACGATACAAGCACCGGCTGGGGGGTCGATTTCCGCGGACGGGCTGACGGGTCTGTCGTCCCTGGTTCTCTCGCGCGCCGAAAGCGTGCAGCTTGTCCGCCAGATCGGCAGCACCGTCTGGACGGCAGACCGCGGGATCCTCGGTTCGCAGGGCATCTTCGGCAAGACCGCCGGGGCGACCTACGGCGCCACCCGCGAGGACATGGGCGTGGTCTACGCGGCAGGCAACGCTCTCGTCCTGGCCTCCAAGTCCCTGCAATACGAGGGGGCGCAGGACTACGTGGAAGGCGAGTTCAACACCTTCCTGCGCGACTTCACCGGAGACGAAAGGGTGTTCTACCCCGGCGCCATCGGCACGATCACGCAGCAGCCGGATCAGGGCTCCTTCGCGGGCAACAACCTGACGACCGGCGTCGCCCTCAAGGGCACGGGCGAGAACTACATGGTCTCTAACACCGCATGGGACATCCGCGACTATGACGACACGGCGGCCATGCTGGCCGTGCTCCCGAATGCCGTCGCAGGCGTGAAGGGCTATCCCCGCACCCGGGCGGAAGTCATCGCCATGGCGACCCCGGCAGACCCGAACATCTGGCGGGGCGCAATCGGAGCCATGGACATGGATACCGGCGAGTGGCTGTCAGGCGGACCGGCTCCGGCGGTCTTCAACTCGACCCCGGCCAACGGCGATCTCTATGTCCTTCGGGATACGGTGATCGCCGTGGAATGGGACCGCAAGGTCGCTCTGGTCGGCACGCCGACGCTGACCCACTCGGGCGGATCGGTTGCGTTCACCACGGACGTCCGCGGCAACACGATCTATGTCACCCCGAACGCCGATCTTGCCTACGAGACCGAATACACGCTGACCTTCCCGGCTGGGTCGGTGGAGGCGAGCTACGGAACCGGCAACGCCGCTGCGTCCATTTCGTTCACCTCGCGCCCCGACGTGTTCTCCTACGCGGACAGCTTGATCAACACGTCGGTCGAGACGTCCGTCTGGGACAGCAAGACGGTCGATGCGGACGGCTACTGGATCAACACCTCGCTCGCTACCGCCTCGGCGGACAGCAACGCGGGCGAGCATGATCGTCTCCCCGCGGGCAACTACACGCTCTGCGTGGACATCCTGGACGCCGATCCGGTGGACTCCGGCTTCGGCATCATCACGGTCTCGTTCAACGACTTCGGCATCTCGAACAACGGCCTGACCTACAACTGCGGCAGCCATGTTCTCTACCCGCATGCCAACTTCGTCGCATCCGGCATCATCCCACTCACCGGCGGGGGCCTGCGTCTCTGGGGCCATCTCCCGGTCTCCGGCTCCGGCGACAGCCGGGTCCTCGTGACTATCGGGTCCGGGGCCTCTGCGCAGAGCACCGGCTACCGCCGTCCGGCTCTGTTCAGCGGCTATGCCACGGAGGCAGAGCTGATCTCGCTCGGCGATGCGGGAACCCCGGTCGAAGCCGCACCGGCCATTGTCTCCACCTACCCGGCTGATGGGCAGACGATCATTCCTGTCGGCGCCGCGATCTCCATCGTCTACGATCAGGCGATCACCCTTGTAGGCACTCCGACGCTGGTGGACGGCAGCAGCAACCCCGTCGCCTTCACGGCAAGCGTCAGCGGGTCCACCCTGACGATCACGCCGGACGCGGACATGGCCTTCGAGTCCACGCACACGGTCACGCTGCCCTTGGGCCTGGTTCAGTCCGCCGGCGGCACGGACAGCGCGGCGGCGAGCTTCACCTTCACCACGACCGTCGATGGCTTCACCTACGCGCAGAGCCTCGTGGCCACCGACCTGTCCGCCGCGGCATGGGGCTCCCAGACCCCGGATGGCGAGGGATGGGTTCCGCTG
>NZ_JAATVU010000193.1 GCF_013184745.1 Mangrovicoccus sp. HB161399
CTGCTTCCACGAGCCGAAGGTCAACCGGACCTATGCCGATCTCGCCGCCCATTACGACACGGCGGTCATCCCGGCGCGGCCCTACAAGCCGCGCGACAAGGCGAAGGCCGAGGTTGGGGTCCAGCTGGCGCAGCGCTGGATTGCGGCGCGGCTGCGCAACCGCCGGTTCCGCTCGCTGTCCGAGCTGAACGCCGTGATCCGCGAGCTCCTGGAAGGGATCAACGGCAAGGTCACCCGGCACCTCGGCGCCAGCCGCCGGGACCTGTTCGAGACGCTGGACCGCCCGGCGCTGAAGCCCCTGCCTGCAAGCCCCTACGAATATGCCGAATGGCTCGAGCGCAAGGTCGGCCTCGACTACCATGTCGAGATCGAGCGGCACTACTACTCGGTCCCCCACCAGCTGCTGAAGAAGAAGGTCTGGGGAAGGATCACCGCCCGCACGGTCGAGATCTTCCATGAAGGCCAGAGGGTTGCCGCCCATGTCCGGAGTTCCGGCAACCGCCGGCACACGACTGTCGCCGAGCACATGCCCGCCAGCCATCGCCGCTATGCGGGCTGGACCCCGGCGGAGATCCGGCGGCACGCCGACCAGGTCGGCCCCAATACCGGCACCCTCGTCGACCTGATCCTGCGCACCAAGACGCACCCCGAGCAGGGCTTCCGCGCCTGCCTGGGCATTGTCCGCCTGGCCAAAACCCATGGCCGCGATGCCCTGGAAGCGGCCTGTCTCCGGGCGCTGGAGATCGGCGGCACCTCGTACAGCTCGGTCAACTCGATCCTGAAGACCAACCTGCACCGCCGGCGGCCCGAAAAGCCCGCGGACGGGCCCGCGATCTCCCATCCCAACATCCGCGGCGCCGGATATTTCCACTGAGAAAGGAAACACATGCTCGACCATCCCACCCACAGCCAGCTGCGCGAGCTCAGGCTCGACGGCATGGCGGACGCCTTCGCCGAGCTGCAGAGCCGCGACGACATTGGCGACCTCAGCCATGCCGAATGGCTCGGCCTGCTGATCGACCGCGAGGCCGCCAGCCGCAGCACGAAGAAATTCCGGAGCCGGATGCGGGCGGCCAAGCTCCGCCATGTCGGCGCCTGCATCGAGGACGTGGACTTCCGTACCCCGCGCAAGCTCGACAGGAGCCTGTTCCAGGAACTCGCCAGCGGCCGCTGGATCGGACAGAAGCAGAACCTGCTGATCACCGGGCCCTGCGGCGTCGGCAAGACCTGGCTTGCCTGCGCGCTCGGCCAGGGGGCATGCCGTGGCGGGAAGAGCGTTCTCTACCACCGGCTGCCGCGCCTTTTCGCCGAGCTCGAGCTGGCCCATGGCGACGGCCGCTTTCCCCGGCTGTTCCGCCAGCTTGTCCGCACCGACGTGCTGATCCTCGACGACTGGGGCCCCGACCGCCTGACGGCCGGGCAGCGGCGGGACCTCATGGAAATCGTCGAGGACCGCTACGGCACCGGCTCCACCGTCATCACCAGCCAGCTGCCGGTCGAGGCCTGGCACGACGTCGTCGACGAGCCCACCTTCGCCGACGCCATCCTCGACCGGCTCGTTCACAATGCCCACCGCCTGGCGCTAGACGGCCCGTCGCTGCGCAAGACCCGCGGCGCGGGCGCGGAAGGGGAAACATCGTGACCGGCGCCCAGCCCGCCGCCACGCGCGACGCCGCGCCAGCGTCATGGGGCGCGCACGGCGACGCGCGCGGCTGCCGCTTCGCTGGAGCTGAAACGCTTGACCGGTTCCGCCCCAGGCGACATCAAGGAGAAGAGCTCAGCGGCTGTCTTCCGGGGTGACCGGATGTGTCGGAACCGCTGACCGGATGTCGCTGGAACGAGCGACCGGATGCTCCGGAATCCGCACCCAGGGTCAGCCGTCTCGTCGATCCCGGCGAATGGCGATGCATCATGTCGAGCGCTGCCCTGCGTTCGGCACGGCCACAGGCCCGGGTCAGGTCGCCCTGAACCGCAAGCCCGCTGCGGTTCTCCATCAGCGCATGCCCGATGAAGCACAGCATCGCGCCGGTGCCCGGCGACTTCCGGTAGAGCCGCGCGTCCGGATCCGTGGTCGAGGCATGCGTCGCGTTCGAGCGCTTCTCGCCCTTGAAGTTCACTTCGGCATTTCGGCTGCGGCTGGCGGGGCGGGACATCGGGCGGGTCTCAGTATCGGGCTGCGGGGACGGGTCTTGCGGGGCGGCATCCTGTGCCGGAGGATCACCGGGATCACCGGGATCACCGGGATCACCG
>NZ_JAATVU010000194.1 GCF_013184745.1 Mangrovicoccus sp. HB161399
CGGGCATCCGCAGAAGCGCATCGACGAACTTCTTCCATGGAATTTCAAGCCGTCAACCTGAGATCCCGTGAGCCGGGAGCACCGCTTACGGCGGAGTGGCGGGCCGGTCAGATCATCGCGGGTGCCGAGTCCGGCTGGAAGGCCGTGCCGTCGCGCCACATGCGGTGCAGAACGACCGCGATCCGGCGGGCGAGCGCCACCATCGCCCGCTTGTTGCCGCGGCGCTTCGCGACCCGCGCCGCCCATGTTCTCAGCCATGACGCACGGCCGCGGTGCAGCAGGACGGTTGCCGCCTGGCAGAGCACGCGGCGCAGGCCGGTGTCGCCCGCCTTGGTGATGCCGCCGGTGATGTCGCGCTCGCCGGATTGCTGCCGGGACGGCGTGAGCCCGGTCCAAGGCCCGACCTTCTTCGAGGAGGCGAAGCGCGCCGGATCGTCGACCGCCGACTTGAAGGTCAGTGCCACGACCGCTCCGATCCCCGGCATGGTCATCAACAGGCCGCAGACCGGGTCCTCCTTGGCAAGCTGCCGGACCTGCCTCTCGAGCCCTGCGAGTTCCCGGCGCAGGCTGGCGCGGGCGCGCAGCATCGGGCCAGCTGCGGCTTCCAGCATGGCATTTCCCGCGGCCAGTTCAAGGATGCGGGCCTCGAACCGGCCCCTGGAAATCGTGCCGACCTTCAGCCCGAAGTTCCGCAGGAGCCCGCGGAGCGACATTTCCAGGTTGATCATGCCCTTCTTGACCGCCTCGCGCGCCGAGAGCAGTGCGCGGATCTCCTGCGCCGAGACCGACTTGCAATGGACCGGCCGGAACCAGCCCAGATGCAGCAGGCGGGCGATGCCCTCGGCGTCCCGCCGGTCAGTCTTGATCGGCATCGCCTTCAGCGCGCCCTTGACCTGACGTGTTTCCATGAGGACCGCATCGAGGCCGGCACCGGCCAGCCCGCGATGCAGCCATTGCGACAGCGGTCCGGCCTCGAGGCCGATCGCCGCGATCTCGCCGGGCTGCTCCCTCGCGAATTTCGCCAGCGCCTCCGGATCGCTGGAGACCTCCGCCTCCCTGACGATCCTGCCATGTTCATCGAGCACGCAGGCCGCTGTCTTCGCAAGCGAGACGTCGAGGCCAATGAACAGTTTCATCCCGTAATCCTCCTGCCAGAACAGATGCGGGAGCGTCACCAGCCGCCAGCCTTGCGGGCATGCAAGACTCGCTTCCGGCTGGCGGGCTGCGCCTTTGCCGGGCGGGAGTTGAACCCGCTGGATCGCTTCGAACGGTTTCAGGTCATCTATCACCTCCTTTCATTGTCATCCCCCGTTCCGGGGCTTGCTTGACGCAAGCTGGGCGCATGCGCGGCGCAAGCTGAAGGAGGTCTTCGATCGCGACGGGTCGGAGATCGCCGCCGAAGGCCTCCGCCGGATCGCCGAATTCTACCCGATCGAGGCGGAGATCCGCAGCATGGGCCCCGGCCAGCGCCTCTCGGCCCGCCAGGCCCGCACCGCGCCCTTGGTCGCCGCCTTCGGCAACTGGCTGCAGGAGCAGCGGCGCCGCGTTTCGGCCAAGTCCCGTCTGGGGGAGAAGCTGACCTACATCCACAACCACTGGGACGGCCTGCAGACCTTCCTGACCGACGGCCGGGTCGAGATCGACTCCAATTCCATGGAGAACCTGATCCGCCCGATTGCCCTCAATCGCAAGAATGCGCTCTTCGCGGGCCATGACGAGGGCGGCCGTGCCTGGGGGCGCATTGCGTCGCTGATCGAGACGGCAAAGATCAACGGCATCGAGCCCTTCGCCTACCTGAAGGCCACGCTGGAGGCGATCGCCGCCGGGCATCCGCAGAAGCGCATCGACGAACTTCTGCCATGGAGTTTCAAGCCGTCAACCTGAGATCCCGTGAGCCGGGAACACCGCTTACGGATCGCTCCGATCCCGGTCTGGATGTCGCGCTCGGGCCCGGCGCCATGGCGCACCACACGCTGACGGCCATCAGGCAGCCGCTCCCCGGCAAACTGGGCGACGAAACTCGCCGCCTCCGCCTTCAGGGCGGCCGCCAGCATCTGGCGTGCTCCTTCGCGGGCAATCTCGGTCAGCGGGTCGAGGATGGTTCCGGGCTGGCGGAGCCGGGTGATCGTGGTATCTTCAGTCATAGATGGGATGGTTGCCGCCCTCCCCAGACGGCATCGCAATGTGCCAAGATGGTGGTGTTGAAAGCTACCAGGCGAGGAGGACGGTGAG
>NZ_JAATVU010000195.1 GCF_013184745.1 Mangrovicoccus sp. HB161399
CGCGGAGATGGTCGGGCTGGCATCCGACGGCAAGCATCATTCCATCCAGATCGCCTGCCTCATGCCCCCCAAGAAGCAGCGGGCGCAGTACGAGCTTTGACGCACACGCCCCGCGCGGCTCTACCACCTGCCGCGCGGGGCTCAGCTGCGGCCCTTCCCAAATGCCGCGCTGCCTCGGTGAACTGTGTCCGGTTTTCCTGACTCGGCGCGGATCCGCCGTAGGCGTAGCCTTGTGCGGTCCGGCGGCCCTCTGGCCGGGCACGTTCCCGCCCAGCCCCGAGGAACCACCGTGCAAGCTCGCGATGCCATCCATGCCCGTCATTCTGCCGCCTCATGGGGAGCCACCGCATCAAGCGACCCACAGGGCAAGCCGGAATGAAGCTCAAGCATCAGATCGGCATCAACGGAGAAGCCGTGTCCCTTCGCAACCTTAAGCACGAAGAACTGGAACTTTGGCGGGATAGACCCCGCCTGAGCCCACTTGTGCACCTGATCAACGCTGACGGGTCGTCGCATCTCCTGCGCCAACTCCGCCGCAAGATCTGCCCGCTTGGGCCAGAGATTGATAAGGTCGCGAACAGATGAAATCGGCTCCATGCAGTCCATCTAATGGACGTATCGTCCATACGTCAACTGATGGCGTTTCTTTTATGGACGAAACATCCACGCTACCCCCATCTGACGACATGAGTCAGAAGCAGTCACAAACCCGTATCGACCTGAACGGCGTAAGTCGTCGCTTGCTCGCCGTTCGGACAACCTCCGGACTCCCCAGCGGAGAATTCGCCGACAGCGTCGGCATTGACCGCTCAAGCTATTCGAAAATTGAGGCCGGGAAGAAGCCACTCAACCTTGAGATGGGGTTTCGCGTTTCTGAAAAATGGGGCGTGTCAATGGATTACCTTTACCGCGGCCTCCTGCGCGGCCTGGATCCCGACATTGCCACCAGCCTGCGCAAGATCGAACAAGGCAAGATCGAATAAGCTCGATCCAGACTTAAGCCGAACAAATCACAGAGGTGCATGAATAGCACCTCCGACTTCCTATACTTGGGCACAGCTTCCCCTTCAGCTCAAATATTCCGACTCTGTTCTTCCAGAACAACGGATCAAGACGTTCGCACACAATCATGCAATGGACGTTTCCTCCATTTATTTGTTGACAATGGACGAAATGTCCACGAATGTCCCCCTAACACAGGAGGACATTATGCAACAGCCAGATGCGATTACCGGAGGCGACCTCCGCAACCTTTGCGATAGGTCAACAAACGCGACCGCTTCCGCACCGGAAACCGGGGAAGGCATGGAATACCTGACCATCGCCGCCGCCCGCGCCGCTGGCGAGGTGATCCCGGAGACCGCGCTGTCCGGCCTCGCCGACCGGGTGAAGACCACCTTCCCGCTTGCCGACGACACCCTCGCCAAGCTCACCGCATGGCCTTCCGTCCTCGGCATGCTGCGCGCCGTCATCGACCCGCGCTTCCCCGCCTACCGCCCGACCTGCCGCGCCGATCTCGGCGGCCAGCCGGTCGCCGCCATCTTCGACCAGGCGATGATCCTCGCGAGCGATCCCCGCCGCGCCTGGAGGTGCTGAGCGATGAGCTACTGGATCGACATGCCGGAACGGGGCGGATCAGCTGTGTGCCAATCCCCGGGCAGCTATGTTCGCCGCGGGCGGCAGGTCAGGCACAAGACACCGCTCGTCGACGGGAAGGTCGAAGTAGGCGTCGCGCAGAGCATGCAGGGCAATGTTCCAGTCGAAGATCAACGCCCTGATCTCGATGGTCGGCGGAAGATTTGGAAAGACCGGAATGTCTTTGATCTGCCCGGGCGCATTTCCTTCCCGCACAAGGCTGGCCACCTCATGCGCCTTGCCGAGCTGCTCGATCAGGCTGCTGAGAGCATCATCGATCTCGGTGAATGCATCATGCGCCCGCCGGTACGCAGCATGCAGATGATCAAATTCACCCATCGGATCATGTCTCCTTTGAAGGGTTCGTTCGAAGGTGATGTGGCGGGCCGTGCCCCGGTAAGGCATGGCCCGCACCAGAAGATACGGCAGGTCTGGAATGGTGGCCAGATGAAGTGTTTCCGCCGTGCCACCCCGCAAGATTTGTCCAATTCCATAGGCAACGGAGGTATCGCAACATGATCGCCATCCCCGCCAGCGACCGCGCCTTCGCGCTGCGCC
>NZ_JAATVU010000196.1 GCF_013184745.1 Mangrovicoccus sp. HB161399
CGCGTGATCGAAGGTGTCAAATTCACCGACGGTGTCGCCTTGGCTGACGCCGATGAAAGCCGCGCCGCCTGATCAAGCCGCGTCACCCAAATTCAGCCATAGCTCGAGACGCTACGGCATCTCGCGGTCGCTGCTGACCATCTGGCGGCGGCAGTACCGGAACGGCGAACTCGGCGGCGCAGGCTCGCCCGCCTTCATCCCGCTGACGATTGCCGCCGATCCGCAGGGCACTGCTTCCCCAGCACCCGTGCCGCCGAACCCGGAAGCCCGGGTGGAGATCACCCTGAGGAACGGGCGCTGCGTTGCGGTTCCGGCCAATGTGTGCCCGGAGGCGCTGGCCCGCCTTCTTTCCGTGGTGGACAGCCGATGATCGCGTTTCCGGCCGGGGTGACGGTCTGGATCGCAGGCGGCGTCACCGACATGCGTTGCGGGATGAACTCGCTGGCGATCAAGGTGCAGCAGGGGCTGGGGCGGGACCCGCATGGCGGCGAAATCTTCTGCTTCCGCGGGCGCAAGGGTGACCTGGTGAAATTGATCTGGCACGATGGCGTCGGCATGTCGCTCTACATGAAGCGGCTCGAAGCGGGCAAATTCATCTGGCCGACGAGCGGATCCGGCGAGGCTGTCCGGGTGTCTGCGGCCCAGATTGGCTATCTTCTGGAGTGAGCGGCCGAACGCCATCGGTCCGAGAGAGGACGCGTACATCGACTGGCGCAATCCGCGCTGGACGCAGAGGCCCGGAAAGGCGGGATAAAGCCCTGCCATGACGTGATTTTCCTTTGTCTGCGGGGGCGGCATGATAGTCTCCTCCCATGACCGATGCCGCCGACGAGATCGCCCGCTTGCGCGCCGCCCTTGCGGCGGCGGACACGCGTGCCGCGGCCGCCGAGGCCGAGCTCGCCCAGGCCCGCGCGGTGGCCTCGACCTCCGAGGCGATGATCGCGGCGCTCAAGCTCGAGATCGCGCTGCTGCGCCGCGACAAGTACGGCCATGGCGCGGAACGCACAGCCCGGCTGATCGACCAGCTGGAATTGCAGCTCGAGGAGCTGGTGGCCGACGCCGCCGTGGACACGGCCCGGGCCGGACAGGCGGCAGGGCAGACGACGAAGGTGGCGGGCTTCGAGCGGCGCAGACCCGTGAAGAAGCCCTTCCCCGAGCATCTGCCTCGCGAGCGGGTGGTGGTCGAAGCGCCGACGACCTGTTCCTGTTGCGGCGCGGACCGCATCGTGAAGATGGGCGAGGACATCACCGAGACGCTCGAGGTCATCCCGCGCCAGTGGAAGGTGATCCAGACCGTCCGCGAGAAGTTCACCTGCCGGGTGTGCGAGAAGATCAGCCAGCCCCCGGCGCCGTTCCATCCGGTCCCGCGGGGCTGGGCCGGTCCCAGCCTGCTGGCCATGATCGTCTTCGAAAAGTACGGCCAGCATCAGCCCTTGAACCGTCAGGCAGAACGCTATGCCCGGGAAGGCGTGGAGCTCAGCCTCTCGACACTGGCCGACCAGGTGGGCGCCGTGGCTGCCTTGCTGGAACCGCTGCGCGCGCTGATCGAGGCGCATGTCCTGGCCGCCGGACGCCTGCATGGCGATGACACGACAGTGCCGCTGCTGGCCCGCGGCGGGACGAAGACCGCGCGGCTCTGGACCTATGTCCGCGATGACCGCCCCTTCTCCGGAGCCGCCCCGCCGGCGGTCGTCTTCAAGTTCTCCCGCGACCGGGGCGGGGAACATCCCGCTGCGCATCTCAAGGGGTGGCAGGACATCCTGCAGGCGGATGCCTATGCCGGATACAACCAGCTCTACCAGGGCGATCGCAAGCCGGGCCCCGTCCTGCCCGCACTGTGCCGAGTAGACGGGGTCGTTGCCGAGCCCCGTCCCTCACAGATCCGGACGTGCGGATTTCCCGCATCCGGTTCCTCATGGACCAGTTTCGCTCAGGCACGGCTCCATTGATGCACGATCCGGGTTGGCGGCAACGGGTATCGGTTCAACACCTGTCCCATGCGGTCCCAAGTCAGCTTTCCGGATCGGCTTCGCCGTGACAGCGATGCTTTCCATATGCGCTCGACTTGATGGAGATACCACTGCGCGTTCCGGGGCCATCCGGTCAGGCATTCCGATAACATCCGGTCAGTGACTCCGATTTGACCCGGTCACGGATTCCGGGACATCCGGTCACCCCGGATCCCGGT
>NZ_JAATVU010000197.1 GCF_013184745.1 Mangrovicoccus sp. HB161399
CGGCGCGACCTCGGTCGGAACCCTGTCGATCCGCCGCTTCCTGCGCCCCGTCTGCTTCCAGAACATCCCCGGCAGCGTCATGCCGGATGACCTTAAGTAACCTGTTGACCTAGAAGACCAATGCCGGGCCGGGCAAGGCCCGCCCGGGACCCATGGGAGGACCCCGCATGAACGAGGAAACCCGCAGCAAGCTGAAGGGCGTTTCAGTGGCCACGCTGGCCACGGCGCTCTACAAGCGCGGATTGAGGAACCAGGTGATCCAGGGCGTCCATCCGGTCGGCTGGAAGGGCGAGAACATGGTCGGCCCGGCCTTCACGCTGCGCTACATGCCGGCCCGCGAGGACCGCAACACCCTGGCCGAATTCCGCCGCGCCGACCACCCGCAGCGCGTCGCGATCGAGACCTGCCCGCCCGGCTCCGTCATGGTCATGGACAGCCGCAAGTCGGCCACCGCGGCGTCGGCCGGCGACATCCTGATCACCCGCCTGATGAAGCGCGGCGGGGCAGGGGTCGTCACCGATGGCGGCTTCCGCGACGCGGCGACCATCGCGGAGCTGGACATCCCGGCCTATCACACGCGGCCGTCCTCCCCGACCAACCTGACCACCAACGAAGCCATCGCGATGAACGAGCCGATCGGCTGCGGCGATGCCCCGGTTTTCCCGGGCGACATCATCGTCGGCGACGCGGATTGCGTGATCGTCATCCCGGCGGAAATCGCCGACGAGATTGCCGAGGAGGCCGTCGAGATGACCGCCTACGAGGATTTCGTGGTCGAGCAGGTCAAGGCGGGCGAGACCATCATCGGCCTCTATCCCCGCGTGAACGAAGAGAAATACCTGCCGCTCTTCGAGGCATGGCGCAAGGCCAACAACCGTTGACAGGGCGCCCCGGCGGAAGCCGGGGCCTCATCCTTTCCGGGCGGGCAGGGTCTCGCCCCGGAACTCCTCGCGGATGATCTCCGCCACTGCCGCGACCAGCGGCTCGGGCTCCTTCGGCCGCATCGCCAGGTAGAGGTCCGAATGCAGCTCCTCCGCGGGCAGGCCGATATCCCGGAACACCACCTTCGGCAGTCCGATCAGCGAGCTGGACCGCGGCACCAGCGCGACGCCGAACCCCTCGTTCACCAGCGACACGACCGTATGGCGCTGCGCCACGGCGAAGATCTCGTTGGGGGTCACGCCATGGGCCTTCAGATAGCCCTGGACGACCTCTCGGAGGAAGCCGCCGCGCTCGCTGGAATACCCCACGAAATCGATCCCGTTCAGGTCCTCGATGCCGATCTCTGCCCGCTCCAGGATCGGGTGGCCGAGCGGCGCCGCCATCACGAATCCCTCGCTCCAGAGCTTCTCGATCGGCAGGCCCAGCGATTGCGGATGCAGCCGGATGATGCCGAAATCGAGGCTTCCGGCGCCGAGCGATTCGATCGCTTCCACCGTCATCACCTCGCGCAGCGTCAGCGTGACTTCCGGCATCTCGTCGCGCACCCTGCGGGCGATCCGCGGCACCACCTCGACGCAGGAAGACGGCACGAATCCCAGCTCCACCGCCCCGGCCTTGCCGCGCGCCGCCTGCTGTGCGGCCAGCACCGCGCTCTCGGCCCGGGTGAGGATGTCGGAGGCGTCGATCAGGAGCCGCTTGCCCGCCGCGGTCAGCCGCACCGAGCGGTTGGTGCGGTCGAATAGCGGCGTTCCCAGAGTGTGTTCGAGCATCGCGATATGCCGCGAAAGCGGCGGCTGCGTCATGTTCAGCCGCTTGGCGGCGCGGCGGAAATTCAGCTCTTCCGCGACGGCCACGAAATAGCGCAGCTGGTTCAGTTCCACTGTCTGGCCGGCCAAGGGACGGTCCTCCGGATGCACGCGCAGCGGGTGATACGGTGTGCCGCGCTAATGATAGCGAGATTGGATCACCATGCATCAGAATCAGCATAGACTGGCTGCGTCAAGCGCCTAAGATCAACACAGGCTCAGAGGAGGACGGTGCGACAGACACCGTTGCGAGCCGATCCGGACGTCGTGCAGACCGGCCTGCGCATCGAAGAATCTGCCGGCATTTTGGGAGGAAAACTTATGACATTCCGTGGTGTCCTGCTTTGCGGGGCTGCTGTTTCGTGCCTTGGGCTTCCGGTCCTGGCGG
>NZ_JAATVU010000198.1 GCF_013184745.1 Mangrovicoccus sp. HB161399
GAACGGACAGAATTGGCGCGGGATGGAGCAGCCCGGTAGCTCGTCAGGCTCATAACCTGAAGGTCGCAGGTTCAAATCCTGCTCCCGCAACCAGCTGGAACGAACTCAGCGCGACAGCCGCAAACGGCCCGAGGGCCGCAAGCGCAGGCGCCGACTTCTCCAGCATCTCCCAAAGCTTCCCGATGATGCTGATCCCGTGGCGCTCCGCCGCCGGATCCCAGCGCACCTCGATCGCGTCGATAACCTCCCGCAATTCGTCTCCCGCAGGGCCGACGACGCTCTCTTCCGAGAGCGAGGCGACCAGATCCGTGACCATCGCCTGCCAGATCTGCGGCAATTCCGGCGGCAGCTCCACCTTTGCTGGCGTCGCCTCCTCGCGTTGCGCCCGCATCTCCTTCAGAATCCGGTCCAGCTCGTTCAGCCGCTCGATCAGCACCGGGCTGTGCACGCCGCTCTCGATCGCCTTCAGGATGCCCTCCTTCTTGCCGGCCTGCTCGTCGATCCGCTTGTCCAGCAGCCGCAGGTCGGCGGCGCGGTCCGCGGCTGTCGCGCTCTGATGCGCCGCGAAGGAGGCCGTGAACTTGCCGTAGGCTTCCGGGTGCATCAGCTGGCCGCGGATGCTGGACAGCACCAGCTCCTCGACCTCCGTCATCAGGACGCCGCGCTGGCCAACGCAGACCGCCGGACCCTTCTCCCGCGCATTCGCGCAGTAGTAGCGCTTCGCCCCGCCCTTCGGGTTGCCGCCGGCGAAGGTCATCTTGCCGTCGCAGATGCCGCAGCGGACCAGCCCCGACAGCAGGTGTTTCCGCCGCTTGTGGACCTGTGCCGCGGCGAGGCCGGACCCCTTGTCCGCCGCCTCCTTGCTGCGCGTCCTGGCCTGGCGGGCCTGCCGCGCCTTCACGGCATCCCAGAGCTCCTGCGGCACGATCCGCAGATCGGGCACTTCCGTGATCTCCCAGGCCGCCGGATCGTTCAGCCGCGACTCGCGCCGGGTTCCGCGAATAGCGCAGCCGGTTCCAGATCCGGCGCCCGACATAGAGCTCGTTGTTCAGGATGCCCGTGCCGCGCTCGCGGTTGCCGTTGATCGTGTTCTGCTTCCAGTGGCCGGGGCCCTTGCCCTTCCTCGGCCGCGGGGCAGGGATGTGCTCGGCATTCAGCGCGGCGGCGATCTTCAGCGGCGAGATCCCCTCGGCATATTCCCGGAAGATCCGGCGCACCACGATGGCCTCGTCCTCGTGGATCTGCATGCTGCCCTTTCCCTTCTGCCCGGCGGCATCGACCCCGGCATGATAGCCGTAGGACGGGCCGCCCGCGCTCTGTCCCTTCTCGATCCTGCCGATCAGCTCGCGCCGGGTCTTGAAGGCGAGCGCCTCAAGGAACACCGCCGCGATCGTCGAGTTCATCCCGACGCGGAGGGCGTCGAGGAAGCCCATCTCGAGCGCGTAGAGCCGCACATCGGCATGAACGGCCTCCTTGTATATCCGCGCGGTGTGCTCCTGGTCCCGCGACAGGCGGTCGAGGCTCTCGAAGACGATGATGTCGCAGCGGCGGCCGCGGATGTCTTCGACCAGCTGCTTCAGGCCGGTACGGTCGTCGCGCGACCCGGTGATGCCCGCGTCCGAGCGCTCCTCCACGATGGTCCAGCCCCGGGCTCTCGCCTTCCGGCGGCACATCGAAATCTGGTCGTCGACCGATTTCGGGTTCTGCAAGTCGCTGGAAAACCGCGCGTAGATGATGACGCGTTCCGGGTCTGTCATTCGGTTCTGCCTCTCCTGTCCGCGCGTGTGAATAGTCCACGCAGGTTAGCAATCTGTTCACCCCCGACGCAAATCCACCGGGAAATCCGCCGCGGAACAGGATATGCCGGTGGCACTGCGCCAGGACCGGCGTCCTTTGCCTCGCGCTCCTGCGCGAGCCTGCGGACGGCGGCTACTGCCAGAAGGTCGATCAGCTTGTCGAGGGTCATCGCGCTCTCCTTTCCGGTTGGGACACACGAAAACCGACCTCGGTCCGGATCGCGGTAGCTCGGCACGACTGAGCTTGCCCCCGGATGCCGGACTGGGAGTTAAATTACTTCCAGATAGAGGGACCCCACATGAGCAGACAGCCCCGCCGCCACTTCACTGCC
>NZ_JAATVU010000199.1 GCF_013184745.1 Mangrovicoccus sp. HB161399
GACCGGCTGAGCCAGACCACCCCCGCCAGCGGGATCTCATCGGCTGGCTGAAATCTCCCGACGGATGCAGACCCGCTACCGAAGGCCTGACCCTAGTTACAGCACGGATCGGTGTGCAGGCTTCCGGAAGGAGAATGCGGGGCTTCCGGGTCGGACCAATGCCCTGAACAGTGCAAATGCTTCATTCCAAAAGCGAGTTTTACGTTTCGGAGTATCCGTTATGTTGCCTTGTTAGAGATGCAGCGCCGCCTCTGGTGCCGACTGCATTTCCGCCCTGCGCGACGGGAGGAGCCGCGCAGGGCGTTTCCGTCAAAGCGCGTACTGCGCCCGCTGCGCATGCGATGGCATGAGGCAGGCAATCTCGATGCGGTAGTGGCGGCCGTCGGAGGCCAGCCGGACGAGCTCGGCCGCGATGGGCATGTCGTTGCCGTAGGTCCTGTCCAGCCAGGATGTGGCAACGCGGTCCAGCCGGCCGAGGCTGAAATGGCTGGCCCGGTTGCCTGAGATCATGGTGGCACCGACGGAGATGATGCCGCCTCCCCGCGGACCTTCCGGTTCCCGCTGGAGCTCGATCTCGATCAGATCCTGCAAGGCGTCGAACGGCTCGGCGAGCGTCCGGATGAACGTATCGATCTCTCCGGCGTGCCGCCGGGTGTCCTCCACGCTGGCTGTGCCGCCGCGGAACGCCCAGGCGACCCAGTTTCCCTCGGGACGGTTCAGCGGAATGGCGGACTCGATCCACTCCGCGGAAGCCAGTCTGCGGCGACCGGCGCTCCCATGGCCATTCCTGCGCAGCCCGAGAGGATCCAGATGTTCCTTCGCGGCGACGGCCCTGTTGGCGGCGATTCGCAGCGTTTCGACGGGGTGTTCCCGCATCCTGACCTGTTTCCTCCGTTCGAGAGAAGACGACATCGACCGTGCCGCAGCTGCGGCACGGTCGATACTCACATGAACAGCGCTTGGTTGTGGAGATGATTCATGTGGCGAAGCTCCAAATTCGTTACCAAAAGGTTAACGCGTCTCCGAGGCCGGGTTTCCAAGCGAAAACTTTGGGTCGAAATGATGAATTTAAGAGCTTTAGAAAGATGTGCAGGCGCGGAAATCTCGCGGGGGTGCGCTGCGGCCGTGCGGAAAAGGCGCTGCACGGCCTGGCGCGCAGACTTTGGGAAGAAGCTCGCCAGGCGTCCGGATCAGCCGGAAGGTGCAGGATTTGCGAAAGCCGCTTCTGTAGTGGGAGCTTGAGGCTCCGCCGCATCGGCGACGATGCCGGACCAGGGGGGCAGCATGCCCGCGGGCGCTTGCTGCCGCCCGGCCCTGCGCGACGGGATGAGCCGCGCGGGGCGTTTCCGTCAAAGTCCGTGCTGCGCGCGTTCCTCTCTCGACGGCATCAGGCAGGCAAGCTCGACGAGATGGCGCTTGCCGTCGGAGTCCAGCCGGACGAGGCGGTAGTAGCTGGCGTGTCCGCCGGAGATCATGGCAGCGCCCACGGAAATGATTTCGCGGCCATGCAGGCTGTGCCGTTCCCGCTCGATCTCGATCAGGTCCTGCGACGGGTCGAACGGCTGCGCGAACTTGCCCCCCGGATTCCGGACTGGGCCGATATTCACCATGCGGCCGTCTCGGCGGCCATGCCGATCCCTGCCTGCGCCGCCACCCGGTGCTCGGGTGGCGGCGCAGGCGGTTGCAGAAGATCGCGATGCACCCGAACAGCGCCGCCCTGGCTTCGCGGCGCGACCGGAATCTTGTCGTTGGACCAGCTCGTTTTTCAGGGAGCCGAAGAAGCTCTCCATCGGCGCGTTCTGTGCCTTCGAACGGTCCGCGGGACCGTTCGATCCGCCGGTGTCAACGCCGCCTTAAATTCCCAGAAGTTGGATTGCGCCGCTGCGGGCGGGCCAGGCGGCCGGGTTGAATTGGCCCTCCGCGGGCTTCCAGAGGAAGAAAGCCCCTGCCCGGACGCCACCGAGGCCGCAGCACCGGATTCAAGCGCCAGGTCGCCGCCGGGTTTCAGGGCGGCGGGACGCTCCGCGCGCTCGGCCGCCGCCGCGGCCTGCCGCGCAGCCTGATCCGGGTCCGGATGGAAAGGCGGGGAACCGGCGCGCTCGACGGGGAG
>NZ_JAATVU010000002.1:0-97901 GCF_013184745.1 Mangrovicoccus sp. HB161399
CAGCGGCGCCGGGTCTCGGCGAAATCCCGGCTGGGCGAGAAGCTGACCTACATCCACAACCACTGGGACGGCCTGCAGACGTTCCTGAATGACGGTCGCGTCGAGATCGACTCCAATTCCGTGGAGAACCTGATCCGCCCGATTGCCCTCAATCGCAAGAATGCGCTCTTCGCGGGCCATGACGAGGGCGGCCGTGCCTGGGGACGGATCGCCTCGCTGATCGAGACCGCCAAGATCAACGGCGTCGAACCCTTCGCCTACCTGAAGGCCACGCTGGAGGCGATTGCCGCCGGGCATCCGCAGAAGCGCATCGACGAACTTCTGCCATGGAGTTTCAAGCCGTCAACCTGAGATCCCGTGAGCCGGGAACACCGCTTACAACGGTTCTTCAGCGCGATATCGTCTCTCGCCTCGTCCAACTCCGTCCGCAGCCGGGCGAGTTCCGCTTCGGCTTCGCGGAGCTTCCTTACCAAACCGGCAATATCCGCGGCGGACCCTTGAAGCAGCTTCGCAAGCGCCGCATCGCTTTCCGGCCCCTCGGACAGAACTTCCTGAGATACCTTGAAGAGCCGGATGGCCAGACCCTCGATAGGCTCGAAGGGCTCCGGCAAGCCTTCATTGCGTATCAGCTTCGTCGCTCGGATGACCTCGTCGAGATATCGCGCAAGTCCTTCGGCACACAGGCTCGCAGATTGCTTTTCCTTGCGCAGACTTTCTGCCTGTCGCCGCGCAGCCTCACCTTTGAGAGGTGTTCTATCATCAATCAGTCGTTGGATAGCCTCGGCCACCGCTGCCGGGCCTTCCTTCCAAACGTCGTCCGGGATCAGGGCGATGTGGCGGCAGAGGTCCCAGTCGGTCCATGTGCCTGCGCGGATCGCGAGATACCAGTTCAACCAAAATTCTCCGAAAGTCCCCATCATTCCAAAGAAGGTGGCCAACCCACGATGCCAAGTCAGGATCGGGCTTGGTGGTGTAGCGTCTGGCCACAGCGGTAAGCGCATAACTTCACTCAACTCCACTCGACTAACCTGATCGATGTCGTCAGCGAAGCATTTGTATAAGGCCGACCTCACCTCATCCGACTCTCGGCCAATCTCATTAGGAAAGAGTCCGTCCGCCACCGAGCGAGCCGCGATCAAATGCAGGTTGCGCTCATTTCTTTGAGACGCCCCTATCGCGTCGGCGGAAGAACGGATTGCGCTAGCTACCCAACGTCCGGGCATTACCCTCTGACCATCAACAGTCTGAACTGAGAACTTATCAACTGCCGAATACGCCGACGATACTGCTTCGCGTGCGACAGCGGCGAACTTGGCATCCGGTTTCCCGGCTTGCATCAACGCGATCACGTTCGCCCTAAGGACGATCATTGCATATCGGTCGACTTTATCATTCTGACTCAGCGATATCGCTGGAACGATGCGTAGTGCTGCCCGAATTGCAAGAACTGCACATTGGTCATTGTTTAGCGACGCTAGTGCTCTCAGAGCGCTTGAGTGATCAAAGACGTGCATCCAACCGCCCCGCTCAAATCCGCCTCCACCCTGCCCGCAGGCCTTGCCCCCAACAACCACCTTGACGCCGCATCCAATCCCGCGCATCTGGCGGCCATGTCCAAGGAAAAGAAACCCCAGCAGGTCTTCACCCTTCTCGTCCAGATCGGCCGCAAGGCCGGGGACGGGCTGCCCGAGGGCGCGACCGGCGCGGCGCTGATGTGCTATTCCTCCGGCGTCGACGAGGCCGAGGCCGTGCGCGAGACCGTCGCCGTGCTGAAGCAGGCCGACCTCGCGCCGCTCGACGTCACCGGCTACGGCACCCGCGCGGAACGCGAAGACATGGGCCACGAGATCGACGAGGACGAGGCCGGGCTGATGGACCGCGCGCTCGCGGAGAACGCCGTGATCGTCGCGCAGATGACCCCGTTCTTCGGAGACGAAGACAAGGGCTGATCCCGGCGGGCGGATTGCGCCCCCCGGCCCCGCGCGGTACTCCCGTCCCAGAAGGAGACCGCCGATGACCACCGATCCCGTCGAGCTGACCCGCCGCCTCGTGCGCTGCCCCTCCGTCACCCCCGAGGAAGGCGGCGCGCTGTCGCTTCTGGCCGCGGAACTGACCGCGGCAGGCTTCGACTGCAGCCGCGTCGACCGGAACGGCACCGCCAATCTCTTTGCCCGCTGGGGCGCCAAGGGCCATCCGAAGACCTTCGGCTTCAACGGCCATACCGACGTGGTGCCGGTGGGCGATGCCGCCGCCTGGACGATGGACCCGTTCGGCGCCGAGGAGGCCGATGGCTGGCTCTACGGCCGCGGCGCGACCGACATGAAATCCGGCGTCGCCGCCTTTGCCGCCGCCGCGATCGACCTGGTGACGGAGACGCCGCCCGACGGTGCGGTGATCCTGGCCATCACCGGCGACGAGGAAGGCCCGGCCAAGGACGGCACGGTGGCACTGCTCGACTGGATGGCGGCGGAGGGCGAGAAGATGTCGGTCTGCCTCGTCGGCGAGCCCACCTGCCCCGAGAAGCTGGGCGACATGATGAAGATCGGGCGGCGCGGCTCGGTCAGCGCCTTCTTCACCGCGACCGGCATCCAGGGGCATGTCGCCTATCCGCACAAGGCCGCGAACCCGGTGGCGGCGATGGCGAAGCTGATCGACCGGCTGAGCTCGGCCATGCTTGACGAGGGCAACGACCATTTCGATCCCTCGACGCTGGCGGTGACCACCTTCGACACCGGCAACCCGGCGACCAACGTGATCCCGGCCAGCTGCCGCGCGACGGTGAACATCCGCTTCAACGACATCCACACCTCCGACAGCCTGGCCGCCTGGCTGGGGCAGCAGATGGCGGAGGTCGCGGCGGAGACCGGAATCGGCTTCGACATGACCACGGCGGTGTCGGGCGAGAGCTTCCTGACCCCGCCGGACGCGCTGGTCGATCTCGTGGCGCAGGCCGTGACCGCCGAGACCGGCGTGACGCCGGACCTGTCCACCTCGGGCGGCACCTCGGACGCGCGCTTCGTCAAGGATCACTGCCCGGTGGTGGAGTTCGGCCTGGTCGGCCACCGCATGCACCAGGTGGACGAGCGGGTCGAGACCGCGCAGATCCCGAAGCTCAAGGCCATCTACACCCGCATCCTGACGGAGTATTTCGCCCAGTGACGATCACCGAAGCCTCAACCGAGAAGGACATGGCGGATATCCGCGCGCTGCGCGAGGCCGTCTTCATCGTGGAACAGAACGTGCCCGCCCAGCTGGAATGGGACGGGCTCGACGCCGAGGCGCGCCACCTGATCGCGCGCGAGGCCGGCAACCCGGCGGGGACGCTGCGCTGGCGGGTGATCGGCGACGTGGCGAAGATCGAGCGGGTCTGCGTGCTCGACACCTATCGCGGCACCGGGATCGGCGCGCAGCTGATGTTCGCCGCGCTAGACGCCATCCGCGCCGAGCCGGAGGTGGCGCGGATCAAGCTGTCCTCGCAGGTCCCGGCCGTCGGCTTCTACCGCAATCTCGGCTTCACCGAGGACGGACCGGAATACGACGACGCCGGCATCCCCCATGTCGACATGTGGCGGCAGCGCCCGTGATCCGTCCCCGGCTGGCGGTCATGGTGAAGGAACCGCGGCCGGGCCGGGTGAAGACGCGGCTGGGGCGCGAGATCGGGACCGTGCCCGCCGCCTGGTGGTTCCGCCATCAATGCGCCGCGCTGCTGCGCCGCCTGCGCGATCCGCGCTGGGATCTGGCACTGGCCGTCAGCCCCGACCGCGACGGGCTGGAGAGCCGGGTCTGGCCCGGGGACCTGCCGCGCATCGCGCAGGGCGGCGGCGATCTGGGCGACCGGATGGGGCGGCTGCTGCGCCTGCCCGGCCCGGTCATCGTGATCGGCGCTGACATTCCCGGCGTCACCCGGGCGCATGCCGCCCGCGCGCTCCATGCGCTCGGCTCGCATGACGCGGTGATCGGCCCGGCGGCGGATGGCGGCTACTGGCTGATCGGCCTCTCGGGGCGGCGCGCGCCGCCGCCGGGCCTGTTCGCCGGGGTGCGCTGGTCGACCGAGCATGCCCGCGCCGACACGCTGGCGACGATGGCGGGGCTGCGCGTCGCCCTGACGGACATGCTGTCCGATGTCGACACGCTGGCCGACCTGCAGGCAGCGCGCCACCTTGGCAGCAGCGGCCCGCGCCGCTAGAACCACCCCGAGCATCTCCGCGAGGACCCCCATGACCTTCCGCCACAAGCACCTCCTCGGCATCGAGCCGCTGCATCCCGAGGAGATCCGCACCGTCCTCGACCTGGCCGACAGCTATGCCGAGATGAACCGGCGCGAGGACAAGCACGGCGACGCGCTGGCGGGGATGACCCAGGTCAACATGTTCTTCGAGAATTCCACCCGGACCCAGGCGAGCTTCGAGCTGGCGGGCAAGCGGCTGGGCGCGGACGTGATGTCGATGTCGATGCAGACCTCATCGGTGAAGAAGGGCGAGACGCTGATCGACACCGCGGTGACGCTGAACGCGATGCATCCAGATCTGCTGGTCGTGCGCCATCCGCATTCCGGTGCGGTGGGCCTTCTGTCGGAGAAGGTGAACTGCGCGGTGCTGAACGCGGGCGACGGGCGGCACGAGCATCCGACCCAGGCGCTGCTCGACGCGCTGACCATCCGCCGCTCCAAGGGGCGGCTGCACCGGCTGAACATCGCCATTTGCGGCGACATCGCCCATAGCCGCGTGGCCCGCTCGAACATCCTGCTGCTGCACAAGATGGAGAACCGCGTCCGCCTGGTCGGTCCGCCCACCCTGCTGCCCGCGGGCGTCAAGGACTGGGGCGTCGAGGTCTATCACGACATGGAGGAAGGCCTCGCCGATTGCGACGTGGTGATGATGCTGCGCCTCCAGCGGGAGCGCATGGATGGCGGCTTCATCCCGTCGGAGCGCGAGTATTTCCACCGCTTCGGCCTCGATGCCGAGAAGCTGGGCTATGCCAGGGACGACGCGATCGTGATGCATCCCGGCCCGATGAACCGCGGGGTGGAGATCGACGGGCTGATCGCCGACGACCTGACCCGCTCGGTGATCCGCGAACAGGTGGAGATGGGCGTCGCCGTGCGCATGGCCGCCATGGACCTGCTGGCGCGGAACCTGCGCGCCGAACGGGCTGCCGCCCCGGTCATGGCATGAGCGACCCGAAGGACCCGCGGATGAGCGGAATGATCGCGCTGGCCGCGCTGGTGGTGATGGCGGCGCTGACCGTCCTGGTGGTGGTGATTGCCTGAAGTCACGCCGCATCCCCTTCCGGGACAGCGCCCGCTCGCCGGCATGGGCTGGATGGTCCTCTCGGGCCTCGCCTTCGTCTGCTTCATCACCGCGATGAAATCCGTGGGCTCAGCCGTGCCGGTGGTCGAGGGCGCCTTCCTGCGCTTCGCCTTCGGGCTGGTCTTCCTGCTGCCCCTGGCGGGCCGCATCCGCGCGCATTGGCCGAAGGGGCGCGACATGCGGCTCTTCGTCGGCCGCGGGCTGGTCCATTCGGTGGCGATCTGCGCGTGGTTCTTCGCGATCTCGCAGATCCCGCTCGCCGAGGTCACCGCGATCAACTATCTCGCGCCCGTCTGCGTGACCGTGGGCGCCGCGCTGTTTCTCGGGGAACGGCTGGCCGCGCGCCGCATCGCCGCCGTCGCCGTCGCGCTCCTGGGCGCGCTGATCCTGCTGCGCCCGGGTTTCCGGACGCTGGAACCGGGGCATTTCGCGATGATCCTCGCAGCTGTCAGCCTCGGCAGCTCCTACGTGATCGGCAAGACCCTGACCGCGCGGTTTCCGCCGACGGTGATCGTCGCCTGGCTCAGCCTCTCGGTGACGCCGATCCTGGCGCCGCTGGCCATCGCGCATTGGGTGACGCCGCCCTGGCAGGTTCTGGCGATGCTGGCGCTGGCCGCGGTCTTCGCCAATCTCGGCCATTACCTGATGACGCTGGCCTTCCGCGCCGCGCCGGTCGCCGTGACCCAGCCGGTCACCTTCCTGCAGCTCGTCTGGTCGGTGCTGCTGGGCTACGTGGTCTTCGGCGAGTCGGTCGATCCCTTCGTGATCATCGGCGGCGGCGTGATCGTTTCGGCCGTCTCCTTCATCGCCTGGCGCGAGCACAAGCTCAAAAAATCGGGCGGCTAGGGGCCGTTTTGATCGGCGTCAAGGTCAGGATCGGCTGTCTCTGCGTAAGGTTGGGAGGTCACCTGAAATGAGGACACCGACGATGACCCACGTTGCCCACGCCCTGGCCGAGGAGTTCCCTGAGCAAGTCGAGACCCTCCGCCATCTGCGCCAGTCCGACGCCCGCGTCGCCAGGCTGGCCGATGAATACACCGAAATCAACGACATCCTGCACCGGGTGGAAACCAATCTCCAGCCGATGTGCGACATCGAAGCCCTGCGGCTGCGCCGCTCCCGGGTTGCCCTGAAGGACGAGCTCGCGAAGCTCCTGTCCCGGGCCGAGCCCGTGGCCGTCTGACGGTCCGGGCCGAGCGCACCGCACGCGATGGGGAGTCACGCGCGCGGTGCGCCGCCAGTTGCCGGCGCTCACGGCGTCCATTCCCAGACTTTCGGCGGCCGGGTCCGGGCGCGGCGGCGCTCCAGGCGCCAGCGCGGCTGGCCCGGCTCGTGCACCGGATCGAGCGACCAGCGGCTTTCCACCCCCGGCGCCCCGCCGGTCCCGGGGGTCAGCAGCAATCCCAGCACCTGTCCGCCGCCGGTCTCCGCCGCCAGGTGGAGCCGCCGGACCGGCGTCATCGCCGGGGGCGCGGGCAGCTCGCAGACCGCCAGCGGCACCGCCCCGCTGCGCAGCGCCTCCTCCATGCACCACAGCAGATCCTCGGCACGGACCGGCTCCGCGAAGATCAGCCGCCCGGGATCGAGGATCTCCCGCATCCCGTCGGTGTTCAGCTTCTCGGATTGCCAGGAGGGACGGATCCACAGCACCGGCCCGTCCAGCCGCGCCGCCGCCATCAGCGCCAGCCGCCGCCGCGCGGCGCCGCAGAACTCATGCGCCCGTCCGGGCAGCAGCGACATTTCGGGCGAGACCTGCAGCTCTGCCGCCGGGCGCGGCAGGGCGCGACTCAGGATCATGTCATTCATGCCCGGATTTTAGCATGTTCTTTCTTTGTTCCAAAGCGGGGGCCGCCCGGCCTTGCGGTTCCGGCAGTGCCATACTAGCCAAGTCCCGGACCGCATCCGGAGAAGACACATGCAGAAGAAGCAGCTGGGCCGCACCGGCCTGACCGTTACCGAGCTCTGCCTCGGCACGATGACCTGGGGCAGCCAGAACACCGAGGCCGAAGGCCATGCCCAGATCGACATGGCGGCGGACCGCGGCATCAACTTCATGGACACGGCCGAGATGTACCCGGTCGCGCCCGTGCTGGCGGAAACCGTCGGCCGCACCGAGGAAATCATCGGCAACTGGTTCGAGAAGACCGGCCGCCGCAACGACTGGATCCTGGCCTCCAAGATCGGCGGCGCAGGCGGCAAGGCCCGCGGCGGCGCCGCGATCAGCGCGGGCGAGATCCGCACCGCGGTCGACAGCTCGCTCAAGCGGCTGAAGACCGACGTGATCGACATCTACCAGCTGCACTGGCCGAACCGCGGCTCCTACGCCTTCCGCCAGAACTGGCGCTACGACCCGTCGAAGCAGGACCGCAACGAGACGGTCGAACACATGCAGGACGTGCTGGGCGAGCTGGCGAAGCAGATCGAGGCGGGCAAGCTGCGCTATGTGGGCCTGTCGAACGAGAGCGCCTGGGGCATGGCCACCTGGTCGCGCGTCGCCGACGAGATGGGCGTGCCGCGGATGGCGACGATCCAGAACGAATACTCGCTGCTCTACCGCGAATTCGACACCGATGCCGCCGAAGCCTCGATCAACGAAGAGATCCCGCTGCTGGCCTATTCGCCGCTGGCGACCGGCATCCTGAGCGGCAAATACCAGGACGGGGCCCGTCCCGAGGGCAGCCGCGCCACCCGCACGCCCGACCTGGGCGGCCGCCTGGTGCCGCGCGCGCTGGAGGCCGTCGCGGCCTACCGGAAGGTAGCGGAGAAGCACGGGCTGACGATGGTGCAGATGTCGCTTGCCTTCTGCCTGTCGCGCCCCTTCATGGGCGCCGCGATCATCGGCGCGACCTCCACGGCGCAGCTGGAGCAGGTCCTGTCCGCCGACGGCGTGACGCTGAGCGAGGAATGCCTTCAGGATATCGCCGAGGTGCACAAGGCACATCCGCAGCCCTACTGAGGCAATCCCGGCGAGTCCGGTCAATTTTAAGTAAAAAGCTCCGGCCAGGCCTCCCCTCCCGGCCGGAGCGCAGTATCTGGAGGTCAGCCGCACCGCAGGGTCCTCCCCTACCCCGCGGATGCGGCCGACCGTCTATGGAGGTGCGGATGAACAGGCGTCAGCCCTTCGCACTCTCCATATATTCCTGTTCGAGCCTTTTCCGTGCCGCGGCACGGCGGCCATGCATGGCCGGGGTCTGCTTCAGGAGCTTCATCCGGGCATAAAGCCCCAGAGCTGCTCCTGCAAGGCATATGACCGCTTCATGCGGCGCGAAAAGCTTGTCGCCGAACAGCGCCGCCAGGATTGCAAGCCCGTAGGCCCAGAAGCCGGTAAACCCGATCACGCATACAAAGGCCCAGAGTTTCTTCATCTCCAATCCTCCCGGCGGGGCGCCCAAGTTGCTGCGCAGCAGCGACAAATTGCGTTTCATGGGCGTCACCTTGCCGCAGGGGACCCTAACCCGACTCGGGGGGGCTGCGTCAAGCGCATAACCGCCATGCTCACGGCGCTGCGGTGCAATTTGCAAGAAAATTAGGATTTCACTGGCGGAAACCCGTCAACCCCAATACGACCACCAGCCGCGGACGAAATGGGTGCCGACGATGACGCAGAAGGACACCCAGTAGAAGAGGAAATACAGGTTCGCCGCCCTGAGGAAGCGCAGCGACAGCTTGGCCACCGGATCGGTTTCGGCCCGCTCCTTCAGCGCCGCCTTGTATTCGGCGGGCCCGCCGCCGATTTCCAGGACATGCGAATAGAAGTAGGCGCGCTTGTACAGCAGGAAGACCAGCGGAAACCCGATCGCCAGCCCGATATAGCCAAGCGCATAGATCCGGTCGATTTCCTGGACCATCCCGCATTTCCCTCCGCATCCTGGCGCCAAGCCGGCGCGACGGAATGCTAGCGGCGATGTGTTGCTTCCAGGTCAACGCCGCCTGCGGTTTCCGCGGCCGGCGGGCGGCCGCGGCAAGGTCTACATCAGGTCGTCCTCGGCATCGCTGGCGGAGATCCCCATCGCCTCGAGCCCGTCCTCGAGATAGCCCGAGAGCTGCGGGATCCCGGCAAGGTAGTCGGCGGTCGGCACCCGCGCCTCCTCGCGCGCGGTCTGCAGGGCCTCCTCCCATTCCTCCGGCGCAAAGCTTTCCCGGCCGACCCAGGCGAGGGCGACCAGCATCAGCGCGTCGTCTTCGTTCATCCCCTCGATGAAGGAGGACAGCTCCGCCCGCGCTGTGGAATCTCCGCTGTCCTCGGCCTCCCGCGCCAGCAGGATCACCTGGGCCACGATGTCGGCATGGATTTCGGGCATTTTCGCCTCCTTGGTGAGTCACAGCTTCACGATTGCCGAATCGTGCGGCGAAGGAAAGGACATAGATCAGATCCCGGACACGCCCGCGCGTCAGCTGCGCCTGGCACCGAAGAGACGCGTCCAAAGCGCGTCCGGCAGCGCCCGCCCAAGCCGGAAGACCAGCGAGAAGCCCCGGGGGAAATCGCGGCGGAAGCCGCCCCGCTTCATGTGGCGCAGGACGATCGCGGCGGCCTGCTCGGGCTCCATGATGAAGGGCATGGCGAACTTGTTCCGGTCGGTCAGCCGTGTGCGGATGAAGCCGGGATTGACCAGCTGCACCTTGACCCCTGACCCCGCGAGGTCGCAGGCCATGCATTCGGCAAGCGACATGATGCCCGCCTTCGAGGCGGTGTAGCCGATCGAGCCGGGCAGCCCGCGATAGCCGGTCAGCGATCCGGTCAGCACCACATGGCCGCGGCCGCGCTTGGCCATGGCCGGGACCACCTGTCCAAGCACCCGCACGGCGCCGCAGAAATTGACGTCTGCCATTGCCTCTGCCTGCTGCGCGTCCCACTCGGCGGCGGCCATCGGCCAGTAGACCCCGGCGACGAAGACCAGCCCGTCGATCTCGCCAACCTCCGCCGCCGCGCGCCGGACGGCCGCCGCATCCGCCACGTCGAGCGGCACGATTTCCGGCGCGCCGGGCATCCCTGCCGCCACCCGGTCCAGCCGCTCCTGCGAGCGGGCGCTCAGCACCAGCCGCGCGCCCTCGCCCGCCAGCGCCTCGGCCACGGCGAGCCCGAGTCCCTCGGAGGCCCCCACGACCCAGTACCGGCGCCCCTTCAGTTCCGTCATTGTCCTGCTCCAGCCGCCGGTCAGGCGGTTTTCCCCAGGGCCTCCCGTGCTTCTGCCGGGCGCATCACCGCCACCAGCTCCGCCACCTTGATCCCGAACTTGCGGAACTGGCTGCGGTTCACGATCGACCCGTTCTCCATCACGTACATCCAGTCGGTCACGTTCAGCACATGCCCGCCGGACGTCTCCGGCAGCCGCAGCCGGTAGTGCAGGCACAGGGCGGGACCGCTCTGCCGTCCGCGCCCGGTGCCCAGCACGTCAGGCGCCTCCGCAAGGACCGCGCCGTCCTCTCCGACGGTCAGGGTCCAGACGCGGTGCTGGCTGCTGCCATCATGATAACGGAAGGCCTCGGTCATCGTTCCCCGGTTCCCGTCCCAATCTGCCTGCATCCGCGCAACAAATCGTGCGGCGACCCGGCCGAACGGTCCGTAGATCACGCCTTCGCAGTCCAGGGGGCCGTTGACGTCGCGCGCCAGGTCGAAGGCCGGTCCCTCGCCCGCGTAGTCCTCGGGGCGCTGCGCCCGGAAGGACGCAGTGCGCAGCACCAGAGCCAGGAGCAGCAGCGCAGCCGCCATCCCGGCGAGAAAGGTCAGGAGGAAGGGCATGGCAGTTTCCTTTCTTCGAGTGGGGTCGCGGCCAGCAGCGCCATCGCCGCAAGCTTCAGCCCGAGCGGCAGAAGCCCGTAGAGCAGCGCCAGCAGGAGCGGCGCACCCGTCCGGCCCTCCTGCAATCCGGCGCGGTCGAGCACGGGCAGCAGCACCAGCGCGGCAAGCGCCATCGCCGCCTTGCTGATCGCCCCCCAGAGGCCGAAGCCCTGCCCGGCGGCAGGCGCGATCCGGGCGAGGCAGGCGGAGAACAGCGCGGGCAGGAGCGTCAGGTCGGCCGCAAGCGCCGCGCCGGACGCCACGCAGATGACGGCGAAGGGGACGGCATCGCCCTCGCCCAGCAGCGGCACGGCGGCAAAGCTCGCCACGGCGAGCGCCATCGCGGCCATCAGGACGGGCCGCGTGCCCAGCCGTTCCGCCAGCCGTCCCCAGACCGGCGCGGCCAGCGCGGCGGCGGCGAAGAACAGCAGCAGCAGCGGCCCGGCTGCCTCCGGCGCGCCGAGGCGGTAGTCGGCGAAGAACAGGAACAGCGTCGAGGTCACCGCCAGCGGCAGGAGGTCGACGAAGACGAGCAGCAGCAGCCGGCGCGCCTCCGGATCGGCGAGAAGGCCGCGGATGCCCGCCCCGTCCGCGGCCGGGCGGAGCCCGGTCCATTCGCGGCGCATGGAGAAAACCGCCGCCGCCGCCAGCATGGCCGTGCCAAGCGCGAAACCTGCGAACCCGAGGAGGAGCGGCGCCATCGCGGCAAGGCAGACGCCTGCCAGCGTGCCGGTCTCCCGCCAGGCGGCGAGGCGCAGATGCCCGCCCGGCAGGCGCTCGGCCCGTGCCACGCCCTCGGCATAGAAGGAGACGGTCAGGAAGGACCATGCGCTGAACATCAGCGTCAGCATCGCGGCGAACCACAGGAGCGGCGCAACCGGCGGCGCGACGGCGAAGAGCCCGGCCATCGCCGCGGCAAGCACGCCCGCGGCTGCCGCAACGGCGATGCCCCGCCTCCGCCCCAGCCGGTCCGACAGCCATCCGAGGACCGGATCCTGCACCAGATCGACGATCCGCAGCCCTGCCAGCACCGCGCCCAGCGCGGCCAGCGGCACGCCGTAGCTGTCAACGTAGAATTTCGGCGCGTGCAGGTAGATCGGAAGCCCCGCCACCGACAGGAAGGCCGCGAAAAGCGGCCAGGGCAGGAGGCCGGGCAGCGTCACCGGCTGACCTCCTCGGCGGGCGGTTCCGGGCGGACATGCCAGCCCGCGCCCTTGAGGCGGAGCTTCAGCGCCTGCCAGTAGATCAGCCCCAGCACCCGGCGCGAGCCGAAGGGGCGGCGCAGGCACATGGCGAGGATGCCGCGCGAGGTCAGCGGCGCGCGGCGGCCGGTGAGCGTGGCGAAGAGGCGGCCCTTCTCCGAGCGGTAGTCGATCCAGATCCCGATCCGGTCGGGGCGGATGTCGAAGCGGAAGGCATAGCCGCCTTCCACCGGCAGGAAGGGCGAGACATGGAAGATCTTCCGCGCCTCCAGCCGGTCCTGCGGGCCGATGGGCCGCTGGTCGGGATGATGGACCAGGTAGGAATGCCGGTCGCCGAAGGTGTTCGACACTTCCGGCACCACCGCCCGCAGGCGGCCCTCGCGGTCATGGCAGAGCCAGAAGCTGACCGGGTTGAAGACATGGCCCAGCACCCGAGGCTGCGCCGCCAGCAGGATCCGTCCGTCGCAGGCGTCGAGCCCGTGCGCCGCCAGGACCTCGCGCAGCCAGGCGACCCCGCGCCCCTTGCCCGGCGCGCCGCCATGGTCGCGGTCCTGCAGGGAAACGAGGTTCGCCCGGTTGCGCGAGAACAGCCGCGGGCCCTCGCAGTCCTCGGGATCGCAGAGCACGTAGTCCACGGCGTAGCGGAAGGCGTTCTCCACCTGCCCCTCGCGCCCGTGGAAGGTCTCGCCGCGGAGATGCTCGGCCCGGCTCACGCCACGCTCCGGTCCGCGGGCACCGCCCCGCCGATGCGCGCGGCGGCCTCCAGCCCGGTGGAGAGCCCGTCCTCGTGGAAGCCGTTCTTCAGCCAGGCGCCGCAGAACCAGGTGTTCCGCGCCCCGTTGATCGCCCGCACCGCCTGCTGCGCGCGGAGCGTTTCCGTGGTGTAGACCGGATGGCGGAAGGTCGCGGCGTGATGGACCTTGGCCGGGTCGATGGCCCGGTCGCTGTTGAGGCTGACGAACAGCGGATCGTCCATCGGAATCGGCTGCAGCGAATTCATCCAGTAGGTCAGCCCGATCCGCTCGCCCGGCCCTTCGCGGCCCTCGGTATAGACCCAGGAGGCCCAGGCCCGGCGCCGCCGCGGCATCAGCGCGGCATCCGAATGCAGCACGACCTCGTTCGGCTGGTAGGAAATCCGGCCGACCGAGGCCAGCTCTTCCTCCCCCGGGTCGGCGATCATCCGGATCGTGTCATCGGCATGGGTGGCGAAGACCACCTCGTCGAAATGCTCCCATGTGCCGCCCGCCGTCTTGATCCGGACCCCCCCGCCCTCGCGCAGCACGGCATCGACCTGCGCGCGCTTGCGGATCTCGGCATTGCGGCGCACCAGCACCTGCTCCAGCCGCGCGACGTATTCCTGGGAGCCGCCCTCGACCGTATACCACTGGTGCTGCCCCTTCACGTCGAGCAGGTTGTGGTTCTGGAAGAACCGCACCATGGCGGCGGCCGGGAAATCCAGCACCTCGCGCACCGGGGTCGACCAGATCGCGCCCGAGAAGGGCAGCAGATAGTAATCGCGGAACCAGTCGGAGCTGCCCAGCGCGGCCAGCATGTCGCGCACCGTCAGGCTGTCATCCTGCGCGTATTCATGGGCGCGGGCGTTGAAGCTCAGCACGTCGCGCAGCATGCGCCAATAGGCCGGGCGGCCGAGGTTGCGGCGCTGCGCGAACAGCGCGTTCAGGTCCTGCAGCGCGTATTCCACGCGCCCGCCGCCGATCGAGACGCCGAAGGTCATGGCGGAGGGCGCGACCTTCACGCCGAGTTCGGTGAAGAGCCGGGTCAGCTGCGGATAGTTCGCGCGGTTGAACACGATGAAGCCGATGTCGACCGGCTGGCTGCCATGCTTGCCGCCCATGACGGTGTGGGCGTGGCCGCCGAGCCGGGGAGAAGCTTCGAACAGCGTCACCCGGTGCCAGGGCGACAGCCCCAGCGCCGCGCCCATGCCGGAGATGCCCCCGCCGATCACCGCCACGCGGCGCGGTGCGCCCGATCCGTCTGCTGCCATTGCCCGTTCCTCGCTGAATTCGTGAAGTGGATACGGCGGGCAGGCGCTGCCGGATCAAAAATAAACTTCCGGGCTTCGGCCATGTTTTGGCGGAACAAATCCCGCCGCGCGCTAGTTCTTCCCGCGGGCCCGCAGACGAGGAACTGACGCTTTGCAGGACATGAGCCGATCTCCTAAGCTGGAACTGACCGTGCATGCAGGACAAGCGGAGCAGGCCCTCGCCTTGAACGTTCGGAAGACCGCCGAAACACCCGAAGACCGCTGGGTCCGCGTGATGGCCCGCATCCGCGAAGCCCGCGACCAGGCGGCCTTTGCCGAGCTGTTCCAGCATTTCGCCCCGCGCGTGAAAGGCATGCTGATGAAATCCGGCAGCGACGCGGCGACGGCCGAGGAATGCGCGCAGGAGGTGATGGCCACCGTCTGGAACAAGGCGGCGATGTTCGATCCCTCGCGCGCCAGCCTGGCCGCCTGGATCTACGCCATCGCGCGCAACCGGCGGATCGACATGGCGCGCCGCGCCTCCCGCGCAGAGCCCGAGGACCTGCCCTGGGGCCCCGAGGCGGAACCCGACCAGGCCGACGCCCTGGCCTTCCAGCAGGAGAGCCGCGCGCTGGCCGATGCGGTGCAGCGGCTGCCGGAAAAGCAGCGCACGCTGGTCGAACGGGCATTTTTCGGCGAGATGACCCATGGGGAAATTGCCGAAGTGACCGGCCTGCCCCTTGGCACCATCAAATCGCGCATTAGATTGGCGCTCGACCGCCTGAGACGGGAGATGACCAGGCCTTGACCCAAGACGTGACGCATATCCTGCCGGAGGAACTCCTCCTGGCCTACGCCACCGGCCGCCTGCCGGAGGTGTTCGATCTTGTCGTCGCGGCGCATGTCTCGATTTCCGACGAGGCGCGCGCGCGGCTCGACAGCTTCGACGCCGTGGGCGGCGTCCTGCTCGAGGACACCGCACCGGCCGCCATGGATGCGGGCAGCCTTGACGCCTGCATGGCGATGATCGCCGGCGCCCCGCCCGCGCCGCGCCCCGAGGCATCGCGCAGCATCTTCCCCGCCCCCCTGCACAAGGCCGTCGGCGGCGGGCCGGAAGCGGTCGCCTGGCGGCCGATGGGCATGGGCGTGCGGCAGGCGATTCTCGCCGAGACCCGCGGCGCCTCGGTGCGGCTGCTGAGCATCCCGCCAGGCGCGGCGGTGCCGGATCACGGCCATCGCGGCATGGAAATGACGCTCGTGCTGCAGGGCGCCTTCGAGGACGAGTTCGGCCAGTACCATCGCGGCGACGTCGAGGTCGCCGACGAGGAGGTCGAGCACATGCCCAAGGTGATCGGCGACGAGACCTGCATCTGCCTGGCGGCGACGTCCGACCGGCTGCGCTTCCACAGCCTGCTGCCGCGGCTCGCCCAGCCCTTCCTGCGGATCTGACGCGCTTGGCGCCTGCCGTTCCCGGCGGAATGGTTCGCGCGATCCGCGCGCGCAGCCCGCGGATCATCGGCATCGACGGCGACCTGGGCAGCGGAAAGACCGCGCTTGCCCGCGCCCTGGCAGCGGCCCTCGGCCTGCCTATCGTCCATCTCGACGATCACCTCGCACCGGGACGCGGCTGCTTCCTCGACGCGCTCGATCTGGAGGCGCTGCGCACGGAGATGGCCTCCGCTCCGCTCATCGTCGAGGGGATCTGCCTCGAAGCCGCGCTGGCACGGATCGGCATGGCGCCGGATTTCCGGATTCTCGTCCGCCGGCCCCCATCTGCACCACTGCGAAAAGACGCCATTTTCCTCGAAACCATGGCATATTTGCGGGACTGCAGGCCCGAGAGCCGCTGCGACATCCTTCTGGAGCCAGACCCGATGACCGGATCCTTCCCGCCCCTGCCGCAGCCGCCGGACACGGCGCTCGACATCGCCTATATCCGCGCGCGGACGCAGATCTGCATCACGCTGGCGGTCGGCGGAATGCTGTCCTTCATGCTGGGCAGCGTGCTGGTCTTTCTCGGGGCGACCGTCGCGGACACGCAATCGATCAAGCTCGCCGGGCTGGAACTGAATGCGAGCGGGCTTGGCGCGATCGTCTACGGGACCTCCTCGGTCTGGGCCTGGCTGGCCTACCGCGCGCGGCCGCATTTCTCGCGCCGCTACGAACGCAGCCAGACCGATGCCGACGGGACCAGCTTCAGCGAGCGCTATTCCAGCACCCAGCTGCGGGCCGGCGGCGGAACCTGACGCGCCGGGGGTGCGGACCGGCCCGGAGGCCGGCCCGCAGATCTCACCACATATGCTCCCTCCGCCGGGGCGGGTCGCGGTCTGCCGGCAGGCCGATATCCCGCCGCAGGTGGTCGGGCATGAACTCGATGTCGCGCCGGATGACCGGCGCGCGCATCAGTCCGGCAACGGCAGCGAAGAAGAAGCGCCAGGAGCCGTGCTCGGCGATGAGCGCGTCGATGGCGACGGGCATTGGCGCGGGCGCGCCGAAAACGTCTTGCTTGATCATGGTCATTGCGGGTCCCCGCCCGTGAAAACACGGAATGCGGGCCTTTCTTTTCAGTTGGTTGCTTGGGGGAAAGATCAGCCGCAGGATCGCCGGACCGGACGCGGGGGCGCCGGTTTGGTGGTCTTGATGCTGGTCGGAGATGTCAGGGGGCGGAAGCCCGGGTCAGAGAAGACGACCCTGTCGGTACGACACCTTGCAACCCGCAACCTTTGCCCAGGCGGTATTCGGACGCGGCATGCGCTTGACTGCTGTCATGGAACGTCCTCCTTGGCTCAAGTTGATCGGGTGCCCCGGCCTTAGCCGAGTTTTCCACAATCGCAAAACGGAAAATGCCCTTGATCTGCACAAATGGCGGTTTTGCAGACCGCTGCCCGCAAAACGGGCAGCGGTCCCGGCGCGGGGGCCTCCCCTCCCCCGGCCTGTGCCGGCCGACCAGTCTCAGCGGAACCGCAGGTTCCCCGGATGGAGCTCGCTCACCGAGCGGGCCCCCATCAGCCGCATGCCGCGCTCAAGCTCGGCCTTCATCAGGGTCAGCGCGCGCTCCACCCCCGGCTGGCCTGCCGCGGCCAGCGGATAGAGGTAGAAGCGGCCGCCGCCCACGGCCTTGGCTCCGAGGCTGAGCGCCTTCAGCACATGTGTACCGCGCTGGATGCCCGAGTCCATGATGACGTCGATGCGGTCTCCGACGGCATCGACAATTTCCTTCAGCTGGTCGAAGGGCGCGCGCGACCCGTCGAGCTGCCGGCCGCCATGGTTCGACAGTATGATGCCGGTGCAGCCGATCTCCACCGCGCGCTTGGCGTCCTCGACCGACATGATGCCCTTCAGGCAGAACTGCCCGTCCCAGTCGCGCACCATCGCCGCCACGTCGTCCCAGGTCATCGACGGATCGAGCATCTCGGTGAAATAGCGGCCGATCGACAGCGTGTCGCCGCCCATGTCGATATGCGCGTCGAGCTGCGGCAGGCTGAATTTCTCGTGGGTGACGTAGTTGATCCCCCAGGCGGGCTTCATCGCGAATTGCGCCATGCCGCCCAGCGTCAGCTTGAAGGGGATCGAAAACCCGGTGCGCAGGTCGCGTTCCCGGTTGCCGCCGGTGATCGAGTCGACCGTCAGCATCATGACGTCGATGCCCGACTCCTTGGCGGTCTGCATCATCGCCTTGTTCAGGCCGCGGTCCTTGTGGAAGTAGAACTGGTAGCATTGCGGCGTTCCGTACTGCTTGCGCAGCTCGGCCATGCTGGTCGTGCCCAGCGACGAGACCCCGAACATGGTGCCGAATTTCGACGCCGCCGCCGCCACCGCGCGCTCGCCGTCGTGGTGGAACAGCCGCTGCAGCGCGGTCGGCGAACAGTAGATCGGCAGGGCCAGCTTCTGCCCCATCACCGTCACCGACAGGTCGATGTCCTCGACCCCGGTCAGCACCGAGGGGACCAGGTCGCAGGCCTCGAAGCTTTCGGAATTGCGCCGGTAGGTGACCTCGTCATCCGCCGCGCCGTCGATGTAGTTGAAGATCGGCCCCGGCAGGCGCTTCTTCGCCAGCCGCCGGAAGTCGTGGAAATTGTGGCAATCGCTCAGACGCATGGGCTCCTCCCGCCCCGCAGGGCTCCTGTCCGGTTCTCCTTCGGAGGGGTAGACTCATTTTCCCCATCTGGTCAATCATTCTTGCCAATTCGTGGCAATATGCGCATCCCGCCGATCCCGGCAATTTGTGGAAAATTCCAACCTTAACATCCTGTTAGAACTTCCGGACCTGTCTGCCCTCCTCGGTGCAGAAACAGGCACGCCATGGCAACCACCACCACCACGGTGACCACCTGCTCCTGGAGCACCATCACCATGGTCGGCGGCGCCGCTCCGGCCGTGGGCGAATCCTTCCGCTTCGACCCGGACCATTCGACCTCGTCCGACGGCTGGACCGCGGCGCTGACCGACGACGATGCGCGGGCCGACGGCTCGCCCTCGGCCCAGCTCGACGGCAGCCAGACCGCGGTCGCGACGGATGCCACCGGCGCCACGGTCAGTTCGGGCGCGTCGCGGCTGGGCAGGCATGCGGTGGTCACCGACGGCGCCGGCACGACGATCAACTTTACGAGCTGATCGTGGACGGCTCGGTGGTCGGCCATGTCGCCCATGCCCCGATCGAGCCGGGCGTGACCTACCACATCTCTTCCTATTCCGAGACGACCACCGGCCCTTTCTACAGCTCGCTGGCCACCACCGACTACGAACAGTCCGCCGGCAACGCGATCTCGGGCGGCGCCTATGCCGACGACATCCGCACCGGCGACGGCGCGGACTCGATCGACGCCGGCGCAAGCGACGACGTGGTGGTGGGCGGGGCGGGCAACGAAACGGTCAGCCTCGGCGCGGGAAATGACAGCTTCGGCAGCACGGCCGACCTCGAAGACGGCGACGACGTGGTCCATGGCGGCGACGGCGACGACTGGATCCATGGCGGCAACGGCGACGACTGGATCCATGGCGGCAACGGCCATGACACGCTGATCGGCGGCGCGGGCACAGACTACCTCTACGGCGGCGAAGGCTCGGACATCTTCCAGATCGTCGACCATCACGACATCACCAATGTCCATGGCGGCACGTCCAGCTGGGATGCCGACACGATGTGGTTCTCGACCTACACGTCGAGCCTGGGCATCACCGTCACCTTCGCCGACAATACCGGCGGCAGCTATGCCTTCCAGTGCACCGCCGCCTCGGGCAGCTTCACCGAGATCGAGGCGGTCGGCGGCACCAGCTACGGCGACACGATCGACGCCTCCGCCTCGGCGCTGAACGTCACGCTCTGGGGCGTCGGCGGCGACGACCTGATCAAGGGCGGCAAGGGCCACAGGAAGCGGCACGGTCATGCAAGCCTCTTCGGGTGGAAATGCGGTTCCTTCCGAAATGGCCCGCCAGGCGGCCCACATCCGCGCTGGCGGCGCGCGCCGGAACCGCTTGGCAGGGGACCGCGCCCGCGCTAAGGGAGGCCATGCTCTCCTACCAGCACGCCTATCACGCCGGAAACGCGGCCGATGTCCACAAGCACGCGCTGCTTGCCGTGGCGCTCGACTACATGGGGCGCAAGCCGAAGCCGATGACCTACATGGAAACCCATGCCGGGCGCGCGCTCTACGATCTGGGCGGGCCGGAGGCGGCCAAGACCGGCGAGGCCGCGGCAGGCATCCGCAAGATGGAAAGCTGGTTCCCGGAGGACCACCCCTACGCCCAGGCGCTCGACGCGGCGCGGCAGCTGGGCGGCCCGGAGGCCTATCCCGGCTCGCCGATCGTCGCGGCCACGCATCTGCGCGACACCGACCGGCTGATCCTGGCGGAGAAGCACCCGCAGGAGGTCGCCGCGCTGAGGCAGGCGATCAGCTGGGCCGAGATCCACGCCGCCGACGGCCCGCAGCTGGCGCTGTCGCTGACCCCGCCCGAACCGCGGCGCGGGATGATGCTGATCGACCCGTCCTACGAGGTGAAGACCGAATGGACCGCGATCCCCGAACTGGTCGCCAAGGTCCGGCGCAAATGGCCGGTCGGGGTGATCCTGCTTTGGTATCCGCTGCTGGCCTCCGGCGCCCATCAGCCGCTTGCCGAAAGGCTGGCGGCGATGGAAGGCGACGCGGTGCTCAGCGAGGTCCGCTTCCCGCCCGCGCGCCCCGGCCACGGCATGGTCGGCAGCGGGCTATGGGCCGCCAATGCGCCCTGGGGATGGGACGATGCGGCAAGGGCGCTGGAAGCGCGCTTCGCCGCCCTGTGATGCCGGCGCCTCAGCGGTAGAGGCGCCGGATCTCCACGTAGCCGGCCATTTCGCTGATCCACTGGCGGCTGTCCCAGACGATGCCGTCCGCGCCCACCCAGTAGATGTTGGTGAAATCCCGGCCGCTTTCCATCGCGTAGCAGCTTTCGCGCATCCGCGTCGCGGAATGGCGGACCTGCAGCACCACGCGGTCCTCGGGCCCTTCGTTGACCAGCTCGCAGAAGAACCGGTCCTTCAGGATGCTCTCGTCCCCGGCAATGAAGCGCAGGTCGCGGGCATAGCGTGCCGTTGCGCGCCGCGGCAGCGCATCCGCCAGCCCCTTGGTCGTGGCGGTCAGCAAATCCGGCCCGAGGCCGCGCGTCGAGAACAGCGCGCCGTTCTTCAGCGTGAAGGTGACGCCGTTCAGCGTGATCCAGGTCACCGCATTGCCGTTGTTGCCGAAGACGATGGCCGTCGCCTGGTCGCCGGTCACTTCCATGTCGACCATGATCAGCGGCACGGCCGCCGCCTCCACCTGGGCGCGGGTGACCACCGGCCCCTCGCGCGGCGGCGGCGGGAAGATGGCCGCGCCGATCGTCTGCAGCGAGCCGCTGATGATCGAGTTGATGGAGGTATCCACCGGCGCGTTCCCGCAGGCCGCGAGGAGCGACGCCGCAAGAACCGCCGCAAGTCCGAGCTTCCGCGTCTTCATCGCCAGAACCGTCCCCACTGATCTTCGATCCGATCCTGCCGCCCCGGCTCGACCAGGCCATAGAGGCGGCCGTTGACGTTCAGGCGGGCGCCGCCGTCGCGCTGCAGCGGGCGCATGGTGAATTGCGGCACCGCCGTCGAGGACCGGCCGCTGAACCAGCCCAGCGGGATCGTCAGCGTGATGCCCTTGTCGAACGAGCCTTCGCCGTAATCCGAGGCGGAGACGTCCGTGAAGGTGGCGAAGGCGCCGACCTTCCAGCCGTTGGCATAGACCCGCTCCAGCTTCAGCGTGGCGCCGTCGTCGCCGGCCAGGTAGCGGCCGACATCGACCTCTGCCAGGTAGTCGTCGTAGCGGTAGTAGACCGAGCCGTGCCCGGTCACCACGTCGTAATCCTGCAGGCCGAAGCCGCCGTCATAGTCGCGCTGCTTGACGTAGTTGAGTTCCGCGCCGAAGGCGAAGGGCGTGTCATAGGGCGCCCAGAGCATCTCCGACGAGACGCCGGCAAACATCTGCTCGAGATAGCCCGCCGTCATCCGGCCGTAGAGGTTCTGCCCGGGCCGGAAGTAATAGGCCGCCTGCAGCGTCTCGATCCCCGGATCGCCCTCTGAATCGTAGAGCGGGAAATCCGAGCGGACATGCGGCAGCACGCTGTCGGACTCGCGCGAGTTCTGGTCGAGATTGCCCACAACCTTCTTGGTCACCGAGCCCGACACGATCAGCCCCTTGGCCAGTTCGCTTCCCGCGCCGAGGCGCAGGCCCAGATCCGCGCGGAACGGGTTGTCAGGGTCGAACAGGCTGGTGCGCATGTAGGGCTCCAGCAGCCACTGGAAGCGCGGGTAAAAGCCGAACGCCTCGTCGGCGCGCGCCATCGGCGCCGGCGTGCCGGTGACCGCGGCCGCGGCCGCGGCCAGCATGCGCTCCGTCCCGTCGGGAGCGACCTCGTAGCGTTCCAGGTCGGTGCGCCGGAAGGTGAAGGCCGGAAGCGCCATTCCCGCCGTCATCGGCACGATGGTGAAGACCTCCACCGACGGCGGCAGCACGGTCGCCATCAGCCGCGCCGCCCGGCCCAGGGCCTGGGGCTCGGCGCCGTAGCCGGAATTGCGCAGGTAGAGCGTGGCATGGGTGCCGTCGATCTTCAGCCCTTCCATCTCCAGCCGCTCGAGCAGCAGCACCTCGCCGAGGCGGGCCTCGACGGCCTGGCGGCCGGCCTCGCTTTCGCTCCAGGCGGTGGAATAGGCTTCCGGGGCGGCCGCGCGCGACGGGCGCGGCGTGATCGGGAAAGGCGCGCCGTCCAGAGAGCCGCCGGTCGGCGGCCGGTCCGGGTTGAAGTTGAAGGCCAGCGAAACGCCCAATTGCGAGCCGTACATGTAGTAGCCCGAGATCTCGGTGCCGCCCTTGGTCTGGTAGGTCGCACCGAAGTTCAGGGGCGAGTCGCGGTCGAAAATCCCCAGCGATTCCGATTCCAGCGTGTAGTGGTCGCTGGAATATTCCGCCTTCAGCACGAGGTTGTCGCGGACCTGCCACTCGATCGAGCCGAAGGCGCCGATCTCGCCGCGGAACAGCGTGTCGAAATTGGCTTCGCCGCCCTCAGCCACATCATCCGGGGTGAGCGCGGGCCGCTCGCCGAAGCCCGTCAGCACCGAATTGCCCGCCAGCCGTCCCCAGCCCGCCCCTGCCGAGACGCGGATGCCGGTGCCCACATGCTTGGAGGCAACGACGTATTCCGCGCCGTAGATGCCGGTGCCGATGAAGTCCTGCAGGCCGATCGTTACCGCCGGGACCAGCCCGCTTTCCTCGATCGCAGTGAAGCGCAGGTCGAAGCTGCGGTCGTAGTAGGTGCTGAAGCCCGCGGAGTCGAAATCCTGGATCTCGGTGTAGCGGAACCCGCCGTACAGCCGGGGATGGACCTGCGCGCCGAACTGGTAGCGGGTCATTCCGGCGAAATTCGAAATGGTGAAGGACAGTTCGCCGTCCGGCTTGGAGAAGGCGTTCGGCATTTCGATCGCGCCGGGCACGTTGTACATGCTCATGGTGGGCCAGTCGGACGGCCGGAATTCCTGTGCAGCGGCCGTGCTGGCCAGGAGTAAGGAAAGAACCGGACCTCCGGCCCGGAGCCCTGTTCTGAACGCAGCCTTGCCGTTCACGATCTACCTACCTCAAACATCTTGCCCGACTGTCGACCGAAGGGAAACGCACTGCAACATCCGCCATCCGTCCCGTCGGAGCCCATTTCGGCTTGTGCCATTTTTCACACGCTTCGCGTGCAGCCTGCCGATGCCGTCAGGCCTGCCGCTGGCTGTTGTCGGCCATCGCGCCCTCGACCCAGCGGGCCAGCACCGCGCGGGCGGCGCCAGTGTCGTTGTCCTCGATCGCCTCGCGCAGGTCGCGCAGGAAGGTGGCAACCTCGATCTCCGACAGGCTGGATTCGCGCGCGCGGGTGATCTTGGGATGCTTCGTCGTCATCCTTCCGTCGCCGATCAGCAGCTCCTCGTGCATCTTCTCGCCCGGACGGAGCCCGGTGACGCTTATCTCGATGTCGCCCTCGGGATGCTCGGCATCGCGCACGGTGTAGCCCGCCGCCTCGATCATCTGGCGCGCGAGGTCGATGATCGCCACCGGCTTGCCCATGTCCAGCACGAAGACATCCCCGCCCGAGGTCAGCGCGCTGGAAATCAGCAGGAGCCGCGCCGCCTCGTCGATGGTCATGAAATAGCGCGTCACGGACTCGTGGGTCAGCGTCACCGGTCCGCCATTGGCGATCTGGTCCTGGAAAAGCGGGATCACCGACCCGGACGAGCCCAGCACGTTGCCGAACCGCACCATGGAGAAAAGCGGTCCCGGCCGGGTGGCCATGTCCTGGATGATCAGTTCCGACAGCCGCTTGGAGGCGCCCATGACATTGGTCGGCCGCACCGCCTTGTCGGACGAGACGAGAATGAACCGCTCCACCCCGCTGTCGCGCGCGGCATCGGCCAGCGCCTTGGTGCCCAGCACGTTGTTCCGCAGCCCGGCGATCGGGTTGGTTTCGACCAGCGGCACATGCTTGTAGGCGGCCGCATGCAGCAGGATCTGCACGCCCTCACGCGCCATGACCGTCCGGCACAGCGTCTCGTCGGTGACCGAGCCGAGCACCGGGACCAGTTCCACGTCGGTGAACAGGCCGCGCAGTTCCAGGTCGATGCTGTAGAGCGCCAGCTCGCTTGCCTCGAACATGACCAGCCGCTTGGGCGCCAGCGCCAGCAGCTGGCGGCAAAGCTCGGAGCCGATGGAACCGCCCGCCCCGGTCACCATGACGGTGCGGTTGCGGAAGGTGCCGCGGGCCAGCGACATGTCGCTCTGGAAGGACTTGCGCTGGAGGAAATCGGCCGGGCTGACCGGAGCCAGCTTCGACGGCAGCGGCTCCTCGCCGGTCAGCTGCGCGAAGGAGGGAAGCGCCTGCACGTCGACGCCGAGCGGGACCAGCTGGTGGTGGATGCGCGACCGCTTCACCGCCGACAGCGACGGCATGGCGAGCAGCACCTTGGAAACGCTCTTTTCCGAAACGATGCGGGGCAGTTCGATCGGCGCCCAGACCGGCAGGCCGGAGACGAAGACGCGGTGCAGCGCCGGGTTGTCGTCGACGAAGCCGACCGGAACCACGAAGGCGTCATGGCGCAGGGCGTTGGCCAGCTGGATGCCCGTGCGCCCGGCGCCGTAGATCAGCACAGCGCTGCGCGGATGGCGGCGGCTGAGGATGCTGAGCAGCACGAAGCGCAGAAGCACCCGGGACCCGACCACGCCGATGAACAGAATGAGCCCGAAATTGAGGAAGGTCGACCAGGGCAGCGCGTGGTCCACCATCCCGTTGAGCGAGGCGCCGACCACCGAGACCAGCACGGCGTAGGCAAAGGCCAGATGGACGCCGTTGGCCTCGAACCCGTTCAGCCGGATCCGCGGCAGGCCGAGGAACAGCGACACCATCGCGGCGAAAACCATCAGCGCGATGGCGATCGACCAGTTTTCGAGGAAGGCGACCGAAGGATCTGCGGCCCCGCCCCGGAAGAAATTCGCCAGCAGCAGCGCTGCCGGAACGATGCAGACGTCGAAACCAACGAGAATCCACCGCTTCTGCATCATGGTCAGCGAACTGACCAACCCGTAAATGCTCTGATCTTCGCGGTCCACTCTAGCCTTCCATCACCTGCAACAAGCTCTTCCCGGCTTTCTCCCGGGGAAACAACAGATATCGACTGTCAAATCAATGGAACAAAGTTGCTTAAGATCGGGTAGTCAGCCCTGATCACCGCCACAGTTCGTCGCATCCTTTCCAAACAATCGCGCGGGAGACCTTCCCTGCCGCTCCGCGGGCACCTCGCGCCCGCCCTCCCGCCAGCTCATTAAGATTTTACCAATCAAGTCAGCATTCCGCACTTGTATTCTGCGCCGCAGAAATGCCGTGCGGGAAAATTGCATAGCTAGGTTGATTTCAGCCGAAAGCCGGGAAGCACTGCACAAAAAGTTTGCATAAGTATAAGAAAGTCCAGGCAGATCGACCGGTTTTTCCTGTAGATCAGGTCGATCCGGGCCTTCCGCGGCACGCAGCGGCGGCGATAGACACGGTCGGTTTCCTCGGCGCTGGCGCAATCAGCAAGAAGCCGTCCCTCGTGCCGGTGGAAATGCAGCGTTGCGAGCCCGGTGATTCCCGGGCGGCAGGCCAGCACCTCCCGGTAAAGTTCCGGCGCGGCTTCGACATAGCGCCGGAGCGGCGGGCGCGGACCGACAAAACTGAGATCGCCGCGCAGCACGTTCCAGATCTGCGGCAGCTCGTCGAGCCGGACGGCGCGCAGCCAGCGGCCGGTCCGGGTGATCTGGTCCGCCTTGTCGCCGCCGGTCACGCCGCCCCGCTTCGGGTCGACAGTCATGGTGCGGAACTTGACCAGCGTGAAGCCTTCCTCGGCGGTCTTCATCCGCTCCGACAGGTAGAAGACCGGCCGGCCGTCGATCAGCAGCACAAGCACGGAGATCACCGCCAGAACCGGAAGGACCGGCACCAGCAGCAAGACGCAGATGGCGAGATCGAGAAGCCGCTTTTGCGGGGTCACGGCCGTCCTCCTCCCGCCAGCAGCCAATCCGCGGCAAGCGCCTCGGCGGTGGCCCCCGTGGTGGCGAGGCCCGGCCAGAGCGCCCGCATCCGCGCGAGATCGAGCGCCAGGCTCGGCACTGCGCCGCCCGGAGCGTCCTGCCACTGCCAGGGCACCGGATGGCCGAGCGTGCACAGCGCCTCGAGAAGGTCGCCCATCCCGGTTTCGCCGCCGGGCTCGGCAAGGTTGACGATCCCGAAGCGCCCTTCGGGCGGGGCGGCCGCGGCGGCGGCAACGGCCCGCGCGAAAGTGACCGGCGAAAGATAGCTGCGGCGCGGCCCCGTGCCGGCGGCGAACCGGTCGAGCCGCAGCGGCGCCTCAGGTGCCGCCCGGCGCACGGCCTCGCCGAGCATGTCGGCCCCGGCGATGTTCGACAGGCGCAGGCACAGCACCCGCGGTCCTTCCGGATGCGCCTCCGTCCAGGCGGCGGCAGCGAGTTCCATCTCGAGCTTGGACCGGCCATAGGGCCGTTCCGGCTCGGCGGGTCCGGTCTCGGAGAAGGGCGCCGCGGAACTGCCGGGCCGGTAGACGGCGGCCGAAGAGCAGAGCAGGACCAGCGGCGTCCCCAGCGCGGCGCCAAGCTCCAGCCCGGCCAGCGCCAGGCGGGTGTTTCCGGAAAGCTCTTCGCCGCTGCCCGAGGTGACGCCGGACAGGACCAGCAGCGCGGAGGGCACGAACCCGACTTGCGGCGCAAGCTCCGGCCCGCATGGCCCCGCCAGCCCGATGCCGGGACCCGGGCTGCGCGCATGGAAAACCGCGGGCATGCCGGCTGCAGTGCGCCAGGCACCGCGCAGCAGCCGCCCGGCACGGCCGGAAGACCCCAGGACCAGGACCGGCGCCGTCATTATCCGCTGTCTCTCTGGTTGGCCTTGTGGATCTCGAGCCCCTCCTCGACGTCGGAATAGAGCGTGAGATGGCCCTCGTGCAGCACCGCGGCCATGTCGCAGACCCCCTTGATCTGGGACAGGTTGTGGGTGGCCATGATGGCACTCGACTCGCGCAGCCGCGTGTGGAAGGTCTCGGCGCATTTCTCGCGGAACCGCTTGTCCCCGACCGAGGTGACCTCGTCCACGAGATAGCAGTCGAAGGGCACGCCCATCGACACCGCGAAGGCGAGACGGGAGCGCATGCCCGAGGAATAGGTCCGCAGCGGCATGTGCATGTAGTCCCCGAGCTCGCTGAAATCGCTGACGAAGTCCACCATGGCATCGGTGTCGATCCCATGCACGCGCGCGACGAAGCGGGCATTCTGCGCGCCGGTCAGGTCGTTGTGGAAGGCACCGGCGAAGCCGATCAGCCAGGAGATGGCGCCGTTGCGGATGATCTGGCCGGAATCGTAGTCCTGCGCCCCGGAAATCATCCGCATCATGGTCGACTTGCCGGTGCCGTTATGGCCCAGGAGCGCAACCTTGCTGCCCGCCGGAAACAGCACGGAGCTGTCGCGGATGATGTACTTCCGCTCCCTGCCGCTGACCGGGTAGCTCTTGGTGAGCGACACGAAGCGCACGGAACCGCGGCCTCCGGGCGGGCGGGCGCCCTTCCTCAGGACCGGGCCGGAGTCCGGGGCCGCATCTGGATTCCTGCCGGAGCGGAAACGGGCGAACATCGGTCCAGCCCTCTCAGCGCCTGTCGCGGACCGACATGAGGACCAGCATGGCGATGCCCCAGACCACCGTGAGGAACCCGACGCAGGTCAGCCCGAGGGTGATGCGCTGCGGATAGATCGAGCTGGCCGCGAGGGTCGGCTTGATGTGCACGGCAAGGTAGCGGCTCTTGCGGCGCGCCTCGGCCACGGCGGAATCGTAGGCCCCGAGCGCCGCGGTATAGGCCTGCTCGGCGAATTGCCGGTCGACCAGAAGCTCCTCGTAGGTGCCCACGGCCGGTGCCTGGTCGCTGCCGACATTGGCGCGCTCGTCGGCGATGCGCTGGCGGATCGCCTCGATCATGCGGTCGGCGCGCTCCAGCCGCGGGTCGTCCTCGCGCGTCGTGGTGCCGACCAGCGCATCGCGGGAGATCATCTCTTCGGCGAGGCGGGATTCCAGCGCGGAGATCACGCCCTCCTGCCCGGCCACCACGGCCGAAGGATCGACGAACTGGCTGCTGCCGCGGAATTCCGCAACGGCCACCCGCGCCTTCTTCAGACGCTCCTCGGCGATGGTAAGGTCCTGCTTCGCCTCGTCGATCGCGTCGCCCTCGGAAATCCGGCTGAGATCGTTGATCAGGGTCGCGCTCTCGTCGAGGATGACCTGCGACAGCTTCTGCGCGTCCTCGGGCGTGAAGGCCTGCACCTCGAGGGTGATCAGCCCGGTATCCGCCTCGTAGATCAGCTTCACCACCCGGCTCCAGTAGTCGACCATGTCCTCGATGGTCGCGTCGGGCTTCATCGCGAAGACCGGATCGACGTCGTGGTGCGGGCTGTACATCGCCTTCAGGTCCAGCTTCTGGTCGGCGATCTCGACCATGCGCTGCGACTGGATGAACTGGTAGAGCACATCGGCATCGGGCGTGGTGCCCGATCCGGCGCCGAGCGCGGACAGGCCGAAGACGGTTTCCATCGAATTCGTGGTGTCTTCCTTGTGGACGAAGAAGGCCGAATTCGAGGCATAGCGGTCCTGCGCATGCTCGTAGAGATAGTAGAAGGCCGCCGCGGCCGGCAGAACCACCATCAGCAGGAAGGTGTAGAACAGGTAGCGGTGGCGGTGGCGCAGCCGCGCCCGCGGAACGGGCGCCATGCTGACGCGGTTCAGGGGCGGCTTGCGGCCGCCGCCGCCGCCGCGCCCGGGCGCCGCGGGGAGCGGCGCGTCGGGCGTGCGCGCCGGCACCGGATGGCTTTCGACCGTGGCGGGCACGTTGCTGCCCTTCATGCCCTTGCGCGGGCCGTTCCCGCCGCCGCCCGGACCGCCGGGCCGCCTGCCGGGCCCTCCGGGTCCGGCACCCTGGCCACCGGGCCCCTGGCCGCCCGGACCGCGCCGGGCGGGACCCGGCTTGCCGGAAATCACCTCGGGCGTCACTTCGGCGTCTTCGCTCTTGCCCTGCTGGGCCTCGGGGGGGTTACCGCCCTGGGCGGCTCGGGGGCTGTTCACTGTGGTCCACGCTCATGCTTCACGGGTTGAATTAGGCCCTGCCGCACCCGTCATGCGCAACCTGTCATGACCGCGCATGCCCGGCAGGGCGGAACCGTTCGGGGCCGGAGCCCGCGGGCCGCTACATTTCGTAGAGGATAACACGGTAATAGCGGTTGAGGAAAAATAGTCCGGCCAGCGCGGGAATGGTCGCAAAGAGCGTGATGTACATGAGCGACACGTAGGAGGCGTCGTACTGGTAGTAGACCCCCGACCGCATGATCCCGACGATCTGCAGGATCGGGTTGTACCACAGCCAGTCCTTCAGCACGTCGGGCATCGAATCGTAGGTGAAGAAGACGCCGGAACAGATCATCAGCGGCCGCGTCGCAATCGCCCAGAGCTGCTTCCAGAGGGGATAGAAGGAGAACAGGAAGCAGTTCAGAAGCCCGACCCCGAGCGCCAGCAGCATGATCATGAACAGCGCCAGGGCGATCCGCGGGATGTCCAGGATCATCTCCGGACGGTAGATGAGCATGATGGCGCCGAGCACGATGTAGAAGACCAGCACCTGCATCAGCGCGTTGAGCAGGAACCGCGCCAGGATCGCGTCGATGAAGGTCACGCTGGGATAGGCCAGCAGCGATTTCGAGAAGGAGATCGAGCCGGAGATCTTCGCCTGCAGGTTCGAGTACATCATGAAGGGCAGGATGCCGGTCGCGTAGAACAGCATGAAGTTGTCCCCGACCGGCGGCGTCCTGACAAGCAGCTGGAAGCCGAAGGACAGCACGACGATGCCGAGCGTCGGCTCCAGCACGGCCCAGAGATAGCCCCCGGGCGACTTGCCGTAGGTCGTTGCCATCTCGCGCAGGATGAGCGCGCCGACGACGCGCGGCATGCGGGCAAAGGCGTTCAGCAGGTTCAAGGCGTCCGCGCTCCTTCTCGTTTCGGGGGTCTGTCCGGCATCACAGCGTTTCCAGGAGCACCATAAGCTCCTCCGCCTGATCGGCAAAGCTGCGGCAGGGCACGGGATCCGGATGGCCGTCGCGGTTCTGCAGCTCCTGCCCGAGGATCTCGGACAGCTCCTCGGGGCTGGCGCCGATCGGCAGCCGCCGGGACTTGGCCCGGTGCTCGGTCGCGCCGCCGCCCTCGGTCTGGATCACCCGCACGCCGCGGCTGATCGCTTCGCGCACCACCAGGCCGAAGGTCTCGCGCCACTGCGACAGGAACAGCAGCACGTCGATCGACGCGTAGAACTGGTCGAGCCCGGCCGCCTGCTCGAAGCGCGGATGGATGTTCCAGCGCCCGCGCATGCCCTGGAACATGCTCGGGCGCCACCAGCTTCCGTCGAGCGAGCCGTCGACCACGACCCCGCGGAAATCGGCGCGGTCGAGCCGCTTGAAGGCCTCGCGCACCAGCGGCCAGCCCTTCACCGCCGAAGGACCGCCGACAAAGCCGAAGGTCAGCTCGGACGAGGCGGCCCGCCGCTGTGCCTGGTCGTCGAAGAAGCCCGGGCCGGGGTGGTTGATGCCGTTTTCCAGGATCGCGCTGCGCCGCGCGGGCAGGCCCGAGCGCAGCGACAGTCCGTGCGCGAAGGCGCTGGGGAACGTCACCAGATCGGCCTGGCGAACCGCGGCGAAGAGCTTCTGGTTGCGTTCGTTCAGCTGCGCCCGGCCCGAGACGCAGCCGACGCACTGGCCCAGCCGCACCGGGTCCTGGCCGCAATAGCGCCCGTCGGGCTGCACCATGAACTGCCGCTGGCACAGCCACCAGAAGTCATGCACCGACAGAACCACCGGCAGTCCGAAGCCGCGCAGTCCCGGGATCAGCCCTGCGCCCAGCCCCTGCAGGCAATGCAGATGCGCCACGTCGGCACCGACTTGCGACGCGATCTGCACCACCCGCGCGGTCATCTGGTCGTCCCAGTAGCGCAGGGTCGGCGCCGGGCCCGGCGGCATGTTGATGCGGAACGTGTCGATGCCGTCGCGATGGCTGCGCACCACGGCATAGGGCGGCAGCTCCTCGGCCTGCATCGTCGCCACGGCGCTGACCTGGATGCCCGCGGCCAGGAGGTGGCGGGCCACCTCCTTCGCCACGATGGTCGCCCCTCCGTAATTGTCGGGATCGAAATGCACGTTGACCACGAGAACGTGGCGGAAACGGGCGGAGGTCACGACGCGAGCCACTCCCTGAGCCCGGCATCGGTGACGCGCGCCGCCGCCGGGTCGCTCCATTCGCGGTGCAGTTCCGCCTTCGCCGCACGGCCCAGCTCCCGCCCGCGGTCCTCTCGGGCCGCGAGCGCCTGCAGCGCCGCATCCCAGTCCGCCTCGCCCTGCGCCAGCCAGCCGGTGCGGCCATGGCGCACCGCCGCGGGCAGGTCGCCGACCGGGCTGGCAATGACCGGCCTGCCGGCCGAGGCGGCGTCGAAGACGCGCACCGCGCTCTTGCAGAGATTGAAGGGATCGTTGGCCAGCGGCACCAGCACCGCGTCGGCCTCGGCCAGCTGGGCCAGATAGGCCGGATAGTCCTGGAAGGGCACCGGGAGGATCTGCCGGAGCAGCGACGGGTCCAGCCCGGCATGGTGGTCCAGCCCGTGGCCGATCAGGATCAGCCGCCGGGCCGGATCCGCCGCAAGGAACCGCTCGATTGCCGGACGTGCCACGGCAAGATCGCCCAGCCGCCCGTCCGAGCCGCTGGCCAACGCCAGCGTCAGCCCCGGACCGCCCGCCACCGGCGCCGCCGCGCCGATATCGGCCAGCATGTCGGAATCGGCATAGTTGCGCCTCAGGTAGACCGGGCGCGGCAGGAAGGCGCTGACGGCCTCGATCAGCGCGGGCGTCGAGACGCTGATCGCGTCGCAGGCACCCATCACCGCGAGGATCCCCGGCGCGGCATCGGCGAAATGGCGGGTCAGGATCTCGGGCAGGCTGACCTGCGAGCCGGTGATCGCCGGCACGGAAAACAGCGGATCGTCGAGGTCGTAGAGCACCGGCAGCCCCAGCCGCCGCGCCTCGTAGAGATACATCCAGGTCCGCGCGCCCGGTTCCAGCCGGTAGAGCATCACGTGGCTGGCCATCTGCAGCGCGGTCAGGGACTCCGCCTCGTCGCGGTGGTCGGCCGCGGAGAACCCCATGCCGCAGGCGCGGGCGAGGCCGCTCATCTGGTCGACGCGGTAGCGGGTGCATTGCGGCAGGCTGGCCTCGGCGATCACCGCCAGGTGGCGGCGGGCGGCAGCGCGTTCGCCGCCGAAGAAGACGCCGTTCTTCGCGAGATGCTGCCAGGTCGGCCCCAGCGCATAGACCGAGCGCGCGGCCGCGCCGAATCCGACCGCCTTGCCGACCGTGGTCTGCGCCAGCCTGATCCGGCCGTAATTCGCGACCCGGCCGAGAGCGGCGCGCGTTCCCTCTTCGCGGGCGATGGCGCGGAGCCGCGTCGCCAACGGAAGCGGATTTGGGACACCATATGCCATCTCGACCCCGCACTTTACCTGCGTTTACAGGTACACCTCCGGAGGCTGCGGAGCAATTCCCTCCCTTGCCGCATGCGGGAATTCCGCCATAACGGAGCTCCGGAACGGGCGGGAACGGAAGACACGATGGAAGAGATAACGATCCTGCTCTGCAGCTACAACGGCGCCGCGCATCTCGGCGAGCAGCTGGACAGCTTCTCCGCCCAGACCTGGAGCAACTGGCGGCTGGCGATCGGCGACGACGGCTCTCGCGATGCCACGCTGGACATCGCCGCGCGCTTCCGCGATCCGGCGGGACGGCCGCCGCGGATCGTTGCCGGGCCGCAACAGGGCTTCGCCGCCAATTTCCTCAATCTCGTCTGCAACGCCACGGACGAACCGGGCCATGTCGCGCTGAGCGACCAGGACGATGTCTGGTTTCCCGCCAAGCTGGAGCGCGCGATGGCGCTGCTGGCCGGGACCGACCCCGAGATTCCGGCACTGGCCTGCGGGCGGACGATGCTGACCGACGAGGCGCTGCGCCCGCTCGGACCTTCGCGGCGCCACCGCCATTTCGCCTTCGGCAATGCGCTGGTGCAGAACGTGGTCGCCGGGAACACCATCGTCCTCAACCCGGCGGCCCACCGGCTGATGCGCGCGGCGGGGATGCAAGCCGTGCCGTATCACGACTGGTGGTGCTACCTGATGGTGACCGGCGCGGGCGGACGGATCCTCTACGATCCCGAGCCATGCATGTCCTACCGCCAGCACCCCGAGAACGTGCAGGGCGAGAATCTCAGCCTCGGCGCGGTGCTCCGGCGCGCCCGCGACTTCGGCGGGGGGACCTGGCGCCGCTGGTTCGAGGCCAACATCGCCGCGCTGGAGGCCTGCCGCCACCTGCTGGCCGAGGAGAACCGGGCGCGGCTCGACGCGTTTCTCGCCCATGACCGCAGCACCGCCGCGGGGCGCGCCCGCGCGCTGGCGGCGCTGGCGGCCTGGCGGCAGAGGAAGATCGAGACCGTCGCGCTCTATGGCGGGACGCTGCTCGGATCGGCCTGAGCGGTCAGAGGATCTCGTCCAGGCGGTCCAGCGGACGGCACAGCCGCACGCCCTTGGGCGAGGCCACGATCGGCCGCTCGACCAGCACAGGCTCGGCCACCATCGCATCCAGGATCGCATCCGGATCGGCGCCGGGTCCGTCGATGCCCAGTTCGGCCGCGCGCCCGCCCTTGGTCCTCAGCGCCTCGGCAGGCGCGAGCCCGGCCACCGCGAACAGCGCCTGCAGCTGCGGCTTCGTCCAGCCGGTCTTCAGGTACTCGACCACGACGGGCTCCTGCCCCGCGGCGCGGATCGCCTCCAGCGCCTTGCGCGAGGTTCCGCATTTCGGGTTGTGGTGAATCACGATCGTCATGATGCCTCTCCTGCTGTGGCCTGCCCTGCGGCGCGCCGTCATGGGCTTATCACTTGTCTCCCGAGCGGGCACTGTGCCAGCGTGCCGCCAGGCCCGGCGCCCAATGCCGCGACAGGAGACCCGATGACCCAGACCATGCCCCTCGAGACGCCGCCCGACCGGCCGCACCGCACCTTCAACGATGCCGCCGAGGCCGTGGCCTGCCTCCAGGAGCTCTATGACGAGGCGAAGGCCTTCCTGTCGGACCGCTTCGCGGCGGCCGTCACCGGCGGCTCGACGGAGGCGCGCTTCCGCGCCTACTATCCCGAGGTCCGCGCGGTGATGACCAGCTACGCCTCGGCCGACAGCCGGCTGAGCTTCGGCCACGTGACCGAACCGGGCCGCTATGCCACGACCATCACCCGGCCCGACCTGTTCGAGGGCTACCTGACCTCCCAGATCGGCCTGCTGCTGCGCAACCACGGCGTGCCGATCCAGGTCGGCTGGTCCACGACGCCGATGCCGATCCATTTCGCCGCCGCCGGCCAGAAGGTGCCGCAGGAAGGCGCGCTGGACTTCCCGCTGCGCGACATCTTCGACGTGCCGGACCTGGCCACGACCAATGACGACATCGTCAACGGCTATGCGGTGACGCTGGAGGACGGCTCGATCCCCTTCGCGCCCTTCACCGCGCAGCGCATCGACTACTCCCTGGCGCGGCTGGCGCATTACACCGCCACCGATCCCTCGCATTTCCAGAACCACGTGCTGTTCACGAACTACCAGTTCTATGTCGAGGAGTTCGAGGCGATCGCGCGCCAGGCGCTGGCCGATCCGGAGTCGGGCTACACGTCCTTCGTCGGCCCGGGCAATTCCGAGATCACCGGCCCCGAGGGCGAGCTGATGCGGCTCGCCAAGATGCCCCAGATGCCGACCTACCATCTCAAGCGCGAGGGACAGGCCGGGATCACGCTGGTCAATATCGGCGTCGGCCCGTCGAACGCGAAGACCGCGACCGACCACATCGCCGTGCTGCGCCCGCATGCCTGGATCATGGTCGGCCATTGCGCGGGCCTCCGGAACTCGCAGCGGCTGGGCGATTTCGTCCTGGCCCATGCCTATCTGCGCGAGGACCACGTGCTCGACGACGACCTGCCGGTCTGGGTGCCGATCCCGGCGCTGGCCGAGATCCAGACCTCGCTGGAACAGGCGGTGGAGGAAATCACCGAGCTGAAGGACTTCGAGCTGAAGCGGATCATGCGCACCGGCACGGTGGCGACGATCGACAACCGGAACTGGGAGCTGCGCGACCAGTCCGGCCCGGTGAAGCGGCTCAGCCAGTGCCGTGCCGTCGCGCTCGACATGGAGTCCGCCACGATCGCCGCCAACGGCTTCCGCTTCCGGGTGCCCTACGGCACGCTGCTCTGCGTCTCGGACAAGCCGCTGCACGGCGAGCTGAAGCTGCCCGGCATGGCCTCGGACTTCTACAACACGCAGGTTTCGAGGCACCTGAGGATCGGGATCCGGGCCATGGAGATCCTGCGCGACATGCCGCTGGAGCGAATCCATTCCCGGAAACTGCGCAGCTTCAACGAAACGGCCTTCCTCTGAGCGCTGCCAGGCTGGTGCATAATTGCAACAAATCTGCGCGGGGAGCGGCCCCGGACCGCTCCCCGGAGGCCTCCGGACCACAATTTCTGTGGGCAAATCCGCCGATCCTGCCGAAAACCTTTGTAAAGCGATTGAGTAGCTGATTCCCTTAGTTCTAAGGTGGGCGCCAAACCAAGAACCATACAGGCACAAGGAACATGACCGTGACCAAACCGCTGACCAAGACCCAGCTCGTGGCTGCCGTGGCAGAGGCCATGGAGACCGACAAGAAGACCGCGACCGCTGCGCTCGACGCAATCGCGGACATCATCACCTCCGAGGTCGCCAAGGGCGGCGCCGTGACCCTCCCGGGCGTCGGCAAGATCTTCTGCCGCGAGCGCCCCGAGCGCATGGTCCGCAACCCGGCCACCGGCGAGCAGATCAAGAAGGAAGCCGACCGCCAGGTGAAGGTCACCATCGCGAAGGCCCTGAAGGACGTCGTCAACGCCGCCTGATGCGGCCCTGACACGCGCGCCGCGGCCCCCGCAGGGGGCCCCGGCAGACCCTATTCGGCAGCCAGCGGCATCTGCGGCCGCGCGAGCCCCGCCACTTCCGCGATCAGCCGCGACATCACCCGACGCATCCGCGCGAAGCCCTCATGCGGCACCAGCGTGCGCTCGTCCATGTAGAGCGACCTGTCCAGCTCCACCTGCACCACGCTCTGCATCGAGGACGGCCGTCCGTAGCGCTGCGAGATGTAGGCCCCGGCAAACGGCGTGTTGCGCGCCACCACCAGGCCCTCCGATTCGAACACCGCCTCGATCGCCGCCGTCACGTCCGGATCCGCCGAGGCGCCGAAGCGGTCGCCCAGCACGACATCCGGCAGCCGGTCCATCGACATGCAGTGATGTTCGATCGCCTCGTGCGGCATCGAATGGCAATCCACCAGAATCACCCGTCCGAAGGCCTCGCGCTGGCTGGCCAGCAGCCCCTGCAGCGCGTCGTGATAGGGATGCCAGTGCTCCGACAGCCGTGCCTGCGCCTCTTCGATCGGCAGCCGCCCGCGATAGATCGCGCGCCCGCCTGCCACGACGCGGGGAATCACTCCGAGCCCGGAGGTCACCCGCGGATTGTGCGCCTGGCGCCGGACGCCGTGAATCAGCGCCGGATCCAGTTCGTCGGCGGCGCGGTTGAGATCGACATAGGCCCGCGGCGTGCGCGCGGTCAGCAGCGGCACCCCGAGTCGCGGCGCATCGGCGATCAGCTTGTCGACAAAGGCGTCTTCGGAGGATCTCAGCGTGTGCGCATCGAGAACGGAGGCCTCCAGGAAGGCCTCTCCGTAGCCGCGTCCGGAATGGGGGGAAGCGAAAATGGCGCCCGAGAGCGGCGTTTCCGGCAGGTACAGGTCGAAATGGGTCTTCTGCATCGGCACTCCTCAGACTTTCCTTATAGTCAGATTCTTTTCTCTGTCGAAAGGGCTTGCACCCCCCGGCGACTCTGATTAGAAGCCCCCCACCGACGCCGAGCAGCAGCGGAACGGAACGGAAGGCAGTGCCCGAAGGACCGGAAAACTGAGGCAGAGCGGAAGGCTAGTGGGCGGTTAGCTCAGCGGTAGAGCACTACGTTGACATCGTAGGGGTCACAAGTTCGATCCTTGTACCGCCCACCATTGCCTCCTCGGATAACCGGCCCCCGTTTCGGGGGCCTTTGGCTTCAACCAGGCGCGGACGCGCCGCGAAATGAGGAGAAAGGCCATGAAGGTCCGTAACTCGCTCCGCTCGCTGAAGCAGCGTCATCGCGACTGCCGCGTTGTGCGCCGCAAAGGCCGGGTGTACGTGATCAACAAGACCCAGCGCCGCTTCAAGGCACGCCAGGGCTGACCGATCAGCATCTACGACGTCAAAGCCGCCCCTCGGGCGGCTTTTGCGTTTCCTGAACCTTTTTCCGTCACGCCTTCGGCACCGGGCCGCGAGCGGTGCGCCACTTGCGACGGTCTGGCACTGGCCATTATAAGGTTGCAGGTCCATATCTGGGCTGACCGGAAGAAGGGATCCCCATGGCGCTCGTCGATACGCTCAAGCAGGCCGTCACCTGGTGGAACGGCCAGACCCTCGGCACGAAGATCTTCACCAACCGCCACGGCCGCAAGGTCGGCGAGGACGAGCAGGGCAACATCTTCTACCAGACCGAGGACGGCAAGCGCCGCTGGGTCATCTACAACGGCGAGGCCGAGGCCAGCCGCGTGTCGCCCGACTGGCACGGCTGGCTGCACCACACCTGGGACGAGCCGCCCTCCGACCGCCCCCTGGCGCACAAGCCCTGGGAAAAGCCGCATATCGAGAACCTGACCGGCACGGTCATGGCCTATGCGCCCGCCGGCTCGATCCGCCAGCCCGCGCCCGCGGCCCGCAGCGACTACGACGCCTGGTCGCCCGAATAAGGGAATCCCCATGTCCGAGAATGTCACCGAAGTCGCCGTCGGCGGAGCCGTGCTTGCCGTGGCCGCAGCCTTCCTGTTCTACGCGCTCGGTTCGGCCGGCAGCATCGGCAGCACCGCCGGCTATCCGCTGACCGCCAGCTTCCGCTCCGCCGAGGGAATCGGCGTCGGCACCGATGTCCGCATGGCCGGGGTGAAGATCGGCTCGGTCACCGGGATGGATCTGAACGCCCAGACCTTCCGCGCCGAGGCCACGGTGCAGATCAACAACGGCATCGAGCTGCCCGACGACAGCGCCATCGTGATCTCCTCCGAAGGCCTGCTGGGCGGGAATTTCGTCGAGGTCCTGCCCGGCGGCTCCGCCTACAACTACAAGTCCGGCGACGAGGTGCTCGACACCCAGGGCGCCGTCAGCCTGATCAGCCTCCTGATGAAATTCGTGGGCGGCGGGGAATGATCCTGCACCGCCTCCTGGCGGCGGCGGTCCTTGCCCTGCCGATGGCCGCGCAGGCCCAGGAAGACGTTCCGGTGGTCACCGAGCCCTTCGCCATCCTGCGCGGGCTCGACCGGCTGTCGGGCGAGCTGACCGAATTCCAGGTCCAGGCGGGCGGCACCGCGATCTACCGCGACCTCGTCGTCTCGGTGGCGGAATGCCGGGTGCCGCGCGACAACCCCTCGGGCGACGCATATGCCTACCTGACGATCCAGGACCGCCGCGCCTCCGAGCCGAATTTCCAGGGCTGGATGGTGGCCTCCTCGCCGGCGCTGAACGCGCTCGACCACATGCGCTACGACGTCTGGCTCATCCGCTGCAGCAATTCCTGAGGCGACGGCACCGGCGCGTCCGCGTCGAAGCGCGCGCGCCGCACCAGCGCGCGGGCTAGCAGCCGGCGGTAGTCGCGCCGCGAAATCTCCTGCGCGCCGAGCGAGCGCAGGTGCGGCGTGACGAACTGCGTGTCGAACAGCTCGAATCCCTGCCCCTTCAGCCGGTCGACCAGATAGGCCAGCGCCAGCTTCGAGGCATCGGTGCGGCGCGAGAACATGCTCTCGCCGAAAAACGCTCCGCCGAGGCTGACGCCGTAGACCCCGCCGACCAGCGCGTCGCCGTCGCGGATCTCGATCGAATGGCCGAAGCCCAGCCGGTGGAGCTCGCAATAGAGCTCGAAGATCCCGTCGTTGATCCAGGTTTCCTCCCGGTCGGCGCAGCAGGAGAGCACGCCGGCGAAGTCGCGGTCGAAGCTGACCTGGAACTCCGCCCGCCGGATCGTCTTCGCCAGCGAGCGCGAGATGTGGAACCCGTCGAGCGGAAGGATACCGCGGCGGCGCGGATCGACCCAGAAGATCTCCGGGTCGTCGCGGCTCTCGGCCATCGGGAACACGCCCATCGCGTAGGCGCGCAGCAGGATTTCGGGCGTAAGGTGCATGCTGTCCATGGTCACCGCGTGACTTGTCACCGGCCACCCGGCCAATCAAGCGCAAAGCTCCGGCGGACGCCAGAGACATTCTGTCCCCCGCCGCCCGGGCGCGTCAGGCCGCCGCCAGCGCGCGGTGGATGTCCTCCGCCGCGTCGCGCCCCTGCGCCACCGCCTCGACGGTCAGGTCGCTGCCCCCTGTGGCGCAGTCGCCGCCCGCCCAGACGCCCGCGACGGAACTGCGTCCGCCCGGGCCGATGGCGATCTTGCCGCCTTCCAGGCGCAGCCCGCCCGGCACGTCCTCCAGGCACTGGCCGATCGCCTTGAACACCTGGTCGGCCGGCAGGCGGAAGGTGGTGCCCTCGGTGCGCAGGAACTCCACCTCCGCCACCGCGCCGTCGCCATGCAGCTTCAGCGGCTCCGCCCCGGTGACCACGCGCACGCCCTTGGAGGCCGCGTGCTGGCGCTCGTGGGCGTGCAGGCTCATCTCCTCCTCGGAGCGGCGGTAGACCATGGTGACGGATTGCGCGCCGAGCAGCTTGGCCTGCACTGCGGTTTCCAGCGCGGTCATGCCGCCGCCGATCACCACCACGTCGCGGCCGACCGGGATTTCCTGCCAGCCCTGCTGGCGCAGGCCCGCGATGAAATCGACCGCGTCATGGACGTTGGCCTTCCCGGCGCCTTCCGCGCGCAGCGCGTTCACCCCGGCCAGCCCGACCGACAGGAACACCGCGTCGAATTCCTCCTGCAGGCCCTGCAGCGTGATGTCCCGGCCCAGATGCATTCCGGTGCGCAGCTCGATCCCGCCGGTGGAGAGCAGCCAGGCCACCTCCTGCTGGGCGAAGCCCGCGGGCGTCTTGTAGGCGGCGATGCCGTACTCGTTGAGCCCGCCGGCCTTGGCGCGGCTTTCCATCAGCACCACCTCGTGGCCGAGAAGCGCCAGCCGGTGCGCGCAGGCCAGCCCGGCCGGGCCGCCGCCCACCACCGCGACGCGCCGGCCCGTCGGTGCGGCACGGACAAAGGGCGGCGCCCCGGCCTCCATCGCCAGGTCGGTTGCATAGCGCTGCAGCCGGGCGATCTTCACCGGGCCGCCCTCCTCCACCGGACAGGCGCCCTCGCAGAGCATGTCCGCCGGACAGACCCGGGCGCAGATGCTGCCGAGGATGTTCGCTTCCAGGATCGCCGCCGCGGCACCCTCGGGATCGCCGTCGCGGATCCGCCCGATGAAGCCCGGCACGTCGATCCGCGCCGCGCAGGCGGAAACGCAGGGCGCATCCGCGCAGAACAGGCAGCGCGCGGCCTCGGCGGCTGCCTGCGCGGCGCCCAGACGGCCCTGGGGATCGGCGAAGTTCCGCGCTAGGGACTCGGCATCGAGGCGGCTGGAAACGATGCCGGGCGTGCTCTGGTCATGGGCCATCTGGGCGGTCTCCCCGTGGGTTCTGTCAGGTCACAACTCCGTTAAAGCCCGCAGCCCGGCCGCACATTGAGCGAAATCAAGCGAATCTGCCGCATGGATCCGGCCAAAGCTGCCTGCGACAGCTTTCCACTCCCCGAAAGCTGCCATATATGACCGGACCAAGACGGGCGTTCAGCCCACAGATTGGATCTAACGAGGCACGCATGACCGATAATCCGCACGGCGCCGATGTGGCGTTCATCGAAGCTCTGGCGAAGCTGCTGCGGGAGAACGACCTGAGCGATCTCGAGGTCAAGCGCGAATACGGCGAGGATGACAGCCTGACCGTCCGCGTCAGCCGCACCATGACCGTCGCCCCCGCGCCCGCCGTCGTCCATGCCGCAGCCCCCGCCCCGGCCGCCGCGCCCGCCCCGGCAGCGCCCGCCGCAGCCGCACCGGCCGCCGCGCAGGAAGACCCCGCCGCGCATCCCGGCGCAGTCACCTCGCCGATGGTCGGCACGGTCTACCTGCAGCCCGAACCCGGCGCCGCCTCCTTCGTCTCGGTCGGCAGCGAGGTCCAGGCGGGCCAGACGCTGCTGATCATCGAAGCCATGAAGACGATGAACCAGATCCCGGCGCCCAAGGGCGGAACGGTCAAGCGCATCCTCATCGAGGACGGCAGCCCGGTCGAGTTCGGCGCCCCGCTGATGATCATCGAGTAAGCCCCATGTTCAGCAAGATCCTGATCGCCAACCGCGGCGAGATCGCGCTCCGCATCATCCGGGCCTGCCGCGAGATGGGCATCGCCTCGGTCGCGGTCCATTCCACCGCCGACGCCGATGCGATGCATGTCCGCATGGCCGATGAAAGCGTCTGCATCGGTCCGCCCCCGGGCACCGACAGCTACCTGCACATCGCCTCGATCATCTCGGCCTGCGAAATCTCGGGCGCCGAGGCGATCCATCCCGGCTACGGCTTCCTGTCCGAGAACGCCAATTTCGTCCAGATCGTCCAGGACCACGGGCTGACCTTCATCGGCCCGACCGCGGACCACATCCGCATCATGGGCGACAAGATCACCGCCAAGGACACGATGAGGAATCTGGGCGTGCCCTGCGTCCCCGGCTCCGACGGCGGCGTGCCGACGCTGGAAGAGGCCCGCATCGTGGCCGCCGAGATCGGCTATCCGGTGATCATCAAGGCGACCGCCGGCGGCGGCGGCCGCGGCATGAAGCTCGCCAAGACTGCCGACGACATCGAATACGCCTTCCAGACCGCGCGCTCCGAGGCGAAATCCGCCTTCGGCAATGACGAGGTCTACATCGAGAAGTACCTGGGCAAGCCCCGCCACATCGAGATCCAGGTCTTCGGCGACGGCAAGGGCAAGGCCGTGCATCTGGGCGAACGCGACTGCTCGCTGCAGCGCCGCCACCAGAAGGTCTTCGAGGAGGCCCCCGGCCCCTGCATCGCCGCCGAGACCCGCGCGCGCATCGGCAAGACCTGCGCCGAAGCCGTGGCTGCGATCAACTATGCCGGCGCCGGCACGATCGAGTTCCTCTACGAGGACGGCGAGTTCTACTTCATCGAGATGAACACCCGCCTGCAGGTGGAGCATCCGGTGACCGAGGCCGTCTACGGCGTCGACCTGGTGCGCGAGCAGATCCGCGTCGCGGCAGGGCTGCCGATGGAATTCGTGCAGGAAGACTTGGTGCCCCATGGCCACGCCATCGAGGTCCGGATCAATGCCGAGCGCCTGCCGAATTTCGCGCCCTGCCCGGGCCGGGTCACCGCCTATCACCCGCCGGGCGGCCTCGGCGTGCGGATGGACAGCGCGCTCTATGACGGCTACGCGATCCCGCCCTATTACGACAGCCTGATCGGCAAGCTGATCGTGCATGGCCGCGACCGCGACGAGGCGATCGCCCGGCTGCGCCGCTCCCTGGGCGAACTGATCGTCGACGGCATCGACACCACCGTGCCGCTCTTCCCGATGCTGCTCACCGAGCCCGACATCCTGAAGGGCGACTACACGATCCACTGGCTCGAGAAGTGGCTCGAGGAAAAGGTCCAGTCCTGAGGAACTGCGGCGGCTCCGGCCGCCGCTTCCGCATTCTGGCCCCATCGAAATCCCGAAGATGGGACCAGCCGATCCGGCCCGCGGCGTTGACTTTCCGCCCAGCGGCCCCACCCTGCCCGGCAAGCCCGGCGCCCTTGCGCCATGACGACCCGAGGACAGGAAGATCCCATGACGACGCTAGCCGCCCGCCTTTCCAATTCCGACCTGCTGGTCACTTCCGCGCTGGTCGCGGGCAAGTGGATCAGCGCCGCGGAGGCCGCGAAGACCTTCGAGGTGACGAACCCCGCCACCGGCGAGGTGATCGCCGTGCTGCCCGATCTGGGCGTGGCCGAGACAAAGGACGCCATCGACGCGGCCTATGAGGCGCAGAAGCCCTGGGCCGCGAAGACCGGCAAGGAGCGCGCGCATGTGCTGCGCAAGTGGTTCGACCTGATGATGGCGAACCAGGATGACCTCGCCGCGATCCTGACCGCCGAGATGGGCAAGCCGCTGGCCGAAGCCAAGGGCGAAATTTCCTACGGCGCATCCTTCATCGAGTGGTTCGGCGAGGAAGCCAAGCGCATCTACGGCGACCTGATCCCCGGCCACCAGCCGGACAAGCGCATCATGGTGATGAAGCAGCCCGTCGGCGTCGTCGCTTCTATCACGCCCTGGAACTTCCCCAACGCGATGATCGCCCGCAAGGTCGCCCCGGCGCTGGCCGTGGGGTGCACCTTCGTCTCGCGCCCCGCCTCGGAGACGCCGCTTTCCGCGCTGGTAATGGCCAAGCTCGCCGAAGAGGCCGGCGTGCCCGCGGGCGTGTTCAGCGTCGTGACCTCGTCCTCGGCCTCGGAGGTCGGCCAGGAATTCTGCTCCAACCCCAAGGTGCGCAAGCTGACCTTCACCGGCTCGACCAATGTCGGGCGCATCCTGATGAAGCAGTCCGCCGAACAGATCCAGAAGACCTCGATGGAGCTCGGCGGCAACGCGCCCTTCATCGTCTTCGACGATGCCGATCTGGATGCCGCGGTCGAAGGCGCGATGATCTGCAAGTTCCGCAACAACGGCCAGACCTGCGTCTGCGCCAACCGGATCTACGTGCAGGCCGGGGTCTATGACGCCTTCGCCGAGAAGCTGACCAAGGCCGTCGAGGCGATGAAGGTCGGCAACGGCTTCGACGAGGGCGTGGTCGCCGGGCCGCTGATCTCGGAAAAGGCGGTGAAGAAGGTCGAGGAGCATATCGCCGACGCGACCTCGAAGGGGGCCTCGGTCGTCACGGGCGGCAAGCCGCACGAGCTGGGCGGGACGTTCTTCCAGCCGACCGTGCTGACCGGCGTGACCAAGGAGATGCAGGTGTCGACCGACGAGACCTTCGGCCCGGTCGCGCCCCTGTTCAAGTTCGACACGGTCGAGGACGTGATCGAGCAGGCCAATGACACGATCTTCGGCCTGGCCTCGTATTTCTACGCCAACGACCTCGCCCGCGTCTTCCGCGTCGCCGAGGCGCTGGAATATGGCATCGTCGGCGTCAACACCGGGATCATCTCCACCGAGGTCGCGCCCTTCGGCGGCGTCAAGCAGTCCGGCCAGGGCCGCGAAGGCTCGAAATACGGCGTCGAGGACTACCTGGAGCTGAAATACGTCTGCCTCGGCGGCGTCTGACGGCGAGGCCCCGGCCGACATGGCCGGGGCGCACCCTCCGGAATTCCGCGCCAACCCCGGGAGCGATCCCGGTGCCCGCGCGTCCGCGGTGGTTCGACGGCGATGCCGGGAATGGTCCATTTCTTCGCGCCGACGGCAATCCGGGTCCGCATGGACGTCGGCGCCAAGGATCGATCCGGCGTCATGCCAACGGCTCGACCGGACCATTGACCTGCGCCCCCGGATACCCAGGCGGATCGCGGCCGGGGAGCTGTCTGGCATCGCCTTGACCACTCCCCATGCCGCGGCACTCTTTGCCGCCGTCCATGGCCATGTTCAGACACACCGCCCCATCGGACGAGTGCCGCTCGCCACCGGACGAAGGGCCGACACGGACCGGCCGGGCTGCGGCAGGCGCGGCGATCGCCGCCCTGCGTCTCGGCGCGGACAGCATCGCCTGTGGCGGCCCGGGCACCAGCGGCCGGATCTATTTGGATGCAGCGCCGCGGCTCGGCCAGGGGAAAGCCCTGCCGTCGAAAGGCCTGCCCATTGATGGGGGTCGCCGGTGGCCCCGGTCACCGCGGACGAAACCGAACTGCCGTCGCCCCGTTCACCACGCTCCTGGCCCGCCCGGCGTTGCCCCCGCATCCATCTTTTGTTGGCGCCCCTTTCGGCATGTCCGCCTTCCCGAGCCTGCAGCCCGGCTTCGGAGCGGCCGCAGATCCCGGCACCCTGCCGCACCCGGGACCGAGTGCGGCGCTTCCGGCGGCCCGCGCGATGCGCTTCGAGTTCGGATCGCAGCCGCACGGCCCACCGGTTGGCTGCACCTCCGGCAAGGACCGGCCACGCAGCCTGCACAGTCCTGCCGATATCGATTGAACAGGCTGCATCTCTCGTCCGGCACCGGAGTCTGCTGGGACCGTCCAGAAACCGCTTCGGAACCGGCCCCCTTGCCTGACCTGTCGCCATGTCTCGAACTGCCAGGCATCCCTTCCGTGCGGACGGCAATTTGCAAAGTGGCGCACCGTCCCTGCAGGCCGGCCGGCCGCACAATGGAATCCAAACGGGCTGCCCGTCCCATCGTGCCGCCTCCTGCCGCCTGCCGCGTGTTCCAGGCGATCGCAGGCGCCCATTACACGCGGTGGCGGGCACGAATGCGACGTGCTCCTGGGCAGGCCCGGCCGACGGTCCGAAGCTTCGCCGCGTCTCGTCCTGAGCGAGGGACCGAACGCCACCGGACAGACGGTGGATGCGACGAATTTGAGATGAACTGCGGCTGAATCAGCCCAAGCGCTGAGCGGGCGGTCGCCACGTCGCTCGGGCTGGAGAAGGGAACTGCCGGGGCCGATCTCGGGCGGACCCGGACGGCCTGGCTGCGTTCGCCGCGGCCGGAGCCCCTGTCCAACGGCGACTTCGGATCCCTTCTATTTTCCATGGCACCGGTCGAGCCAGACCAAGCCGCTGCCGACAAGGACCTGGGCCGTCGCGGCGTCGCGCGGGCCATATTCCGCAAGGAGAACCAGGCAGCTGTTCCGCTGGGTTTCCGCTAGCTTGGTGCTGCGGACATTGCGAGGCCCGGAAGGGGGCGCCGTCCATCCTGCGATCCGGCGGACGCATACCGAAATCGGGCAGGCCTCCGCCGACTTCGCGGGCGACATGATCAGAGCGACGGGTCCGGAGACCGGCGAAGCGCACGGCCAAGCTGTTCATCGCCGCGATGGGAGCCTCGAACAACGCTTGGGCGGGCGCCTTGGCTCCCAAGGTCTCGACGACCGGATGAGCGCCGATGTCAGGATGTTCGCGGTCATGTGCGGCGTTCCCAAAGCGGTGGTGCCGACAACCTGAACTCCGCCGCCATCAGGGCGGACCGGCTCGATCCCGGGCTGAACCGAACCCCTGCCAAAATGGCTGGGCAAGACTGTACGGCGGTCCTCCCGGTGCGGACGCGCGGGCTGCACAAGAGAGACGTCAATGCCGCCGCGGGTCCGAGACCGATAGCGAATTCAAAAATGGACGCCGCAGGGCATGCCGTGCAGCGCTGGACCCTCGCGGGGCTGCGCAACCGCCGATTCTGCTCCCTGGCCGAGGCCACTGCCACGATCCTGATGCTGGGAGAACAGCTGAACATGCGCGCCACGCGCGGCTAGAACGTCAACTGCGCCGAACTTTACGCGACGCTGAACCGCCCGATCTGGCCGCCGTTGCCTCCTGTCCCCCATGAGTTCGCGGGCACGCTTCGCACGCGGTTGCCATGGCGGGTTGGACGGGTGCTGGTACCCGGTGCCGTCCCGGCACATCCGGCAGAAGGCCGATCTGCGCGCCCGCGGCGCCATCGTCGCGACGTTGCGACGTTGCGCAGGATAGCCGACCATCCGTGCTGTCCGGGACGCAGGAGCCACGCCACCGCGCCAAGCCTATGCCGTCGTCCCACTGCCGCCTTGCGGAATGGAACCCTGCCCGCATGCCTGCGGCAGCGGAAAAGCTCGGCCCGCCGATCGGCACCTTCTGAAAAACATCATGGCGGACTGCCCCCACCCCGGGCCAGGGCTCCGCTCCTGTCCCGGCGTCCTTGCATTGGCCGCGAACTGTGTTCCAACCCGCCCAGATGCCGTCTTGCGCCAGGGCACGCCAGTCCGCGCTCAGGTCCATTGGCTCGATCCGGCCGATCCTGGAAACCAACCACGGTCGGCCTTCCTGAGGGGAGAAGCCGGGCAATTTCCCTTGCAGCATCCCAACATGCGTGGCCCGGGCGGCTAGCATTGCATAGCAGACCGGCCTTGCTGACTCATCCCGACTCCGGGCGCCTCATTCTCGCAGGCATGGCCAAATATCCGGACGCGCCGCCGCCAGGCCGGAACTGCCCTCAAAGCCTCGGCGTCGAGGACAGGCTCAGGCCTTTCGCGGGCCGCGAAGCCGCCAGTCATGGCACCAGGCGCCTGACAGTCCGGCCCAAATTTGCAGTCGCCCGCCTCGTCGCCTGCATGGAGAACATCGACCTGCCCCCCCCCCGGCGCGGCATCGACCGCGCGTCACGGCCCACCTCGTCCCGGGAGCCTAGATCAGCCACCACGAGTCCCTAGCGGCCACAGGCTGACTAGGCTCCAGAGTAGCTGGATTGCCTGCGCGTTTGGGCACGAGGGCTACCGCGGTGACCGCCGTGCCGAAACTGCTCGATGCTATCGTCGGGGGCGATGGGCGCCGTGCCCGGGCGTTCAGGACCTTTGGCAGAGCCGCGCTCGTGATCTTCGGCCGCTGGGCCTGGCCGTCCTGTCCTCATCCGAACGCCGGAACCTTCCCGAGATCGCCGCGGCCGCAGCTCGACGATTGTCGCCAGCCGACTGCCCGTCCAGCATTGGCACGGCGCCATCGGGGATCGGGCACTTGCGGACGCGATCCTCGACTCGCCCACTCGCAACGCGCGGCGCCACGCGCTCCACGGCGACAATGAGAATGCACGGCCAAAGCGCGAAACGCGCCTGTCGCGCAAGATCGAACCTGTCTCCGGGAACATGTCGTTCTGGCTGCCTGCCATCGCGAGCAATGGCTGCCCACGATGCTCGGGAACGCGCGCCCGTGATCGCGTGCAATCTGCGCACACCTTACCCGGAGTGCGCAGCCTGCTGCGGCCCGTCCGGGAAAGCGCTGGAACCATCGCTCCTGCCTGCGACGGGCCTGCAAAGGAGATTCCCGCCAGATGATCGATTCACATGGCAATTTCGGCCATCCGACCCGTGATCCTGGTGCTCGGGCAGCGGCCAGCCGCAGACACACTCGGAGCCAGCTTCTTTACGCCCACCCCGCCCGCGTCTCCTGGCGGCGGGCCACCATCCGGCTGCAATCGCGCCCGGTCCGGCCGCGGGACGGCATCCCTGGCCCGCACACCGCGCAGGCAACGCCCGGGGTCGCTGCTGGCCGGACCGAGGGCGCCCGGGCCTCCGGGCGCGCGGGCAGCCGGGTCCGGCCACCGCCGCCATGGCAATCCGCGCACATGGGCCCGGCGCTGCTATTCGGAGGCGGGCGGCGCCGGTTCCGCGCCGGCCTCGGCACCTTCGGCGGGCGCGTCGGAGACGAGGTTGTCATTCTTCCACGTCCCGCTCAGCACCGTCCCGTCGGCATAGGTCAGCACGCCCTGGCCGGAGCGGCGGCCCTCTTCGAAGCCGCCTTCGTACATGTCGCCATTCTCGAACACGACCTTGCCGTGCCCGTGCTGGCGGCCCTCCTTGAAGCCGCCGGTATAGACCAGCTGGCCCGGCATGGTCAGGACGCCCTCGCCGTCGAAGACATCGTCCCTGAACCCGCCCTCGTAGGTTGCGCCGCTGGCGAAGCTCGCCTTGCCCTGGCCCTCGCGCAGGCCCGCCACCCAGTCGCCCTCGTAGGCATAGCCGCCGGGCAGCACCAGCTTGCCCTTGCCCTCCTCGCGCCCGTCGCGGAAGCCGCCCTCGTAGACCGCGCCGGAGCGCAGCCGGCTCTTGCCCTGGCCCTCCATGATGCCCGCCCGGAAGCCGCCCTCGTAGACGTCGCCGCTGGCGAACTGCACGAGGCCGGGACCGTCGGGCAGCCCGGCCTTGAACTGGCCGCGATGCACCGTGCCGTCGGTATAGGTCAGCACGCCCTCGCCGTCGAACTGGCCGTCGGCCCATTCGCCCTCGTAGCGGTAGCCGTCGGCGCCCTCGTAGGTGCCGCGGCCCGAGATCACGTCATCCTCGTAGGTGCCCTCGTAGCGCTCGCCGGTGGCGTATTCCGTCACGCCGGGCCCCGAGCGCTTGCCCATCGACAGGCTGCCCCGGTAGACGTCGCCGTTCACGTAGGTGACCACGCCCTCGCCCGAGAGCTGGTCGGCCACCCACTGGCCCTCGAAGCTCGACCCGTCCGACAGCGTCAGCTTGCCCTGCCCCGAGCGCTGGTCCATCGCCATGCCGCCCGCGTAGACCGAGCCGTCCGGCAGCGTCACCCGCGCCTCGCCCGAGCGGCGGCCGTTTTCCCAGCCGCCCTCGTAGACATAGCCGTCCGGCATCCTCAGCGTGCCCTTGCCATGGGCAAGGTCGTCCTTGAACCCGCCCTGGTAGACCGACCCGTCGGGATAGGTCCGCGTGCCCTCGCCGTTCATCTTGCCGCCGGTCCAGGTGCCGATCATCACCGATCCGTCCGGCAGGGTCAGCTGGCCCTGGCCCTGCGGCTGGCCCGCTTCGAAGGCGCCCTCGTAGACCGCGCCGTTGACCAGCTGCGCCCGGCCCTGGCCCTGCTGCTTTCCGGCCACCCAGTCGCCGGTGTAGCGGTAGCCCGAGGGCAGCGTGTAGCTGCCGAACCCGTCCGGCAGGCCCTCCGCCATCGCGCCTTCGTAGACGCCGCCATTGGAGAACTGGACGGTGACCGGCCCTTCCTCGGCGGTCACCGCATAGCCGAGCCCTGCGATGAGCAGCCCGGAAAGGAGAGCGGTCCGGAGCTTCGGAGACATGTTGCGGCACCTTCGTTCGTTCGTGTTCCAGCCTTGCGCGTTTCTACCGGCAGGGGCCGCGCCAAGTCCAACGGTGTTTCCCGTCCCGGCGCGCTCCGGCGCTTGCGCTCCGATGGTATCTGACTTAAGTCAGGAAAAACTGTCTGACCGGAGTCAGGAATCATGCCGCTCGATCCCGTTGCCCGCTTCCGCCGCTTCGCCCGTGCCGCCACGGCGGAACTGGGCGCGCTCGACCAGTCCTTCCTCGGCCGCGGCCGCCCGCTGGGCGCGGCGCGGGTGCTGAACGCCATCGGCCGCGGACAGGAGGACCTGGCCGAAATCCGGGTGCATCTGGGGCTCGACTCGGGGCTGGCGAGCCGGCTGCTGCGTTCGCTGGAACAGGAGGGGCTGGTCGAGACCGTGCGCCACAGGGAAGACGGACGCCGCCGGGTGCTGCGGCTGACCGCGAAGGGCGCGGAGGAATTCGCCGCCTACGAGTCGCTTTCCGATGCCCGCGCGGCGAAACTGCTGGCCGGGCGGCCGGATGCCGCCGAGCTTCTGGACGCGATGGACCGGATCGCGCTGGCGCTGGGGCGGCAGCATGTCGCCATCGCCGAGGCCGATCCGCGCGGCGATGCAGCCCTGCACTGCCTCGGGGAATACTATGCCGAACTTGGCCGCCGCTTCGCCCAGGGGTTCGACGTGAACCTCTCGCGCGACCCGCAGGCCGCGGACATGGTGCCGCCGAAGGGCAGCTTCCTGATCGCCTGGTCGGACGGGCTGCCGGCTGGCTGCGTCGGCGTGAAGGGCGCGGGCGACGGCACGGCGGAGATCAAGCGGCTGTGGGTCGATCCGCTGACCCGCGGCGCCGGGCTGGCGCGGCGGCTGATGGCGGCGGCCGAAGCGCGGGCGCGGGCGCTCGGCATCGGCGTGCTCAGGCTCGACACCAACAGCGCGCTGCCCGAGGCGGTCGCGCTCTACCGCAGGGACGGCTGGACCGAGATCCCGCGCTTCAACGACGATCCCTATCCGGACCTGTTCTTCGAAAAGGCGCTCTGACGGGCGGAGCGGTGCCTCAGCGGATCTGCCCGCGGTCGTAGATCATCTGCTGCGCGATGCCCGCCCCGAGCAGGTAGACGGAGGAGACCGCCACCAGGCCGGTCAGGGCGGCACCATGCGCAAAGCCGGCCCAGGCGGCATAGGCGACGGCGCCGGTCCAGACCATCGCCACCGGCAGGGACAGCGCCCGCCAACGCACGGTCCGAACCGGGTGGATGAATTTCAGCGGCAGGAACTGCGCGGCCGACAGCAGCAGCGCCAGCCCCAGGATCACCTCCCAGGACGGCTGGATCACCAGCAGCGCCAGGGTCACCATGTTCCAGCACCCCGGAAAGCCGCGGAACGAGGAATCGGCGGTCTTCATCCGCGTGTCGGCAAAATACAGCGACGAGGCGAAGGGGATCAGCAGCACCACGAACCAGCCGGTCCAGCCCGGCAGCAGGCCCGATCCGTAGAGCGCATAGGCCGGGATCATCACATAGGTCAGGAAGTCGATGATCAGGTCCAGCAGCGTGCCGTCGAAGACCGGCGCGTTCGCAGACACGTCGTACCGCCGGGCGAGCGGCCCATCCAGGCCGTCGACGGCAAAGGCGACAGCCAGCCAGATCGCCATCATGGCCCAGTCCTGCTGGACGGCTTCCAGCAGGGCCAGCATGGCCAGCGATGCGCCTGCTGCGGTGAGGAGATGCACGGAATAAGCTCGGAAACGCATCCTTCGGGGATTGCCCCGTCTCGCCCCGGGATGCAAGCACCGGCTTGGTTTTCCGGCCCTTGCCCGGCATCCGGCCCCGCCCGGAGCCCCGCCACCGTCCAAAACCGCGGGCGCAGCCGTCCGCCCGGGACACGGGGCCGGCGTGCCGCCGCGCTGGGGCATCGATGGCGCCCGGGCAGGCCTGCGTCGGCGGCAGGTCCCTGCCGGCGGCGCGACGTTCGCGGGGCGGACCGTCGCCAGCCCGGCGCGGGCTTGGGCGCGCGCGGTGAGCAGGACGGCAAAACCGCCTTTCCAGCCCCGACCGTACCGGGCCGGCGGCATGGCGGGGCTTTCCCTCCGCCCTGATCTTGCTAAGAGGGGAGCGAGATCCCGGGGAGCCCGACCATGACCGCCACATTCCGCCTGACCCTGGCCCAGCTGAACCCCACGCTGGGCGACCTTTCCGGCAATGCCGACAAGGCCCGCGCCGCCTGGGCCGAGGCAAAGGCCGCCGGATCGCAGATGATCGCCTTCACCGAGATGTTCATCACCGGCTACCAGGCGCAGGACTTGATCCGGCGCCGTTCCTTCGTGGCCGCGGCCGAGGCGGAGATCCGCAAGCTGGCCGAGGATTGCGCCGACGGCCCTGCCATCGGCATCGGCGGTCCCTGGCGCGGCGAGGACGGGCTCTACAACGCCTTCTGGATCCTCGAGGGCGGCAAGGTCACGGCCCGCGTGCTGAAGCACAACCTGCCCAACAACGACGTGTTCGACGAGGTCCGGCTCTACAAGCGCGGTCCGATCCACGGCCCCTATTCCATCGGCCCGCTGCGCATCGGCTCGCCGATCTGCGAGGACAGCTGGTCCCCGGACGTGGCCGAGGCCCAGGCCGAGAGCGGCGCGCAGATCCTGCTGGTGCCGAACGGCTCGCCCTACCACCGCGGCAAGCAGGCCGAGCGGATCGGCATCATGGTCTCCCGCGTGATCGAGACGGGGCTGCCGCTGGTCTATCTCAACATGGTCGGCGGCCAGGATGACCAGGTCTTCGACGGCGGCAGCTTCGTGCTGAATCCCGGCGGCCACCTGATGGCGCAGCTGCCGGTCTTCGACGAGGCGCTCGCGCATGTCGACTTCGAGGAGACCGAGGAAGGCTGGCGCGCGAAGAAGACGGATCTGGCCACCCATCCCGACGGCTGGGAGCAGGACTACCGCGTCATGGTCGAGGGCCTGCGCGACTACCTGGGCAAGACCGGCTTCTCCAAGGTCGTGCTGGGCCTGTCGGGCGGCATCGACTCGGCGCTGGTCGCGGCGATCGCCGCCGATGCGATCGGGCCCGCGAACGTGCATTGCGTGATGCTGCCCTCGGAATACACCTCTGCGCATTCGCTGGAGGATGCCGCCGCCGTGGCCAGGCGTCTGGGGACGCGGATCGACACGCTGCCGATCGCCGGGCCCAAGCATGCAGTCGAAGAGGTGCTGGCGCCGCTGTTCGAGGGCCGCGCCCCCGACATCACCGAGGAAAACATCCAGTCCCGCCTTCGAGGGCTGCTGCTGATGGCGCTGTCGAACAAGTTCGGCGAGATGCTCCTGACCACCGGCAACAAGTCCGAGGTCGCGGTCGGCTATGCCACGATCTACGGCGACATGAACGGCGGCTACAACCCGATCAAGGACCTCTACAAGACCCGCGTCTTCGAGACCTGCCGCTGGCGCAATGCCAACTGGCGGGAATGGATGAAGGCACCCGAGGGCGAGGTCATCCCGGTGCGGGTGATCGAGAAGGCGCCTTCGGCGGAACTGCGCCCCGACCAGAAGGACGAGGACAGCCTGCCGCCCTACCCGGTGCTGGACGCGATCCTCGAGGGGCTGGTCGACGAGGAGAAATCGGTCGACGAACTGGTCGCCGAGGGCTTCGACAGGGAAACCGTCCGCCGGGTGGAGCACCTGATCTTCATCAGCGAGTACAAGCGCTACCAGGCGGCGCCCGGCGCCCGGCTGACCAAGCGCGCCTTCTGGCTCGACCGGCGATATCCGATCGCCAACCGCTGGCGCGACGCCACGCGCTGAGCCTGCCGGGCGGCGCTACTGCCCGGCGTCCGCGTCCGGCAGCAGGCCGAACAGCGCCAAGAGCTGCGGCCAGGCCTCTTCCAGCGCCTCGGCCGCGGTCAGGTCGTGCAGCATCGCCCGCCGCAGCGCGTAATGGTAGATCGCGAAGCCGCCGCCGCGCAGCACCTCGGCATCCCAGCCCGGCGGCAGCTGCCCGCCGGCGCGCCCTTCCGCGACCAGCTGCAGCACCGCATCCCCGAAGACCTTCAGGTCGGCCTCGTTGCGCGCGGCCTCCTCGCGGTTCCAGGTCCAGGCATGGCCCTGCAGCACCTGCATCATCCGCCGGTCGGACAGATCCGCCTCCAGCATCATGCCCGCCAGCGCCCTGATCTTCTCCAACGCCGTGCCGGGCCCGCCGAGCACCTTGTCCACAACTGATTCGCGGCCCTCGTGCAACTCGCGCATTATCGCGTAGGCGAGCCCCGCCTTGCCGTCGAAATAGGCATTTATCAGCGTGTGCGAGACCCCGGCGCGGCGCCCGATCTGGGTCACCGAAACCTGGTCGTACCCGCTTTCCGAGAACAGCGTCCGCGCCGCGTCAATCAACGCGCGACAGGTGGCTTCCCTGCGCTCCGACCGCGATGCCCGGACCCGGGCGCTGTAAGTGTAAGTCCTTGCCATGTTTTGCATTTAATTTTTCAGTTTAGAATTTCAACTCGCCGCTTGAGCGAGTCGCCATAGGTATCTATCTACTCTTCACACGAGTAAAGTTTCACAAGGTGCCGACGAACATGACCAGAGGCCCTGCAGGCAGGCGATCCTTGACCCCGGAAACGGTCCAGCTGGTCGAGGAGCTCATCATCGCGATGGAACGCCTGACTTCGGCAGAGATCCGCGGGGACGATCTGACCCGGCGGCGAGCAGAGAACGATTACCAGTCACTGATGCAGCAGCTGCAGACGCGCGCTGCAAGGCGCCGCCGGTCCACCTGCTGAACCGGCCGCATCCATCGGCCCCTCAGGGCGCCGGTCCGACTGTCCACCCGGCCTTCCGGCTGTTGCGGCGCACGGTTTCGCCGTTGGGAAGGTCATTTTCGCGGAGCTTCCGCTCCGCTTCTTCCGGCGGCAGCGCATGCTTGACCGTCCAGCGCCGGTGCAGCCGCCGCTCCAGTTCGTCTGGCGGAACGTCGAGGAACACCGTCTCGTCGAAATGCCGGGCCAGCCGGTCCCAGGGCGGCATGTCGAGCAGCAGGTAGTTGCCCTCGATCACCAGGATTTCCACGTCGCGGCCGATGATGCGCGCGCCGCCCCGGGAAATCTCCAGATCGCGGTCGAAGACGGGAATCGCGATCTCCGGTTCGGCATTGGCGCGCAGCCGCGCCAGCAGGTGGTCGAACCCCGCCACGTCGAACGTCGCGGGCGATCCCTTGCGAGGCCGCAGCCCGCGCGCCTCCAGCACCGCGTCGTCGTAATGGAATCCGTCCATCGGCACCACCTCGGCCCGGCCCGGGCAGGCGGCATTCAGGCCGTCGGCAAGGAACTGCGCCAGCCGCGACTTGCCCGATCCGGGCGCGCCGGCCACGGCGATCAGGCGGCGCGGGCCGCGCGGCATCTCGGTCAGGCGGGCCAGGCAGGCCTCGCGCGGCATCGCTCCGGTCACGGACAGCTCCTCGTCAGATCACCTGGCCCCACTCATGCGCGGCAGCGCGGCCGGCTGCAACCGGCCGCAGAGTCTCAGTCCAGATAGGTCTGGTAGCTGGTCGGCACCCAAGCGTAGCCGCCCTCGCCGCGCGGCGCGACATTGCCGAGCGCCGGGAAGGGCATGTGATAGCCGATCGCCGGGATCCGGTCGGTGGCCAGCATGTCCATCACCCTCTTGCGCGACGCCGCCGCCTGCGCCTTGTCCATGTCGAAGCGCACCTCCCAGTCGGGATAGCCCAGCGACCAGACATAGTGGTTGGCGGTATCGGCAAACAGCATCATCTGCTCGCCCGCGCTCTCGATCATGTAGCCCATGTGCCCCGGCGTGTGGCCGTAGGCGGCCACCGAGGTGATGCCGGAGGCCACCGAGCCGCCCTCGTCGATGAACTTGAACCGCTCCGCCAGCGGCCGGACCTTGGAGTCGTAGCCCTCGTTCCCGGCCCCGGCCCAGTAGTTGTTCTCCCTGGCGCCAGAGACATGCTCGGCATTGCCGAAGGTCGCACCGTCGCCGGTCATCAGCCCGCCAATATGGTCGCCGTGCATGTGGGTGATCACCACCTTGCCGACCATTTCCGGGCTGTATCCAGCCGCCGCCAGCGCGGCGGTCAGCGGCTCGGGCGACAGGCCGGTATCGAACAGCACCAGCTCGGATCCGGTATCGACCAGCATCGGGGTGAAGAAGAACTGCGCCTTGTCGGCCGGGATGAAATTCGCCCTCGACACCTCGGCGAATTCCGCCTCGGAGACATTCGTGCCGAAGATCGCCTGGGCATTGTCGCGGGTCGTGGTCCCGCCGAGCAGCGTCGTCACCTCGTACTCCCCCAGCTTGAAGCGGAAGAATTTCGGCGGCATCGACGCGCCCTTCATCTCGTTGGCGGCCATGGTCATCCCCGGCATTGCGGCAGCCAGCGGCGCGGCGGCTGCAGTGGTCAGCGCCTGGCGGCGCGTAAGCTTGGTCATCTCGCGTTTCTCCCTGTTCACCGTCGGAGGCTAGCACGCCGCCCCGTCCGTCCGAGAGATCGTAACGCAGGAAATGTCGCGGATTTCATTCCCACCAACGGTCGATCACGGCGATGTCATCGTCGGACCAGCCGAAGTGATGCGCCAGCTCGTGCACCGTGACATGGGCGACCAGATCCTCGAGCCCGATATCGCCCCGCGCGATCCACTCGTCGAGAATAGCCAGCCGGAACAGCCAGATCGTGTCCGGCCCCGACGGCTGGTCCATCACCGATTTCTCGGTCATCGGGATGCCGTCATAGAGACCGGTCAGCTCGTAGGGATCCTCGATCTCCAGCTCGCGCAGCAGCTCCGCGGGGGCGAGGTCCTCGACCCGCAGCGCCACCTGCCGCGCAGCCGGGGCAAAGCGCGCGGGAAGCGACCCGAGCGTCGCCCGGGCGATCACCTCGATGTCCTCGAGGCCGGGGGGAAGGCCGAATTCGGCGGGCGACTCAGGTTCTGCGCTCATGTGCCCCTCATGGCAGCCCTGCCGGGCCGGATAAAGCGCGCGCTCCGTCACAGGCGCGGGGAGAGGGGTCCGGGGAGAGGGCCGGACCCTCTCCCCGGCCTGCCGGACGCGGATTTCTGGACACCGGCGCGGCGATGTGGTTAGCCACCGCCGACAGGAGATCCGCCATGACCACCACCCGTTTCGCGCCCTCCCCCACGGGCTACCTGCATATCGGCAACCTGCGCGCCGCTCTGATGAACTTCGCCATCGCCCGCAAGGCAGGCGGCAGCTTCATCCTGCGCATCGACGATACCGACCAGGAACGCTCCAAGCAGGAATACATCGACGGGATCTTCCAGGACCTGGAATGGCTGGGCTTCACCTGGGACCGCGTGGAATACCAGTCGAAGCGGCTCGACCGCTATGCCGAGGCCGCGGACAAGTTCCGCGCCATGGGCCGGTTCTACGAGTGCTTCGAGACCCCGACCGAACTCGACCTGAAGCGCAAGAAGCAGCTCAACATGGGCAAGCCCCCGGTCTATGACCGCGCCGCCCTGTCGCTGTCGGACGGGGAGAAGGCCGCGCTGCGCGCCGAGCGCCCCGGCCACTGGCGCTTCCTGCTCGACCAGGAGCGGATCGAATGGATCGACGGCATCCTCGGCGCGATCTCGATCGATGCGGCCTCGGTCTCCGACCCTGTTCTGATCCGCGGCGACGGGCAGATCCTCTACACCCTGGCCTCGGTCGTCGATGACGCGGAAATGGGCGTGACCCATATCGTCCGCGGCGCCGACCACGTGACCAACACCGCCACCCAGATCCAGATGATCGAGGCCTTCGGCGCCAAGGTCCCGGCCTTCGCCCACCACTCGCTGCTGACCGGCCCGCATGGCGAGGCGCTGTCGAAGCGCCTGGGCACGCTCAGCTTGCGCGACCTGCGCGCCCGCGGCATCGAGCCGATGGCGATCCTCAGCCACATGGCGCGTCTCGGCTCCTCCCAGCCGGTGGAGCTGCGCAGCTCGATGGACGAGATCATCGAGGGCTTCGACCTCTCCACCTTCGGCGCGGCACCGACCAAGTTCGACGAGGCGGATCTCGATCCGCTGACCGCGCGCCACCTGGGCGGGCTGCCGCTGGAGGCCGTAGCCTCCGAGGTCTCCGCCGCCGGCGTGCCGGACGCGCTGGCCGCGGATTTCTGGGCGCTGATCCACGAGAACATCAACACCCGCGCCGAGATCGCCGGCTGGTGGGAGATCCTGCGCGACGGCGCGGTGCCCGAGGTGGACGAGGCCGACCGCGAGTTCATTGCCGAGGCGATGGCGATGCTCCCGGCCCTACCCTTCGACGGCGGCACCTGGGGTGCCTGGACCTCCGCGGTGAAGGAGACGACCGGCCGCAAGGGCAAGGGCCTGTTCATGCCGCTGCGCAAGGCGCTGACCGGCAAGGCCCGCGGTCCCGAAATGGCACAGTTCCTGCCGCTGATGCAGTCCCTGCCCAAGCAGGGCTGAGCCGGCATGGCGGACCGGCCGGGGTCCCTGTCCCGGGGCCGGTCCGCTGCTGTCCCGCGCTCGCGGCCGGGGGTCACGGCAGCGGCGGCGGGTGAGTGCGGCGCTGTTGCGCAAATCAGCTGGCGAGCGCAATCCCCCTTTCCCCGGGCACACCTATCCTGCGGCCACCGTCATCGGGATGCCGAGTGCCGTGGAGCGGTTGAGGAACGGGCGGCAAGCGCTATTGGTCCGGGCGCAGCCGCGAACGCGCGGCTCCGGACCTCCGCCACCTGGCGGCCGAAGGCGAAGCATCGAGCCGCCATCGGTCCGGGGCCGATGGCGAACGGACATCAGCCCCGGGCCGGGCAGCTTCACGCAGGTCATCTAATCGCCGGGGAAAAGGGCCCCCGGAGCTTTTCCCGATCCGGCTCATGTCTCCCCCTGCTGCGGCGGCGATGCCCGCTCCAGGTCCGCCGGAGGGCCCGGCCAAGGTGCTTCGACGCACGCAGGATCCCGTTCCGCGCCCGGGCGCCGGCCGTGTCCGGCTTCCAGGACCGCGCATTCCGTCCGTCCGCAGCGGCGCCGCGAACCTGGAACGCGCCCTTGGCCGGATCGAGGCCGATGGCGATAGGCTGCTCCATGGATGGCTCCTCTCGGCGGAAGGCTCCGCAGCTCCCGCCTCGGCACATCGCGATGCCGCTGGAGGGGCCATCCACACCGTTAATGGCGCATCCGCCGGCAGCTCCGGAGGAATGTCCGGACGCCGCTGCACCGCGGGCGGCGATCGCGTCATGGCAGGCGCGCGCGTCTTGGGTGCCGCCAGCGGTGCCCGGAGTTTCCCATCGCGGCGCCATCGGTTCGAGCCCGATGGACGACGGCGCATCCGCAGGCGACTCGGCGTTGACGGTGGCGATCTCCTCGTCCTGCGGGATCTGCGCGAGAATGTCCGACAGCATCCCCCGCCGGGGTCGGCCGGACCGGTGGCGTTCGTCGGCTCGGCATCGCCGGCATTGCCGGAGGCGGCCTCTACGGGCCGGATCTCCAATGTTCCCCGTCGATCCCGGGGTGGATCTTGCGCCATGAGCGGGCCGCGCCACGGGTCCGGGCGGGCCCGCGGATGCGCCGTTTCGAGCCGCCATGCTTGCGCGCGTGCCGTGCTGAGCGCTTTCGCGGCCCCGCCGGGGCCATGGTCGCACCGCACCCTTCGCCTTCCAGCTTGATGCCATTCGGCGCCTCGAGCAGCGCTGGAACCGATGGCGCTGCCGTCGGCGGCTCCCCGGACCGATGGCGGTCGATGCCTCAGCGTCCGCCGGCAGGTGCAGCGCGCCCTTGGAGCCGCGACACGGGATGGTGTCGTCCATTGTTCGGCGGGCTTTCGCGGCGCTTACCGGCGCCCCGGTCCTGTCTCGCTCTGGCGGCCCGGCAGGGTGCTGAAGTCAGGCACGGACCAGCCGGGCCCCGACAGCTCCGGCAGGCTCGCCACGAAACCGCGCTCCGTCGCCATCGTTGCTCGGACCGATGGCGCAAGCGATGGCAACTCCTCGGACCAATGGCGGACAAAGGCACGCCCTAGCCGAGCCGCAGTCAGAAGAGAACCTTGAGGGTCAGGCAGGCCTGGATCGCTGCGTCGCTGTACGCTTGCTGGCGGCTGCCACGCCCGGACGGTACCGCATCCCACTTCATCGAGGGATCGAACCAGACGGCCAGCGATCCGCGCTGCCTGAGCGTCCCGCTCGCCGTCGCGCTCGGACCGGTGGCGCGCAACGGCTCGCTAGCTTTTCCAATTGGTCGTCTTGTACGTGGTCTTCAGAGATCCGCTCATGGCCGCCAGCTATCATGCTGGATTCACGAGTTGAATTCCCCGGGTTTGCGCAACAAGGCCGGTGAGCGCCGCCAGCATGCCCCGCGCCATCGGACGGCGAACGCCCTCTTCCGCCGCCATCCTGCCTGCACCGCCCCCGATGCGGCAGGCCGGACAGGTCCAGTTCACGGCCCGCCGCTCCTCCGGTTTCCGCGGTCCCCGAAACGCGGGACTGCCCCGATGCGTTCAGGCGAAACCTGCGCCGCCTTGGGTCCGCAGCGGGGGACAAAGCGCCGCCGCTCGGGCCCCCTCCCGCGCCACATCTCCCGCCCCCTCCCAAGGCAGCGCCGATCCGTCGCCAGTCCGGAGGCAGACCGTCCTTCCCCGCCAAGCAGAACGCCTTTCCGGCAGGATTGCCGATGACGCGGGCCAGGGCAGACTGCGCGTCTCCGGCACAACGGAGCCCCGCCAAACGACGGCAGACCGTCAGGCAGCCCGAAGCGGCCCGGGGCAAGGTCAGGAGGCTGGTGCGCCTTCGCTCCCCCGGACCTTCCGCAGGAAAGCGGCAGGGCGGCCCGCGCGCAGCACGGCACCGGGAGCGCGCCCCACGGCCCGCGACACCTCCGAGCGACCGTGTTTCCGCCCGGACCGCCGGGCGGAAACTCGCGCAGACTTTATGCTCCTGTGCGGCCGCGTCTGCTACGCTTGCCCGAGACGCAGCCCGGATCCGGAGAGGAGAGATCGACATGACAGCCGCATTGCTCACCCGCCGCAGCTTCGCGGCAGCCGCAGCCGCCTCCGTCGCGCTGCCGGCTGCCGGCCTGCTCGCCCCGGCCCGCGCCGCGGGCCTCGCCCCGACCGGATCGATGCGCGGCGGCGCCAACAACTACCGGCCCGGCGCGCCCTTGGTGGAGCGGATCGGCGGCGGCGGATTCTGGATGACAGGCACCGTCCGCCGCGCGGGCGACGGCGCGCCGCTGGCCGGGCAGCGCATCCAGATCTGGGCGCATACCACCGAAGGCAGCGAGCGCGACGCGCGCAGCCACGGCGCGACGCTGACCGCCGAAGATGGCACGTTCCGCCTGGAGATGCCGCAGATCGTCCCCGCCTTCGGCCAGCCGCACGGCCATCTCGCCTATGACAGCGGTGCCTTCCGCACCGTCTTCCTGCGCCCGGTGATGGGCTCCGCGCGGGACACCAGCCTGGAGGCCCATTTCGTCCTGCAGCCCGCCTAGGCCGCATGGCATTGCTCCGCACCGTCAGGGTCCGGACGGTTCTCGCCTGGACGGGGCTGGCCGCGGCCGCCTTGCTGCCGCCGGCGCTGGCGGCAGCAAGCCCGCTGCTCGCCTGGCGCAGCCCGGTCTATGTCATGGCCGGATTCGCCGGCGTGCTGGCGCTGGTCCTGCTGCTTTTCCAGCCGCTCCTGGCCGGACGCCTCCTGCCGGGCCTTGCGCCGCGCACCGCCCGCAGGCTCCACCGGCGCCTCGGCGGCCTGACGGCTGCCCTGGTGGCCACCCATGTGATCGGCCTCTGGATCACCAGCCCGCCGGACGTCATCGATGCGCTGCTCTTCGCCGCGCCGACGCCCTTCTCGGCCTGGGGGGTGATCGCCATGTGGGCCGTGCTGGCGACCGTGGCCGTGGCCGCGCTGCGCCGCAGGCTGGGCCTTTCGCCGCGGGACTGGCGCAGGCTCCATGCCGTCTTCGCCGTCCCGATCGTTGCCGGCACCGTCCTGCATGCGCTGCTGATCGAAGGGACGATGGAGCCCATCTCCAAGGCGGTTCTCTGCCTGCTGCTGCTGCTCGCATCCGCGAAGCTGGCGCTCGACAGCTGGAGGCCTGCGCTGCGCAGGCGCGCCGGAACCGGCGGCGGACCACGTTGACCGGCCTGCCGGTGCCGCCGCTTGTCCGCGCGGGCGCAGGGCGCTAGTCATCTGGGGGAAAGGAGAGCCGCCATGACCCGAATTCTCTTCGTCTGCCTGGGCAATATCTGCCGCTCTCCCGCGGCCGAAGGCGTCATGCGCGCCCTCGCCCCGGACTGGCACATCGACAGCGCCGGCACCGGCGACTGGCATGTCGGCGAGCCGCCCTACGGACCGATGCAGCAGGCCGCGCGCGCCCGCGGCTACGATCTGGGCAGCCTGCGCGCCCGCCAGTTCACGCGGGCCGATTTCGGCCTCTGGGACCGGATCGTCGTGATGGACGGATCGAACCTTGCCAATGTCGAGCGGCTGCGCCCGCCGGGCGATGGCACCGAGGTGGTGCTGATGACCGATTTCGCGCCGGAGACCGGCATGTCCGAAGTCCCCGATCCCTACTACACGCGCGACTTCGACGGCGCGCTCGACCTGATCGAGGCAGCAGCACGGGGAATTCTGGCGCGCACCGGCTAGGATCTGCATCTCTCGGGATAGCTGCGACGCGCGGATCGGCCGCCTGCTGCACGGGGCTGCGGCAATGACGGCGAGGTTCCGGCGACTGCCTCGACATTCAGTCCGTGCCGTTTTCCGTCCTCGGGGAGATGGTCCGAAATGTACATGGGACGGCATTGCGAGTCGTCTCCGGCGATCCGGACATCCGCCCGGGCTTGCCGCCAACGGGTGCCGATGCCCGGACGCTTTCCGAGACCGCGCCGGGATCGGCGGGCGGATCGTCCGGCCTCTTCCGGACCGACCGCGTTCGATCCCTCTTCCTGCAGCACTGAACCCGCCCATGCGGCGACTGACGGACGGATGACGGCCGAGGCCCACACGGTGGCCGGCCACAAAGCCGCGGCATGAGCCGCAGGCCGGCCCGGCGCCGCGGGCAAACGGCCCGGATAGCGCCGCTCTGCGCTGGCCGCATCCTGCCGGGCGCCATACGGCATTGTTTCAGATGGAAGACCGGTAGCACCCCCCCTGACCGATCGGGCTCCCCGGCATGGCCGAGCACATTGGGCAGCTCGAAGGACGGAACGCCGTGGCTCCAAGCCGGCGATGGTTGGCTTGGTCCGCCGCATCGCCGCCATCTTGGATCGCTTGTGGATCGACGGATTTCAGCCGGTAGCCGTTCCAGAGACCGGCTGACCGCCTCATGCTCCAGCTGCCGCCCGCCCGATGGCAGCCCCTGGAGACTCCGCAGAGCCGCAGCTCCGGCGAGGCCTTTTTCAGAACTGTCGCGGTTATCCGCCAGGCCATGTCCATGAAAGGGGGGGTGCCGGAATCCATCATGGCGTTGCTCTGGCGCTTGCCAAGGGTCCAAGCCTGTCCCCGGAGGGCGTCACCCCGGGCTGCATTCGCGGCGCACAGGCAAATGTCATTTGGGAAAACCGTTCCGGCTGGCGGGAACGCGCGCCGGAAGGCATTTGATCGGTACGGCCCCCGTTGCCGAAGAGGCGCCGAGCCACGGAACCAGCCGCGCGCAAGGCGGCGGAGCTGCGCGGCCCTCGCCGCGCGGTCCGCATGAGCGACTTTGCGGAAGGGCTTCGCCTGTCGAATGACAAATGGCGCCGACGGTCCGGCAGGCAGCGGCCTCTGGCGGCAAGTGGCGCTGCCCGCTGGTCCTGGCATTCCGGCGGCTGCCATCGCCGCGCCCGGCAATGCTGCGGCTTTTCAAGTTCCGGGCGTCCGGAACCGGGCCATGCAGAAGATCGTGGCCGAACAGGGCCGCATCCCCCACATGGCCAAGACCGGTGCCGCAGCGGCGAATGTCGATCTTCTGCTACGGGCCCGACTGCTCGCCGATCGGCAAATTCGGCCAAGGCTGGAGCAGTATCTCCGGACCCGCTCCCGGGGTCCCCCCTGCCCTCCTGCAGCGTCATGGAGCCCGAGATCAAAGATCACCAGTCCGCTATTGGCCGCGGATTTCCGCGGGCTGCCGCAGGACGGCATGCTCGCATCCTCCCCGGCGGCGTTTCCCGGGAGGAGTCGACGGCCATCGCATCGCCGGCCCGGCACTTTTCCGCCAATGGCTGGCGGCGGGACCCGATCCCTCCTTTCGGCGGGCAGGACGGCGCCGCAGTCCGGCGCTTGGTCCCCGGCGTCAGGCCGACAATTGCGCCCTGCTGGCATCCCAGCGGCCGAGTGCGCCATCTCCGCCGACATCCGCCTGGCATGGACCATGCTGATCAACGGCTCCAACCTTGCTCGATGCCGGGCGGTTTCGCCCGCCGGACGAAGCTGGCGAAACGCCGCCCATGACCAGACGCACACCCGAAACCGGCATCGCCGCTGCGCCCGCTCCCTGTTGCCCCGAGGGTTCCAGCGGCGCGCTCGACTTGGCAGGGGCCGACGCCAGGTGCAGTCCGGAAGTTCCGCCTGGAACCGCACCCCATCCTGCGGCGCGGCGGCGCTTGACGGGGACCTGCCGGGCTGCTCCCTTCGGAACCGGCGAGGCAGGTTCGGAAAGGCGGCGGCATGATCCGCGGGCGCAGGGGAAAAATCGTGCAGGACCACATCCGGCTCTGGGATCCGCTGGTTGCCCGGGCCGCGCCCGCCCGCAACGGCGGCATCAAGTTCCTCGACGCGTCTGGCGCCGTCCGGTGGCGGATCATCCCGCAGGGCCGGCCCGGGGAAGGTTTCTGGGACTCCATCGAGGGCAAGGGCACGCGCGAGATCCGCAAGGCTGCAGCGCGGCTTCTCCTGTCCCGCGACCTGACCCAAGCGGAGACGGAGGCGCTCTGGCGGCGGGAGGACGCGCTCGATCCCGGCCGTGCCGCCGCGCTGTTCGGGCTGCCGCAAGGCGGGGCGGGCCCCGACCCCGCGCTCTGCCGCCCGGATTTCCTGATCATCGGCACGATGAAAGGCGGCACGACCTCGCTCTACGACCATATCTGCCGCCATCCCCTGGTGGCCGAACGGCGCCCGAAGGAGATCCACTATTTCTCCATGCGCCGCGACCGCAGCCCGGACTGGTACCGCCAGCTCTTCGCCGGCAAGCGGCCCGGACAGCTGATGGGCGAGGCCAGCCCCTCCTATTTCGACATTCCGCTGCCCGACACGCCTGCCCGGATCGAGGCCGCCGCGCCGGGCGCGCAGCTGTTCCTCATCCTCGCCGATCCGGCACGGCGCGCCGTGTCGGAGTACTACCACGATCTGGCGATCTCGAAGGGCGCCGTCCATGGCTCTGATTTCATTCTGCCGGGCGAGGTGCTGACCCTGGACCGCGCGAGAGCCGATTTCGAGGCGAATGCCAACTACCTGCGCACCAGTTTCTACGAACGCCGGATGCCGATCTGGGCGGATGCGCTGGCCGCCGGGCGGCTGACAATCTTTACCCAGCGGGAGCTGAAGGAAGACCCGGCGGGCGTGACCGCGCGGGCCTGGGCGGCGCTCGGCCTGCCCGAAGCGCCGCTCGAGGCCGGAGCACTGCGCGCGCTCAACCGCAACCGCTACCCGGCGCCGTCAGAGGAGCTCCGCACGTTTCTGGACGAGCTCTATGCCGGCACTGTCGAAACGATGCGCCGGGATTATGGCGTGACGCTCTGAGACAGGGGCCGGCTCGGCCGAAGCGGCGCGCTCCTCTCCGGATCAGGCTCGCGCAGAGCCGTGACCGCGAATTTCGCTGCCGCTTCATTCTGCCGGCCCGCGAGCGGGCCCGAATGTCCGGCCCATGGCACCGCGCGCCGTATCGGCACCCTCTCCGCGCAAGCCCGGGGACCGGATGCGAAGCCGTTCGCCGCCGGATTGCCCGGCAGGGCAGCGCTCGCGGATCCGGGCCGACTTGATCGCCAGCCGCGGAACGGCGTGCGCCATCCCCGGCGCGCCGGCCGGCCCCCATGTCAATGCGGCCGGCCTTGCCAGAACGGAAGCCGCCTCATCGTCCGGCGGCACGTCCCGCTCCGGACCGTTGCCTGACCGAAGCCACCAGCCACGGAAGGGCAAGCCCGGGAAAACGCGGCGGATATCCGGGCGGCCTGCCGCAGCCTGTCGATGGCCGTCAGGTTCCCGGGACCGGAGAACGGAAGCCGCACCGATTGCCTAGGCACGGTTTTCTCCCTGCGCGGGGACCGAAACGGGAAACGCGCGCCGGAGGGGCGCGCGTTCGAGATCTTCGGATGGCCGAAGCTCAGTGCTTCTTCTTCTTCGGCGGCATCAGGTCGGTGATCGTGCCCTCGAACATCTCGGCGGCGAAGTTCACCGTCTCCGACAGCGTCGGGTGGGCATGGATCGTATGGCCCAGATCGACCGCATCCGCGCCCATCTCGATGGCCAGGGCGGCCTCCGCGATCAGGTCGCCGGCATTGGTGCCGACGATGCAGGCGCCGATGACGCGCTGGTCTTCCGGGTTGAACAGCAGCTTGGTCATGCCCTCGCTGCGCCCGTTCGACAGCGCCTTGCCCGAGGCCGCCCAGGGGAACACGCCCTTCTCGAACTTGATGCCCTTGGCCTTGGCTTCGGTCTCGGTGACGCCGCACCAGGCGACTTCCGGATCGGTATAGGCGACCGACGGGATCAGCCGCGCGTCGAACCAGCGGTTTTCACCGGCGCAGACCTCGGCCGCGACCTTGCCCTCATGCACCGCCTTGTGGGCGAGCATCGGCTGGCCCACCACGTCGCCGATGGCGAAGATATGCGGCACGCCGGTGCGCTGCTGCTTGTCGACCGGGATGAAGCCCCGCTCGTCGACCAGCACGCCGGCCTTCTCGGCATCGATGAGCTTGCCGTTCGGACGTCGGCCGACCGCGACCAGCATCATGTCGAACGTGTCCTCGAAGGTCTTGCCGTCGGCGCCCTCGAAGGTGACTTTCAGCCCCTTCTTCAGCGCCTCGACATTGGTGACCTTGGTCTTGAGGAAGACGTTCTCGTAGCGCCCGCCGATCCGGGCTGCCAGCGGCTTGACGATGTCCTTGTCGGCGCCGGGGATGATCTGGTCCATGAATTCCACGACCGTGATCTTCGCCCCAAGCGCATCATAGACGCAGGCCATCTCCAGCCCGATGATGCCGCCGCCCAGAACCAGCATCCGCTTCGGGATCTGGCGCAGTTCCAGCGCGCCGGTGCTGTCCACCACCCGCGGATCATCCGCCGGGATGAAGGGCAGGTTCACCGGCTCGGAGCCCGCCGCGATGATGCACTGGTCGAAGGACACGGTCTTGGTCCCGCCCTCGCCCGCAACCTCGATCATGTTCGGGCCGGTGAACTTGCCCATGCCCGTGACGACCTCGACCTTGCGCGCCTTCGACAGGCCGGAAAGCCCGCCGGTCAGCTGGCCGACCACGCCATCCTTGAAGGCGCGGACTTCGTCGAGATTGATCTTCGGCTTGGCGAAGCTGACGCCGTGGGCGCCCATCTCCTCGGCCTCGGTGATCACCTTGGCGACATGCAGCAGCGCCTTCGAGGGAATGCAGCCGACATTCAGGCAGACCCCGCCCAGCGTCGGGTTCTTCTCGATCAGGATGACCTTCTTGCCGAGATCGGCCGCCCGGAAGGCCGCCGTGTAGCCGCCGGGGCCGGAGCCCAGCACGACCACCTCTGCATGCAGATCGCCCTTTCCGGATGCGGTGCCGGTGGCGGCGACGGCGGCAGGCGCCGCCGGTGCAGCCGCGGCCTTGGGCGCCTCGATGGCGCCCGAGGACGCTCCCCCTTCGCCTTCCAGCACCATGATCAGCGAGCCCTGGGAAACCTTGTCGCCCTCGGCGACCTTGATCTCCTTGACCACGCCTGCCGCCGGGGACGGCACTTCCATCGTCGCCTTGTCGGATTCCAGCTCGATCAGCGCATCTTCCGCGGCAACCGTGTCGCCCACCGAGACCAGAACCGAAACCACCGGAACATCGGTGAAATCGCCGATATCCGGCACGGTCACGTCGATCGCGCCGCCGCCCGGCGATTTCGCTTCCGGGGCTGCCGCCGGGGACGCGGGCGCTGCCGCCGCGCCTTCGGCCTCGAGCACGAGGATCAGCGAGCCTTCGGAGACCTTGTCGCCCTCGCCCACCTTTATCTCGACGACCTTGCCGGCCGCCGGGGACGGAACCTCGAGCGTCGCCTTGTCGGATTCGAGTTCGATCAGCGGATCCTCGGCGGCGACGACGTCGCCGACCGAGACCAGGACCGACACCACGGGCACATCGGTGAAATCACCGATATCGGGTACTTTGACATCCATCGGTATCTCTCCTTACCACATCAGCTTGCGCATGTCGCCGAGCAGCGTCTTCAGCGTCACGCAGAAGCGGGCTGCCAGCGCGCCGTCGACGGCCCGGTGGTCATAGGAAAGCGACAGCGGCTGCATCAGGCGCGGCACGAATTCCGAGCCGTTCCACACCGGCGCCATCTTCGAGCGGGTCAGCCCGAGGATCGCGACTTCCGGCGCGTTGACGATCGGCGTGAAGGAGGTGCCCCCGATCCCGCCGAGCGACGAGATGGTGAAGGTCGCGCCCGACATGTCGCCGCCCTTCAGCTCGCCCTTGCGGGCCTTGCCGGAGAGCTCCATCAGGTCCTTGGAGATCTCCACGAGGCCCTTGCGGTCCGCGTCCTTGATCACCGGAACCACCAGCCCGTTCGGCGTGTCCGCCGCGAAGCCGATGTTGTAGTAGTTCTTCTTGATCAGCTTGTCGCCGTCCGGATGCACCGAGGAATTCAGCTCCCAGTGTTCCTTCAGCGCCGAGACCGACGCCTTGATCACGAAGGACAGCAGCGTGACGCGGTAGCCATTGTCCTTGGCCATCGTGTCCATTTCCTTGCGGTACTGGTCCAGCTCCGTGATGTCCGCCTCGTCATTGTGGGTGACGGCGGGGACGTTCAGCCAGGAGCGGTGCAGCGCCGGACCCGAGATCTTCTTGATCCGGGACATCTCGACGTTCTCGATCGGGCCGAACTTCGAGAAGTCCACGGCCGGGATCGGCGGGATGCCCATGCCGCCCGAGACCGCGCCGCCCGCTGCCGGGGCCGCCGCCGGGGTGGCCGCCTTCAGCGCCTTGGCGATGTCCTCGCGCAGGATGCGGCCCTTGCGGCCGGTGCCGTTCACCTTGGCCAGATCCACGCCGAGCTGCCGCGCGAAGGCGCGGACCGACGGCGAGGCATGCGCCTTGGAGAAGCCGCTGTCGGTGACGGAGGCCGGAGCCGCCGCCGGGGCGGGCGCTGCCGCAGGCGCGGGCGCAGCCTTGGGCGCCTCCGCCTTCGGCTCTTCCTTGGCGGCCGGGGCGTCCGAGCCTTCCAGGATGAGGATCAGCGAGCCTTCCGACACGGTGTCGCCCTCGGAGACCTTGATCTCCTTGACGGTGCCTGCCGCCGGGGACGGGACTTCCATCGTCGCCTTGTCGGATTCGAGTTCCATCAGGGCGTCTTCGGCCGCCACGGTGTCGCCCACCGAGACGAGGATGCTCACCACCGGAACGTCCTTGAAATCGCCGATATCCGGAACCTTAACTTCGATTGCCATAGTCTTGTCTCCTCGTCCGCTGCCTTACGACAGGCGCGGGTTCGGCTTTGCGCCGTCGATCTCGTACTTCTTCAGCGCCTTTTCGAGCTGAGCCTTGGTCACGTTGCCGGCCTTGTAGAGGTCCACCATGGCGGCGGCGGCAATGTGGTTGGCATCGACCTCGAAGAACCGGCGCAGGTTGACCCGGCTGTCCGAGCGGCCGAAGCCGTCGGTCCCGAGCACGGTGAAGCTGCGGCCCTCGGGGACGAAGCCGCGGATCTGCTCGGCATAGTTCTTCATGTAGTCGGTCGCCGAGATGATCGGGCCGGTCGATTTCGCCAGCTGTTCGGTGACGAAGGGCACCTTCTCCTCGGCAAAGGGGTTCAGGCGGTTGGCGCGCGCGCAGTCCTGGCCGTCGCGGGCCAGTTCGTTGTACGAGGTCGCCGACCAGATCTCCGCGGTGACGCCGAAATCTTCCTCCAGCATTTCCGCCGCCTTGATCGCCTGCACCAGGATCGTGCCCGAGCCCATCAGCGTGACGTGCTTCTTGCCCGGCTTGGCGACGTCCTTGAGCTTGTAGAGGCCCTTGATGATGTCGCCTTCCGAGCCCATCGGCATGTCGGGATGGCTGTAGTTCTCGTTCATCAGCGTGAGGTAGAAGAACACGTCCTCCTGATCCTCGTACATCCGCTTCAGCCCGTGCTGCACGATCACCGCGACCTCGTGCTGGAAGGTCGGATCATAGGTGACGCAGTTCGGGATTGTGCCCGCGAGGATGTGGCTGTGCCCGTCCTCGTGCTGCAGCCCCTCGCCGTTCAGCGTGGTGCGGCCCGCGGTGCCGCCCAGCATGAAGCCGCGGCAGCGGCTGTCGCCGGCGGCCCAGGCAAGGTCGCCGATCCGCTGGAAGCCGAACATCGAGTAGTAGATGTAGAACGGGATCATCGGCACGCCGTGCACCGAATAGGAGGTCGCCGCGGCCATCCAGTCGGCCATGGCGCCTGCTTCGTTGATCCCTTCCTGCAGCACCTGGCCGTCGACGCTCTCCTTGTAGAACATCATCTGGTCGGCATCCTGGGGCGTATAGTTCTGCCCCAGCGGGTTGTAGATGCCCACCGAGCGGAACAGGCCCTCCATGCCGAAGGTGCGGCTTTCGTCGGGGACGATCGGAACGACCTGCTTGCCGATCTTCTTGTCGCGCAGCAGCGTGGTCAGGATCCGCACGAAGGCCATCGTGGTGGAGATGTGCCGGTCGCCGGTGCCCTGCAGCTCCTTCGAGAAGGCCGAGAGTGCGGGGATTTCCAGCTTCGGCGCATCGTGGTGCCGTTTCGGGAACTCGCCGCCGAGCGCCTTGCGGCGGTCCGCCAGATAGGCCTTCTGGGCGTTGTTCAGCTTGACGAAGGGCGCCTTCGGCAGGTCCTCGTCGGTGACCGGGATGTTGAACCGGTCGCGCATCGCGCGCAGCTGGTCCTCGGCCATCTTCTTCTGCTGGTGGGTGGTGTTCTGGCCTTCGCCGGCCGTGCCCATCCCGTAGCCCTTGACCGTCTTCACCAGGAGACAGGTCGGCTGGCCCTGGGTCTTGGTCGCGCGGTCGAAGGCGGTGTAGACCTTCTGCACGTCATGTCCGCCGCGGCGCAGATCCCAGATCTGCTCGTCGGTCCAGTCCTCGACCAGCGCCGCCGTCTCCGGGTACTTGCCGAAGAAATGCTTGCGGATATAGGCGCCGTCCTTCGACTTGAAGGTCTGGTAGTCGCCGTCGATGGTCTCGTCCATCAGCTGGCGCAGCTTGCCGGAAGTGTCCTTCTCCAGCAGCTCGTCCCAGCCGCGGCCCCAGAGCAGCTTGATGACTTCCCAGCCGGCGCCGCGGAATGCGCCTTCGAGCTCCTGCACGATCTTCGAGTTGCCGCGGACCGGGCCGTCGAGGCGCTGCAGGTTGCAGTTCACCACGAAGATCAGGTTGTCGAGCTTCTCGCGGGCGGCAAGGGAGATCGCGCCGAGGGACTCGGGCTCGTCCATCTCGCCGTCGCCGAGGAAGCACCAGACCTTGCGGTCGGATTTCGGGATCAGGCCCCGGTTCTCCATGTATTTCATGAAGCGGGCCTGGTAGATCGCGCAGAGCGGGCCGAGGCCCATCGAGACCGTCGGGAACTGCCAGTAATCCGGCATCAGCCACGGGTGCGGATATGAGGAGAGGCCGCCGCCGTTCGATTCCGAGCGGAAGTTCTCCATCTGCTCCTCGGTCAGGCGGCCCTCCATGAAGGAGCGCGCGTAGATGCCGGGAACGATGTGGCCCTGGAAGAAGACGAGATCGCCCAGATTGGTGGCCGAACGGGCGCGCCAGAAATGGTTCAGGCCGACATCGTAGAGCGCCGCCGAAGAGGCGAAGGACGCGATATGGCCGCCGTATTCGGAGCTTTCCTTGTTCCGCCGTACCACGGTCGCCATGGCGTTCCAGCGGTTGATCGTGCGGATCCGCCATTCCATTTCGAGATCGCCCGGGTAATCGGGCTGGTCATCCACGGGGATGGTGTTCTGGTAGGGGGTCGTGGCCGAGAACGGGAGCATCGCGCCGGCGGCGCGGGCCTGCTGCACCGCCTTGTCCAGAAGGAAATGGGCACGATCCGCGCCGTCCCGTTCGATGACATCGGCAATTGCCTCCTGCCATTCCTGGGATTCAACCGGGTCGATATCAGGCTGATCTTTCATGGAATCTCTTCCCGTGCATGAAGCACACCAAGAGAACCCGCTGAATCGGCCCCTCCCAGTGCAGTTTTCTCCCGGGCCGGAGTTGCGGAAACGATGAGTTTTCCAGCCCAGGCATTCAGATCTTGGCGATTATTTTATTGCGCGCTTCAGGGTGGCTCCCTATCAATCTTATGCGCAAGATTATTTCGCTCTTGTTCTTCGTTTTGCTGGTATTTTCAAGGCACTAGCTACTGATACAGTCAGCGCTCTTTACCTACAGGACAGATTTCGGAGCGGACACCCCCCTGCTCGCATAACCGCCCTTACCGGGCTGCATGGCCACAATTATCTGTCCCGTAGTGCTTGTCACGCGACATTTTTCCTATGCCCGGATTCATCGAATTGGTCGGGTCACAGGCCTTATAATGCGCAGCAAGGTCCGGTTTGGCCAGATAGAGATGGCCCACATTGTGCTCGGCCGGATACTCCGCGCCGCGGGAATCGAGGATTTCCAGCATTTCCGCTTTCAGCGCCTTCGCATCCACGCCCTTCCTGACGATGTAGTCCTGGTGCAGGACATGGCACATGAAATGGCCGTAATAGAGGCTGGAGACCAGCTTGTCCGCGATATGGGCGGGCAGCACCTCCAGCCAGTCGCGGTCGTTGCGCCGGAGCGCGATGTCGAGCGCCAGGATGTCCTCGACCTCGCCGGCATGGACATGCTGGTAGCGCACGGCCGCGCCCGCAGCGGCGAAGCGGTTCAGCCCGGCGATCTTGGCCTCCCGCGGGGCGCAGGCGAAGAAATCGCCCTCCCGGCCGCCGAACAGCTCGGGCAGCAGCCGCTCGGCCTCGGCGATGCCGCCGTCATGCATCTTCAGGATCAGGTGGTGCTCGTAGCGGTCGCGCCACTGCCGCAGCCGCTCCGGCAGGTGCTCGGGCCAGAGCCGCGCCAGGAGCTGCATGAAACGGTCGGTGAAGCCCTTGGTGGGCCCGAACTTGTTCAGCCGCGCGTCGATGGCTCCCTTGATGGCGAAGAAGGCCGGCAGCCGGTCGGTGCCGAGCTTGTCGATCATCACCACCGTGTCCTTGCCGTATTTCGCCGAGATGTCGAACACCTCTCGATGCATGTACTCGGCGGAGACCGGCAGGGTCTCGAACCCGGCAAGGATGCGGCGGCGCAGCTCGGTCAGGTCCGAGGGATCGTTGGTGCCGATGTAGAAGACCTGCTCCGCCCCGTTGACCGGATAGGTGTCAAGCCGCACGGCAAACACCGCCAGCTTGCCCGCGCACCCGGCCGCCTCGTAGAGCCTGCGCTTGTCCGCATTGAACCGCGCCGGCGTGTCCGCCTCGACGTCCCGCACGCGTGCCGCATAGTCGGTGTCGGACGCCTTGCGGTTGGTCGGCGCCGTGGCGTCGTGGTTGTAGTCGCCCTTCTCGAGCCGGACGAGGATCTCCTCGGGCGTGCTGCCGAGGTCGATGCCCAGATGGTTCACCAGCTCCAGCTCGCCCGCCTCGGAGATCCGCGCGTAGAGCGCCAGCTCGGTATAGCTCGGCCCGCGCTCGACCAGCGAGCCGCCCGAGTTGTTGCAGACGCCGCCGGTGATCGAGGCGCCGATGCAGGAGGATCCGATCTCGGAATGCGGCTTGCGGCCGAGCGGCTTCAGCAGCTTCTCCAGGCTGAACAGGGTCGCGCCGGGGAAGCTGAGGATCTGCCGTCCCTGCTGCAGGGTGTGGATGGCGTCCATCCGGTTGGTGTTGACCAGCACCACGCCGCGGTCGTAGCGGCCCTTCGGCGTGGAGCCTTCTGTAAGGCCGGTATTGGCCGCCTGCATGATGACGATCTTGTCGGCCGCGACGCAGGCCTCCAGCACCTTCCACTGCTCCAGCAGCGTGCCCGGCCGGACAACCGCCAGCGCGTCGCCCTCGCCCGAGCGGAACCCCTTGCGGAACCGCTCGGTCGCCTTGTCTCCGGTCAGGACGTGGCGGCGCCCGACCACGCTCCTGAGGGTTTCCACCAGATCGTGATCGGTCATCGCCGTCATCCTTTCGAAGGTGTCAGTAGGCCACCGATGGCAGCCAGGTCGCGAGCGCGGGCCACAGGAAGACCAGCGCGAGGCCCAGAAGCTGCAGCAGCACGAAGGGAACGATGCCCTTGTAGATGTCCATCAGCTTGATTTCCGGGGGGCAGACACCCTTCAGGTAGAAGAGCGCGAAGCCCACGGGCGGGGTCAGGAACGAGGTCTGCAATGTCACCGCGACAAGGATGACGAACCAGACCAGCGCGGCATCGTCAAGCTCGCCGAAGCCCGGGATCGCCAGGTCGAGGCCGGCGATGACCGGCGCCATCAGCGGCAGCACGATCAGCGTGATCTCGATGTAGTCGAGCACGAACCCCAGCAGGAAGACGATGAACAGGATGAAGATGACGGTGCCGTTCGGACCGAAGCCCGCGCCGGTGATCATCTCCTCGATCAGGAAATCGCCGCCGAGCTCGCGCAGCACGAAGGAGAAGACCGTCGCGCCGAGGAAGATGGCGAAGATGTAGGCGGTTGTATTGAAGGTCGCCTTGCAGACGTTCCAGAGCTTGCGGAAGGTGAATTTCCGGTAGAGCACTGCCAGCAGCGTCGCGCCGAGCGCGCCGACGCCCGAGGCCTCGGTCGGCGTCGTGATGCCCGCGAAGATGGACCCCAGCACGGCGAGGATCAGGCCCAGCGTCGGCAGGACCGCGATCGCCACGTCCTTCACCGCCTGCCAGTCCGGCGCCTTGGCACCGGCCGGAACCGGGGCGACGTCACGCTTCACCAGCGCGATGACGAAGATGTAGACGAGGTAGAGAATGCCCAGGATCACGCCCGGGAAGACGGCGGCCATGAACAGGTCGCCGACCGACAGCGCCATCTGGTCGGCCATGATCACCAGCATGATCGACGGCGGGATCAGGATGCCCAGCGTCCCGGAGGCCGCGACGACGCCCGCGCCCAGCGGCTTCGAGTAGTTCTGCGCCATCATCGAGGGCAGCGACAGCACGCCCAGCAGCACGACCGAGGCGCCGATGATGCCGGTGGAGGCGGCGAGGATGATGCCGATCAGAGTCACGGTCAGCGCCAGGCCGCCGCGCACGGTGCCGAAGAGCCGCTGCATCGCGGTCATCAGCTTTTCCGCCACGCCGGACTCGTCCAGCATCAGCCCCATGAAGATGAACATCGGCAGCGCGACCATCACCGGGTTGGCCATGGTGGCGTAGATCCGGTTCACCGTCGCGCCGAGGGTCAGGTAGTCGAGCCCGGTCAGCGTGCCCTCGAAGCTGTCCCAGCCGATCATCGCGGGGAAGCCGAAGAGGTCGTTGTCGTACATGAAGGCGATGCCGCAGAACAGCACGCCGACGCCCGCCAGCGTCCAGGCCACCGGGAAGCCGGTGAAGAGCAGCGCGATGAAGGTCAGGAACATCGCGATGACCAGCTTCTCCTCGGTATATTCGACGAGGAAGGTCAGCGCATAGCCGGCGACGGCGAAGGCCAGCAGGGCCAGCAGGATGATCCGCAGGTCCTTGCCCTTCCGCTCGGAGGGACCGCCGAAGATCAGCGCGTGCACGTCATGGATCAGCCGCGCCGCCGCCGCGAGGCCCAGCAGGATGAAGCTGATCGGGATGACCGATTTCAGGATCCAGCGGTAGGGCAGGCCCGAGGGGCTGTCCGAGCTCTCGTTGACGCGGAAGCTCTCGTGGAAATAGTCGTAGCCCTGGTCGACCATCAGCCAGATGAACGGCGCCAGCAGCGCGAGGATGCCGATCACCTCGATCACCCGCTGCGCGCGGCGGCTCAGCTGCATGTGCAGCAGGTCGACGCGGACATGGCTGTCGGTGACCAGCGCGTAGGAGATGCCGACCATGGTGACCAGCCCGTAGAGATGCCATTGCAGCTCGTCGAGCTTGGGGAAGTTCATGTTGAAGGCATAGCGCATCACCACCTGGGACACGATCGCGAGCACCAGCAGGACATTGGCCAGCATCACCACATGGCCGACGGTCTTCACCCCGGCCTCGATCGCCTTGGCGACCGGCTGGTCGTCGATGTCCGGGTGCTCGAGCAGCCCCTCGTAGGTGCCGACGGGATCCGCCAGCCGGTCTTCCTGTTGATAGCCTTGCATCGCGCGTCGTCCTCGTCCCTCTGCCCCGGCCTGGCGCCGGGGATGCTCTGCGTCATGAAAGATGGCGGCCTCCTTTGCGGCGGGCCGGACCGGAAACACGGACCGGGGCGCCTCAGGCGCCCCGGAAAAGTCGTCTCACGCGCGGCGGATCACTTCCGCGGCAGGAAGGCGTTGACCTTCCACACCTCGTAGCCGTCGCGGAATTCCGACAGGTCGGCCCAGACCTTGGCGAAGAACGGGTCGTTCGCTGCCTCCTCGGCGGCAACCTCGTCCCAGGCAGCCTCGAAGGCGGCCAGCATTTCCGGCGACCACTGCTCGATCGTCACGCCGTTGTTCTCGACATTGTCGTTCATGACGGCGAACTGGGACGCCTCGCCCTCGGCGAAGCTGTCGGCCAGCGAGGCCTTGCAGGCATTCTGCAGGATCGCTTTGTGCTGCTCGGACATCTCGTTGTAGACGTCCTTGTTCACCAGCAGCTCGAAGAAGGTCGCCTGCTGGTGCCAGCCGGGGAAGTAGTTGTACTTCACCAGCTTGGAGAAGCCCAGGCGGGTGTCCACGGCCGGCATGGAGAATTCGGTCGCCTCGATGGCGCCCTTCTCCAGCGACGGGAAGATCTCGCCGCCCGGGATCAGCGACACGGCTGCGCCCATCTTTTCCAGCACCTTGCCGCCGAGGCCGTAGAAGCGGATCTTCAGCCCCTGCAGGTCCTCGGGGGAGTTGATCTCCTCGGCGAACCAGCCGGCGGTTTCCGGCGCGTTCAGCGCGCAGGGGATGACGGTGACATTGTAGCCGCCCTCGTCATACATTTCCTGGTACAGCTTCAGGCCGTTGCCGTAGAACATCCAGGCCATGAATTCGCCCGCATCCGGGCCGAAGGGAACCGCCGAGAAGATCGGCGAGGCCGGCATCTTGCCTGCCCAGTAGCCCGAGATCGTGTAGCCCGAGTTCACCTTGCCGGTGGAGACCGCGTCGAGGATCTCGAAGGGCGGAACCAGCTTGCCCGGCTCGTAGATGCGCATCTGCAGCGTGCCGCCGGACATCAGCTCCAGCTGTTCGGCGACGCGCGGCAGCGGCGTGCCGAGGCCCGGCAGGGCGGTCGAGAACGCGACCGGGGTCTTCAGCAGCAGCTTGTCGGCGGCTTCGGCCATCGGTGCGGCAAGCACGCCGACAGCGGCCGCGAGGCCGATAAGGGATTTCATCATATGCTCCTCCAAAAGCGTACCGGCGCCCGTCCGGGCGCCGCGAATGACGGGCGCCTTCCCGCACCCCCCTCTGAGTGGTTCATAAAGTTGACCATCACATGCGAGAACCCGGATTCCGGGCGATGCGGCAACCTTACACACCCCTGACGCCTCCATAACGAAGACATCCCGAAAATGTCAAACGTTTAAGGCCATGTAAACGCTAGGTAAGTTTCACTAGCCACAACCATATCACATACCGGATCACGGAAAATCGCATGACTGGCCGCGTTTTGCGATGGAAATGCCCGCGCCGCCTGTGGGATAGTCGCTTGACCTCAACGCTGGATCTTCACCGCAGGCCCGCAACATGACGTCGGAACAGCTCTTCGAACCCGTGGACCATGACTCGGTCGCCGACTCGGTCGTCGCGCAAATCGAGGACATGCTGGTTGCGGGGATTCTCAAGGAAGGCACCCGCCTGCCGTCCGAGCGGAACCTCTCGGAACTGATGGACGTGTCGCGGCCGAAGCTGCGCGAGGCATTGAAGCGGCTGGAGGAGGCCGGACTGATCGTGACGCGCCATGGCGAGGGAACCATCGTGGCACCGCTGACCGGACAGGCGATGTCGCCCGCCCTGATCGACCTCTATGCCCGCCATCCGGGGGCCTTCTTCGACTATCTCGAATACCGCCGCACGCAGGAGGCCTTCGCCGCCCGGCTGGCCGCCGAGCGCGCCACGCCGACCGACCGCGACCTCATCCGCGCCTGCATGGACAGGCTGCGGCAGACCTGGATCGATGCCGACGACCAGGGATCCCGCGAGGCCGACATCGCCTTCCATTCCGCGGTGGTCGATGCCAGCCACAACCGCACCCTGATCCACATGATGGGCTCGATCTTCCAGCTGACCCGGCAGGGCGTGTTCTACAACCGCCATTTCCTGCATTCGATCGACGGCTCGGGCGACGTTCTGGTCGAGCAGCACCTGGCCATCGGCGAGGCGATCCTCGCGGGCGATCCGGCCGCTGCCGAGGCCGCCGCGGTGGCACATATCGACTTCGTCGAGCAATCCTTCCGCAAGGGGCTCGAGCGGCATGAACGCGAAACGGTGGCGCGCAAGCGCAGCCTGCTGATGAAGGGAAAGGACTGAGATGGGCTGGTTCTTCGGCTACGGGTCCCTGGTCAACCACCTGACCCACGGCAACCGCCCGCTGCGCGCCGCGCGGCTCGACGGCTGGCGGCGGGAATGGTGCCTGACCACGATCCGCCCGGTCGCCTTCCTCTCCGCCCGCCCCTGCCCCGGCAGCGCCATCGACGGGCTGGTCGCGCAGGTGCCGGGCGGCGACTGGTCGGCGCTCGACGCCCGCGAATATGCCTATGAACGCAGCCATGTCACCGCGCAGATGACCGACGAGCGCATCGCGGAGCCGGTGCAGGTCTATTCCGTATCCGCTGACCACCGCGCCGCCGAGGGCAGCGGCACGATCCTGGCGAGCTATCTCGACGTGGTGGTCGAGGGCTACCAGCACCATTTCGGCGAGGCGGGCGTCGCCAACTTCTTCGCCACCACCGACGGCTGGGACCGACCGGTCACCGACGACCGGGCGGCGCCGGCCTATCCCCGCGCCCGTCCCGTCGCCCCGGCGATCCGCGCCATGACCGACGCGCACCTCGCGTCGCTCGGGGCCGCGCTCGTCCCGCCGGAGAGCTAGATCACCGCGTCCAGCGCCGCGAGGAACTGCGCGCTGTCTTCGGGCAGGCCGATGGAGACGCGCAGCCAGCTTTCATAGCCCGGCTGCTTCCACGGCTTGACGATCACCCCGCGATCGAGGAGCCGCGACGAGACCTCCGCCGAGGGCCGCCCGACATCGACGAACAGGAAATTCCCGAGCGACGGCATCACCCGCAGGCCCCTGCCCGCCAGTTCCGCCGCCAGCCGGTCCCGCTCCGCCACCGTCGCGGCGACGCCCGCTTCCATGTGCGCCGGGTCCTCCAGCGCCGCCAGCGCCGCGACCTGCGCCAGATGGCTGGTGTTGAACGGCGTCCGCACCAGGTCGAGCCCGCGGCGCAGCTCCGCGTCGTTGGTCGCGCCGAAGCCGATGCGCAGCGCCGCCAGCCCCCATGCCTTGGAGAAGGTCCGCAGAACCATGAGCGGCAGCTCATGCGTGCCAAGCCCCTCTGCCGCCGAGCGGAAATCGCCATGGGCGGCATATTCGACATAGGCCTCGTCCATCACCAGCAGCGTTCCGGGCCGCTGCGCCGCCAGCACCCGCTCCAGCGCCGCCGGGTCGAGCCACGCCCCCGCAGGGTTCATCGGATTGGCGATCAGCACCACCCGCACCCGCTCCGCCATGGCCGCCACCAGCGCATCGACATCGACACGGCCCTCGGGCGTCACGCCGATCCGCACGACCTCCGCGCCCATCATCAGGGCGTAGTCCTCGTGCAGCGGGAAGGACGGGTAGAGCGTGACCACCTTGTCGCCCGGCCGCAGCACGGCCCGCGCGAGCACGTTCAGCAGATCCTCGGAACCGTCGCCCAGCACCACCCAGTCCGCAGGCACGCCCAGCATCTCGCCGATCCGAGCCGCCAGCCGCCGCCCCTGCGGGTCGGGATAGAGATGCGTCGCACGCGCCGCCGCCTCCAGCGCCGCCGCCACCTTGGGCGACGCGCCGTGCAGGTTCTCGTTCGAGCCCAGCTTGGCGATCCGCGTCACTCCGGGACGCGCGGCAATCTCCTCGATCGTCAGGCCGGCATTGTAGGGGGCAAGCGCACCGAGCTCTGGGCGCAGGAGAGAGTCGTCGGGCATCTCGGTCCTCGTTATGTATATACATGATTGAGCAGACTGCGCCGCCGAAGGCAAGCCCGCAGCCTCCGGACCGCTGCGCCAGAGCCATCCAAACGTTCAGATGCACAGTCGGCGGGCAGGTCCGATCCGGCGATGCAGAACCAAGCCCTCCCCCTCCGCACGGCAGACAAGGACTGCGGCTTTCCGGACAGCCGGCATCAATCGAGGCTCTTGCCCCAAGTCCTTCGGTGCCGGGCCTGACCCAGAGGCTGGACTCGCAAAGCGTCAACACTTTGCAGAAAAATCATGTCATTGTATATTTTTCAACTCCACAGATTTTACCGGACTGCTAAGCTGGGAAAATTAGTGGAGCCAATGATGAAGTTACCAGTACTTGCAGCCGCGCTTATGGCGGCAGCCCCCATTGCCAGCGCCGGCACCTACGCCGTCTCATACGAGTTCATAGACGGATTGGGCGGCATTGAAACTGTCACCGCCACGTTTACGGCCGATGTCGATACCGATGGAAACACCCTAATCAATGTCGTCAACCAGAGCCTCACGTTCAGCAGCGGCGAGGACTTGTTCCAAGGCGCGCCAGATTTTTGGATTCCGACGTCGGATCGGGTTGAGTACATTCCAAGCATTTTCTCGTCTTCGTCAAAGATACTAACGCTCGACCTGTCCGAAATGAACTATATTTTCTGCTTCGGCAGCGGGACCATCTGCAGCAGTCATTTCGCCCTTCAAAGGAACATATTGGACTCCCAATCCCAAATGTTTGCCGATTTGGTTGCACTGCCATTCTATCTCTACCAGCCGATACTTCGTAGCGGAAACGACATGGACCGCCTCGGCATCACCCAAATTCTGGCCACGACGCCAATTCCGCTGCCGGCCGGCCTGCCGCTGGCCATGACCGGCCTTGTCGGCCTCGCCGCCCTGCGCCGCCGTCCTGCATGACCGCACCGGGCGGGCCCGCCCCTGCCCGGACCGGGCGGCAGAGACCCGGCCAGACCGCGCCCTCGCCTCGGCGCGCCATCGGTCCATGCCGCGAGCAAACACACCGGCCTCGATGCCCCGCAGGCCGACCAAGACGAAAGTTAGTGGAGATAATCATGAAGTTACCAGTACTTGCCGCCGCACTCATGGCGGTGTCCCCCCTTGCCGAAGCCGCCACCTACCAAGTGTCCTACGAGTTCGATGTCGATTTGGGGTATCCGAATGCCATCCCCTTGACCGTCACCACCATTGTGACCGCCGATCTCGACACCGATGGCAACAGCCTCATCAATGTCGTCAACCGCAGCCTCACGTTCAGCAACGGCTTCTACTTGGCGCCTGGCGAGCCGTTGACATACTCGCCGGAAATGGATGTGGTTAGCATCGATCAATTCTACACCACGCCGACAGTCCCGACGCTGACGCTCGACCAGTCCTACATGGACTATGTTTTCTGCATCTCCCAGAACTGCCTTTTCCAATTCCATGTTTCCGTGAACAATTACGCGACCGGCGCGGGGGGCATTCCAGTCGCACACGTCAACCTTGGTCCCCCATCGCTTTTTTTCTGGGCCGAAATGATCGAGATGAACCGCCTCAGCGTTACCGAAATGCCGGCCACGACTCCGGTGCCGCTGCCGGCGGGCCTGCCGCTGGCAGTGGCCGGCCTTGCGGGCCTTGCCGCCCTGCGCCGACGCTCTGCGTGACCGAACCGGGCGGGCCTTTCCGGGCCTGCCCCCTCCCAGGACCGCACGGCCACCGCGCGGCGAGGCTGCAGCATGATCTCAGATCGCCGCCTGCCCCAGCTGGCACGCAAACAGGCTCGGGCTCCATGCCGGGCGGTCCGACGGGCGCCGCGGGACCGCAAGCCGCCGACGAAAGTCCGCACCCATCGCTGCACGCATGACTGCCGCCTGCTTCCTTGGAGAAACCCGCAGAATTGCCGGAAGCGCATCTAGCCGCCAGATGCGCTTCCTCGCAGCAGCGCCCCGCGGAAGCCGCCACGGGAACCGCCGGTCCGGACGGCCGCGTAGGTCCAGCCCCGGCTTTTGACCGGGCCAGCCCGCCGGGGCAATAGGCGCCGACGATCTCCGGCGCTAGGAAAAGGAAGACCGCAACCCCACACCGGAGCGCAAGATGACCCTCGCTTTCGACCCTGCCGCCCTGAGCCTGCCCACCGCGCATTTCATCGGCGGAGAGTTCGTCACCGGCGAGGCGGCGCTCGATCTCGCCGCGCCCTCGGATGGCCGCGCCCTGCCGCCGATCCCGAAGGCGGATGCCGATCTGGTCGACCGCGCGGTCTTAGCCGCCCGCGACGCGCTGAAATCCTCGGGCTGGGCCGGCTGGCAGCCGCGCGCGCGGATCCGCGCCATGCATGCCTGGGCCGACCTGATCGAAGCGGAGGCCGAAACCATCGCGCGGATCGAGGCCGTCGCCTCCTCGCGCCCGGTGGCGCAGGCACTTGCAGGCGACGTGGCCTCGACCGCCGAGCAGATCCGCTTCTTCGCGGAATTCGCCGACAAGGAGGCCGGCACGCTGGTGCCGACGGCCGACACCCAGATGGGCTTCATCTCCGCCCAGCCCTATGGCGTCGTCGGCGCGATCACGCCCTGGAACTTCCCGCTGTCGATGGCTGCGTGGAAGCTCGGCCCCGCGCTGGCCGCGGGCAATGCCGTCGTGCTGAAACCCTCTGAAATGACGCCGTATTCCACGCTCTACGTCGCGGCGCTGTCGGTGAAGGCGGGCATCCCGGCGGGCCTGGTCAACATCGTGCTCGGCGACGGGCCGGTGACCGGTGCCGCGCTGGTCGCGCATCCCGGCATCGACAAGGTCAGCTTCACCGGCTCGACGCGCGCGGGCAGCCAGATAATGGAGAACATCGCGCGCAGAGGCATCAAGCCGATGACGCTGGAGCTGGGCGGGAAATCCCCGCAGGTGGTCTTCGCCGATGCCGACATGGAGGTCGTTCTCGACTGCCTGGAAAAGGGCATCCTTCCGAATGCCGGCCAGTTCTGCGTCGCCGGGTCGCGCATACTGGTCCAGCGCGAGATCGCAGACGAGCTGGCCGCGAAGCTGGCAGAGCGCTTCGCGCGCCCCGCCCCCGCCGCCACCTGGGAGGACCCGGCCGGCTTCTCGCCGATCATCTCGGAAAAGCAGCTGTCGCGGATCGACGGCATCGTCGGCGCGGCAGTGTCGAAGGGCGCCGAGATCCTCTGCGGCGGCGCCCGCTTCGACCGCGCGGGCAGCTTCTACCGCCCGACCCTGATCGGCGGCGTCGATGCCGCCTCGCCGGCGATCACCGAGGAAATCTTCGGCCCGGTGGCGACGCTCCAGGCCTTCGATACCGAGGAAGAGGCGATGGCGCTGGCCTCGCACCCGACCTACGGGCTCTGCGCCGGGCTCTATACCCGCGATCTCAGCCGCGCGATGCGGCTGACGCGGCAGCTGGAGGCCGGCACGGTCTGGGTCAACCGCTACGGCCGGACCCGCGACCACATCCTGCCCACCGGCGGCTGGAAGGCCAGCGGGCTGGGCAAGGACCTCGGCCGCGAGGCCTATCTGTCCAGCCTGAAGACCAAGACGGTACTCATAGACCTCTGAGGGCGCCCGGCGCCGCGAAAAGAATTTCGAACTTTAACGACCGCCCGGACTTCAAGTTTGGGTTAGGCTTTTCGGCCCATTCCTGACCTGTGCCTTAACAGCTGCGCTGGTGTGTGAATGGAAGACGGTCTGCAACAATACAGCCGCGTCGTGCAGGATCTGCCCGGCCCGGCCTGCCTTGTCGCTCCGGACGGCCGCATCCTCAGCGCAAACGCCGCCATGGCCGCGGCGCTGGGATACCCGCCGCAGGACCTCGCCGGACGCCAGCCCGGAGAGTTCTGCAGCCCCGGCTTCGGCGAGATGATCGCCGCGGCCCAGGCGCGCCTGGTCGAGGAAGGCTCCGCCGAAAGCAGCAGCGCCGCCTTCCGGCTGGGCGACGGGAGCGAGCGCTATTTCGACTGCGTGTTCACGCCGCTGGGCCATGGCGGCGACGGCGGGCTCGCGATGCTGGAACTGCAGCCGCCCTGCGGCAACGGCCGCCCCCCTGCGGAGGGCGCCCGCGAACCGGCGCCGCTGCCGCGCGAGGACCATTACCGGGTGCTCAACGATGCGGCCGCGACCGCCAGCTTCGGCCAATGGTACCTGCAGCTCGACAGCCGCAAGTTCTGGGCCACCGACAGCTTCTACAGCCTCCTCGGCTACGCGCCCTTCGAAACCCAGATCGACTCGCTCTGGCTGCGCAGCCAGGTGCATCCGGACGATATCGGGATGTCGCTCGCCGCGGTGGAGGACCTGATCCGCGACCGCAGCAGCCAGGTCCGGTTCGAATACCGCCTGCGCTGCCGCGACGGCCGCTACAAGTGGTTCGAGGCCTCCTCGCGCAAGGTCGAGGGCGACGGCCTGCCGCCGATGCTGTGCGGCAGCCTGATCGACATCGACCGCCGGAAGGCTTCGGCGGAACGGCTGCGCAACGCGCTGGTCTCGGCGCAGTCTGCCCGGGCAGAGGTCGAGCGCAACGGCGAGATGCTGCGCATCGCCACCGAGGCCGGCGGCGCCGTCGCCTGGCATTTCGACCCGGCGACCGGGCTGGTGACCTACACGATGCCGCCGCGGCTCGCGCTCGGCTACTCCGATGAGGATCTGACCCAGCCGATCAGCAACATGCAGGGCGACGTCCATCCCGATGACGCGGCCTCCGTGCGCGAGGCGCTCGGCGCGCTGGTGGAGGGCCGGTCGGAACGCTCGCATGTCGACTACCGCAAGCGCCACCGCGACGGCACCTGGATGTGGTTCTCCTCCGAGGCGCGGCCCATGCTCGGGTCGGGCGGCGGCGAGGGACGGCCGGACCTGATCTGCGGCATCACCATGGACATCACCGCCCGCAAGCGCGCCGAAGAGGCGCTGCGCGGCGCGGTCGATGACGCCCGGGCGGCCCGCGACGAAACCGAGAAGTCGCGCAAGCGGCTGCAATACCGCATGGCGCTCCAGCGCGTCGCATCGGAAAGCAGCAATGTCGTTCCCTGGTACATCATTCCCTCCACCGGCGAGGAAGAGGTCGGCCCGCATCTGGGGACGCTCCTGGGCTACAGCAGCTCCTTCCGCATCCGCGGCACGGAAATGGAAGGGCTGATGCATCCCGACGACCGGAGCGCGGCGACGGCCGCCTTCGAGGAACTGCTGTCCGGCCGCCGGCGCGAGATGTCCCACGATCTCCGCCTGCGCCGCCGCGACGGCAGCTGGTGCTGGATTTCCTCGGTGGGAAAGCATGTCGACAACGCCGCGGGCAGCATGCCGGGCATGGTCTGCGGCAGCTTGGTCGACATTTCGGTGCGCAAGGCCTACGAGGCACGGCTGGCCGATGCGCTCCAGGATGCGGAATCCGCGCGCCAAGCCGCCAAGGCCAATGCCGAGATGCTGGGCATCGCCGCCAAATGCGGCGAGATCGGCGCCTGGCGGATCGGCATCGAGCCCGGCGATGCCTGGATGGAGGACGAGGGCTTCCGCCAGCTCGGCTACGAGCCGGGCGCCTTCGTCCCGGATTTCGAGGGCTGGGGGAAGCTCGTCCACCCCGAGGACATCGACGATGCGCGCCACCGGCTCAAGGGGCTGCTGCATGGCGAGCGCGGCATCTACGAAAGCGAGATGCGCATCCTGCATGCCGACGGCAGCTATCACTGGTACCGTTTCGTCGGCCGCAAGATCGACCGCAGCGTAGAGGGCCTGCCACCGTTCTTTGCCGGGGCGCATACCCGGATCGACGCGCTGAAGGAAAACGAGCGCCAGCTCGCAAGGGCGCTCGAGGCGGCGCAGGACGCCACAGCCACCGCGCTGCTGCGCGAGGAGGTGATGGCCCTGACCTCCGAATCCGGGCAGGTCGGCCATTTCATGATCTATCCCGAGCTCGGAGAAGGCGTCGCGCCGGACCTGACCTACCGGCTGCTCGGCTACGAACCGGGCGGCTTCCCCTGCACCGATGCCGGCTGGCGCGCACTGCACCATCCCGACGACATCGGCGCCGCGATCGACGAGATGGAGGCGCTCTTCGCCGGCAAGATCGATGTCTACGACATCGTCAACCGGCTGCGCCACTGGGACGGGAGCTACCACTGGTACCGCGTCGTGGCGCGCAAGATCGACCGCGCGGCGCAGGGTCTGCCCTTCGTTCTGGCCGGGGCGATCTTCAATATCGACGCCCAGCGGGCCAGCGAGACCCGGCTGGCCAATGCCGCCGAGGAGGCGCGGCAGGCCGTCGACCGGCTGAACGTCCTGGCGAACCGCGCGCCCGGCGCGCTCTTCGAATACCAGTCCTATCCGGACGGCAGGATGGACTTCCACTATTTCAGCGCGGCCCTGCCCGACATCATGGGGGTCGATCCCGAGGCGCTGGCTGCCAACGGCAAGGCGATCTACACCAACATCCGCCCCGAAGACGTGCCCGAGGCCAAGCGGCTGGTCGAGCGGGCCCGCGCGAGCAAGCAGGTCTTCGAATACCAGCACCGCATCGACCATCCCACGCGCGGGTTGCGCTGGATCCTGGTCAAGGCGCTGCCCTACGACAACGAGGACGGCTCGACCACCTGGTTCGGCAACACGCTCGACGTCACCGAGGAGCTGGAGGTCGAGCGCCGCGCGCGCGAGGCCGGCGACGAGGCCAAGGCGGCACACGACCGGCTGAACACCATCGCCGAGAACTCGCCCGGCGCGCTGTTCGAGCTGCTGCTGCATCCCGACCGCAGTGCGGAATGGCGCTACTTCAACGCCAAGCTGCCCGAGCTCGTCGGCGTCAGCAGCGGGGATATGGCCGCCGACGCCTATGCGATTTTCGCCAACATCTCCCCGGAGGAAGCCGAGCAGATCACCAACCGGTTCTTCGGCGAGCTGGACGAATTCACCGACCAGGTCGAGATCCGCTTCAGCCTGCAGCATCCCGAACGCGGGCTGCGCTGGCTGCTGTGCAGCGCCAGCCCGGCCCGGCACGAGGACGGGTCCGTCGTCTGGTACGGCAACATCATGGACATCACCGAGCGGCTGGAGATCGAGTATCTCGCCGCCGAAGCGGCCGCCGAGGTCCACAAGGCGCATAACCGGCTGAGCATGATCGCCGACATCGCGCCAGTCGGGCTCTACGAATTCCGCCGCAAACCCGACGGCAGCCAGGACCTGCCCTATGCCAGCCGCCGCTTCGAGGAGCTTCTGGGCATCACAGAAATCGAGGGCAGCGGCACGGAGGGCGTCTTCCGCCGGATCGATCCGCAGGACCTGCCCACCGTCATCACCACGATCGACGACAGCGCCCGGACCATGTCCCAATGGAAGGTCCGGTTCCGCCTGCATCATCCGACGCGCGGGCTGCTTTGGCTCTCGGCCTCCTCCATCCCCCGGCAGGAGGAGGACGGCTCCATCATCTGGACCGGGGCGATGCATGACGTCACGGCCGACGTGCTGCGGGAGGCCGAGCTGCGCCGCGCCCACGAGCTGGCCGAGACGATGCGCGCCGAGAACGAGCGGCAGGCGCTGCATGACGGGCTGACCGGCCTGCCGAACCGGCGCTACTACGACAACATGATGGCCAAGCGGCTGGACTACGCGCAGAATTCGAAGGTGCGCGACTGCGTGCTGATCCGCGTCGATCTTGACCACTTCAAGTATGTCAACGACACGCTGGGGCACGAGGCGGGCGATCTTGTGCTGATGCGGGTGGCAGAAGTGCTGCGCAACTGCCTGCGCGGCGAGGACTTCGCCTCGCGCATCGGCGGCGACGAGTTCTCGATCATCCTCGCCCCCGGCATGACCGAGGAGAATGCCCGCGAGATCGTGGAGCGCATCCAGGTCAAGCTGGCCGAGCCGCTGGTCTATGACGGCCGCCTCTGCCGCTTCGGCGCCAGCTTCGGCATCGCCCATACCGACAACCTGACCGCGCTCGGCCCGGAACTGCAGCTCTTCGCCGATGCCGCGCTCTACAAGGCCAAGGACGGCGGCCGCAACCGGATGGAATTCTTCACCACCGATCTGCACCAGGGCATCCTCAACGACCGCCGCCTGGCCAGCGAGATCCATGCCGGCATGGAGCGGGACGAGTTCGTCCCCTATTTCCAGCCCCAGGTCACGGCCCGCGACGGCAGCCTCGTCGGGGTGGAGACGCTGCTGCGCTGGAACCACCCAGAACGCGGCGTGCTGGTGCCAGGCGATTTCATGCATGTCGCGGAGCAGCTGCGGCTGGTGCCGGAAATCGACCGCATCATGATGCTGAAATCCCGCGACGCGCTGAAGCGCTGGCGCGCCAAGGGGCTGGTCATCCCGAAGATCAGCTTCAATGTCAGCTCGGGACGGATGCACGACCCGGATGTCGTCGACATGGCGCGGTCGCTCCTGGACGGCGAGACCAAGGTGGCGTTCGAACTGCTGGAATCGATCCTGGTCGAGGAGGAAAGCGACGCCTTCAAGTTCCATGTCGACATGATCCGCGAAGCCGGGATCGAGATCGAGATCGACGATTTCGGCTCGGGCCATGCCTCGATCATCGGGCTGATGGAAATCGCCCCGCAGGCGCTGAAGATCGACCGCCGCATCGTCATGCCGGTGGCGCGCGACGACCGGGCGAAGAACCTGCTGCGCGCCATCGTGGAGATTGCCGAAACGCTCGGGATCAAGACCATCGCCGAGGGCGTCGAAACCGAGGAGCAGATCGCCATCCTGCGCCAGGCCGGCTGCGACATGCTCCAGGGCTACGTCTATTCGCGCCCGCTCAGCGAGGACGCGCTGACCTCCTATCTGAGCGGCGGCATCCAGAAATCCGCGTGAGCGCCGGGGCGCCCGCGCGGTCGGGCTGGGTCAGCGCCAGCCGAGGGCCGGAGCGACATGGGTCAGGATGCTTTCGATCACATGGGCGTTGTAGTCGACGCCCAGCATGTTAGGCACCGTCAGCAGCAGCGTGTCCGCCTCTGCGATCGCTTCGTCCCTTGCCAGCTGGTCGATCAGCCGGTCGGGCTCGTCCGCATAGCCGCGGCCGAAGACGGAGCGGGTCTGGTCGATGAAGCCGAATTGGTCGCGCTCCTTGCGCCCGCCGCCGAAATAGCGCCGGTCCAGATCGTTGGTGATCGCGAAGATCGACCGGCTGACCGAGGTCCGCGGCTCGCGCTTGTGGCCGGCTTCCTTCCAGGCGGCCTTGTAGGCCCGGATCTGCTTCGCTTGCTGGACATGGAAGGGTTCGCCGGTCTCGTCATCCTTCAGCGTCGAACTCTGCAGGTTCATGCCGAGCTTCGCCGCCCAGACCGCCGTCGCATCCGACCCCGCGCCCCACCAGATGCGGTCGCGCAGCCCGGGGCTCTGCGGCTCGAGCCGCAGCAGGCCCGGCGGGTTGGGGAACATCGGCTGCGGGTTCGGCTCTGCGAAGCCCTCGCCCTTCAGCATGTGCAGGAAGACCTCTGTGTGGCGCCGCGCCATGTCGGCAGGGCTCTCGCCCTCGCCCGGGCCGTAGCCGAAGTATTTCCAGCCGTCGATCACCTGCTCGGGCGAGCCGCGCGAGATGCCGAGCTGCAGCCGCCCGCCGGCGATCAGGTCCGCCGATCCCGCGTCTTCCACCATGTAGAGCGGGTTCTCGTAGCGCATGTCGATGACGCCGGTGCCGATCTCGATCTTCGAGGTCCGCGCGCCGACCGCCGCGAGCAGCGGGAAGGGCGAGGCAAGCTGCCGCGCATAGTGATGGACGCGGAAATAGGCGCCGTCGAGGCCGAGCCCCTCGGCAGCCACGGCGAGGTCGATGGATTGCAGCAGCACGTCGGACGCGGACCGCACCTGCGAGCCGGGATCCGGGCTCCAATGCCCGAAGGACAGAAAACCGATCTTCTTCATGGGACTTCCTTTCGCGCGCCTTACATGGCGCAGGCTGTTCCCTAGATAGGCCGCCTCCCAGCCCGCTGTCAGGGGCGGAGTCTGTGCCGGAGCGCGCAAGCGGTCTGCATCCGCGCCCAGGCGCGGGTCAGACCCACTTGTAGTTGAAGCTAACCGAGATGCGCTCGTCCTCGGACATGTTCATCGGGACTTCGTGGCGCAGCCAGCTTTCCCACAGCAGGACATCGCCCACCGCGGGCTTCGCGTAGACGAAGGTCCGCAGATCCTCGCGGCAGCCCTTCTTCCGCGCGGGCGCGGCCATCATCCGGGCGGAGCGCGGGTCTTCGAGCTTCAGTGCCGATGCGCCGTCCGGCATCGCGACATAGGTCGTGCCGGAGATTACCGAATGCGGGTGCAGGTGCGACGCATGCATGCCGCCCTCGGGCAGAATGTTGATCCAGAGGTCCTCCAGCTCCAGCCTGCCCTCGCCCAGGTCGAATTCCAGGTCTTCGGCAAAAGCCGCGACATGGGCGTCGAGCGCCTTCTTCACCTCGGCGAAGATCGGGAAGCGCCAGGGCAGATCGGTCAGCGAGGCATAGGAGGTGTAGCCGGGATAGCCGTTCTCCTCGCACCATTGTTGGCCGGCCTCGTCATCCTCGGCGATGACGTAGCAGGAATTTTCCAGCTCGCGCGGGTCGATGTCATGCCCCAGCTCGGTGAGGCGGGCGCGGTAGAGACGGGTGACGAAGAGAGAATCGATCTGGGCCATGGCCGTTCTCTAGCCCAGCGGCGCCGCGCGGGCGAGAGGCTTGTCAGCCATCGGTCGGCACCCGGCGAAGCAGCGGCCGGAGGCACCGGCCCGTTTTGCAAAGCAAGTGGAGGAAGAAACCCGCAGCCCGAAGCGTGCCTCCGCCCCGGATGGCCTCCATGTGCCAATCAGCATCGGACCAGCGTGGCGCCAAGACCGGCGGCGGATCGGCGACCAGCACCCGGATGCTCCCGGGGACGAATGCCCAAGAGGCCAAGACCGCAGCAGGAAGCGCCGAGCCGATCTTGGAGACCTGGGAGACCGGCTCACGGAACATGTGGAGATTTTCCGGCCTTCCCAGCTTGTCCGGTTCGCGCACGAGCACCCGCCTTTGCCGCGCCAGGATGGCCTGGTTCAGGCGCGCAATGCTGCGCGGGAATATCAAGATAGCGGCCAGTCCGAAGGCAACCAGGCCCATGCCAACCACAGCCGATGCCGCGACCTGGAGCAGTCCTGCCCATTTCAGCAAGTCGGTCAGCCAGCCTATGGCCGGAAGGGCGGAGCCTGCCGCAACGCCGGTAAGGACCTCCCGCCGGAAAGCCTCGGGGCCGATCTCTTCCGTGAAAGGGGCCTGCGGGGTCCGGCCGATCTCGGAAAAGGGACACGGACGGCAATCACTTGGGGAAACTCGCCGGGCCATCCTTTCCGGCCCCATGATTTCGGTCAGGCCGCAATGAAAAGGCCCCCGCCGATCGCTCGGCAGGGGCCCTGAACTGTCTCGCTTGCGCGATCCGGTCTTACCAGTCCTCGCGGACCACGACGCGGGTCTTGATCGGCAGCTTCATGGCGGCCAGACGCAGCGCCTCGCGGGCGGTTGCCTCCGGAACGCCTTCCAGCTCGAACATCACCCGGCCCGGCTTGACCTTGCAGGCCCAGTAATCGACCGAACCCTTGCCTTTACCCATCCGGACTTCGGTGGGCTTGGAGGTCACGGGCAGGTCCGGGAAGATCCGGATCCAGACGCGGCCCTGACGCTTCATGTGACGCGTCATGGCACGGCGGGCTGCCTCGATCTGGCGGGCGGTGACGCGCTCGGGCTCAACCGCTTTCAGACCGTAGTGACCGAAGGCCAGATCGGACCCACCCTTGGCTTCGCCATGGATGCGGCCCTTGAACTGCTTGCGGAATTTCGTACGCTTTGGCTGAAGCATTTTCTTATTCCTTACCGGTCGTTGTCGCGGTTGCGACGACGATCACCACCGGCGCCGCGGGGGGACGGACCGTCCTGCAGCTCCTGGGCCTTGCGATCCCGCGCGGACGGATCATGCTCCATGATCTCGCCTTTGAAGATCCAGACCTTGATGCCGATGATGCCGTAGGGCGTCATGGCTTCGGCGGTTGCGTAGTCGATGTCGGCCCGCAGCGTGTGCAGCGGAACGCGGCCCTCGCGGTACCACTCGGTGCGCGCGATCTCGGCGCCGCCCAGACGGCCGGCGACGTTCACGCGGATGCCGAGCGAGCCCATGCGCATGGCGTTCTGCACCGAGCGCTTCATGGCACGGCGGAAGGACACCCGGCGCTCCAGCTGCTGGGCGATGGATTCGGCAACCAGCTGCGCGTCGAGTTCCGGCTTGCGGACTTCGACGATGTTCAGATGCAGCTCGGAGGCAGTCATCGCGGCCAGCTTCTTGCGCAGGACTTCGATGTCCGCGCCTTTCTTGCCGATGATGACGCCCGGGCGCGCAGTGTGCACGGTCACCCGGCACTTCTTGTGCGGGCGCTCGATGATCACGCGGCTGACGCCGGCCTGCTTGCATTCCTTCTTGATGAACTCGCGGATCTTGATGTCCTCGAGAAGAAGGTCGCCGTAGTCCTTGGTGTCTGCGTACCAGCGGCTGTCCCAGGTGCGGTTGACCTGGAGGCGCATGCCGATCGGATTGACTTTATGTCCCATTAGGCTTGCTCCTCGACCTGGCGGACCTTGATGGTCAGCTCGCTGAACGGCTTCATGATGCGGCCGTAACGGCCACGCGCCCGCGGACGGCCACGCTTCATGACCAGGTTCTTGCCGACGAAGGCTTCTGCCACGACGAGCTCATCCACATCGAGGTTGTGGTTGTTCTCTGCGTTGGCGATGGCCGATTGCAGGCACTTCTTGACGTCTGCCGCGATCCGCTTCTCGGAGAAGGTGAGGTCGGCCAGGGCCTTCTCGACCTTCTTGCCGCGGATCAGCTGCGCGACGAGGTTCAGTTTCTGCGGGCTGGTGCGAAGCATGCGGACTTTCGCCATTGCCTCGTTCTCAGCCACGCGGCGGGGATTCTTTTCCTTGCCCATGGCTTATTTCCGCTTCGCTTTCTTGTCCGCCGCGTGACCGTAATAGGTCCGGGTCGGAGAATATTCACCGAACTTCTGGCCGATCATGTCCTCGGTGACGTTCACCGGGATATGCTTGTGGCCATTGTACACGCCGAAGGTGAGACCAACGAACTGCGGCAGGATCGTCGAACGGCGCGACCAGATCTTGATGACTTCGTTGCGCCCGGATTCCCGGGACTTTTCGGCCTTCTTGAGGACGTAAGCGTCCACGAAAGGCCCTTTCCAAACGGAGCGTGCCATGGATTAGCGGCCCTTCTTCTTGGCGTGACGCGAGCGGATGATGAGCTTCTGCGACGCCTTGTTGGTGTTGCGGGTGCGCATGCCCTTGGTGTCCTTGCCCCACGGGGTAACCGGGGTGCGGCCACCGGAGGTGCGGCCTTCACCACCACCGTGCGGGTGGTCGATCGGGTTCATGACGACACCGCGGACGGACGGACGGATGCCCTTGTGGCGCATGCGACCGGCCTTGCCGAAGTTCTGGTTCGAGTTGTCCGGGTTGGACACGGCACCAACGGTGGCCATGCATTCCTGGCGGACCAGACGCAGTTCGCCCGAGGACAGGCGGATCTGGGCGTAGCCGCCGTCACGGCCGACGAACTGGGCGTAGGTGCCTGCAGCGCGTGCGATCTGGCCGCCTTTGCCGGGCTTCATCTCGATGTTGTGGACGATCGTGCCGATCGGCAGGCCGGAGAACGGCATTGCGTTGCCCGGCTTGATGTCTGCCTTGGCAGAGGCCACGACCTTGTCGCCGACGCCGAGACGCTGGGGCGCGAGGATGTAGGCCTGCTCGCCGTCTTCGTACTTGATCAGCGCGATGAAGGCGGTCCGGTTCGGGTCGTATTCGATCCGCTCGACGGTTGCCGCCACATCGAATTTGCGACGCTTGAAATCGACGACGCGGTAGAGACGCTTCGCGCCGCCGCCACGACGGCGAGAGGTGATCCGTCCGGTGTTGTTCCGGCCGCCCGACTTGGTCAGACCCTCAGTGAGGGATTTGACCGGACGCCCTTTCCAAAGCTCCGAACGGTCGATCAGAACCAGCCCGCGCTGGCCAGGCGTCGTCGGTTTGTACGACTTGAGTGCCATAGTTTCTGTCTTCCGTTGTTAGAGGGCCCCGTAGGTCCCAGTAGTGAAGGCCCCCGTAGGTGCCCGAATTCAAAAACTGAGGCCCCGGAGCGAATCCGAGGCCGTTCAGGTCCGCCGCATTTAACAGAGAGGTGACACCGCGTCCATAGCAGAGTCCCGGCTGGCCGAAGCTTTCAGCCAAGACCGCGCCGATGCCGCAAATCCGTGCTCTCTATGGCTTTCCTCTGGACATAGCGCAAGTGCCCGATCGCCCCCTCAAAGGCCCGGTGGGCCTCCCGGTCCTCCAGGAAATCGCCGATGCGCAGCACGTTGACCGGATGCTTGGCCACGAGCGCCTTGATGCGCGCGACGGCTTCGCCGGTGGGACAGGTGTCGATCAGCCGGCAGGCCGCCTGCGTCGGGGTCAGCAGGTAGAAATCGCACAGGCGCTTCGGACTGTGCCGCGTGGCGTCGAAGGGCGACGCGCCCAGGGCATGGAATTTCGGCATGATCACGTTCACGTCCGCCTCAACATGCCGGATCGCCGTGCCGGAAACCTGGCGGAAGCCCAGCGGCGCAAGCTTGGCCAGCGCATGCCGCCGCATTCCCGGAGAAAGGATGTCGGCGTCGGCCCTGTCGTATTTCAGCTCGTCGAACACCGAGATCAGCCGCAGCTTCCAGTCCACGACCTGGAGGAACGGGTCCCCGTCGAGAGCGGCCATCCGGCCGTAGAGCCGGAGCGCCGCTTCGCCGGGTTCGGTCCGGTCCTCCGGCACCTTCACGCCCTCAATGATCCAGCGCCTGATCCGTGCCAGCACGTCCGCCTCCCTTCCGGCCCCGCCCACGGACATAGCGCGGAAATGGCGTCCGGACATGAAAAAGCCCCCGCGGCTGCGGGGGCTTTCCTCATGGCTTGGCCCGAAGGACGTCCGGGTCAGAGACCGGTGGATACGTCGATCGTGTTGCCCTCTTCGAGGGTCACATAGGCCTTCTTGACGTCCTTGCGCTTGCCCAGCATGCCGCGGAAGCGCTTGACCTTGCCCTTGGTGATGGTCGTGTTCACGGCCTTCACCTTGACGCCGAAGAGGTTCTCGACAGCTTCCTTGACCTGCGGCTTAGTCGCGTCGATGTGGACTTCGAACACGACTGCGTTGGCCTCGGAGGCCATGGTGGCCTTCTCGGTGATGATCGGACGACGGACGATGTCGTAATGTTCCGGCTTCACGCTCATTTCAGGCGAGCCTCCAGAGCTTCGAGTCCTGCCTTCGTGACGACCAGGGTGTCACGCTTCAGGATATCGTACACGTTGGCGCCCTGGCTCGGCAGAACATCGACACCTTCGATGTTGGCCGCGGCCTTGGCGAAGTTCTCGTTGACTGCCGCACCGTCGATGATCAGCGCACGCTTCCAGCCGAGGTTCTTGACGGCAGCTGCAAGCAGCTTGGTCTTTGCTTCGGCGAGGTTGGCGTCCTCGATCACGATCAGTTCGCCTGCCTTCTGCTTCGCGCTCAGCGCGTGCTTCAGGCCGAGCTTGCGGAATTTCTTCGGCAAGTCGTGGGCGTGGCTGCGCGGGGTCGGACCCTTGTAGATGCCGCCGCCGCGGAAGATCGGTGCGTTGCGGTCGCCGTGACGGGCGCCGCCAGAGCCTTTCTGGCGCACGATCTTCTTGGTCGAGTAGCTGGTCTCGGACCGGGTCTTCACCTTGTGGGTGCCCTGCTGCATGCGCGCACGCTGCCAGCGGACCACGCGGTGCAGGATGTCCGCACGCGGCTCCAGGCCGAAGATGTCGTCGTTCAGATCGACTTCGCCGGCTTCACCAGCGTCGAGCTTGATAACGGGAGCTTTCATTATTCATTCCCTCCTTCGGCCGGAGCCTCGGCGGGGGCCTCAGCGGCCACAGCTTCCGCAGCTTTCAGAGCGGCCGGGAACGGCACGCCTTCCGGCAGCTTCTTCTTGACGGCGTCCTTGACGGTGACCCAGCCACCCTTGGAGCCCGGGACGGCGCCCTTGACCATGATCAGGCCACGGTCGGCGTCGGTGCGGACGACTTCCAGGTTCTGGGTGGTGACACGGGCAGCACCCATGTGACCGGCCATCTTCTTGCCCTTGAACACCTTGCCCGGGTCCTGGCACTGGCCGGTGGAACCGTGCGAACGGTGCGAGATCGACACGCCGTGCGATGCGCGCAGGCCGCCGAAGTTGTGCCGCTTCATGGCACCGGCGAAGCCCTTACCGATCGAGGTGCCCGAGACGTCGACCTTCTGGCCGGCAACATAGTGCTCGGCAGAGATCTCGGCCCCGATCTCGATCAGGTTCTCGGGATCGACGCGGAATTCGACCAGCTTGCGCTTCGGAGCAACCGAAGCAGCCGCGAAATGGCCGCGCATGGCCTTGGAGACGCGCTTGGCCTTTGCAGTGCCGGCGCCGAGCTGGACTGCAGAGTAGCCGTCCTTGTCGGCGGTGCGCTGAGCAACCACCTGCAGGGCGTCGAGCTGAAGCACGGTCACCGGGATCTGGCGGCCGTCTTCCATGAACAGGCGGGTCATGCCCACCTTCTTGGCGATAATTCCGGAGCGCATAGTCCTATACCCTCCTTACACCTTGATCTCGACGTCGACGCCGGCAGCCAGGTCGAGCTTCATCAGCGCGTCCACGGTCTGGGGAGTCGGATCGACGATATCGAGCAGGCGCTTGTGCGTGCGGATCTCGAACTGGTCGCGCGACTTCTTGTCGACGTGCGGACCGCGGAGAACCGTGAATTTCTCGATCTTGTTCGGCAGCGGGATGGGCCCGCGCACCTGTGCGCCCGTGCGCTTGGCGGTATTGACGATTTCCTGGGTGCTGGCGTCCAGAACCCGGTAGTCAAACGCCTTCAGCCGGATGCGAATGTTTTGGCTTTGCATCGTTATCTGCTTTCGCGGCTTAGGAAACGAGAGGTGGAGCGCACGTCATTATGCGCCCCACATGCATTCCCGAAGGTCTTGGGGGTCGCGCCTTCTGGCGCGAAACGGACAGATTCGCAAGGGGGTTTCTCCCCTTTCGAAGCCGTCCGGTCTTAAAAAGCAAGGATGCGGAGCCGAAGCCCCGCATCCCGTATGGATCGCCGATTACTCGATGATCTTGGAGACGACGCCTGCGCCGACGGTGCGGCCGCCTTCGCGGATGGCGAAGCGCAGCTTCTCTTCCATCGCGATCGGAGCGATCAGCTCGACCGTGAACTTCAGGTTGTCGCCCGG
>NZ_JAATVU010000002.1:97998-203293 GCF_013184745.1 Mangrovicoccus sp. HB161399
GACGGTGCGGCCGCCTTCGCGGATGGCGAAGCGCAGCTTCTCTTCCATCGCGATCGGAGCGATCAGCTCGACCGTGAACTTCAGGTTGTCGCCCGGCATCACCATCTCGGTGCCTTCCGGCAGCGTCACGGTCCCGGTCACGTCGGTGGTCCGGAAGTAGAACTGCGGACGGTAGTTCGCGAAGAACGGCGTGTGGCGGCCGCCCTCTTCCTTGGTCAGGATGTAGGCCTCGGCCTCGAACTTCGTGTGCGGGGTCACGGAGCCCGGCTTGCAGAGAACCTGGCCGCGCTCGACGCCTTCACGGTCGACGCCGCGCAGCAGCGCGCCGATGTTGTCGCCGGCTTCGCCGCGGTCCAGCAGCTTGCGGAACATCTCGACGCCGGTGCAGGTCGTCTTCTTGGTGTCGCGGATGCCGACGATCTCGATTTCGTCGCCGACATTGATGACACCGCGCTCGACGCGGCCGGTCACGACGGTGCCGCGGCCGGAGATCGAGAACACGTCCTCGATCGGCATCAGGAACGGCTGGTCGATCGGACGGTCCGGGGTCGGGATGTACTCGTCGACGGCAGCCATCAGCTCGCGGATCTTGTCCTCGCCGATCGCGTTGTCGCGGCCTTCCATCGCGGCCAGCGCCGAACCCGCGATGATCGGGATGTCGTCGCCGGGGAAGTCGTAGGAGGACAGCAGTTCGCGGACTTCCATCTCGACGAGCTCGAGCAGCTCCTCGTCATCGACCTGGTCGACCTTGTTGAGGAACACGACCAGCGCCGGGACGCCGACCTGGCGCGCCAGCAGGATGTGCTCGCGGGTCTGCGGCATCGGGCCGTCGGCGGCGTTCACGACCAGGATCGCGCCGTCCATCTGGGCGGCACCGGTGATCATGTTCTTGACGTAGTCGGCGTGGCCGGGGCAGTCGACGTGGGCGTAGTGGCGCGCCTCGGTCTCGTATTCCACGTGCGCGGTGGAGATGGTGATGCCGCGGGCCTTCTCTTCCGGCGCGCCGTCGATCTGGTCGTAGGCGCGGAATTCGCCGAAGTACTTCGTGATTGCTGCGGTCAGCGTCGTCTTGCCGTGGTCAACGTGACCGATCGTGCCGATGTTCACGTGCGGCTTGTTACGCTCAAACTTTGCCTTTGCCATGGTGGCCTCCTGTTTTCGTTCCTGGCGGTGAGCGCCGGGCTCACCCTACGGGTGGATGGCAGGGCGGGCCACAGGGCCCGCCGCCAGATCAGGCGTATTTCGCCTGGATTTCCTCGGAGATGTTCGACGGCACCGGATCGTAGTGGTCGAACTGCATGGTGAACTGCGCGCGGCCCGAGGACATGGAGCGCAGGGTGTTGATGTAGCCGAACATGTTGGCCAGCGGCACGAACGCGTCGATCGCGATCGCGTTGCCGCGGTTTTCCTGTCCGGACACCTGGCCGCGCCGCGAGGTCAGGTCGCCGATGATCGAACCGGTGTATTCTTCCGGAGTGATCACTTCGACCTTCATCATCGGCTCGAGCAGCTTCGCGCCTGCCTTCTTGAGGCCTTCGCGCATGCCTGCACGTGCGGCGATCTCGAACGCCAGGACCGAGGAGTCGACGTCATGGAAGGCACCGTCGGTCAGGGCCACCTTGAAGTCGATCACCGGGAAGCCTGCCAGCGGACCGGAGTCCATGACCGACTTGATGCCCTTCTCGACGCCGGGGATGTATTCCTTCGGCACCGCGCCGCCGACGATCTTGGATTCGAAGGAGAAGCCTTCGCCCGGCTCGGTCGGGGTGATGGTCATCTTCACGCGTGCGAACTGGCCCGAACCGCCCGACTGCTTCTTGTGGGTGTAGTCCACTTCGGCTTCGTGGCTGATCGTTTCGCGGTAGGCCACCTGCGGCGCACCGATGTTCGCTTCCACCTTGAATTCGCGCTTCAGGCGGTCGACGAGGATGTCGAGGTGAAGTTCGCCCATGCCCTTCATGATGGTCTGGCCCGACTCGAGGTCGGTCTCGACGCGGAAGGACGGGTCTTCGGCGGCGAGGCGCGCGAGGCCCTGGGACATCTTCTCCTGGTCGGCCTTGGTCTTCGGCTCGACGGCGATCTCGATCACCGGCTCGGGGAAGGTCATGGTTTCCAGGACGACCGGATCCTTCGGATCGCAGAGCGTGTCGCCGGTGGTGGTGTCCTTGAGACCCGCCAGCGCGATGATGTCGCCTGCGAACGCTTCCTCGATTTCCTCGCGGTTGTTCGAGTGCATCATCATCATGCGGCCGACACGCTCGCGCTTGCCCTTGGTCGCATTGAGCAGCTGGTCGCCCTTCTTCATGACGCCGGAGTAGATCCGGGTGAAGGTCAGCGAACCGACGAAGGGGTCGTTCATGATTTTGAACGCAAGGCCGGCGAAGGGCATGTTGTCATCAGCGCGGCGCGCGATGTTCCGGACTTCCTCTTCGTCGCCCGGCTTGAAGCCCATGTAGTCGACCACGTCGAGCGGGCTCGGCAGGAAGTCGATGACGGCGTTCAGCAGCGGCTGCACGGCCTTGTTCTTGAATGCGGAACCGCCCAGCATCGGGACGAACGCCATTTCCAGCGTGCCCTTGCGGAGCAGCTTGCGGAGGGTATCGACGTCGGGCTCTTCGCCTTCGAGATACTTCTCCATCCACTCGTCGTCCATTTCGACGGCGGCTTCGATCATGACGCCGCGCCACTCGTCGGCCTGGTCCTGCAGCTCGGGACGGATGTCCTCGAGGACCCAGCTTGCGCCGAGGTCGTCGCCCTTCCACAGCCATTCCTTCATCAGGACGAGGTCGAGCAGGCCTTCCAGCTCGGTCTCGGCACCGATCGGAATCGCGACCGGGATGGCGCGCGCGCCGGTGCGGTCTTCGATCATCTTGTGGCAGTTGAAGAAGTCAGCGCCGATCTTGTCCATCTTGTTGACGAACACGATGCGCGGAACCTTGTAGCGGTCAGCCTGGCGCCACACGGTTTCGGTCTGGGGCTCGACGCCTGCGTTGGCGTCGAGCACGCAGACAGCACCGTCGAGCACCGCCAGCGAACGCTCGACTTCGATGGTGAAGTCGACGTGGCCGGGGGTGTCGATGATGTTGAAGCGGTACTTCGTGTCAGAGGTACCGTCGGCGGTCGGAAGCTCCTGGCGCTGCCAGAAGGTGGTCGTCGCAGCCGAGGTGATGGTAATGCCCCGCTCCTGCTCCTGCTCCATCCAGTCCATGGTCGCGGCGCCGTCGTGCACTTCCCCGATGTTGTGGGACTTGCCGGTGTAGTACAGGATCCGTTCCGACGTGGTGGTCTTGCCCGCGTCGATATGGGCCATGATACCGAAGTTCCGGTACCGCTCGAGTGGGTAGTCGCGTGCCATGGGAGATGTCCTTCAGGCGGAGTAGGTCAGAAAGTTACCAGCGGTAGTGGCTGAACGCCTTGTTGGCGTCTGCCATCTTGTGCGTGTCTTCGCGCTTCTTGACCGCGGTACCACGCGAGTTCAGCGCATCGACGAGCTCGCCTGCGAGGCGCTCTTCCATGGTGTTCTCGTTGCGGTTGCGGGCAGCAGCGATCAGCCAGCGGATGGCCAGCGCTTCGCGGCGCTCGGGACGGACTTCGACCGGAACCTGGTAGGTCGCACCGCCGACCCGGCGGGAGCGGACCTCGACGGACGGCTTGATGTTGTCCATGGCCTCGTGGAAGACCTCGACCGGCGATTTCTTCGTCTTCGCTTCGACGCGGTCGAAGGCGTTGTAGACGATGCGCTCGGCGGTGGATTTCTTGCCATCCACCATGAGGTTGTTCATGAACTTGGTCAGAACCTTGTCGCCATACTTGGCGTCAGGCAGGACTTCGCGTTTTTCAGCAGCGTGACGACGGGACATCTACGTCTCTCCTTATTTCGGGCGCTTCGCGCCGTACTTCGAGCGGCGCTGCTTACGGTCTTTGACGCCTTGGGTATCCAGGACGCCGCGGAGGATGTGGTAACGGACGCCCGGAAGGTCCTTCACCCGGCCGCCACGGATCAGGACAACGGAGTGCTCCTGAAGGTTGTGGCTTTCACCCGGGATGTAGCTGATCACCTCGTAGCCGTTGGTGAGACGCACCTTGGCCACCTTCCGCATTGCCGAGTTCGGCTTCTTCGGAGTGGTGGTGTAGACGCGCGTGCAGACGCCGCGCTTCTGGGGGCAGGACTCCAGGTGCTGGGACTTGGAGCGCTTCACTTTGGGCTGCCGCGGTTTGCGGATCAGCTGTTGGATCGTTGGCATGCCGGGTATCTCTCCGCTTTGCACATTTTCTTCGTCTCTCGCGCACCTGCCGTGCGTAGGCCCCTGAGACGCCGAGCCCGGGACCCGGACAAAGCGCAAAAACCACGCCGTCCCACAGTGGGGTACGCCGTGGTGGGTCCTCAGAGGATCGGGGCTTTTCACGGCCCGGATCTTGACCACTTAAATACTTGAGATGCGACAGGATACAGTGATCCCGTCGCGATTGGGCGGCGTATATGCAGAGTCGCGGGGGTTGTCAACAGCACCCCGGACAACTGGACCCATTCCCCGGGAGGGTTTCCCGGCATGCCCGGATCACGGGCGCGGAATGACCGGCCGCGCGCGCAGGCGGCGCAGCCGGATCTCGCGCCAGAGCGAGTATCCGCCCGAGGCCACGACGATGGCCGAACCGATGACCGTATAGATGTCGAGCGTCTCCTTCAGCCAGATCACCCCGATCAGGATTGCCCAGAGCAGGCCCATGTAGCGGAAGGGCGCGACGAAGCCGATCTCGCCCGAGCGCATCGACTGGATCGCGAGCAGGTAGGCCGCGACCAGCAGCACCCCGCCGCCGCAGAGCGTGACCGCCACCAAGAGCGGCACCGCCTGCCAGTCGGAGAACATCCCCCAGACCAGCGCCATCGTGGTGGTGGCCAGCGAGCCGCAGAAGGCCGGGATGGTCGGCGGGATCGCCGCGGGGATCTGGCGCGAGGAGAGGTCGCGCAGCGTCAGGAAGGCCACGGCCAGCAGCGCCACCAGGCTCCAGGCCGAGAATCCCTCGGTGCCCGGGCGGATGATCACCAGCACGCCGAGGAAGCCAGCGGTGATCGCGGCCAGACGGCGCCAGCCGATCGGCTCCTTCAGGAAGACCGCGCCGGCCAGCGTCACGCTCAGGGGCGCCGCCTGGCCGATCGCGGTGAAGACCGACAGCGGCATGTGGTAGAGCGAGACGATCACCGAGGTCCCGGTCCCGGCCTCTGCCGCCGAGCGGGTCAGGATCGTGCGCAGGTCGCGCCCGCGCGGCATGGGCAGGCTCTTGCGCGTCGCGAAGAGGATGCAGGCCAGAAGGAAGCTGGAGACAGCGCCGCGGATGAAGATCGCCTGCGAGACCGGGATCTGGCCCGCAATCGACCGCATCAGCGCGTCATTGGTCGCGAAGGCGCCCATGCAGGCCGTCATCAGGACCGCACCGCGGATGTTGTCGGTGGAACTCAGCATGTCTCGGAACTTTCGCGGCGTCACGGGCAGGTGTCAGGTCCGTGAACCACAGAACCGGCGCCCCGGCAATGGCCCCTTCCGGGATCGGCCCGCATCAGCCGCCCTCGGCAAGCTCCGCCTCCACCACCGACAGGAAGTTGCGCAGCACCGGCGGCGCCTCCCCGGACCGCCAGATGATGCCGGTTTCCAGCTCGGGCGGCGCGGCGGCCAGATCGAGATAGCGCACGCCGGTCCGCGCAAGGTTGCGCAGGGACCGCGGCACCAGAGCGATGCCCATCCCGGCCGAGACCAGGCTGATGATGGTCTGCATCTGGATCGCATGCTGGGCGACATGGGCCTCGCCGCCGCATTCCGAATAGTAGCCGGTGACGAGATCGTGGAAGACCGGCGCGGCGCGGCGCGGGAACAGGATCAGCGGCGAGGCGATCACCGCCTCCGCCGGGATCCGCCCGGCCTCCGGGACCAGCCGCCCCTCGTCGATCCACAGCTCCGGAATTGCGGCGATCAGCGGCTCGACCAGCAGCCGGCGGTAGGCGAAGCCCTCGGGCAGAACGCCGACGCCCTGCCGGATCACGATCCCCGCCTGCCCCCTGCCCTCGGCCAGCGCCGCGATCTGCCGGTCGCTGGTCGCCTCGTTCAGCGACAGCTCCACCTCCGGGTAGAGCTCGCGGAAGCGGTGCACCAGCCGCGGCAGGATGGAATAGTCGGCGGTGGAGACGAAGGACAGCTCCAGCCGTCCGGAATGGCCGCCGAGGATCCGCTCCGCCGCCGGCTCCAGCGCATCGACGGCCGCCAGCGCCGCGCGCACCTGCGGCAGCCAGGCCGCGCCGAAGGGGCTGAGCGCCACGCTGCGCCGGGTCCGGATGAACAGGGCCGCGCCGAGCCGCCGCTCCAGCGCCTGGATCGACTGGCTGAGCGGCGGCTGCGTCATGCCCAGCCGCTCGGCCGCCCGCCCGAAATGCAGTTCCTCCGCCACCGCCGCGAAATGCCTCAGCGGGCGCACATCCATCCGTCATATCTCCAGCGACCCAATCTGCGCACAATAATATATTTCCCACCGCTTTTCGAGACTGATAGAAGGCGCCGACAGTTTCCAAGGGAGGGTCCGATGCCCCAGTACCGCTCGAGAACCAGTACCCATGGCCGCAACATGGCAGGGGCCCGCGGCCTCTGGCGCGCCACGGGGATGACCGACGACGATTTCGGCAAGCCGATCATCGCCATCGTCAACAGCTTCACCCAGTTCGTGCCCGGCCATGTCCACCTCAAGGACCTGGGCCAGATGGTGGCCCGCGAGGTCGAGAAGGCCGGCGGCGTCGCCAAGGAGTTCAACACGATCGCGGTCGATGACGGCATCGCCATGGGCCATGACGGGATGCTGTATTCCCTGCCGTCGCGCGAGATCATCGCCGACAGCGTGGAATACATGGTGAACGCGCATTGCGCCGACGCGATGGTCTGCATCTCCAATTGCGACAAGATCACCCCCGGCATGCTGATGGCTGCGATGCGCCTGAACATCCCGGTGGTCTTCGTCTCCGGCGGCCCGATGGAGGCCGGCAAGGTCGTGTGGGAAGACGGCAAGGAACAGGCACTCGACCTCGTCGACGCCATGGTCGCCGCCGCAGATGACCGGATCTCGGACGCCGATGTCGCCACCATCGAGCGCTCTGCCTGCCCGACCTGCGGCTCGTGCTCGGGCATGTTCACCGCGAACTCGATGAACTGCCTGACCGAGGCGCTCGGCCTGTCGCTGCCCGGCAACGGCTCGACGCTGGCCACCCACGCCGACCGCCAGCGGCTCTTCGTCGAGGCCGGCCATCTGGTCGTCGACCTCGCCCGCCGCTACTACGAGCAGAACGACGCCTCCGTGCTGCCGCGCTCGATCGCGACGGTCCCGGCCTTCAAGAACGCCATGACGCTGGATATCGCGATGGGCGGCTCGACCAATACCGTGCTGCACCTGCTGGCCGCGGCGGTCGAGGGCGAGGTCGATTTCGACATGTCCACGATCGACCAGCTCAGCCGCAACGTCCCCGTGCTCTGCAAGGTCGCGCCGGCTAAATCCGACGTGCACATGGAAGATGTCCACCGCGCCGGCGGCATCATGTCGATCCTGGGCGAGCTGGACCGCGCCGGCCTGCTCGACACCAGCGTGGGCTCCGTCCACTCGGAAAGCCTCGCCCATGCGCTGGACCGCTGGGACGTGACCCGCACGAATTCCGAGACGGTGCATGACTTCTTCCGCGCAGCCCCCGGCGGCGTGCCGACCCAGGTCGCCTTCAGCCAGGACCGCCGCTACGACACGCTGGATCTGGACCGCGAAGCCGGCGTGATCCGCGATGCCGAGCATGCGTTTTCGAAGGACGGCGGCCTGGCCGTGCTCTACGGCAACCTCGCCGAGGACGGCTGCATCGTGAAGACCGCCGGCGTCGACGAGTCGATCCTGGTCTTCCACGGACCGGCCCGCATCTTCGAATCGCAGGATACTGCCGTGTCGGCGATCCTGACGAACAAGGTGAAGGAAGGCGACGTGGTGCTGATCCGCTACGAGGGACCGCGCGGCGGCCCCGGCATGCAGGAAATGCTCTACCCGACCTCCTACCTGAAGTCGAAGGGCCTGGGCAAAGCCTGCGCGCTGGTCACCGACGGCCGCTTCTCCGGGGGCTCCTCGGGGCTGTCCATCGGCCATGTCTCGCCCGAGGCGGCCGAAGGCGGCACGATCGGCCTGGTCGAGGAAGGCGACCTGATCGAGATCGACATCCCGAACCGGAAAATCCACCTGGCAGTCGACGACGCGGCCCTGGCCGCCCGCCGCCTCGCCCGCGACGAGAAGGGCTGGAAGCCGGAAGAGAAGCGAGCCCGCAAGGTGTCCTCGGCGCTGAAGGCCTATGCCGCGCTGACCACCTCCGCCGCCAAGGGTGCCGTCCGCGACGTCACCCAGCTCGAGAAGCGCTGACCCGTTTTCCGCCGGGCGCCAGCCGCCCGGCGGGATGCAGCAAAGGAGGCGGATTTTTTCGATTCACCGGAAGAATCCGCTTGCACTCCTCCCCCGGCTGCACCAGATAAGGCCACCACAGGCGGCGGCTCAGCCAAGGCCTGACGGCAGATCGGCGGCACGCCCGCAAGGTCTGCAGGATAGGGGTATAGCTCAGCTGGTAGAGCGACGGTCTCCAAAACCGTAGGTCGCGGGTTCGAACCCTGCTGCCCCTGCCACCTTCCAATTGCCGGAACATTGCCAGTGCTGCCGCCGCATCGAGACGGATGCCATGTGCGGCCGTTCCCGCGACGCCGGACGGCAGCAGTCCCGCCACGCTCCGGAACCCGGGGCAGCGCATGACGGCCGGCACCCGTCCTTTCGGGACCGCTGAGGACGCCGAACATCAGCTGCGTGGCAGAACCGAAATCGCGCTGAACGCCAGGACGGGAACCGCCGATCACTCCGGAGCAGGCAGCTCCGGCGATATGACCGCGGAAAGCGTGCCGCGAAGAGCGGGATCTCCCGGGGATTCGCCGCTGCAAGCAGGAAGGCCCGGCAAGAGAGCCGCGCCCCCGAAATCTTGCCCGCGGCACCGGCGGAAAGGTCCAGCGCCTCGCGTACGAGGTGCAGCGCCGCACCAGCAATGCCAGATAGCCCGTGCCCGCCCTGCCGAACAGCGAGCAGAATAGCTCCGCGCCCGCCAAGCCCCGGCCCAGAGGCGGGCCGCAGCTCAGAGACCCGGCGCATTCCCCCAGATCATCGGCTGGACGCCGACCGCCCTGGCTGCACCGCACGGCGCTGCCAAGGCGACCTGGCGACATGATGTGTGCGGCAGAAACACGACCGAAGGACGCCCGGGCGGGGTGGTTCATGCCCCCGCATGCAGTCCAATGCGCGCCTGAAGCCTCCGCCGCGGTAGAGCATTCCTTAGGGCATCCGGCCTATGGCTTCGGGGAAACGCGCGGGAGGAGCCATGCCGACAGGCGGAACGCGGGGCTGCCACATCCATCTCGGCCTCCACAAGACGGCCAGCACGCATCTGCAGGCCGCGCTGGCCAGCGCCGGGCCGGAGCTGCGCGCGGCGGGCATCGCCTGGATCGGCCCCGGACCGATCCGCAAGGGAAAGACCGGCATTCTCGAGGCGATCGACGGCACGGCCGCGCCCGGCCGCGCGCGGCGCTGGCTCAGGCGTCTGTCGCAGGACTGCCGGCTGCTGGCGATCTCCGAGGAAAATATCCTGGGCACGATGGAAGAGAACTTCCTCGGCCCCTGCCCCGGCCCCTACCGCCGCGGCCAGGACCGGCTGGCTGGACTGCTCTCGGCGCTGGATCTGGGCGAGGTGCGGCTCTTCCTCGCCCTGCGCCATCCGGCCGACTACTATGCCTCCTGCTACCGCTTCCATCTGCGGCAGAACCCGTTCCTGCCCTGGAAGGCCTATTCCCGGCAGGTCCGGCTGGCCGACCTGCGCTGGCAGCCGCTGGTCGCGGCGCTGGCCGCCCTGCCCGGCGTCGCCGGGATCACCGTCTGGCGCTACGAGGACTATCCCGCCTGCGGACCGCAGATCCTTGGCGCGCTGCTGGGGCCCGGCCATCCGGAGGTCGACCTCTCGGGCCGCGCAAACGAAGGGATGGACGGCGCGGAACTGCGCGGCCTCTACCGCGCCCACGGCCTGCGCCCGGATTTCCGCGGCCCGGGCTTCCGGCCCTTCGGACCGCTGCAGCGGCTGCGTGCCGATGCCCGCCATGCCCGCGACCTGGAGGCCGTCGCGCGGACCCCCGGCGTCACCCTGATCGGCCCCGCGCGCCACGGGACTTGAACAATCTGTCCACAGGCAGTATCTGCGCCGGGATTCAGAGAGGTTCCGGACATGGCGACAACCAACCCCGTTCAGTTCATCCAGCAGGTGCGCGGCGAGATCTCCAAGATCGCTTGGCCCACCCGCCGCGAGGTGCTGATCACCAGCCTCATGGTGCTGGTCCTGACCGCCATCTTCGCGCTTTTCTTCTCGGTGATCGACATGATCATCCGCTTCGGGCTGCAGTCCGTCCTGACCGTTTTCGGCAGCTGACGGGCCCCCTCCGGGGGCGGAAAACGGCTCTTGCCTTTCGGATCGGCGGGGGCTAGCACGCACACTCACTCAAAACGTGGCGTGCCGCGATTCGCGGCGTGCTCTGCTGTTCCACAAAGGGACGAGCCGCTGCGGGCGGGACAAGGATAAGGCAAGATGGCGAAACGGTGGTACTCGGTCAGCGTCCTCTCGAATTTCGAGAAGAAGATCGCGGAACAGATCCGCCACGAAGTCGCCGAGAAGGGGCTTGAGGACCAGATAGAAGAGGTTCTCGTCCCGGAAGAGGAAGTGATCGAGATCCGCCGCGGCAAGAAGGTCTCGGTCCCGCGCCGCTTCATGCCGGGCTACGTGCTTGTGCGGATGGAAATGACCGATCAGGGCTACCACCTGATCAACTCGATCAATCGGGTCACCGGGTTCCTCGGTCCGCAGGGCAAGCCGATGCCGATGCGCGACGCCGAAGTGAACCAGATCCTGAACCGGGTCGAGGAAGGGGTCGAACAGCCCCGCACGCTCATCCATTTCGAGGTGGGCGAGAAGGTCAAGGTCGCCGACGGCCCGTTCGAGGATTTCGAAGGCCTCGTGGGCGAGGTGGACGAGGACAACCAGCGCCTGAAGGTGACGGTGTCCATTTTCGGCCGGGAAACCCCGGTCGAGCTTGAATTCACGCAGGTCACCAAGCTGATCTGAGTGCAAGGCGTGGGAGGTGCCCCGGACGCGTCCGGGACCTGACCACGGCAACGAGTGGCTGCCGGCGCGCCGGACAGCCGTTGGAGGCGGAGCAATCCGCCGCTTGTCAGAAGGAGAGGCCTCATGGCCAAGAAACTGATCGGCACCCTGAAGCTTCAGGTGAAGGCCGGCCAAGCGAACCCGTCCCCGCCCGTCGGCCCGGCCCTGGGCCAGCGCGGCATCAACATCATGGAATTCTGCAAGGCGTTCAACGCCAAGACGCAGGACATGGAGCCGGGCGCCCCCTGCCCGACCGTGATCAGCTACTATCAGGACAAGTCGTTCACGATCGACATCAAGACGCCGCCTGCGTCTTACTACCTGAAGAAAGCTGCGGGCCTGAAGCCGGTTGGCAAGCGCAACCGTCCGAAGGGCGCCGAGAAGCCCGGCCGCGAAACCATCGCGACCGTCACCGTTGCACAGGTGCGCGAGATCGCCGAGGCCAAGATGAAGGACCTCAGCGCGAACGACATCGAAGGCGCAATGAAGATCATCCTTGGTTCCGCGCGGACCATGGGCATCGAGGTGAAAGGCTAAGTCATGGCAAAGCTCGGTAAGCGCACCAAAGCCGCCCGCGAAGCCTTCGTCGGCAAGGAAAACCTCTCCGTCGAGGAAGCTGTCGCCCTGATCAAGGGCTCGGCCTCCGCGAAATTCGACGAGACCCTCGAGATCGCCATGAACCTCGGCGTCGACCCGCGCCACGCAGACCAGATGGTCCGCGGCGTGGTCACCCTGCCGAACGGCACCGGCAAGACCGTGCGCGTCGCCGTCTTCGCCCGCGGCGCCAAGGCTGACGAAGCCCTGGCCGCAGGCGCGGACATCGTCGGCGCGGAAGAGCTGATGGAAACGATCCAGGGCGGCACGATCGAGTTCGACCGCTGCATCGCGACGCCGGACATGATGCCGATCGTCGGCCGTCTCGGCAAGATCCTCGGCCCGCGCAACCTGATGCCGAACCCGAAGGTCGGCACCGTGACCATGGACGTGGCCCAGGCCGTGGCGAATGCCAAGGGCGGCGAAGTCCAGTTCAAGGTCGAGAAGGCCGGCGTCATCCACGCAGGCATCGGCAAGTGCTCCTTCGACGACGCCAAGCTGGCGGAGAACGTCCGTGCCTTCGTCGAGGCCGTGTCGCGCGCCAAGCCGACCGGCGCCAAGGGTGCGTACCTGAAGAAGATCTCGCTCAGCTCCACCATGGGCCCGGGCGTGTCGGTTGCCGTCGAAGACGCGGCAACGGCAGCTGCCGCCGTCTGATACGGCGCGGCACCGATTGCGGAGGGCAGCACCTTGCGGTGCTGCCCTTTCGCGTTCTCCGGCGGCTGCAGTCCATGCCCGTGGCGCCCGGAATGCAGCTGGTTTGCCCGGACGGACGGACGCCGCCGCGGAAATTGCCGTCCGCGGACGGACAATCCGGTCAAATCCGCAAGAAGGCCCTTCCCCCCGGAGCGAAAGACCGCTACAGGACACGCTCCTGCGGGAATCGGACATTGGCTGATTCCCGTAGTCTGTCCGAGACGGAGGGTGCGTCGAGGGAAGCCGCCAGGGGCTGACCGAAGGCGCTTAATGTCCTTCCTGAGATGGGGATCGAGACGTTTCTCTGGGACCAGGAAATTCCTGTTCTCTGGCGATCTGGCCTCGGGACCATCAGCGGACCCGAACGTCGGGCCCTGTGCCCGGCAGACATGAGCCGAGGGGGCAACCCCTCAAACTTGGAGCAAAACTGTGGATAGAGCCCAGAAAGAGAAAGTGGTCGAGGAACTCGGCCAGATCTTCGAAAGCTCTGGCGTCGTGGTGGTTGCACACTACGCGGGTCTCACGGTTGCCGAAATGCAGGATCTGCGGGCGCGCATGCGCGATGCCGGCGGATTCGTGCGTGTTGCCAAGAACAGGCTCGCCAAGATCGCCCTGAAGGACACTCCGGCGGAAGCCATGGGTGACCTGCTGACGGGCATGACCGTGCTGTCCTATTCCGAGGATCCTGTGGCTGCGGCCAAGGCTGCCGAGGATTTCGCCAAGGGGAACGACAAGTTCCAGATTCTTGGCGGCGCAATGGGTGGCACGGTGCTGGACCGGAACGGTGTGAAGACCGTGTCCCAGATGCCGTCGCGCGAGGAGCTCATCGCTTCCATCGTCGGCTGCATCGGTGCACCTGCTTCGAACATCGCCGGTGCCATTGGCGCGCCTGCAAGCAACATCGCAAGCATCCTTTCGACAATCGAGGAGCGCGGCGAGGCCGCGTGACATGGGAACCGCGTGGGGTTGGAACACTTCGCGTTGGAACACATATCTAGATATACGGAACCAGAGAAATGGCTGATCTGAAAGCACTCGCAGAGCAAATCGTCAACCTGACCCTGCTCGAAGCACAAGAACTGAAAACCATCCTGAAGGATGAGTACGGCATCGAGCCCGCAGCGGGCGGCGCCGTCATGATGGCAGGCCCGGCAGCCGACGCAGGCGCGGCCGCAGCCGAAGAGCAGACCGAATTCGACGTGATCCTGAAAGAAGCAGGCGCCGAGAAGATCAAGGTCATCAAAGAAGTCCGCGGCATCACCGGCCTGGGCCTCAAGGAAGCAAAAGAGCTGGTCGAAGCCGGTGGCAAAGCCGTCAAGGAGCAGGTCTCCAAAGACGAAGCCAACGACATCAAGGCGAAGCTGGAAGCAGTCGGCGCCGTCGTCGAGCTCAAGTAATCGCGCACGCGCATGTCGCGTAGCTGATTGCACTATTCGGTGGCTGGATCCGGATTTTCCGGGTCCAGCTATCCGCGTCTTGGAGAGGGGCCTGCCTCGTGCAAGCCCCGGCCCCTCTCCAGGGTGCGGACCGGTCGAGCGGCTCCCTTTGGGACGGGAGCCAGGAATGGACCGATCCCCCTGATTTCATCGGCGTGCGGCCGGCCACCCCACCGGCCTGCGCGTTGGCGAAACACGAAAGGTGACGACGCGCATGGCTCAGTCCTTCCTCGGCCAGAAACGACTCCGCAAATATTACGGTCGCATCCGTGAAGTTCTGGAGATGCCGAACCTCATCGAGGTTCAGAAAAGCTCCTACGAATTGTTCCTCAAATCGGGCGATGCCCCCCAGCCGCTGGACGGCGAAGGCATCATGGGCGTGTTCCAGTCCGTTTTCCCGATCAAGGATTTCAACGAGACCGCCGTTCTCGAATTCGTGAAATACGAGCTCGAAAAGCCGAAATACGACGTCGAAGAGTGCATGCAGCGCGACATGACCTACAGCGGCCCGCTGAAGGTGACGCTGCGCCTGATCGTGTTCGATGTCGACGAGGACACCGGCGCGAAGTCCGTGAAGGACATCAAGGAGCAGGACGTCTTCATGGGCGACATGCCGCTGATGACGCCCAACGGCACCTTCATCGTCAACGGCACCGAGCGCGTGATCGTGTCCCAGATGCACCGCTCGCCGGGCGTGTTCTTCGACCATGACAAGGGCAAGACCCACGCCTCGGGCAAGCTGCTGTTCGCCTGCCGCATCATTCCCTACCGCGGCTCCTGGCTGGACTTCGAGTTCGACGCCAAGGACATCGTGTTCGCCCGCATCGACCGCCGCCGCAAGCTGCCGGTCACGACCCTGCTCTATGCCCTGGGCCTCGACCAGGAAGGCATCTGCGACGCCTATTACGACACGGTGAACTTCCGTCTCGACGGCTCGCGCGGCTGGGTGACCAAGTTCTTCCCCGAGCGCGTGCGCGGCACCCGCCCGACCTACGACCTCGTGGATGCCGCCACCGGCGAGATCATCTGCGAAGCCGGCCAGAAGATGACCCCGCGCAAGGTCAAGCAGCTGATCGACGAAGCCACCGTCACCGAGCTGCTGGTGCCCTTCGACCACATCATCGGCCGCTATGTCGCCAAGGACATCATCAACGAGGAAAACGGCGCGATCTATGTCGAGGCCGGCGACGAGCTGACCTGGGAACTCGACAAGGAAGGCGAGATCTCCGGCGGCACGCTGAAGACCCTTCTCGATGCCGGCGTGCGCGAGATCCCGGTGCTGGACATCGACAACATCAATGTCGGCCCCTACATCCGCAACACCATGGCCGCGGACAAGAACATGAGCCGCGAGACCGCGCTCATGGACATCTACCGCGTCATGCGCCCGGGCGAGCCGCCGACCGTCGAGGCCGCCTCGACCCTGTTCGACAGCCTGTTCTTCGATAGCGAGCGCTACGACCTCTCGGCCGTCGGCCGGGTGAAGATGAACATGCGCCTGGCGCTCGACGCCGAGGACACCCAGCGGACGCTGCGCAAGGAAGACATCATCGCCTGCATCAAGGCGCTGGTCGAGCTGCGCGACGGCAAGGGCGAAGTCGACGACATCGACCACCTCGGCAACCGCCGCGTCCGGTCCGTCGGCGAGCTGATGGAGAACCAGTACCGCGTCGGCCTTCTGCGGATGGAGCGCGCCATCAAGGAGCGCATGTCCTCCGTCGAGATCGACACGGTCATGCCGCAGGATCTGATCAACGCCAAGCCCGCGGCTGCCGCCGTGCGCGAGTTCTTCGGCTCGTCGCAGCTGTCGCAGTTCATGGACCAGACCAACCCGCTGTCGGAAGTCACCCACAAGCGGCGTCTTTCGGCGCTCGGGCCGGGCGGCCTGACGCGCGAGCGCGCGGGCTTCGAGGTCCGCGACGTCCACACGACCCACTACGGCCGGATGTGCCCGATCGAGACGCCGGAAGGCCCGAACATCGGTCTCATCAACTCGCTGGCGACCTTCGCCCGCGTGAACAAGTACGGCTTCATCGAGACCCCCTACCGGGTGGTGAAGGACGCGCAGGTGACCGATGAGGTCCACTACATGTCCGCCACCGAGGAACAGCGCCACGTCATCGCCCAGGCGAACGCGTCGCTGGACGAGGAAGGCCGCCTCACCAACGAGATGGTCAACACCCGGATGTCGGGCGACTACACGCTGAACCCGCGCGAGAGCGTCGACCTGATCGACGTGTCGCCGAAGCAGCTGGTGTCGGTCGCGGCCTCGCTGATCCCGTTCCTGGAAAACGACGACGCCAACCGCGCCCTCATGGGCTCGAACATGCAGCGCCAGGCGGTCCCGCTCCTGCAGGCCACCGCGCCTCTGGTCGGCACCGGCATCGAGCAAGTCGTCGCCCGCGACTCCGGCGCGGCGATCATGGCCAAGCGCGGCGGGATCATCGACCAGGTCGACGCGACCCGGATCGTGATCCGTGCCACCGAGGATCTCGAGCTCGGCGATGCCGGCGTCGACATCTACCGGATGCGCAAGTTCCAGCGCTCGAACCAGAACACCTGCATCAACCAGCGTCCGCAGGTGAAGGTGGGCGATCTGGTCACGAAGGGCGAAGTCATCGCGGACGGCCCGTCCACCGACATGGGGGAATTGGCGCTCGGCAAGAACGTCATCGTCGCCTTCATGCCGTGGAACGGCTACAACTACGAGGACTCCATCCTCATCTCCGAGCGCATCGTGCGTGACGACGTCTTCACCTCGATCCACATCGAGGAATTCGAAGTCGCCGCCCGCGACACGAAGCTGGGCCCGGAAGAGATCACCCGCGACATCCCGAACGTCGGCGAGGAAGCCCTGCGCAACCTCGACGAGGCGGGCATCGTCTACATCGGCGCCGAAGTCGGTCCGGGCGACATCCTCGTGGGCAAGATCACGCCGAAGGGCGAAAGCCCGATGACGCCGGAAGAGAAGCTCCTCCGCGCCATCTTCGGCGAGAAGGCGTCCGACGTGCGCGACACCTCGCTGCGCCTGCCCCCGGGCGATTACGGCACCATCGTCGAGGTCCGGGTGTTCAACCGCCACGGCGTCGACAAGGACGAGCGCGCGATCCAGATCGAGCGCGAAGAGGTGGAACGCCTCAGCCGTGACCGCGACGACGAACTCGCCATCCTGGAGCGCAACATCTACGCGCGCCTCAAGGACATGATCCTCGGCAAGCCCGCGGTAAAGGGTCCGAAGGGCATCCGTCCGGGCACCGAGATCACCGAGGAGGTCCTTTCCGGCCTGAGCCGCGGCCAGTGGTGGCAGCTCGCGCTGGAAGACGAGGCCGAGGCGCAGATGATCGAGGCCCTGAACGCGCAGTACGAGGCGCAGAAGCGCGCGCTCGACGCACGGTTCGAGGACAAGGTCGAGAAGGTCCGCCGCGGCGACGACCTGCCTCCGGGCGTGATGAAGATGGTCAAGGTCTTCGTCGCGGTGAAGCGCAAGCTTCAGCCGGGCGACAAGATGGCCGGCCGCCACGGCAACAAGGGCGTGATCTCGCGCGTGGTGCCGATGGAGGACATGCCGTTCCTCGAGGACGGCACCCCGGTCGACTTCGTCCTGAACCCGCTGGGCGTGCCGTCGCGGATGAACGTCGGGCAGATCCTGGAAACCCACATGGGCTGGGCATCGCGCGGCCTGGGCATCCAGATCGACGAGGCGCTGCAGTCCTACAAGCACAACGGCGACCTCACCCCGGTCCGCGACGCCATGAAGTTCGTCTATGGCGACGAGATCTGGGAAGAGGGCATCGCCGATATGGACGAGGGCCAGCTTCTGGAAGCGGCGGGCAATGTCACCGGCGGCGTTCCGATCGCGACGCCCGTCTTCGACGGCGCCAAGGAGCATGACATCAACGAGGCGCTGACCAAGGCAGGCTTCTCCACCTCCGGCCAGAGCCGTCTGTTCGACGGCCGCACCGGCGAGGAGTTCTCGCGCAAGGTCACCGTCGGCGTGAAGTACCTGCTCAAGCTGCACCACCTCGTGGACGACAAGATCCACGCGCGGTCCACCGGTCCGTACTCGCTGGTCACCCAGCAGCCGCTGGGAGGCAAGGCGCAGTTCGGCGGCCAGCGCTTCGGGGAGATGGAGGTCTGGGCCCTGGAAGCCTATGGCGCCGCCTACACCCTGCAGGAAATGCTGACGGTGAAGTCGGACGACGTGGCAGGCCGGACCAAGGTCTACGAGAGCATCGTCAAGGGCGAGGACAACTTCGAGGCCGGCGTGCCGGAATCGTTCAACGTTCTCGTCAAGGAGGTCCGGGGTCTGGGCCTCAACATGGAACTCCTGGACGCGGAGGGATCGGAGTAACCGGGTTTTCCCCCGGGCGGGCCTCCGGGCCCGCCGCTCCATTTTCCGCGCAATTTCAAGGATAGCCCAATGAACCAGGAACTCGTGAACAACCCGTTCAACCCCCTGACCCCGCCGAAGCAGTTCGACGAGATCAAGGTGTCCCTCGCCTCCCCGGAACGGATCCTGTCGTGGTCCTATGGCGAGATCAAGAAGCCCGAGACGATCAACTACCGCACGTTCAAGCCGGAACGTGACGGCCTGTTCTGCGCGCGCATCTTCGGTCCGATCAAGGACTACGAATGCCTCTGCGGCAAGTACAAGCGGATGAAGTACCGCGGCGTCGTCTGCGAAAAGTGCGGCGTCGAGGTCACCTTGCAGAAGGTGCGCCGCGAGCGCATGGGCCATATCGAGCTGGCCTCGCCGGTCGCGCATATCTGGTTCCTGAAGTCCCTGCCCTCCCGGATCGGCCTCATGCTCGACATGACGCTGCGCGATCTGGAGCGGATCCTCTATTTCGAACAGTACGTGGTCATCGAGCCGGGTCTGACCGACCTGACCCAGGGCCAGATGCTGTCCGAAGAAGAGTACATGGACGCGCAGGACGCCTATGGCGTTGACGCCTTCACCGCCAATATCGGCGCCGAGGCGATCCGCGAGATGCTGTCGATGATCGACCTCGAAGCCGAGGCCGAGCAGCTGCGCGCTGACCTCGCGGAGGCCACCGGCGAGCTGAAGCCGAAGAAGATCATCAAGCGCCTGAAGATCGTCGAGTCCTTCATCGAATCCGGCAACCGTCCGGAATGGATGATCATGACCGTGATCCCGGTCATTCCGCCGGAACTGCGTCCGCTGGTTCCGCTGGATGGCGGCCGCTTCGCGACCTCGGACCTCAACGACCTCTACCGCCGCGTGATCAACCGGAACAACCGCCTCAAGCGGCTGATCGAACTGCGCGCGCCGGACATCATCATCCGCAACGAAAAGCGGATGCTGCAGGAATCCGTCGACGCGCTGTTCGACAACGGCCGCCGCGGCCGCGTCATCACCGGCGCCAACAAGCGTCCGCTGAAGTCGCTGTCCGACATGCTCAAGGGCAAGCAGGGCCGCTTCCGCCAGAACCTTCTGGGCAAGCGGGTCGACTTCTCCGGCCGGTCCGTGATCGTGACCGGTCCCGAGCTGAAGCTGCAGCAGTGCGGCCTGCCGAAGAAGATGGCGCTCGAGCTCTTCAAGCCCTTCATCTACTCGCGCCTCGAGGCCAAGGGCCTGTCGAGCACCGTGAAGCAGGCGAAGAAGCTCGTCGAAAAAGAGCGTCCGGAAGTCTGGGACATCCTCGACGAGGTGATCCGCGAGCATCCGGTGATGCTGAACCGCGCACCGACGCTGCACCGCCTCGGCATCCAGGCCTTCGAACCGGTCCTGATCGAAGGCAAGGCAATCCAGCTGCACCCGCTGGTCTGCTCCGCGTTCAACGCCGACTTCGACGGCGACCAGATGGCCGTGCACGTCCCGCTGAGCCTCGAGGCCCAGCTGGAAGCGCGCGTCCTGATGATGTCGACGAACAACGTCCTGTCGCCCGCCAACGGCGCGCCGATCATCGTTCCGTCGCAGGACATGATCCTGGGTCTCTACTACGTGACCCTGGAGCGGAAGGGCATGGTCGGCGAAGGCATGGTCTTCGCCAACATGGAAGAGGTAGAGCACGCGCTGGCCTCCGGTGCCGTCCACCTGCACGCCTCCGTCACCGCACGGGTCAAGCAGATCGACGACAACGGCCTTGAAATCGTCAAGCGCTACCAGACGACGCCCGGCCGCCTGAAGGTCGGCGCGCTGCTGCCGCTGAACGCCAAGGCCCCCTTCGAGCTGGTCAACCGCCTGCTCAAGAAGGGCGAAGTCCAGCAGGTCATCGACACCGTCTACCGCTATTGCGGCCAGAAGGAGTCGGTCATCTTCTGCGACCAGATCATGACGCTCGGCTTCCGCGAGGCCTTCAAGGCCGGCATCTCCTTCGGCAAGGACGACATGGTGATCCCCGACAACAAGTGGGAGATCGTCAACGGCGTGCGCGACCAGGTCAAGGAGTTCGAACAGCAGTACATGGACGGCCTGATCACCCAAGGCGAAAAGTACAACAAGGTGGTGGACGCCTGGTCGAAGTGCAACGACAAGGTCACCGACGCCATGATGGCGACCATCAAGAAGCTGCCGATCAACGAGGACGGATCCGAGGGCGAACCGAACTCGGTCTACATGATGTCCGACTCGAAGGCGCGGGGCTCCGTGACCCAGATGAAGCAGCTGGGCGGGATGCGCGGCCTGATGAACAAGCCGAACGGCGAGATCATCGAGACGCCGATCATCTCGAACTTCAAGGAAGGCCTCACCGTTCTCGAGTACTTCAACTCGACCCACGGCGCCCGGAAGGGCCTGTCGGACACGGCACTGAAGACGGCGAACTCGGGCTACCTGACCCGCCGTCTGGTGGACGTGGCGCAGGACTGCATCGTCCGCCAGGACGATTGCGGCGGCTCCCGCTCGATCACCGCGCAGGCGGCGGTCAATGACGGCGAAGTCGTGTCCTCGCTCGCCGAGCGCATCCTGGGCCGCACCGCGGCGGAGGACATCTTCCGTCCGGGCACCGAGGAGCTGCTGGTTGCGCAGAACGAGCTGATCGACGAGCGCAAGGCCGACCTGATCGAGTCCGCGCGCATCCAGACCATGCAGATCCGCTCGCCGCTGACCTGCGATACCGAGGATGGCGTCTGCGCCAAGTGCTACGGCCGCGACCTGGCCCGCGGCACGCCGGTGAACATCGGCGAAGCCGTCGGCATCATCGCGGCCCAGTCGATCGGCGAACCCGGCACCCAGCTGACGATGCGGACCTTCCACATCGGCGGCGTGGCGCAGGGCGGCGGCCAGCAGTCCTTCCAGGAATCCAGCCAGGCAGGCCGGGTCGAGCTGCGCAACCCGCAGCTGATGACCGCTGCCAACGGCGACATCCTGGTCATGGGCCGGAACCTGGTCCTGGCGATCGTCGGCGAGACCGGCGAGGACCTGGTGACCCACAAGGTCGGCTACGGCTCCAAGCTCTGGGTCAAGGACGGCCAGGAAGTGAACCGCGGCGAGCGCCTGTTCGAATGGGACCCCTTCACCCTGCCGATGATCGCGGAAGCGGCGGGCAAGGTGAAGTTCGTCGACCTGACCGCGGGCATCTCGGTGCGCGAGGATGTCGACGATGCCACCGGCATGTCGCAGAAGATCGTGATGGACTGGCGGACGGCGCCCAAGGGCAACGAGCTGAAGCCGGAGATCATCATCGTCGGCGAGGACGGGCAGCCCATGCGTAACGACCAGGGCCGTCCGATCACCTACCCGATGTCGGTCGACGCGATCCTGTCGCTGGAAGACGGCACCGAAGTGCAGCCGGGCGACATCGTCGCGCGGATCCCGCGCGAAGGCGGCGGCACCAAGGACATCACCGGCGGTCTGCCGCGGGTGGCGGAACTGTTCGAAGCACGGCGTCCGAAGGACCATGCGATCATCGCGGAGCTCGACGGCTACGTGAAGTTCGGCCGCGACTACAAGAACAAGCGCCGCATCACGATCGAGCCCGCGGACGACACCATGGACTCGGTCGAGTACATGGTGCCGAAGGGCAAGCACATCCCGGTGGCAGAGGGCGACTTCGTCCAGAAGGGCGACTACATCCTCGACGGCAACCCTGCCCCGCATGACATCCTGCGGATCATGGGCATCGAGGCGCTTGCCGACTACATGATCGACGAGGTCCAGGCGGTCTACCGGCTGCAGGGCGTGAAGATCAACGACAAGCACATCGAGGTGATCGTCCGCCAGATGCTGCAGAAGTGGGAGATCCTCGACTCCGGCGACACCACGCTCCTCAAGGGCGAGCATGTCGACAAGGTCGAGTTCGACGAGGCCAATGCCAAGGCGGAGGCCAAGGGCGGCCGTCCGGCATCGGGCGAGCCGATCCTGCTGGGCATCACCAAGGCGTCGCTGCAGACGCGCTCCTTCATCTCGGCGGCCTCCTTCCAGGAGACCACCCGCGTGCTCACCGAGGCCTCGGTCCAGGGCAAGCGCGACAAGCTCGTCGGCCTGAAGGAAAACGTCATCGTCGGCCGCCTGATCCCGGCGGGCACCGGCGGTGCGACCCAGCGGATCCGCCGGATCGCATCGGACCGCGACGCCAAGGTCATCGAGGCGCGCCAGGAAGAGGCGGAAGCAGCGCTGGCGCTGGCCGCTCCGGAATCCGACGACATGTCGGGCGGCTTCGGCCAGGTTCTGGGCGACGACATCTTCGGCGGCCCGGACGACAGCGGCCTGGTCGATCTGCCGGAGCGCGGCGAAGACTGACGCGTCCCGCAGCTACAGACATGCAAAACCCCCGCTTCGGCGGGGGTTTTCTTTTGCCCGGCCTCCAGGCGCGGCACCCGCTGGCCGGGACATGTCTCTCCCGTGTCCCGGACCGGGCAGGCTGCCCGCGGGAACGGATGGCAAATTTCAGGAAAAGATCGAATGCGGCTTCAGGCGGTATCCGTTGGGCCCGCCCGCAGGCAGGCCCTCCGGTTCCGGATCGTCCGCCGGCGCTACTTGCCGCAGGCCCTCAGCTGCTGCTTGTAGGCATAGGCGCGGCTCTCGACGCTGGAAGCCACGCTCAGGAGCCAGGGCTTCGAGTTGTAGCTGCCGCGCGCGTAGCCGCCGCGCCCCTCGTGATAGGCCAGGTACTGGCGCTTGGCGTCGCTCTTCGGGATTCCGAGCGTGCGCCAGCTGGCATCCATGTACCAGCCGATGAAATCGGTCGCGTCGCGGATGTTGCTCCGCTTGGCGCCGCTGCGGCCCGGACCGCGGCGGTATTCGTCCCAGGTCCCGTCCAGCGCCTGCGCATAGCCGTAGGCCGAGGACTGCCGCCCCATCGGAATCACCCCGAGACCCCATTGGTAGGGCGTCCGCGCGTTGTCCTTGAACCGGCTTTCCTGGTGGATCGTGGCCATCTGCACATGCACCGGCACGCCCCATTTTCGCTCGGTCTTCTTCATGGCCCGGTAGATATCTGCCCTCTGGCTGGCGATGCTGCAGGCATTGTCCAGATTCCGCGGCGGAGCTTTCCCGCCGCAGGCTGCAAGGCCCAGACACAACCCGAGCGCGATCAGACGACTGCTCATCTCTGCCTCGTGTTTATTTCTTGCTTTCTTTGGGCAGAGCATATCCCAGATTGCCGGCGCCGGGAAAGCAAAACCGTCCGCCGGGGCGGCTCAGAGAACCAGCGCCAGCAGCAGCGGCAGCGCGGCGATCGACATCGTGGTCGAGACAACGACCAGACCTGCCACGGCATGGGCATCGGCGCCGTATTTCTCCGCCAGCATGTAGGAGGTCACCGCGATCGGCGTGGACAGCTGCAGAACCAGGACCGCGCGCGCCACCGGGTCGAGACCGAACAGCGTGCCCAGCAGCCAGCCCAGCCCGGCGCAGGCGACGATCTTCAGCGCCGACAGCCCCACCGCCAGCCACACGCCGCCGGGGCGCAGCCGCGCGACCGCCACCCCGAGCGTGATCAGCATCAGCGGAATCGCCATCTGTCCGGTCAGTTCCAGCGTGTTGGTGACCGCGGGCGGCGTCTTCCAGCCCTGCCAGAGGAACACCGCCCCCAGCGCAGTTGCAGCGACGATCGGTTCCTTCAGCACTTTGCCGAGCCCGCCCCCGCCCGCGACGATCCAGATCCCGAAGGTGAAGGACCACAGGATCATCACCGCGAAGACCACTACCGCATAGTCGAACCCGGTCGGCCCGAAGGCGAAGAGCGCCAGCGGCAGGCCGAGATTGCCGGTATTGCCGAAGATCAGCGGCCCCAGATAGGTGCGCTGGCTGAGCTTGCCGAGCGCCAGCAGCGCCGCGAAGCCCAGCGACAGCAGACCGTAGGCCGCCACCGAAGCAAGGGTCAGCGAGCGGATCGCGGAGGGGTCGATCTCGGTCTTCATCAGCGCCGTGAAGATCAGGCAGGGCACGCCGAGCGTCATCGTCAGGCGGGTGACGAACTGGACGCTGTATTCCAGCCCCATCCGGACCCAGGCAAAGCCGACGATCGCAAGGGCGATCACCGGCGTGACGACTTCGAGGACTTTCAGGAAGAGTTCCACGCGCTCTGGTCTCCGCGGCAAAAATATGACATGACGCGGTCTCGAACACGGCCGCCCGGGCCGGTTCTATGTCGTAACGGGGTGCAAGGTCATGCTGAAAACTCAGGCCAAGTACAGACTGGGACAGGTTGTCCGCCATCGCAAGCACCCGTTCCGCGGCGTGGTCTTCGATGTCGACGCCATCTTCTCGAATACCGAGGAGTGGTACGACGCGATTCCCGAAGACAGCCGCCCGTCGAAGGACCAGCCCTTCTACCACCTTCTCGCCGAGAACGACCAGAGCTACTACGTGGCCTATGTCTCCGAGCAGAACCTGGAACCGGACCACAGCGGCGAGCCGATCGACCACCCCGACGTGGTCGACATGTTCGGCGACTACGCCGACGGCGCCTACGAGCTGCACGCGCAGATGAACTGAGCCCCGCGCGCTCCGCCTACCAGCCGAGCGCGCAGCCGTCCTTGCGCGGGTCCGAGGCGCCTTCGAGAATTCCGTTGCGGTAGTCGATGCGGATTGCCTGCGCGCCGCCGAGCGGCCGCTCGCGGAAGGCGACTTCATGGCCCATGTAGCCCAGTTCCATCGCCACCGCCTTTGAATAGCCTTCCTCCAGCATCACGGTGCCATTCTCCCAGAAGCAGCGCGGCGAGTCGATCGCGGCCTGCAGCGGCATGCCGAAATCCACCAGGTTGGTAAGGAAGCGGACATGGCCGGTCGGCTGGTAGGCCCCGCCCATCACGCCGAAGACCGTGCTGACCTTGCCGCCCTCGCGCAGCATCGCCGGAATGATCGTGTGCATCGGCCGCTTGCCGCCGGCCGCCTCGTTGGGATGGCCGGGCTGCAGGCTGAATCCCGCGCCGCGGTTTTGGAACAGGATGCCGAATTCCGGCGAGGCGATGCCGGAGCCGAAGCTGTGGAAGATCGAGACGATCAGCGAGACCGCCATCAGGTTGCGGTCGACCACGCAGAGATAGACCGTCTCGCGGTGGATTTCCCCGGCCTGCGCCAGCGCCATCGGCTTCGCATTGTATTCGTCGATCAGCGCCGCCAGCTTGCCGGCGGTCTCCCCGGAAAGCATGTGGTCCAGCCGCCGGACATGGTCCGGATCGGCAAGGAACCGGTCGCGCGCGTCATAGGCCAGCTTGGCCGCCTCGATTTCCAGATGCGCCCGCCAGGGGTCGAGCGGGTCGTTCTCCGCCAGGTCGAACTTGTTGAGGATGTTGGTCATCAGGATCGCCGTCGCGCCCTGCCCGTTCGGCGCATGCTCCAGCAGCTCGACATCCCAGTAGCGGCCCGAAATCGGGACGCCGCGGCTGCAGCGCGTGGCCGCGAAATCCTCCAGCGTATGCGGTCCGCCCGCAGCGCGCAGCGCCGCGACCATGTCGTCGGCCACCTCGCCTTCGTAGAACCCGGCCCGGCCCTCGGCCGCGATGCGCCGGAGCACCTCGGCCTGGCGCGGCGCGCGGAAGATCTGGCCCTGCAGCGGCGGCTTGCCGCCGGGCAGGTAGAACCCCCTCGCCGTTTCGCCGAGCACGCCGTGATCCTCGCGCCAGTCAAGGGCCACCCGCGGCGCGACCGGAATGCCCTCCTCGGCATAGCGCACGGCCGGGGCGAGGACGGCGCCGAGTTCCATTTTTCCCCAGCTTTCGTGCATGTGGCAGAAGGCGTCGACCGCCCCCGGAACCGTGACCGAGACGGCATCGTGCCGCGGCATCGCATCGTGCCCGGCCGCGCGCAGCGCCTCCGCCGATAGCCCGGCAGGCGCCCGGCCCGACCCGTTCAGCGCGATGACCTCGTCGCTGCCGGGCAGCTTGACCAGCGCGAAGCAGTCACCGCCCAGCCCCGTCATCTGCGGCTCGGCAATGCCCAGAACCGCCGCCGCCGCGACCGCCGCGTCGACGGCATTGCCGCCGGCTTCGAGAATGGAGACCGCCGTCTTCGATGCAAGGGGATGCGAGGTGGCGCACATGCCGTTCGCGGCAAGGACGGGCGAACGCCCCGGCAAGTGAAAGTTTCTCACGGACACAGTCTCCACCAACTCCCTGGGGGGCGGTCCCCCGCGGGATCACGCTTCGGATGCGGGCCGGCCCAGTCCCAGGCCGAACCGGACGATGTTCTTCCCGTCCTGGCGGGCATAGCTCAGCTCTTCCACCAGCTCGCGGATCAGGAACCAGCCGAAGCCGCCCTCGGGGAGATCCTGTCGCGCGACGTCCGTCGCGGCAAGTCCCTTCTCGGGCAGCCGGTCGCCCGGCATCGGTCCGCCGCCGTCGCTGATCGTGCAGACGAGGCGCGTCTTCCGCCTCTCGCATTCCAGCTCGATCCCGCCTTCGGCCCCGGGATCATAGGCATGTTCGACGATGTTGTTCAGCAGTTCGGCCAGCACGATCTCCGCCGTTCCGATCTCCGGCTCGGCGAGTCCCAGCCGGGGCAATTCCCCGCGCAGCCGGAGCAGGGCCTGCCGGACCGCTTCGCTCCCCGCCGGGAAGGCCATCCGGAAATGGGGCGCGGCCCCCTCCGCATCGCCATCCACCTCGACGCAATCCGCCGCGTCAGGAGGCATCCGCGCAGGATCCGCTCGCCTGTTGCAGCGTCTCGTGGATCGGAAAGACCTTGTCCATCCGGGTCAGCCGGAACACCTTGGACACGGTTGGCGACAGCGCCACGAGTTCCAGCGTCTGATCCGCCTCCAGCTGCTTCAGCGCGGCGACGATGGCGCCCAGCCCGCTGCTGTCGACGAAATCGACCTTCGACAGGTCGAGCAGGATCCGGCCCGACGTGCCGGCCGTCAGTTCCCGCATTCTGTCCTTGAACTGGATCGCCACGGAGGCGTCGATCCGCGAGTCGCCGACCGTGACCAGCAGGCCGAAGGGTTGTTCCGTAGATTCCAGCTTCATGTTCCACCTCGCAGTTGCGCGCTGTGGAAGGCTAGGCGGCAGACCTTAACACGGGCTGATCCGTCCCGCAGGGAACCTCGGGAATTGCGGCCGAGTTGAGGACAATTTTACCGATCTTCCGCCGGGCGCGGCTCAGCGCAGGTTCAGCACCGCCGCCTCGCCGGTCCCCCGGTCGGAGGCGAAGCGCAGCCGGTCGCCGTCGATCGCGACCTGCTGGCAATTGTGCGGAAAGCTGCGCGCCCCCCAGGCGAGATCGCGGCAGAAATAGCCGTCCTGCCAGCGCCACTGTCCCGTCACGTCGCGGCCGAAGGCGCGGCCCGCGATGGCGCCGCCCTGGGTGACCGTCAGGCTGACCCCCAGCCGGGTCAGCTCCCGGCCGCTGACCAGCGACCTGAACTCGGATTCCTTCTGGACCACCCGGAACTCCGCCCGCGCCGGAGACGCCGCGAGCAGGGCCAGGAGGACGGCTGCAAATGCCCGTGCCATGGGTTCCTCCGCCTGTTTCCTTTCGGGATACGCAGGCGGAGGCCGTCCGGATCACTCCAGCCCGAGCACGTCCATCATGTCGTACTCGCCGGGCCCCTTGTCCTGGCCCCACAGTGCCGCCGCAACCGCGCCGCGGGCGAAGATGCCCCGGTCTGTCGCCAGATGGCGCAGCACGATGCGCTCGCCCGGGCTGGCGAAGATCACGTCGTGCTCGCCCACCACGTCGCCGCCGCGGATCGCCGAGAAGCCGATCGAGCCTTCTTCCCGCGCGCCGCGGCGCTGCAGGCGCGTCATGTCCTGAAGCTCTTCCAGGGACTTGCCGCGCCCCTCGGCCGCCGCTTCGCCCAGCATCAGCGCGGTGCCCGACGGCGCGTCGACCTTGTGGCGGTGATGCGCCTCGACCACGTCGATGTCCCAGTCGGTGCCCAGCACCGCGGCCACCCGGCGGGTCAGCCCGACCAGAAGGTTGACGCCCAGGCTCATGTTGCCCGCCCGCACCACGACCGCATGGCGCGCTGCCGCGGCGATCTTCGCCAGGTCGCCCGGCTCGAAGCCGGTGGTGCCGATCACATGGACCGCCCGCGCCTGCGCCGCGACTGCCGCGACCTCGGTGCTCAGCTCCGGCGTGGTGAAGTCGATCACCGCCTGCGCCTGCGCCATCGGCGCCAGCAATTCGTCGGAGACCGTGACGCCGAGCGCCGGACCGCCCATCGCCGTGCCGACATCCTGGCCGACCCACGCATGCCCCGGCCGCACGACGGCACCGGCCAGCCGGGCCCTGCCGCTCTCGGCCACGGCCTGCACCAGCATCCGGCCCATCCGCCCCGCGGCGCCTGTGATCACAATTCCCGGCAGCTCCGTCATCGCCTCTTCCTTCGCCTCTTCATCCGGCGCCCTGCGACATTCCTTCCAGAGTCCTGTTGCGGGCGCCCCTGCGATGCCTTACATGCCGGCCATGGCACGCCACAAGCATCACGACACCTTCTCCGGCCCTTCGCAGCGCCAGCTGCGCGTGGGCGAGCTCATCCGCCGGACCCTGTCCGAGGTGCTGAGCCGCGGCGAGATCCACGATCCGGACCTCAACCGGATGTCGATCACCGTGGGCGAAGTCCGGTCCTCTCCCGACCTGAAGGTCGCAACGGCCTATGTCATGCCGCTTGGCGGACAGGGCGCCGAGGCGGCGATCGAGGCACTGAACCGCAACCGCAGCGAGCTGCGGCGTGCGGTCGGCAAGGCGGTGAAGCTGAAATTCTCGCCCGAGCTGCGGTTCCGCATCGACGAGACCTTCGACCGGATGGACGAGACACGCCGCCTGTTCTCGCAGGACAACGTGCGCCGCGACCTCGATGACGGCGCCGAAGACGACGACTTCGATCAGGACGACTGACATGGGACGCAAGCGCAAGGGGCGCGAGGTTCACGGCTGGCTGGTCGTGGACAAGCCCGCCGGTCTGACCTCGACCGCGGTGGTGAACAAGGTCCGCTGGGCCTTCGACGCGAAGAAGGCCGGCCATGCCGGAACGCTGGATCCTGCGGCAACAGGCGTCCTGGCAATCGCGCTCGGCGAAGCGACCAAGACCGTTCCGTTCATCACCGACGCGCTGAAATGCTACCGCTTCATGGTGCGGCTCGGCCAGGCGACGAATACCGACGATGCCGAGGGCGAAGTGATCGCCGAGTCGGCGCAGCGCCCCTCCACCGAGGAGATCGCCGCGGCCCTGCCCGGCTTCACCGGCGACATCATGCAGGTGCCGCCGAAATTCTCGGCGGTGAAGATCGACGGCGAGCGCGCCTATGCGCTGGCGCGCGAGGGCGACGATCCGCAGCTTTCGGCGCGGCCGCTCTTCGTCGAGAGCCTGGAGCTGGTCTCCCGCCCCGATGACGACCATGTCGAGCTGGAGATGGTCTGCGGCAAGGGCGGATATGTCCGTGCCATCGCGCGCGACCTGGGAGAGACGCTGGGCTGCAAGGCGCATGTCGACTGGCTGCGCCGCGTCTGGTCCGGTCCGTTCGAGGCCGACGAGGACGGGGTGAGCTTGGCCGATATCGAGGCCGGGGCGAAGGATCCGGCACTCGACCGGCTGCTGCTGCCGCTGGAGGCCGGGCTGACCGACCTGCCGAAGGTGGTGGTCTCCGCCCATGGCGCGACCCGGCTGATGAACGGCAATCCGGGCGAGGTCCTGTCCTCGGAGGCCGAGTTCGGCGAGGAAGCCTGGGCCGTGCATCAGGGCCGCCCGGTCGCGGTCGGCATCTACAAGGCCGGGATGCTGCATCCCAGCCGGGTGTTCAATCTGTCCGAATGAACGGCTCCCGCGGGCTGAGATCGAGAGGTTTCGGCCGCGTGAACGTCACCTGGCGCCCGCCCCCGTCCGGGGGCGGCTGCGCCCGGGACGCCGCCAAGTCCTGCTGCGGGGCCGGACTCCGGCAGGGCAGCGCCGCGAACTCCGCGGCCGGAAGCCCGATCGCCGCGCGCAGCGGGGCCCCGGCACCCGAAAGCAGCATGACGGTCACGAAGGCGGCCACGCCCGCCGACAGTGCCGCCAGAAAGACATGGCCCAGTCCGTAGGCAATCAGCTGTCCCGGTCGCATCGCAGGCTCCTTTCCGCCACATCCTTAACCGCGATCCCTTGCCGAAGGATGAAGCCGGGCTTGCGCCCGGCCCGCCAATCCCGCACATCCGCTGCATGATCACCCGCACCCACCAGAAGGGCGATGCCGCCTCCATCGCCGTCTATTCGCCCTGCGAGCTCTACCGCTACACGCTGACCCGCGTCTGGGACCCGGCGGGACAGAAGGTGACCTTCGTCATGCTCAACCCCTCGACCGCCACCGAGGTGCAGAACGACCCGACGGTCGAACGCTGCGAGCGGCGGGCGCGGACGCTGGGCTACGGCGCGTTCCGGGTGACCAACATCTTCGCCTGGCGCGACACCGACCCGAAGGCGATGCGCGCCGCGCCGGAACCGGTCGGGCCGGAAAACGATGCGGCGATTGCCGAGGCCTGCGGCTGGGCCGACCGCGTGGTCTGCGCCTGGGGCACCCATGGCGCCTTCCTCGACCGCGGCCCGGCGGTCGAACGCCTGATCCGCGCCACCGGCGTCACGCCCTACCATCTGGGCCTGTCGAAGGCCGGGCATCCCAAGCATCCGCTCTACCTGCCCTATGCCCAGCAGCCGGAGCCCTGGCTGATCTCCTGACGGACGAAGGGCCCCGCCGGAGCGGACCCCTCCAGGCCGCCGTTCCGGCGCGATCCTATTCCGCTGGCTCGTTGACGCCAAGCGGGGTGTCTTCGGTCACCGGCAGCGAATTGGTGTCGCCGGGACCGGAAGCCACGACCTTGCGCACGCCCGCCTCGTAGTCGGGATGGACGCGGCGCAGCACCTCGAACCAGCGCTCCTTCACGCTGTCGGAGCAGGGCGCCATCGCACCGCCCATGTTCCGGTAGAGCCGGCCGCGCTCCTCGTCGGTCATGACATCCATCACCAGCGCGCGGACCTGCACGTAATCCGCATCCGGATCGGCCTGGTCATAGCGCGCCGCGTCGCCGTCGATCTTCAGCGGCGGTTCGGCCACAGTGCCGTCGGCGCGGGCTGCTTCCTCGTACTGGTTCGGCTCGTAATAGGCGTCCGGATGGCCGGAATTCGGCGGGAAGAACCGCATCCCGCCGTCCTTGTGGTAGTTGTGCGTCGCCGGAGCCGCCTTGGGGAAGTTGGCCGGAAGCGCCTCGTAATGCGTCCCCAGCCGGTAGCGGTGGGCGTCGGCATAGGAGAATACCCGCGCCTGCAGCATCTTGTCCGGGCTGAAGCCGATGCCCGGCACCACGTTCGACGGCGAGAAGGCGGCATTCTCGACATACATGAAGTAGTTTTCGGGGTTGCGGTTGATCTCCAGCTCGCCGACCTCGATCAGCGGGAAATCCGCATGCGGCCAGACCTTGGTCAGGTCGAACGGGTTGAAGCTCTGCTTCGCCGCGTCTTCCTCGCTCATCACCTGGATGCAGAAGGTCCATTTCGGGAAACGCCCTTCCTCCAGCATGTTGTAGAGGTCCTCCTGGTAGGACTCGCGGGTCTTGCCGATCAGCTTTTCCGCCTCTTCCGAGGTGTGGAAGTCATGGCCCTGCTGCGTCTTGAAGTGGAACTTCACCCAGAAGCGTTCGCCCTTGGCGTTCCACATCGAATAGGTGTGCGAGCCATAGCCGTTCATGTGCGACGGGTTCTTCGGGATGCCGCGGTCCGACATCAGGATGGTGACCTGATGCACGGATTCCGGCTGGCCGGCCCAGAAGTCGAACATCGCCTCGGGGCTGCGCATGTTGGTGACCGGGTGGCGCTTCTGCGTGTGGATGAAATCCGGGAACTTGTAGGCGTCGCGGACGAAGAACACCGGCGTGTTGTTGCCCACCATGTCCCAGTTGCCGTCCTCGGTATAGAATTTCAGCGAGAAGCCGCGGACGTCGCGTTCCGCATCCGCCGCGCCCGCCTCGCCTGCCACGGTCGACCAGCGCGCCAGCACCTCGGTGCGCTTGCCGACCTCCGAGAAGATCTTGGCGCAGGAATACTGCGAGATGTCCTTGGTGATGGTCAGCGCGCCGAACGCGCCCCAGCCCTTGGCATGGACGGTGCGCTCGGGGATGCGCTCGCGGTTCTGGTGTGCCAGTTTCTCGAGCAGCTGGTAGTCCTGCATCAGCACCGGGCCGCGCTTGCCCGCGGTCAGGCTGTTCTCGTTCGTGGGCACCGGGGCGCCTGCGGTGGTCGTGAGACGCTTGCTCATGGACTTCCTCCGTCGGTCTTAATGGGTAACGCGTACCCCGAGTCAAAGAGCGGATTGCGCATACGGTTCCCTCCGATAAGATCAACTGATGGCTCACGTAACCTTGAAACAGCTGGCCTATTTCGAAGCCCTCGCCCGGACCGGCCATTTCGGACGGGCGGCGGCGCTGTGCCATGTCACCCAGCCGGCCCTGTCGATGCAGGTGGCCGAGCTGGAATCGCAGCTCGGCGTCGCGCTGGTGGAGCGGCGGCCGCGCGGCGTGACGCTGACCGCCGCCGGACAGGAGGTCGCGCGGCGCGCAGGCGATATCGGACAGTCGGTGCGCGACCTGGTCGAGGCGGCCGGGATGCATGCAGGCGGGCTGGCCGGGCCGCTGCGGCTGGGCGTGATCCCGACCGTGGCGCCCTACCTGCTGCCCGGGCTGCTGAAGGAGATCATCCGCCGCCATCCCGGATCGGAGCTGAAGGTGCGCGAGACGGTGACCCACACGCTGCTGTCGGAACTGGCGCAGGGCACGCTCGACCTTGTGATCGCGGCGCTGCCGCTGGTCCATCCCGAGATCGAGACCCACCCGGTCTTCTCCGAGCGTTTCATGCTGATCGCCCCGCCGGGCACGCCTGCCAGCCAGCCCGACGAGGAGGTTCTGGCGCAGCACCCGCTGCTGCTGCTGGAAGAGGGCCACTGCTTCCGCGACCATGCGCTGGCGGCCTGCGGGCTGACCGTGGCGGACGAGGTGGACACGCTCGCCGCCTCCAGCCTCTCGACGCTGGTGCAGATGGTGGCGCACGGGCTGGGCGTCACGCTGATCCCGGAAATGGCGGCACGCAGCGAGGCCCAGCATGACCGGGTCGCGGTGCGCACCTTCGCCGGCCCGCAGCGGACCCGCACCGTGGCGCTGGCCTGGCGCAGGTCCAGCCCGCGCGATGCGGAATACCGGCTGCTGGCCGCGATGCTGGCGGATCTGGCGGCTCAGACCCCGCTGGAGCGCGCCCCCGAGCCGGTGCCGTAGCAGGCGAGAAACATCGTCACGGCAGACCCAACGGTGCGCGACAGTTCCGCCTCCGTCGGCTCGCGGTCGAGATGCGCCATCACGCGGCGGCGGAACAGCCCGGCAAGGCAGAGCTCCACGAACTGGTAGGCGGCCAGTTCGGGATCGGGAATCTCCAGCTCTCCCGCGGCGATCTGCGTCCGCAGGTAGCCGCGCAGCGCCTCCATCCCGCGCCGCCCGCCGGCATCGTAGAAGCGGCGGCCGAGATCCGGCTTGCGCTCGGTCACGCCGATCACCGTGCGGTGCGCCGCGATCACCGGCTCGGAACACAGCACCTGCGCCAAATGCTGCCCGTATGCGTGCAGCACCTCCGCAATCGGGCCGGGCCGGTCCAGTTCCGCGAGGATCTCGGCGAAGATGCGCTCCCTGGCCTCGGAGATCAGCGCCTCGAACAGCTCCTCCTTGGAGGAGAAATAGACGTAGATCGTGCTCTTCGAGACCCCCGCCTCGCGCGTGATGTCGTTCATCGAGGCCGCGTCGAAGCCGAGCTGGGCAAAGACCGTGCGAGCGCCGTCGAGGATCTGCGCGCGCTTGGCCGGGTCCTGTCCGGCCGCGGCCTTTCCGCGGCGGCGCGGGGCCACGGGAACGGCAGGATTTGACATCTTGTTCACCTCTGCGAGAGATTTCGAACCGGTTGGTTCGATTTTGTGTTGATCTGCCCGGAGCTTTCCCCCATGTCAACCACCAATACCGAACCGTTCGGTTCGATTCTCTGACAAGGATCATGAGGCATGGCATTCGACACTTCCGATGACGGCTCCGGCCAGAGCCAGGACCGCGCGGCGGAACCGGTGCGGAACGGCGCGGCGGAAGAGCCGAAGCCGCGCCGCCGGCCGGTGCGCAAGATCGTCCTCGGCCTCGTGCTGCTGGCCGCGCTCGGCTTCGGCGGCCGCGAAGGCTATGGCTGGTGGACCGACGGCCGCTTCATGGAAACCACCGACGACGCCTATCTGCAGGCCGACATCTCCGAGATCTCGCCCGAGGTCACCGGCACGGTCACCGAAGTCGCCATCACCGACAACCAGCCGGTGAAGGCCGGCCAGGTGCTGTTCCGCATCGACCAGGGCGACTACCGCATCGCGCTGGACAAGGCCAAGGCCGAGGTTGCGACGCAGCAGCAGACCATGGCGCGGATCCGCGCGCAGATCGAGGCGGCAAAGGCCTCCGTGACCCAGGCCGAGGCCACCCAGCGTTCGGCCGCGGCGGCGCTGAAGAACGCGCAATCGACCGCCGACCGGGTCAAGAACCTCAATTCCTCGAGCTTCGCCAGCAAGGCCTCGCTCGACGACGCGGTGGCCGCGCTGGAAGAGGCCCAGGCCCAGCAGGCCAATGCCGATGCCTCTGTCCGCTCCGCCGAGGCCAATGTCTCCGTGCTGGAGGCGCAGCTGGCCGAAGCGCAGGCGCAGAGCCGCTCGCTCGAACTGGCCGTCGACCAGGCGCAGCGCAATCTCGACCGCACCGTGCTGCGCGCGCCCTATGACGGCGTGGTGGCGAACATCGCGGCCGAAAACGGCGAACTGGTCAGCCCCGGCACGCTGCTGGCCGCCGTGGTCCCCTCCGGCGCACTCTATGTCGAGGCGAATTTCAAGGAAACCCAGCTGGGCGAGGTCCGCGCAGGCGCCGTCGCGCATCTGACCTTCGACATGCTGCCGGGCGTCGAGGTCGAGGGCCGCGTGGAGTCGCTTGCCCCGGCAACCGGCGCGCTGTTCTCGCTGCTGCCTGCGGAGAACGCGACCGGCAACTTCACCAAGGTGGTGCAGCGCGTGCCCGTGCGCATCGCGCTCCCGGCGGACACGCTGGCCGACGGACGCCTGCGCGCCGGGCTGTCCACCATCGTCTCGGTCGATACCCGCACCGGCGGAACGTCGGGCAGCTGACCGCCATGGCCGTCCCCGAGGAGCATATCCCGCCGCGCCGAATCTTCGCTTTCGTGGCGATGATCTTCGGCATGTTCATGGCGATCCTCGACATCCAGATCGTGGCCGCCTCCCTGTCCGAAATCCAGGCCGGGCTCGGCGCCTCCGCCGACGAGATCAGCTGGGTCCAGACCTCCTACCTGATCGCCGAGGTGATCATGATCCCGCTCTCGGGCTTCCTGGGGCGGGTGATGTCGACGCGGATCCTGTTCACCGTCTCGGCGCTCGGCTTCGCGGCGACAAGCTTCCTCTGCGCGACCGCCACGAATATCGACCAGATGATCGTCTACCGCGCGGCCCAGGGCTTCATCGGCGGCGGCATGATCCCCTCGGTCTTCGCCGCGGCCTTCTCGATCTTCCCGCCCTCGAAGCGGTCGATCACCTCGCCGCTGATCGGCCTCATCGCGACGCTGGCGCCGACCATCGGCCCGACCGTCGGCGGCTATCTTTCCGATGCCTTCTCCTGGCACTGGCTGTTCCTGATCAACGTGATCCCCGGCATCTGCGTGGCGATCGCGACCTTCCTGCTGGTGGATTTCGACGAGCCCGACTGGAAGCTCTTCCGCCGCTTCGACTGGACCGGGCTGGCGGCAATGGCGGCCTTCCTCGGCGCGATGGAATTCGCGCTGGAGGAAGGGCCGGCCAATGACTGGATGCAGGACGAGATCGTCGCCCTGGCCGTGGTGGTGATGTGCGCCGGCGGCGTGCTGTTCTTCTGGCGCGCGCTGACCCGCGAGGTGCCGGTCGTGGACCTCTCGGCCTTCGGCGACCGCAACTTCGCCATGGGCTCGCTCTTCTCGTTCGTGATGGGCACCGGGCTCTACGGAATGACCTATCTCTACCCGCTCTACCTGGCGCAGATCCGCGGCTATGACAGCCTGATGATCGGCGAGGCGGTCTTCGTCTCGGGGGCAGCGATGTTCTTCACCGCGCCGCTGGCGGGGATCCTGTCCTCGAAGCTGGACCCGCGGGTGATGATGGGCATCGGCTTCGCCGGCTTCGCGCTCAGCTCGCACCTGCTGACCGGAATGACCGTCGAGTGGGACTTCAATGAGCTGCTGCTGCCGCAGATCCTGCGCGGCGTGTCGCTGATGCTCTGCATGGTGCCGATCAACAACCTCGCGCTCGGCACGCTGTCCCCCGACAAGCTGAAGAGCGCCTCGGGCCTGTTCAACCTGACGCGCAACCTCGGCGGCGCGGTGGGGCTGGCGATCATCAACACCGTGCTGAGCCACCGCAGGGCCTTCCATTACGAGCGGCTGTCGGAGCATGTCACCTGGACCAATCCCGAGGCGCTGTCGCAGCTGCAGTCGATGGCGGCGAACAACGCGGCGCACGGGCTGGACGCCTCCACCGCGGCGCTCAGCCAGATGCGGGGGATCGTGGTGGAGCAGGCCAGCGTGATGTCCTTCATCGACGTCTTCGCGCTGTTCACCTTCCTGTTCCTCGGCCTCGCCGCAATGACACTGATGCTGCAGAAGCCGAAGGACCGGGCGGCGGCCCCTGCGCATTGAGCGCGGGCCGCCCCGCTCAGGCCGCGAAGATCACGTCGGTTTCCGACAGCGCCATGCGGGTGTCGATCTCCACCACGTAGCCGTTGTAGGCGATCTCGGCGCCCGTGCCGCCGTCGAGGGAAACGACGGCCCCCTCGGGCAGCTGGCTGAGATCGAGTAGGTCCGTGCCGGTTTCGAAATCGGTGATGGTCATGAGCCCGTCGCGGGTGACCGGGATGGAGAAGACGAAGACATCCGCCCCCGTGCCGCCGGTGATCCGCGCGTTGTAGCCGCCGCAGATCGTGTCGTCCCCCGCCTCGCCCAGCAATTGGTCATGGCCGTCGAAATAGGCGACATAGCCCATCTCGGCCGAGATCAGCAGGTCGTTGCCGTCCCCCCCGCGCAGCATGTCGTTGCCGAAGCCGCTGACCGCGCGCAGCGTGTCGTTGCCGTCGCCGCCGTCCAGAGTGTCGTCGCCATGGCCGGCGATCAGGCTGTCATCGCCGCCGCCGCCGGAAATCCGGTCGTCGCCGCCGCCGCCATCGACCACATTGGCGAAGCCGTCGCCCGAGAGCGTGTCGTCGCCGGAACCGCCGGTCAGGTTCTCCACCTCGTAGACCGCGTCCCGTCCGTAGATGCCGGTGGCCTGCGCGCCGGTCACGCCGAGCGAGAAGGAGACGCCGTCGCGCGCCGCCTGGAAGCTGTAGGTGTCGATGCCCTCCCCGCCGCGGATCACGTCATTGCCGGCATCCGCGAGGATCAGGTCGTCGCTGGCGCCGCCGAAGATCCGGTCGTCGCCCGCGTCGCCGCGCAGCGTGTCGTTGCCGAGGCGGCCGAAGATGCGGTCGTTGCCGTCGCCGCCCCAGACATTGTCCTGGCCCATGCCGGCCACGATCTCGTCGTCGCCCGCCCCTCCGGAAAGCGTGTCGCTGCCGGCGCTGCCCATCAGCGTGTCGTTGCCGTCGCCGCCCTGGAGCGTGTCCCGGCCGTTGAAGCCGAACAGGAAATCGTCGCCGTCATCGCCCGACAGCCAGTCGGAGCCGAGCCCGCCGAGGATGTGGTCGTCGCCCGCCCCGCCGCTGATCACGTCGGAGCGGAAGCCGCCCATGATCCGGTCGTTGCCGTCGCCGCCCTGGATGCTGTCCGCACCTTCCGCGCCCTCGATGTCGTCGTCATCCTCGCCGCCCTCGATCCAGTCGGCGCCGAGCCCGCCGATGATCGTGTCCCGGCCCGGTCCGCCCAGCAGCGTGTCCATCCCCTTCTCGCCCTGCAGCAGGTCGTCGCCGCGGCCGCCGTCGATCCGGTCCGATCCCTCGCCGCCGAACAGCGTGTCCTGGCCGATGCCGCCCAGCACAGTGTCGTTGCCGAGCCCGGCGAAGATGGCGTCGTCCCCGCCGAAGCCCTGCAGCGAATCCGCCAGGTCGGTGCCGAACATCTCGTCGGCCTCGCGGAACAGGTATTCCTCCAGCACCTGCAGCATGCCCAGCCCGCCATGGTCGCGGACCGGCTTGTAGCCGAAGGCGAAGGCATCGATGAAGGTGCCGGTCACCGAATAAATGTCGGTGCCGTTCTCGCTGACGGTGAAGCGGGACGCGGTGCCGATCGGCAGCACGTAGCCCGGGAAATACTGGTAGCTGAAGCTGCCTTCGATCAGGACCTGCCGCGTGCCGTCGGCATAGCCGAAGAGATCCGCGTCCATGCGGATTATGTTGACCGGCAGATCCGCGGCGACGGGGTACCGGAAAACCGACAGGTAGCGGGCCTGTGCCATTCGCGCCTCCCTGGAATGAGCCCCCAAGGTTTGACGCGAATTTTCCTAAGATATTCCTCTCCGCCGCAGCCTGCAGGCGGAAATTTGCCTTGAATTGTCCCTAACCTCGGGCGGTGGCCGCCGGAAACGCAAAAGGCCCCGGCAGAACCGGGGCCTTTCGGAAGCCTGTCCGCTCCGTCCGGAGCGGCGGCGATCGCCGATTACTCGATGATCTTGGAGACGACGCCTGCGCCAACGGTGCGGCCGCCTTCGCGGATGGCGAAGCGCAGCTTCTCTTCCATCGCGATCGGAGCGATCAGCTCGACCGTGAACTTCAGGTTGTCGCCCGGCATCACCATCTCGGTGCCTTCCGGCAGCGTCACGGTCCCGGTCACGTCGGTGGTCCGGAAGTAGAACTGCGGACGGTAGTTCGCGAAGAACGGCGTGTGGCGGCCGCCCTCTTCCTTGGTCAGGATGTAGGCCTCGGCCTCGAACTTCGTGTGCGGGGTCACGGAGCCCGGCTTGCAGAGAACCTGGCCGCGCTCGACGCCTTCACGGTCGACGCCGCGCAGCAGCGCGCCGATGTTGTCGCCGGCTTCGCCGCGGTCCAGCAGCTTGCGGAACATCTCGACGCCGGTGCAGGTCGTCTTCTTGGTGTCGCGGATGCCGACGATCTCGATTTCGTCGCCGACATTGATGACACCGCGCTCGACGCGGCCGGTCACGACGGTGCCGCGGCCGGAGATCGAGAACACGTCCTCGATCGGCATCAGGAACGGCTGGTCGATCGGACGGTCCGGGGTCGGGATGTACTCGTCGACGGCAGCCATCAGCTCGCGGATCTTGTCCTCGCCGATCGCGTTGTCGCGGCCTTCCATCGCGGCCAGCGCCGAACCCGCGATGATCGGGATGTCGTCGCCGGGGAAGTCGTAGGAGGACAGCAGTTCGCGGACTTCCATCTCGACGAGCTCGAGCAGCTCCTCGTCATCGACCTGGTCGACCTTGTTGAGGAACACGACCAGCGCCGGGACGCCGACCTGGCGCGCCAGCAGGATGTGCTCGCGGGTCTGCGGCATCGGGCCGTCGGCGGCGTTCACGACCAGGATCGCGCCGTCCATCTGGGCGGCACCGGTGATCATGTTCTTGACGTAGTCGGCGTGGCCGGGGCAGTCGACGTGGGCGTAGTGGCGCGCCTCGGTCTCGTATTCCACGTGCGCGGTGGAGATGGTGATGCCGCGGGCCTTCTCTTCCGGCGCGCCGTCGATCTGGTCGTAGGCGCGGAATTCGCCGAAGTACTTCGTGATTGCTGCGGTCAGCGTCGTCTTGCCGTGGTCAACGTGACCGATCGTGCCGATGTTCACGTGCGGCTTGTTACGCTCAAACTTTGCCTTTGCCATGTCTTCGGGCGCCTTTTCTGGGGGCGGTCCGCCCGCCCTTGGTCATCAACGGCAGCCGGGTACGGAACCCGTGCAGGAGAGTCAAGCCTTCCGAACGCGCCAGGACCCTGTTTGCGGCGCCCCGGCACCGTTTCCGCGCTGCGGCACGCGCGCAACGGGCGGAAATCCGCGGGCGGCGGCGGTCAGCTGGCGGGTTCGGCGTCCCCGGCAGGCACGGAGGGGGCGAACCAGCCCTCGTTCTCGCGCATCCATTTCTCGATCTCGACGGCGGCATTGTCGGCAAGTTCGGCCAGCTGCTCTTCGGCCCCCTGGGTGTAGCCGGTGCCGAGGATCTGGTCGCCGCCGGCATCCTCCCAGACGACGAGCTGCTTCCAGTCGCCGCTGATCCGCTTCTGGCCGCTGTCGTAGATGCCGACATTCATCGCCAGCAGCGAGCGCGGCGCCAGGATCACCGGGATGCCCGGCGCGGCCAGCGCGTAGGCCACGACCTTGATGGCGATGGAGTACTTGCCGCTGCCCTCGAAGCGGCGGAAGCGCGCATCGACCGCCTGGGTCACCGCCGTCTCGATCGAGGCGTCGTCGGTGCTGCGCGACATCGGGCCCTTCTGCGGGTCGTCGACCACGACCACCAAGTGCTGCAGGCTGAAATCGCCCAGCGGCCGCCCAGCAACATCCGGAGAGATGTCCGTGGTGCAGGCTGTCAGGGCGAGGCTCGCGGTCAGGGCAAGGGCGGTACGGCGGTTCATCGTCTGGCTCCCGAAGGCAATGGCGTCCCGGTTAGCAGGGCTTTCGCGGCTTGGCAAACCGCCGGCGCGCGGCCGGGTCACGGCGTCGCGGATGTCCGGCGGCAGACCGCCTGCAGCGCCTGCCATTCCCGTGGGCTGAGCACCGGCCGGTCCGCGGCACGTTCCGCCGCGCCGCGGGCCGCGCGGCTGCGGGATTCCAGCGCCGGATGCGAGGCGAAGAGCCCGAGCACGCCCGGGGACCCGGGCGACTCCGCCGCCAGCCGCTCGAAGAAAGTGGCCAGGGCAGCGGGCGAGACCCCGGCCGCAGCCAGCCGTTCCGCCGCGAACGCATCAGCCGCGGTTTCGGCGCCGCGGGCGTAATGCGCGTCGAGCAGCGCCCGCGAGGCCGCCGCCACCGCGGCCGCCCCGACCACATCGCCGACGACCAGCCCCAGCACGGCCGCCGAGCCCGCCGACCGCAGCGCCAGCCTTGTCGGGTCGCGATGGGCGACATGGCCGATCTCGTGGGCCAGCACCGCGGCGACCTCCTCGGCGCTGTCCGCCGCATCGATCAGCCCGGACATCACCACCACCTCGCCGCCCGGTGCGGCGAAGGCATTGACCGCATCGGCATTCATCACCGACAGCCGCAGCTCGTGCGGCAGATCGGCCCCCTCGGTCAGCCGCGCCGCCATCTTCCGCAGCGCCGCCAGCCCGGAGCGGCCGGCGCACCAGCGCGCGCCCGCCGGTGCGTCCGAGAACAACCCTGCCGCCTGGTCGCGGATCGCCCGGCCGAGCTGCGCCTCCGCCTCGGCAGGGATCCAGTGCGCCATGCGGTTCGCCAGGAGCGGGATCGCCACCGCCATGATCAGCGCCAGGGCCGCCGCTGCGCCGCCCGCCCAGAGCAGCATCCGCCGCGTGCCCGCCGGGTCGCGGACATGGGCGCCCAGCTTCGGGCAGGCGGCCAGCGCCCAGCGGATCGCCTCGGCCTCTTCGGCCACCAGCCGGGCATCGCCGCCGGGCAGGCGCAGGATCAGCCGGTCGCGGCTGCCGTTGTCGCGCAGCGCCCGGATCTCCTCCAGCGGCCAGAGGACCTCCTCGCCGGCGTCCTCCAGCCCGATCGCCAGCATGCCCTCGCGCACCGACAGCCTCGCGGCGAAGCGCCCGGCGCGCCGTCCGTCGAGATAGTAGCCCCGCGGCAGCGCCATCAGAACACGCCGCCGACATCCAGCGCGTCGGCGAAGCCGTCGGCATCGGCAAGTCCCTCGCCCTCGCGCTGCGCCACCGAGGTCAGCAGGATCGGGTTCGCGATCCAGGCATGGCGCACGACATGGGCCAGCACCGGCTGGGCGACCAGCGCCAGCTTCAGCGGCTCCCAGAGCAGGAAGGTCAGCAGCGCCGGCAGGCCGAAGGGCAGCAGCAGCTCCGGCCCGGAAATCTCGACCGTCCCCTCCTCCAGCGGGACGAGCGAGCCGAAGGCCATCACGGCAGCGGCAATCCAGGCTGCGCCCAGCAGCGCGCCGATCGCCAGCCAGCCGCCCGCGATGCGGCCGAAGACGGTCCCGCTGGCCAAGGCGGCACCGAGGCGGATGCCCTGCCCTGCCGTCTTGTGGCGGGCGAGGATGGCAAAGCTCTGCACGCGGTAATGCACGGCACCGAAGACCAGCCCGGCGCCGCCGGAGAGGAAGCCGAGGATGCCCAGGGGCGGGAAGACCACCGCCATCGGCAGCGACAGGACCAGCACGAGGATCGCAGCGCCGAGCGGCTTCATCGCGGCATAGAGCATCTTCCAGTCGCCTCCCTGGTGCCAGCGGGCATCGCCGAACCAGCTGCGTTCGGCCATGTATTCCTCCAGCTTGAAGGTCATCAGCGGCCAGAGTGCGCCGAGGGTCGCGGCGACCAGCAGCCAGTAGCAGCTGGCCCGCCAGGCATAGCCCCAGCCGCCCGGCTCCATGCCGAAGCGGATGCCGCGCCAGGTGGTCCGCGCCATCCGGTAGCGGCGCGCGCGGTAGGCGGCGTAGAAATAGAGCGGCGCCAGCAGCACGGCGGCATTCTGCAGTGCCGGGGCCAGCACGACCATGCCGCCGGGCGTCTCCTCCTCGAAGGCGGTGAAGCCGAGGAAGGCGAGACCCAGCGCGAGGATGCCGAAGGCCGCGCCCAGCACGGTGACGGCGATCAGGAAGCCGATGAACTTCTCCTTGCCCGTGCCGGTATATTCGAACGGGTCGCCGCCCGGCGCGACCGCCGACCAGACATGCCGCCGGATCCGGGTCTTGGCCCAGAACCGGTAGAGCCCGAGCGTCGCCAGCGTCAGCACCGAGGTCCAGAGCGCCAGCCGGAACAGCCCCCAGAACGTGCCGGAGTAGCTGCCCCGCAGCGCGGTCTCCGGCGGTTTCAGGTCGGGCTCTGTCAGGGTCATCGCGGGGCAGCCTCGGTCAACAGGTGTCCAGAGGTACCGGTCCCGGGCTCCGCCGCAAAGGAGAAATCCCCTCTGGGGGAATTCCCTGCCCCGCCGCGCTTTGCTCCGGCCCATATGTGACGTAAGGTCAATAAAGTCGGACTGCGGAGGGAGGCCGCCGGATGATACGGGAACTCGACCCCGGAATGGTCACGGTGCTGATGGCCGCGGGGCTGGTCTTTGCCTCGGCCGGGCTATGGATGCTGATCCGCCGCGACGCGGCCTCGGCGAAGATCGAGCTTTTCGGCATGAAATTCGAAAGCTCTTCGGCCGGGCTGCTGATCGCGGTGATCGGCGCGGGCTTCATCGCCACGCCGCTTTTCGTCGGGACGAAAACCGCAGATAGTCGTCGCGCCGAGGTGATTTCCGATCCGCCGCCGGGGCCGGGAACGGACGTGACCGAAGCCACCCCGGTGCCGGATCCGCCGGACAGTCCCGTTCCCGCGGCCGACGGCGTGCCGCCGATGCCTTCGGGCGGCGGCCGCAGGATAACGGTCGAGGCGCAGGAACAGGAGCCGAATGGCAGCCTGGCCTCGGCGACGGAAATCTGGCCGGGAACCTCGGCCGGCGGCATGCTGGCGGACAGTTCGGAACGCGATGTCTTCGCCGTGCTCATCCCCGACGGCGCCGCGGGGGAACTGGTCCTGTCGGCAACGGCCGCCAATGTCAGGATGATCGTCTATGACGGAGTGGGCAACGAGATATCGAACAAGTGGCGGGCCGATCGCGGCGCGCTGAGCTTCTCGACCGAGGTCAAGTCCGCGACCTATTATGTCGGCATCGAAAACTGGTCGGTCGGCAGGGACACGCCCTACCAGCTGACGGCCGTGCTGCGCTAGGCGCGGCCGGCCGCCGCCAAGATCAGGACGGGAACTTGTTGTCCCGGGGGAAGCCGCGCGGCGCCATGCGGCCGGAGCCGGCGCGCTTGGCCACCCATTCCTCAAGCTCGGGGTCGGCGACAGTGCGGGTCTTGCCGTCGCCGAAGGGCCAGCTGAGCCCCTCCGAGCGGGTGAAGGTCACCGCGTCGGACATCCCGCCATCCTTGTACTTCTGCAGCCGCACGCCCTTGCCGCGGGCCATTTCCGGCAGCTCTTCGAGCGCGAAGACCAGCATCTTGCGGTTCTGCCCGACCACTGCGACATGGTCGCCCGCGACCGGCTTGCAGACCGCCATGCGGTCCGGCGCCTTGACGTTCAGCACCTGCTTGCCGCCCTTCTGCGAGGCGACCAGATCGTCCTCAAGCACGACGAACCCGTCCCCGGCGGTGGAGGCCATCAGCCGCTTGCGGCCCGGCACATGCGGGAAGAGCGCCATCATCTCGACCTCGTTGGGCAGGTCGATCATCAGCCGCACCGGTTCGCCCATGCCGCGCCCACCCGGCAGGCCGTTGGCGGACAGCGTATAGGCCCGGCCGTTGCTGTCGAGCAGGAGCAGCTTGTCGGTCGTCTGGGCATGGAACAGGAACAGCCCCTCGTCGCCATCCTTGTACTTGACCGGCTGGCTCAGATCGACATGGCCCTTCATCGCCCGGATCCAGCCCATCTTGGAGCAGACCACGGTGATCGGCTCGCGCTCGATCATGTCCTCGAGGCTGATCTCCGCGACTTCCACCGCCTCGGAGAAGCCGGTCCGCCGCTCGCCGAACTCGGTGTGGCGGCCGAACTGCTTGCGCACGGCGCGCAGCTCCTCGGCGATCCTCTTCCACTGCAGGTCCTCGGAGGCCAGGAGCCCGACCAGGCCCTCCTGCTCCTGGATCAGGTCGTCGCGCTCCTTGCGCAGTTCCATCTCCTCGAGACGGCGCAGGCTGCGCAGGCGCATGTTCAGGATCGCCTCGGCCTGCACGTCGGAAAGCTCGAACTCGGCCATCATCACCGGCTTGGGCTCGTCCTCGGTGCGGATTATCTCGATCACCCGGTCGAGATTGAGGAAGGCAATGATGTAGCCTTCGAGCACTTCCAGCCGGTGCGCGATCTTGTCGAGCCGGTGCTGCGAGCGGCGCTGCAGCACCTCGCGGCGGTGGTCGAGGAAGGCGCGCAGCACCTCCTTCAGCCCGCAGACCTTGGGCGTGCGCCCGTCGATCAGCACGTTCATGTTCAGCGAGAAGCGGATTTCCAGATCGCTGAGGCGGAACAGCGTCGCCATCAGCATCTCGGGCTCGACGCTGCGCGCGCGCGGCTCCAGCACGATGCGGATGTCCTCGGCGCTCTCGTCGCGCACGTCGGTCAGGATCGGGACCTTCTTGGTCTGGATCAGGTCGGCGAGCTTCTCGATCAGCTTCGACTTCTGCACCTGGTAGGGAATCTCGGTGACCACGACCTGCCACTGGCCGCGGCCCAGATCCTCGACCTGCCAGCGGGCGCGCAGGCGGAAGGCGCCGCGTCCGGTCCGGTAGGTCTCGATGATCGACGCGCGCGGCTCGACGATCACCCCGCCCGTCGGGAAGTCCGGTCCCGGGATATGCTCGATCAGCGTCTCGTCGCGCGCGTTCGGCGACTTGATAAGGTAAAGGCAGGCCGAGACCAGCTCGTCGATGTTGTGCGGCGGGATGTTGGTCGCCATGCCGACCGCGATGCCCGACGATCCGTTGGCCAGCAGGTTCGGGAAGGCGGCCGGCAGGACCACGGGTTCCTGCAGCGTGCCGTCGTAGTTGTCCCGGAAATCGACCGCGTTCTCGTTCAGCCCCTCGAGCAGCGCCTCGGCGGCGGCGGTCATCCGCGCCTCTGTGTAGCGCGAGGCCGCCGGATTGTCGCCGTCGATATTGCCGAAATTGCCCTGGCCGTCGACCAGCGGGTAGCGGACGTTGAAGTCCTGCGCGAGCCGCGCCAGCGCGTCGTAGATCGCGGCATCGCCGTGCGGATGGTAGTTCCCCATCACGTCGCCGGAAATTTTCGCGCTTTTCCGGAAGCCGCCGGCGGAACTCAGCCGAAGCTCGCGCATTGCATAGAGGATACGGCGATGCACCGGTTTCAGCCCGTCTCGGGCATCGGGCAGCGCACGGTGCATGATGGTCGAGAGCGCATACTGGAGGTAGCGCTCGCCGATGGCGCGCCGGAGCGGCTCGGAACTGTCGTGGGGCGTGGTCGTGTCGGACATGAACCCTGTGGTACTCAAGCCAGCGTCAGCGGTAAAGTGGCTAATCGGCGGTAGAATCAGTGCTACCATTGCGCGAGTCATTTATTCTGATGTCAGCATTAGGAGACGGTAGATGGCAATTCGGCTCACGGCTATTCTCTTGCTGGTCATTTTCGCGGTGATGCAATTCGGCGGGCGCGACCTGGACGGCAGCCCGTTCGCCGAAATCCCCAGCGACGACCCCTCCACCGTGATCCTCGCCGTCGCGCCCCTGGACGAGCCGCTGCAGGCGGCGCCCCGCCCCGCGGCCGCAGCGGATGGCCCTGCCGGAACGCCGGTCGCCGCCGCGATCGCCGCCGTGGCCTCCTCCATTCCGGGGGCCGAGCCGGCCGTGGCCGCCACGGCCCCCGCGGGAACCGGAACGGGCGTCTCGATTGCCGAGCCCGACGGGCAGACCGCGCTCGACATGGCGGTGATCGACGCCGCCGTCGTGGGCAAGGATTTCTCCGCGGTGCCGTCGCGCACGCTGCAGCCGGGCGTCTCGCCCTCCTCGGTCGCGAGCCTCGACACGTTCAAGAAGCGCCAGATCGCCGCGGCCGGGGCGAACTCGTCCGACATGGCGCAGGTGACCGGCAGCAACGTGAACCTGCGCTCCGGCCCCTCGACCGGCAATGCGGTGGTCGGCCAGGCCCGCGAGGGCGAGCACGTCGAATGGATCTCGGAGCCCGCGCCGGGCTGGGCTTTGATCCGCCATCCGCGCTATGACGGCGACATGTACATGTCCTCGAACTACCTGCAGCGGATCTCCGATTGACCCCACCGACAGGCGGCCCCGGCCGCATCCTGATCACCGGCTGCTCCTCCGGGATCGGCCTCGACGCCGCGCGCACGCTCCATGCGCGCGGCTGGACCGTCTATGCCACCTGCCGCAGCGAGGCCGATTGCGACAGGCTCCGCGCCGAGGGGCTGGACAGCTTCCGGCTGGACTACCAGGACGAAGCCTCGATCGCCTCGGCCATGGCCGAGGTGGAGGCGCGCGGCGGGCTGGACGCGCTGTTCAACAACGGCGCCTTCGCGATCCCCGGCGCGGTCGAGGACCTGCCCCGCGGCGCGCTCCGCGAGATCTACGAGGCCAACCTGTTCGGCTGGCACGACCTGACCGCCCGGGTCATTCCGCTGATGCGGGCGCAGGGCCGCGGGCGGATCGTCAACTGCTCGTCGATCCTGGGCTTCGTCCCGGCGAAATGGCGCGGCGCCTATGTCTCGACGAAACACGCGCTCGAAGGCCTGACCGACGTGCTGCGGCTTGAGATGGCCGATACGCCGGTCCAGGTGATCCTGATCCAGCCCGGCCCCATTGCCACCGAGATCCGCCGCAACTCCCGCGCGCCCTTCGAACGCTGGATCGACTGGGAGGCCTCGCCGCGGGCGGCGCAGTACCGGTCGAGCCTGCTGAAGCGGCTCTATGTCGAGCCGCCCGCACCCACCCCCGGCGAACTGGGACCGGAGGCGGTCACCAAGGCACTGATCCATGCGCTTGAAAGCCCGCGGCCGCGCGCGAAATACCGCGTCACCTGGCCGACCAGGGCGGCCTGGGCCTTCCGGCGGCTGCTGCCGATCCGGGTGCTCGACAAGCTCTGCGCCAAGGGCTGAAGACGAATCGCCTTCCCTTCCGCGCCGATATGGCGTAATGGCGCCCTCTCGATAGGCCCTGCTGGACGACATCCCGGCTTGCGCCGTTCACTCCAGACACGAAGGAGACACCCGATGTCGATCACGCCCGAGGAAAAAGACCGCCTCATCAAGGAATTCGCCACGAAGGAAGGCGACACCGGCTCCCCCGAGGTGCAGGTTGCCATCCTGAGCTCGCGCATCGCGACCCTGACCGAGCACTTCAAGACCCACGCGAAGGACAACCATTCGCGCCGCGGCCTGCTGAAGCTCGTCGCACAGCGCCGCAAGCTGCTGGACTACGTCAACGCCAAGGATCCGTCCCGCTACCAGGACCTGATCAAGCGTCTCGGCCTGCGCCGCTGATCCTGAGGTCCCCGCGACTTTCCGAACACCCGCCGGTTCCGGCGGGTGTTTTCGTTTGCGCGGAACCCTGCCGGCCGCGCCCCGTTGACCCGGGACCGCAACGACAGGAGACCGCCCCTTGCCCATGCTCGCTGACCTGCCCTTCGCCGCCCTGATCCTCGGACTCGCGCTGGCGGCAGGGGCGATCCTGGCGGGCGGGCTGCGGATGACCGGCCTCGCCGACCGCATCGCCGACCGCACCGGTCTGGGCGAGGCCCTGGTCGGCGGCGCGCTGCTGGGCGCGGCGACCTCGCTTTCGGGCGTGGTGGTCTCGCTCTCGGCCGCGCTCGACGGCCGCGCCTCCCTGGCCTTCTCCAACTCGGTGGGCGGGATCGCCGCGCAGACCGCCTTCCTAGCGCTCGCCGACCTGCTGTGGCGCAGGGCCAATCTCGAACACGCCGCGGCGGAACTGGCCAACCTGTTCCAGAGCGCGCTGCTGCTCCTGCTGCTTGCCCTCCCCGTGCTTGCCTATGGCGGGCCGGACATCACCGTGTTCGCCGTCCACCCCGTGTCGCTCGCGCTGCCGGTGCTCTACGCGATCGGGCTGATCGGCACGCATCGCAGCCGCCAGGCGCCCATGTGGCAGCCGGTGAAGACGCAGGAGACCCGCGAGGATGCCGACGAGGAGGACGGGCGCGACGACACCCCGACCTGGCGGCTGTTCCTCGCCTTCGGGCTCTTGATGGCGGTGATGGGCGCGACCGGCTTCGCCATCGCCAAGCTGGCAGGCGAGATCACCGACCGCACCGGCCTGTCCTCGGCGCTGGTCGGCGCGCTGCTGACGGCGGTTATCACCTCGCTGCCCGAGCTGGTGACGACGCTGGCCGCGGTGCGCCGCGGCGCACTGCAGCTGGCGCTCGGCGGGATCATCGGCGGCAACACCTTCGACACGCTGTTCCTGACGCTGTCGGACATCGGCTACCGCGAGGGATCGCTCTACCACGCGATCGGGCGGGCGGACCTGTTCTGGCTGGGAACCGGGATGGCGATGACCGGGGTGCTGCTGCTCGGCCAGCTCTACCGCGAAAGGCAGGGCCCGGCGGGCATCGGGCTGGAGAGCGTCGCGATGCTTGGCATCTATGCCGGGGCGGTGGCGCTGCAGGCCATGGCCGGGGGGTAGGGGCGCGCGGCACGCGCCCCGTCCGGAATCAGAACGGGCTCTTCGCCTTGCGCAGGTAGGGCAGCACGATGTCGAGCTCGCCGAACTTGGCTTTCGCCGCCTCGTCGTCGAGGCTGAGCGCGACGATCACGTCCTGCCCGGCGGTCCAGTTCGCCGGGGTGGCGATCGGGTTGCCGTAGGTCGCCTGCAGCGCGTCGAGCGCGCGCAGCACCTCGGCGAAGTTGCGGCCGACCGACATCGGGTAGGTCATGGAAAGCTGGAGCTTCTTGTCCGGGCTGATGATGTAGACCGAGCGCACCGTGGCGGTGTCGGCGGGCGTGCGGCCGTCGGGCAGATACGCGTCCGCGGGCAGCATGTCGAAGGCCTTCGACACGGCCAGCCCCTCGTCGGCGATGATCGGGAAGGGGACGTGGCAGCCCGCGACCTTCTCGATGTCGCCGATCCATTTCAGGTGCTCGTCCACGCCGTCGACCGAGACGCCGATCACCTTAGTCTTGCGCTTCTCCCATTCCGCGCCGAGCTGCGCGACGGCGCCGAACTCGGTGGTGCAGACCGGGGTGAAGTCCTTGGGATGGCTAAAGAGGATCGCCCAGCTGTCGCCGATCCAGTCATGGAAGGTGATCTCGCCCTGGCTGGTCTGGGCGGTGAAATCCGGAACGGTGTCGTTGATGCGAAGAGCCATGTCTCGCCTCCTGTCATGTGGATCGCGGCCAACATGTGCCGCCGGCGGGCCAAGGGCAAGGGGGCGCGCCCTTGCGCCTCAGGCGTTGCCTTCGCCGCTGCAGGCCTGCGCCGTCGCCCGCGCCATTTCGCGCGACCAGGCCTCGCTGACCTCCAGCCGGTAGGCGGCCACGACGCCCGAGAAGCCGCGCAGGTAGCTGCAGTGATAGGACCGGTCCGGCGGCATCCAGTCCAGCGGATCCTTCGCGCCCTTCGAGGCGTTCAGCGAGCCGCTGACGATCAGCAGATTGCGCGGATCGAGCGCGAAGCTGTCGCGGCGGGCGCCGCTCCATGCGGCCGCGCCATGCTCCCAGGCCCATTTCAGCGGAACCAGGTGGTCGATCTGCAGGTCGCGCGCGGAGGTGAAGCTCTTGCCGGAATAGGGATCGGTCCATTTTCCGGCCTCGACCGAGCAGCCGGTCGCGGTCAGCGCGACCGCGCGCGTGGACTGCGAGATCAGCATTTCCGAGCGCGTCGCCTGGCAGTCGCCGTCGGTGTCGACCCAGGAACTGAACTTGGCGCGGTCGTAGTCGGGGACCTCGTCGGGCGGCAGGCCGCAGAAGGACAGCCCCAGAAACACCAGCACCAGAAGACGGTCCATCGCCCCGCACCTTTTAACTCACACACGCATACCATCCTACCGGCCGGGCCGGAGCGCGGGTAGGGATGCCGTTGCGGCAGGGCGAACAAAATCGGAACGGCCTGCGACCGGACGGCCGGTTGCCCCGCCGGATCCCCGCCGCGATAGTGGCGCGCGATACGACCCGCACCGGGGTATCTGGTTGACCTGAAAGGAACCGCACGCATGAAACGACTGCTTCTTCCCGCCATTCCGCTTCTCGCCGCCGCGCCGGCGCTGGCCCATGAGGGCCACGGCGCGCACGGCTCTGCCGCCGCGGGCTTCCTGCATCCGCTTTCCGGCGCGGACCACATGCTGGCCATGGCGGCAGTGGGGCTCTGGGCCGCGCTGCTGGGCGGCCGCGCCATGTGGATCGCTCCGGCAGCCTTCGTCTCGGCCATGGTGGCGGGCTTCGCGCTCGGGGTTGCCGGCGTGCCGGTGCCGATGGTGGAGCCGATGATCCTGGCCTCGACCGTCGTGCTCGGCCTTGCCGCCGCGGCCGCGCTGAGGATCGGCACCGCGCCGGCCGCCGCGCTGGTCGCGGTCTTCGGGCTGGTCCACGGCCATGCCCATGGCGGCGAACTCGGCGACGCCGCGGCGCTGCGCTTCGGCCTGGGCTTCATCGCCGCCACCGCCGCGCTGCATGCCGCCGGCATCGGGCTGGGCCTGGGGCTGAAGCGCCTCTCCGCCCGCCATGGCAGCCGCATCGCGCAGGTCGCGGGCGGTGCCATCGCATTGGCCGGCCTGTCGCTGGCCATCGGCTGATCCCGGTCCCGGCCCCTCCGCGGGGCCGGGCCTCAGAACGGCGCGGGGACCGAGAAGGTCATGCTCTGCCCGCCATCGGGATTGCGGAGGCGCAGCCGCTCCGCATGCAGCATCAGCCGCGGGAATTCCAGCGCCGGGCCGTCCGCATAGAAGGGGTCGCCCAGGATCGGGTGGCCGAGCGACAGCATGTGGACCCGCAGCTGGTGGCTGCGCCCGGTCAGCGGGTTCAGCCGCACCCGGCTCTCGCCGCCGCCGACCTTGACGCGCTTCCATTCGGTGACGGCCTTGCGCCCGGTGTCATGGCAGACCTTCTGAAGCGGCCGGTTCGGCCAGTCGACGATCAGCGGGAGGTCGACCACGCCCTCGGCCTCTTCCATCTCGCCCCAGACCCGCGCGACATAGGTCTTCTTCACCTGCCGCTTCTCGAATTGCAGTCCCAGATGCCGCTGCGCATGCTTGGTCAGCGCGAAGACCATGACGCCCGAGGTGTCGCGGTCGAGCCGGTGCACCAGCAGCACCTCGGGGAAGATGCCCTGAAGCCGCGCGATCAGGCAGTCGGCCAGATGCTCGCCCCGCCCCGGCACGGAGAGAAGCCCCGAGGGCTTCTCCACCACCAGCAGGTGCTGGTCGTGATGCAGGATGTTCAGCGGGTCGGTCGGCGGGTCGTAGGGCGCGGTGCCCGGAACGAACTTGGTCATCGGCAGGACCTCGGCGGCAGCGGTCAAGCGCCGCAAATGCCCGCTCGTCCTCCGGATGACAAGGCCGGCAGAGGTGCAAAATGCCGAAAAACGTGGCACAAGGGGAAGCAAGGGAAGGAAACCGGGCAGGACCGGCCCGGTTTCGGGGCCGGCCAAATTGAATTCACGCAACCGCGACCCGATATCGGTCGGAGAGCGGGCGCCGGGCGACCATGACGCCCCGCTTGGCATGTCATCTGATTGGGAGAATGGCCGTGAGCAAGGCGATGGAACGCCTAGACAATTTCCTTCACAAGGATACCAGCGCGGGGATCGTCCTGATCGTCGCCACCATCCTGGCCCTGGCGGCCAGCAATTCGGGCCTCGCGGAGGCCTACAACCACTTTCTTCACATGCACATGAAGATCGAGATCGGCAGTCTCGTCATCGACAAGGGGCTGAGCCATTGGATCAATGACGGGCTGATGGCGATCTTCTTCTTCCTCGTGGGGCTGGAGATCAAGCGCGAGCTTGTGCAGGGCGACCTGTCGAGCTTCGACAAGGCGATGCTGCCGCTCCTCGCCGCGATCGGCGGCATGGCGGGACCGGCGCTGATCTACTGGGCGGTGAATTCCGGCTCGCCCGAGACGCTGAAGGGCTGGGCCATTCCGGCGGCGACCGACATCGCCTTCGCGCTCGGCATCCTGGCGCTGGTGGGCAGCCGCGCGCCGGTCTCGCTGAAGATCCTGCTGCTGGCCATCGCGATCATCGACGATCTCGGCGCGATCATCATCATCGCCGCCTTCTACAGCACCGACATGTCGGTGGTCGCGCTCGGCGCGGCGGCGATCGGCGTCGTGGCCGCGGTCGGGCTGAACCGGCTGGGCGTCAACCGTGCCTTCCCCTATGTCGCCTGCCTGATCTTCGTCTGGGTCTGCGTGCTGAAATCCGGCGTCCACGCGACGCTGGCCGGCGTGCTGATCGCGCTGACCGTGCCGCTGACCGCCAAGGACGGCAGCAAGGGCCTGGCGCCGAAGATGGAGCACGCGCTGCATGTCTATGTCAGCTTCCTGATCCTGCCGATCTTCGCCTTCGCCAATGCCGGCGTCAGCTTCTCGGGCATCACCGCGGACATGTTCCTCAGCCCGGTGCCGCTGGGCATCGCGGCAGGCCTGTTCTTCGGCAAGCAGGCGGGCGTGTTCCTGATCGTGCTGGCCCTGGGGCTCACGGGCCTTGCGCGGCTGCCCAAGGGAGCGAGCTGGGCGCAGCTCTACGGTCTGGCCTGCCTCACCGGCGTCGGCTTCACCATGAGCCTCTTCATCGGCAGCCTGGCCTTCACCGACGAAACGCTGATGAACGAGGTGAAGCTGGGCGTGATCACCGGCTCGATCCTGTCCGGCGTGGTCGGCTACGCGGTGCTCTACATCTGCGGCAAGCCCGCCGGAGCTGCGAACCCGCGGCAGCACACGCAGGCCACCTGACCCCGGACCGGGGGCAGCGGAACAGGAAGGCGCGGGCATCCCCCGCGCCTTTTTTCATGGGCGCCCGTCAGAAGTCGATGGCGATGCCCTTCTTCTCCCAGTCGCCGTAGCGCACGGGTTCCGGCCCGTCGCGGCCGCCCAGCTCCTTGGGCAGCGCCTCGGCCGCTTCCGATGCCTTTCGGCGCGCCTCGGCCTCCTTCAGCGCGCGCAGCGCGGCGGGCGGCAGGTTGGACAGGTCGCGCTCTTCGCCTTGGTCGGACATGACGGGACTCCTTGTTTCGGTTTCCGCGCATGGTATACGCCGCCGATGGCCGAGAACAAGAAATCCCGTGCGCCCCGAGGCGCTGCCCGCCCCGCCCGCCCGCCGCAGCCGGGCCTTGCCGCCCGCCGTGCCGCGCTGGCGCTGCTGCAGGCGGTGCGCCGCGACGGACGGCTGCTGGCCGAGCTGACCGAGGCCCCCGAAGGCCCGCTGCACGGGCTCGCCCCGCCGGACCGCGCCCGCGCCCAGCGGCTGGCCGCCCAGGCGCTGCGCCACGCCCAGCGGATCGACAAGGCACTCGGCCCCTATCTGGAGAAGGCGCCGCCCGCGCGCATCCGCCTGGTTCTGCATCTCGCGGTGGTGGAACTCTGCGAGGACCGTGCCGCCGCGCATGGCGTCGTGAACGGCTGGGTGACGCTGGTGCGCAACCATCCCAAGACGGGCCATATGGCCGGCCTCGTCAATGCCGTGCTGCGCCGCGCCTCCGAAGAGCTGGTGCCCGGCTGGGACGCGCTGCCGCCCTCGCGCCTGCCCGACTGGCTGAGGAAGCCGTTCCGCAAGGCCTATGGCGGCGAGGCGGTCGCCGCGATGGAGGCGGTCTTCGCCCGCCAGCCGCCGCTCGACCTGACGCCGAAGGACGGCGATGCCGATGCGCTGGCCGCGGCGGTCGGCGGCGAGGCGCTGGCGACGGGCTCTGTGCGGCTCGCCGCGCCCGGCCAGGTCTCGGCGCTGCCGGGCTACGGAGCCGGGGATTGGTGGGTGCAGGATGCCGCCGCTGCCGTGCCTGCGCGGGTGCTTGCCCCGGCAAAGGGCGCGCGGGTGCTCGATCTCTGCGCCGCGCCGGGCGGCAAGACCCTGCAGATGGCCGCCGCGGGAGCCGAGGTCACCGCACTCGACATCTCGGCGGCACGCATGGCACGGCTCTCGGAAAACCTCGCCCGCACCGGGCTGGCAGCCGAGGCCGTGGTCGCGGACGCAATGGAGTGGCAGCCGGAAGCGCCCTTCGACGGCATCCTGCTCGACGCGCCCTGCACTGCTACCGGCACGATCCGGCGCCATCCCGACCTGCCCTTCGCCAAGACCGGCGCCGAGACCGCGCCGCTCGCCGCGCTGCAGGCCGCGCTTCTCGACCGCGCGCTCGGCTGGCTCGCCCCGGGCGGCACGCTGGTCTTCTGCACTTGCTCGCTGCTGCCCGAGGAAGGCGAGGCGCAGGTCGCCGCCGCGCTCGCCCGGCATCCCGGACTGGCCGCCGACCCGCTCGATCCGGCCGCATTCGGCCTGCCCGCGCAGGCTGCCGCCGTGCACGGCCTGCGGCTCCGCCCCGATTTCATCGCTGCCGAAGGCGGCATAGACGGGTTCTACATCGCCCGGCTCCGCCCCGCGGCGCTGTGACATTCGCGGAACGCGCGCCGGACATATTCGCCTGCCCGGATGACAGGCGGGGCGCGTCGGCGTAAGCTGCCGTCCGCAGTCAAGTTCCCCGTTTCCAAGGAGTTCGCGCGTGTCCAGTGCCGAAGCCAAGACCCAGCGCAGCCGCGAGGGCCCGACCCGCTTCCGCGTCTGGCGCGCCGGGCTGGGCCTGCGCCCGGCGGATTTCGCCACCCCGCCCGAGCCGCGCAGCATCGGCTCCGCCGCCATCGGCCGCGCCATCTGCGAGGGCGAGATCCAGCTCGGCGGCCGGCGCCGCGAGCTGGACGAGGGCAGCCTCTGGGACCTGCGCCCGCTGCCGCCGCGCGCCGAGGCCGACCGCCACGGCTTTGCCTGGCTCGACGATCTGGCCGCCTTCGGCACGAAGCGCGCGCGCGAACAGGCCCGGCACTGGCTGGCCGAGTGGCTCTCCCGCTACGAGACCGGGCGCGGTCCCGGCTGGCGCCCCGACATCGCGGCGCGGCGGCTGGTGCGCTGGATCAACCATGCCGGGCTGCTGTCCGAACACGCGGATCCGGCCCTGTCGCGGCAGTTCCGCCGCGCGATCGCCCGCCACGCGGTGTACCTGTCGCAGACCTGGCGCGGCGCGCCGCCCGGCCTGCCCACCTTCGAGGCGGTCTGCGGGCTGATCCAGGCCGGGCTTGCGCTGAAGGACATGGAATCGCGGGTCCGCCCGGCAGTGAAGGTGCTGGAAAACCTCTGCCGCGGGGAAATCGGCGCCGGGGGCGGCCTTCCCGGGCGCAATCCCGAGGAGCTGCTCGACCTCTTCGCCCTGCTGGTCTGGTGCGAGAGCGCGCTGGAAGATGCCGGGCTGATGGCGCAGCCGCAGCATCAGGGGGCCATCGCGCGGATCGCGCCGGTGCTGCGCGCGCTGCGCCATGCCGATGGCGGGCTCGCCCGCTTCCATGGCGGCGGCCGCGGCGTGGAAGGGCGGCTCGACGCCGCGCTGTCCGCCTCGCGGGTGCGCACCCCGCCCCAGCCCGGCCTCGCCATGGGCTTCGCCCGGCTCGCCCGCGGCCGCGCCACGGTGATCCTCGATGCCGACCGCCCGCCACAGGGACCCGAGGCCGCCGCAACCGGCCATGCCTCCACCCTGGCCTTCGAATTTACCGTCGGGCGGCGGCCGCTGGTGGTCAATTGCGGCTCGGGGCTGAGCTTCGGCCGCGACTGGGAAAAGGCGGCCCGCGCGACGCCCGCGCATTCGGCGCTGACCCCGGACGGCGAGGGATCGGCGGTTCTCCGCCAGCTGCGCGGCGGCCGGGTCATGCTCGCCGAGGGACCGCAGCGGGTGGAATGCGCCCCCGCCCCGGAGCGCGGCCCGGCCGCGCTCTCGGCCTGGCATGACGGCTTTGCCGCGCGGGACGGGCTGATCCACCACCGCAGGCTGGATCTGGGCGAGGACGGCCTGTCCCTGCATGGCGAGGACATTCTCGTGCCGCTGGACGCCAGCGGCGGCGGGCTGCGCGCACTGCAGGGGCTGGGCTTCACCATCCGCTTCCACCTGCACCCGGATGTCTCCATCCAGCCGGGCGAAGACGGGCTTTCCGCGGCGCTCCTGCTCAAGTCCGGCGAGATCTGGCAGTTCCGCCATGCCAGCCCGGCGCGGATGAGCCTTGACCCCAGCGTCTATCTGGAGAAAACCCGGCCCCAACCGACACCGACCCGCCAGATCGTGCTGGATGCCAGCGCGTCGGGCTCCGCGACCACCATCCGCTGGAGCCTGTCGCGCGTCACCCAAGGCGCCGCCGGCACGCGCGACCTGTACCGGGACGACATGTCGATTACCTGACCTGCCAGCAGGCCCGAGAGCCGAAGGAGCCACTATGACCGCCGCCCAGCCGATCCGCACCGCCCTGATCTCGGTGTCCGACAAATCCGGCCTGACCGACCTGGCCGCGGGCCTTGCCCGCCACGGCGTCCGCTTCCTGTCCACCGGCGGCACCGCCAAGGCGCTGCGCGAGGCGGGCTACGAGGTGACCGACGTCTCCGACGTGACCGGTTTCCCGGAGATGATGGACGGCCGCGTGAAGACGCTGCACCCGAAGGTCCATGGCGGCCTGCTGGCGCTGCGCGACAATGCCGACCACCGGGCGGCGATGGAGACCCACGGCATCGGCGCGATCGACCTGCTGGTGGTGAACCTCTACCCGTTCGAGGCGACCGTCGCCAAGAACGCGCCCTATGACGAATGCGTCGAGAACATCGACATCGGCGGCCCGGCGATGATCCGCGCAGCCGCCAAGAACCATGCCGGCGTGGCCGTCGTGGTCGATACCGAGGATTACGCGCCGCTGCTGGCCGAGATGGACGCGAATGCCGGAGCAACCTCCTTCGGCTTCCGCAAGCGCCTGGCGCTGACCGCCTATGGCCGCACCGCCGCCTATGACGCCGCCGTGTCGAACTGGTTCGCCCAGGCACTGGAAGAGCCCGCGCCGCGCCGCCGCGCCGTGGCCGGCTACCTCGCGCAGACCCTGCGCTACGGCGAGAACCCGCACCAGGAGGCCGCCTTCTACGTCGACGGCACCAACCGCCCGGGCGTCGCGACGGCATACCAGCTTCAGGGCAAGGCGCTGAGCTACAACAACATCAACGACACCGACGCCGCCTTCGAGCTGGTCTCGGAATTCTCCCCCGAGGCGGGGCCGGCCTGCGCGATCATCAAGCACGCCAACCCCTGCGGCGTCGCCACCGGCGCGACCCTGGCCGAGGCCTACGAGCGGGCCTTCGACTGCGACCGCACCTCGGCCTTCGGCGGCATCATCGCGCTGAACCAGGCGCTGGACGGCGCAACCGCCGCCAAGATCGCCGAGATCTTCACCGAGGTGGTCATCGCGCCGGAGGCCGATGAAGAAGCCCGCGCCGTCTTCGCCGCCAAGAAGAACCTGCGCCTGCTGGTCACCGGCGGCCTGCCCGACCCGAAAGCGGCCTCGATGACCGTCCGGCAGGTGTCGAGCGGCCTGCTGTTCCAGGGCAAGGACAACGGCCATGTCGCGCTGGGGGACCTCAAGGTCGTCACCAAGCGCGCGCCGACCGAGGAAGAGCTGCGCGACATGCTCTTCGCCTGGCGCGTCGCCAAGCACGTGAAGTCCAACGCGGTCATCTACGCCAAGGACAGCGCGACGGTCGGCGTCGGCGCCGGCCAGATGAGCCGCGTCGACAGCACCCGCATTGCCGCGCGCAAGTCGATGGACATGGCCGAGGCGCTGGGGCTGTCCGAGCCGACCACCAAGGGCTCGGTCGTCGCCTCCGATGCGTTCTTCCCCTTTGCCGACGGGCTGATCACCGCGGCCGAGGCCGGCGCCACCGCGATCATCCAGCCGGGCGGCTCGATCCGCGACGACGAGGTGATCGCCGCCGCCGACGAGCGCGGCCTGGCCATGGTCCTGACCGGCATGCGCCACTTCCGGCACTGAGCCCGCTCCCGGCCCCCTCTACAGCCCCGCCCGCGCGGCGGGGCCAACCATTTTCCGGATACCGCCCGCAATGCGCCTTCTCGCACTCACCGCGATCCTGACGCTCGCCATCGACCAGGCCAGCAAATATGCCGTTGTCTGGGGCATGGGCCTGATCGAGACCGGCACCATCCCGGTGCTGCCGCCCTACCTGGTCTTCCACATGGGCTGGAACACCGGCATCAATTTCGGCCTCGGCTCCTCGGCGGATGCGCGCTGGATCCTGATCGGGCTGGCGCTGGCGATCTGCGCCTGGGCGGTGACCTGGGCGCGGCGCGACCCGCGGCCGCTGGTGATGGTCTCCACCGGACTTCTGATCGGCGGCGCGCTCGGCAACGTCATCGACCGGGTCATCCATGGCGCAGTGGCCGATTTCCTCAACATGTCCTGCTGCGGCATCGTCAATCCCTACACGTTCAACCTCGCCGATGTGGGCGTCTTCCTCGGTGCGGTCGGGCTGGTTCTGTCGCCGCCCAACCAGAAGAAGCGCGGCGCCTGACACGCGTGGCACGGAACGGAAAAAGGCGCCGGGGGACATCCCGGCGCCTTTTCCATGTCCGCGTTCCGCGGCGCGGCTCAGCTTTCGCGGAAAGCCTTGTTGAAGTAGTCCGTGAAGGGCTTCAGCAGGTAGGCCAGCGGCGTGCGGTCGTTGGTGCGCATGTAGGTTTCCACCGGCATCCCCGGCAGCAGGGCGACATGGCCCGGCAGGCGCTCCGCCTCGCCCTCCTCCAAAACGACCTCGGCGCGGTAGTAGCTGGCGCCGCTCTTCTCGTCCTGGAAGGCATCGGCCGAAACCACGGTGATCTCGCCCCTCAGCTCGGGCGTGGTGCGCGAGGCGAAGGCCGGGAAGCGGACCATGACCTCCTGGCCGGGATAGACCTCGTCGATATGGATGGTCTCGACCTTGGTCGCGATCACCAGCGGCCGGTCCTGCGGCACGATGTAGAGCACCGGATCGGCGGCGCGGATCACCGAGCGTTCCGCATAGACCGTCAGCCCGTAGACGATGCCCGAGACCGGCGCCTTGATGTCGAGCCGCGACAGCTGCTCGTGCAGCGACTGGCGCTGCTCGAACAGCTCCAGCTCGCGGTAGCGCAGGTCGCGCAAGGTGGTGGTGGCCTCCTCGCGGCGGGTGGTGTCGAGCTTCATGATCTCGATGTCGATCTCGGTGATGCGCCCTTCGCTCTCCGCCTCGGAGGCGACCAGCTCGCCGAGCTGGCCCGAAAGCGACGCCTCCTCGCGCTGCAGCGCCAGCACGCGGGTGCGCTGCGCCAGGCCCTTGTTCAGCAGGTCGGTCTGGTCGGACAGCTCGTCGCGGATCAGCCCCAGCTGGGTGCCGAGCGCCTCCTGCTGGGCGACGATCCCGTCGATCTGGTTGGCGATCTGCGACCGCCGCTTGCCCAGTTGCTCGGCTTCCTGGTCCTGCGAGGTGTTGCGCGCCGCAAAGAGCCGGTTCTGGCCGTCGACCAGTTCGGCGATCTCCGGGTTGCCCTCTGCCGCGGCCAGCAGGTCGGGATCGTAGGTGATCTCGTGCAGGCCTTCCTCTTCGGCCTCGAGACGGCCGCGGCGGGCGAGGATCTCGAAATACTGGTTCTCGACGATGTTCAGCTGCGACTGCAGCAGCGTGCCGTCGAGGCGGATCAGCACCTGGTCGGCCTTCACCGTGTCGCCCTCGTCGACCAGGATCTCGGACACGACGCCGCCGTCGGGATGCTGCACGACCTGGCGGTTTCGGTCGACCTCGATCTGGCCGGAGGCGACGATCGCCCCGGCAATGTCGGTGAAGACCGCCCAGCCGCCCAGTCCGCCGATCAGCAGCACCAGCACCAGCACGCCGACGGTGATGTAGGGGCGCGCCGAGAAATTCCCCGGCGCCTCGGGCGCGGTGGAGGCGATCGGCCCTTGCGCCGCGGACGGGCCGGGCTTCGGTCCGGCCGGACGCTGCGGCGCGCCGGGGAGGGCCTTGCCGCCCGCTTGCGCGGCGGGCGGGGCGGAGGCCGTTCCCGGCGCCGGCACGCCGACGGGCTTCCGCGGTTGCGGCGGGTTGCTCTCTTCGGTCATGCCACGCCTCCCGGGGTCTGGGCCGCCCTGATTTCGTTCGCGTTCTTGACCATCTTGCCCAGCACCTCGTCGCGCGGGCCGAAGGCCTTGACGCTGCCGCCGTCGAGCACCAGCAGCATGTCGCATTCCTGGATCGCCGCCGGGCGGTGGGCCATGATCAGCACCGACTTGCCCTCTTCCTTCATCGAGCGGATCGCCTGGTTCAGCGCCTGGCTGCCCTCGTTGTCGAGGTTGGAGTTGGGCTCGTCCAGAACCAGGATCACCGGGTCGCCGTAGAGCGCGCGCGCCAGGCCCACCCGCTGGATCTGGCCGCCGGAGAGCTGTGCCCCGGCCGCGCTGACGCGGGTGTTGTAGCCGTCGGGCAGCCGCAGGATCATGTCATGCGCGGCCGCCCTCTTGGCCGCCTTGATGATGTCCTCGTCCTTGGCGCCGGGCTCCAGCCGGGCGATGTTCTCGGCCAGCGTGCCGTCGAACAGCGTCACCTGCTGCGGCAGGTAGCCGACGTAATGGCCGAGCGCGTCGGCCTCGTACTGGTCGATCGTCGCCCCGTCGAGCCGGATCTTGCCGCCCGCGGCGCGCCAGACCCCGGTCAGGGCGCGGGCCAGCGTGGATTTCCCCGCCCCCGAGGGGCCGATCACGCCGAGCGCCTTGCCCGGCTCCAGCCGGAAGGTGACGAGGCGCAGCGCCGCCTGCTGCTGGCCCGGCGGGATCACCGTGGCCTGCTGCACGTCGAGCAGCGCGCGCGGCCGCGGCAGCTGGGTGCGCGGCTGCGGCGGCGGCACCCGGCCGAGCAGGTCCGACAGGTTGTCCCAGCTCTTCATCGCCGACTGCACCAGCGCCCATTGGCCGACCGCCATCTCGATCGGCGCCAGCGCCCGGCCCAGCAGGATCGAACCCGCGATCATCGCGCCGGCCGTCATTTCCATCTGCAGCACCAGATAGGCGCCGAGCCCCAGCATCGCCGACTGCAGGAACAGACGGAAGGTCTTGGTCGCGGCGGTGAAGCTGCCCGCGGCATCGGCGGCGCGCAGCGACAGGCCCAGCGACTTGCCGCGGATCTGCTGCCAGCGGGTGAAGGCCGCCCCGCGCATCCCCAGCGCCTGGACCATGCCGGCATCGCTTTTCAGCCTTTCCGACATCATGTCGGCGGTCGCGGCGGCCTGGCTTGCGGCCAGCTGCGGCGCCTTGGTGGTGCGCTGGTTGAGGAAGGTCAGGAAGACCAGCACCGCCCCGCCGCCGAGCGCCATCATGCCCAGCCAGGGGTGGAAGAAGAAGATGCCGGCCAGGAACACCGGCGTGAAGGGAAGGTCGAAGAGCGAGCCGAGGATCGGCGAGGCGAGGAAGCGCTGCACGGTCTCGAGGTCGCGCACCCCGGCCGCGGCGGCGCCGCGGTCCCTGGTCGACGCATCCTCCAGCGCCGCGGAGAACACCCGGCGGTCGAGCTTGGCCTGGAACCGCGCGCCGATCCGTGCCAGCACCCGGCCGCGCACATAGTCGAGGATCCCCATCATCAGGTAGAGGAAGGCCACCAGCGCGGCCAGCGCGACCAGCGTCGCCTCGGAACGGCTGCCCAGCACGCGGTCATAGACCTGCAGCATGAAGAGCGGCCCGGTCAGCATCAGGAGGTTCACGAAGACGCTGAATATGCCGACGAAGGCGAATAGCCCGCTGCTTTCGGCCCGGGCAGCGCGAAGCTCCTTCAGGCCCTCCTCCTTGCTTCGTTCCATTGCGTTTCCTCGTAATCCCTGCGCAAGCCGCGAAATCCGGACCGGGCCAGGCCATGTTTGTCGTTCGGCGCGATGGCTTTCATGCCGGTCCTATACTATGTGTTCCGAAGTGCGAAGAACAGATTGAGGTGCAACGTGCAGCCCAGCCACGATGGAGCCATCCGGCCTTCGATTGCGCGGAAATTTACGAGTATGCTTCCGGTCACCGCCCTCGCGGCACTGGGAATTGCAGGCTGCACGACCGGCCAGCCGGCCGGCCCGGGGGAGTTCAACGACCCCTACGAGCAGACCAACCGCCGCGTCCACGAGTTCAACAAGGCCGTGGACCGCGCCATCTACAGGCCGGTTTCGACGGCCTATGGCACGGTCCTGCCGCAGCCGGTGCGCCGCGGGGTCGACAATTTCTCGGAATTCACCGACCTGCCGCGGCGCATCGTCAACGACGTGCTGCAGGGCAAGGTCGAGGACGCGCTGCACAACAGCTTCCGCTTCGCGACCAACGCGACCTTCGGGCTGCTTGGCATTCTCGATCCTGCGACCTCTCTGGGCATCGAGGAGCGCGACGCCGATTTCGGCCAGACGCTGCATGTCTGGGGCGTCGGCGAGGGCGCGTACCTGTCGGTGCCGTTCTTCGGCCCCTCGACCCAGCGGGATCTTGCCGGCGACATCGTGGATCTGGTCACGAATCCGCTCGGATACGTGCTCGGCCCACCGGAAAGTTACTACGCGCCGGGCTCGACGGTGGGTGAATATACGAATTACCGATATACATACCGGGAAACGCTGAACGACGTGCTGGACAACAGCGCCGACAGCTATGCCACCTCGCGGGTCGTCTATCTCGACGCCCGGCGGTTCGAACTAGGAATGTCCCCGGACGGGGGCGCAGAGGATGGGGGCGTAATCGACCCCTACGAGGAGCTTTACGGTGAATGATCTTTCCCGCCGCGCGGTCCTGGCAGGCCTGGCCGGAACGGCTGCAATGGCCGCCCTCCCGGCACTGTCCCTGACCCAGGACCAGGCCGTCGCCTTCGTGCAGGGCATGGCTGCGGATATCGAGAAGACCATCAACTCGGGCAAGTCCGACGCCCAGATGTACCAGGCGTTCGAGCAGCTGATGAACAAGTATGCCGACATGGACGTCATCGCGCGCTTCGCGCTCGGTCCGGCGGCACGCACTGCCTCGTCGAGCGAGATGTCGGGCTACACGGCCGCCTTCCGCACCTACCTGTCGAAGAAATACGGCGCCCGCTTCCGCGAGTTCATCGGCGGCGACATCCAGGTCCAGGGCTCCCGCACCGACAAGCGCGCGGTGATCGTCTCGGCCAAGGCCAAGCCCAAGGGCCAGGCCGCGGTGGCCGTCGACTTCCACGTCTCGGACCGTTCCGGCAAGGTGTTCAACGTCATCCTCGAGGGCGTCAACCTGCTGACCACGGAGCGCACCGAGATCACCTCCCTGCTCGACCAGCAGGGCGGCAGCATCCCCAAGCTGACGGCAGAGCTGAAGAAGCGCAGCTGACGCGGGCGGCCCGGGGACACGCCCGGGCCGCCATCGCCGGGAACGGGTTGTTAACCAGTTTCCGGCGAAATCCGTCCAACGGGACGGAGCAACATCCATCATGGCACGGGCGGGACTGGCGGGACTGGCACTTCTGGGCCTTGCGGCCTGTTCGCCGCATTCGCTGCCGCTGCATGGCGGCAAGTCCGCGAGGGTGGAGGTCGGCGGCTCGGTCTTCCTGGTCAGCTACACCGGCACCCGCGCCGAGGCGACGCGCATTTCCACGGAAACCCGGCCGGAACGCATGGTCATGCTCTACCGGGCACTGCAGGCGATCGAGGCAGCCTCGGGCTGCGCGGTGCTGCCCGGCACGCTCTACGGCGACTGGTCGCTGGCCGAGGCCTATCTCGACTGTCCCGGCACGCCGCCGCAGACCATCCAGCCGGTTCTGACCCACCGTCCGCGGGTCGCGGCGCGCCCGCGATAGCGCGCCGGGGCGGCCCGGTCAGGCCGCCGCGCCGAAGCGGCGCGACATGAACAGGCTGTGCGACAGCACCGGATAGCCGCCGAAGGGCTGGCAGTCGGCATAGCCGGACCGGCGGTAGAACCGCTCCGCCGCCTTCAGGTCGGTGCTGCTTTCCAGCCGGACCTCGCCCAGCCCGATATCGGCGGCGTAGGATTCCAGTTCCGCCATCAGCGCCTCGGCTATGCCGTGGCCGCGCGCGCCGGGCCGCACGAAGAGCCGCTTGATCTCGCCGTAGCTGCCCATGTCGACCAGCGCGACGCAGCCCGCCGCCATGCCGTTCAGCCGCGCCACGAAGAAGGCGATATTCGGCGCCGCCAGTTCCTCGGGATCGAGCGAGAAGATTTCGTCCTCCGCCGAATGCTCGAGAAGCGCCGCCTGGCTTTCGTGCACCAGCGCTAGGCCGTCGGCCGATAGCGGGGAGTCCACGCGGATCGCCAGCCCGGTGGTTGCCGGGCCATGGGCCATTTCCACGCCGCGCGGCGCGGACGGAGAAGTCGTTTCGGTCGCAGTCATATCCATCAACCTCGATACATGCCCCGCGGCGCGCCTCCTCCGTTCCGCGCCCGGGCTTCCTTGCCGCACAGGGCTAGATCCAAATTTGCACAAAATCAAGGCAGATTGAAAACATGCCCGACCAAGGTCGAAATCCCTGTCAAGATGTCGACTTCAGCGCCATATCTGGTAAGAGATCCTTCCGGACAGCCAACATATTCGCAGAACCGTTGACTTGCGGGGGCGAAGTCCCGATCATTTCGGGACGGAATCTTGGAAAGGGACCAGGGTGCAGTTCACGCGACTCCGACTCAACGGGTTCAAGAGCTTCGTGGATCCGACGGATCTGGTGATCGCGCCCGGCCTGACCGGCGTGGTCGGTCCCAATGGCTGCGGCAAGTCCAACCTGCTGGAAGCGCTGCGCTGGGTGATGGGCGAGACCCGGCCCTCGGCGGTGCGCGGCGGCGGCATGGAGGACGTGATCTTCGCCGGCGCAGCCACGCGGAATGCCCGCAACTTCGCCGAAGTCACGCTGCATATCGACAACTCGGACCGGCTGGCGCCGCCCTCGCTGAACGACCGCGACCTGGTGGAGGTTGTCCGCCGGATCACCCGCGACGCCGGCTCGGCCTACAAGGCCAACGGCAAGGAAGTCCGCGCCCGCGACGTGCAGATGCTGTTTGCCGATGCCTCGACCGGGGCGACCTCGCCCGCGCTGGTGCGGCAGGGCCAGATCAGCGAGCTGATCAACGCCAAGCCGAAGAACCGCCGCCGGGTGCTTGAGGAAGCCGCCGGGATTTCCGGCCTCTACCAGCGGCGCCACGAGGCAGAGCTGAAGCTGAAATCGACCGAAGCGAACCTGGAGCGCGTCGATGACGTGATCGACCAGCTCGCCTCGCAGTTGGGCCAGCTCAACCGCCAGGCCAAGCAGGCAGCGCGCTACCGCGAGATCGGCGAACAGCTGCGCGCGGCCGAGGGGCTGCTGCTGTTCCGCCGCTGGCAGGATGCCGACCGCGCGCTGATGGCCGCGCGCCAGGCGCTGACCGACCGGGTGACCACCGCGTCCCGCGCCGAGGCCCAGGCACGCGCCGCCGAGGCCGCCCGCAGCGAGGCCGAAGAGATGCTGCCGGCCCTGCGCGAGGAAGAGGCGATCGCCGCCGCCGTGCTGCAGCGCGCGCTGGTCGAGCGGGATTCCCTGGCCGAGCGCCGCCGCGCCGCCGAGGCCGAGATCGCGCGGCTGGATGCCCGCCTGGCCGATTACGCCAGCGAGGCCGAGCGCGAGGCCGGGCTCTCCGAAGATGCCGAGGCGATGCAGGCGCGGCTGGCCGGAGAGGCCGAGGCGCTGGACGAGGCCGCCGAGGGCCATGACGAGAAGCTGGAACTCGCCGCCGAGCAGGCCGAGGGCGCCGCCGAGGCACTGGCCGAGCGCGAAGAGGCGATGCAGACGCTGAACGAGGCAGTGGCGACGCTGGCCGCGCGCCATCAGGCGGTGGCGCGGCTGGTCTCCGACAGCCGAAAGGTGCTGGAGCGCGAAACCGCCGAGGCCGCCCGCGCCGAATCCGCCGTGGAAGAGGCCCGCGCCCGCGCCGAAGCCGGGGCGGAAGCCTGCGAAGCTGCCGCAGAAGCCGCCGATCTGGCGCAGGAGGCACTGGCGCTGGCCGAAGAGGACGCCCAGGCCGCCGAGGAACAGCGCAGCGAGGCGCAGGGCGCCGAGGCCGCCGCGCGCGGCGCGTCCTCCGAAGCGGTCGGCGAGGCCAAGGCGCTGCGCGCCGAAGTGAGCGGGCTGGAGCGTCTCGTGGCGCGCGACAGCGGCAAGGGCGGGCAGATACTCGACGAGCTGTCGGCCGCGCCGGGCTACGAACGCGCGCTCGGCGCCGCGCTCGCCGACGACCTGAAGGCGCCGCGGCTGGGCGGCGGACGCGCCTCCGGCTGGGCAGCGCTCGACGATTACGACAGCCCGCAGCCCCTGCCCGGCGGCGCCGCGCCGCTGGCGGCCCATGTCTCGGGCTGCGATCTGCTGGCCCGCCGGCTCGCGCAGGTCGGCGTGGTCGAGGCCGCCGATGGCGCGAAGCTGCAGCCCGCGCTGCTGCCCGGCCAGCGGCTGGTGTCGCGCGAGGGAGATCTCTGGCGCTGGGACGGGCTGGTGGCCGCCGCCGCCGATGCGCCCTCTGCCGCCGCGCTGCGGCTGGAGCAGCAGAACCGGCTGGCTGCGCTGTCGGAGGATCTGGAAGAGGCCGAGGCCCGCGCCGAGGAGGCCGGGGCCGGGCACGAGGCAACCCGCGAGGGGCTGCGCGCCGCAACCGCCCGCGAGGCAGAGGCCCGCGAGGCCCGCAAGCGCGCCGAAGCGCAGCTCAGCGAGGCGACCCGCGCGCTGACCCGTGCCGAGGCCGACCGCAATCTGGCCGGCTCCAAGGTCGAGGCGCTGGGACTGGCCGCCAGCCGCCACCGCGAGGCCGCCGCCGCCGCCGAGGCGGAGCTGGTCCGCGCCGAGGAACAGCTGGACTCGCTGGAAGATCTCGACGCCGCCCGCGCCCGCGCCGAGGCGCAGAAGACCGTGGTCGAGGCCGCGCGGCTGGCCATGCTTGCCCGCCGCACCGCTCATGACGAGATCCGCCGCGACGGCGAGGCCCGCCGCAAGCGCGCCGATCAGGTGGCCCGCGAACGGTCCGACTGGGAGGCCCGCGTCGCCTCCGCCGCCTCGCGCCGGGGCGACCTGGAACGCCGCCGCGCCGAGACGGCCGAGAAGCTGGAAGAGGCGATGGACGTGCCGGCCGCGCTGGAAGAGGAGCGCGAGCGCATCGCCGAAGCGCTGCAGGCTGCCGAGGCGCGCAAGGCGAAGGCCAGCGACGCGGTCGCCGCCGCCGAGACGGCGCTGCGTGCAGCCGCCGAGGCGGAGCGCGGCGCCGAGCGCGCCGCATCCGAGGCGCGCGAGACCCGTGCCCGTGCCGAAGCTGTGGTCGCCTCCGCCGGGGAAAGCCTGGCCGAGGCCGCCGCGCGGATCGACGAGGCGCTGGAGCTGACGCCCGAGAAGCTGCTGGAAGAGCTCGACATCGACCCGGCTCAGCTGCCCGATGCCGAGCAGGTCGAGGCGACGGTCATCCGCCTGCGCCGGTCGCGCGATGCGCTCGGCGCGGTGAACCTGCGCGCCGAGGAAGATGCCCGCGCGGTGCAGGAGGAGCATGACACGCTCAAGCGCGAGAAGATCGACCTGGAAGCGGCGATCTCCAAGCTGCGCTCGGGCATCCAGAGCCTCAACCGCGAGGGGCGCGAACGGCTGCTGACCGCCTTCGAGGAGGTCAATTCCAACTTCCGCACGCTTTTCACCCACCTGTTCCGCGGTGGCGAGGCCAACTTGGTGCTGGTCGAAAGCGACGATCCTCTGGAGGCCGGGCTGGAAATCATGTGCCAGCCGCCGGGGAAGAAGCTGTCGACCCTGTCGCTCCTGTCGGGGGGCGAGCAGACACTGACCGCGCTGGCGCTGATCTTCGCGGTCTTCCTGGCCAATCCGGCACCGATCTGCGTGCTCGACGAGGTCGATGCACCGCTCGACGACGCCAACGTCACCCGGTTCTGCGACATGATGGACGAGATGACCCGGCGCACGCAGACGCGGTTCCTCGTCATCACCCATCACGCGGTGACCATGGCGCGGATGGACCGGCTGTTCGGCGTGACCATGCAGGAACAGGGCGTGTCGCAGCTGGTCTCGGTCGATCTCAAGCGCGCCGCCGCGATGGTTGCCTGACCGCAAAGGGCGTCCGCCCCGGATGCGGCTCCGCGCGGCTGCGCCGTCCAGCCGCATGCCGCCCGCAATAGCTAAAATTCGGCGAAAATGCGAGGGTTTCCCTTTGCGATTGGCCAAGGTTTCTCGGGTAGAAGCCGCGGCCGGGGGCTCCGTCAGAGGGGTAATATCATGATCAAGGCATTGTTCGCAGCACTGGCAACCATCGCCGGCCTGTCAGCGGCGCAGGCAGGAGATCCGTTCTTCCCTGGGATGAAATCCTGGGATTCCTACTATACCGAGGACGGCCTCAAGCTGAGGATCGTCAACCACAAGGTGATGTATCCGGACGGGACGCAGGCGACCTACCGGCGCGACGGCACCTACCTGTTCCAGACCTCGGATGCCGATCCCGGCGTGACCGGGCGCTACACGATCCGGCCCTACGGCATGATCTGCGTGAAATTCGACAAGGGCGGCGCGCGCTGCGACACCTATGTGCGCGCCATGCAGGACACCGTGTTCCTTACCGGCGGCGGCGAGAGAATGAAGGTCAAGGCGCTGGTCGATCTCACCCAGAGCTCGAGCTGAGCATCAGCGCCCGGGCACGGTAGCCGGCGCGGCGCGGATCGCCGGCCGGACACCGGCTCCGCGCCCAGGCGGCAGAGGCCTGCGCCCGCAGCATGACGAAGAGCGGCAGCTGGGCCAGCGCGGCGTCCGAGGCCGGGCCGCCGCCCGCGCGGTAGCCGTCAAGCAGCGCCTCCGCGGCCGCATCGTAGCCGTCCTGCCCGGCCAGCCCGATCAGTGCCGTGGCCAAGTCGTAGACCCGGAACCCGGGGCCGCAATCGTCGAAGTCGATCAGCACCAGCCCGGTCTCGGCCAGCAGCATGTTGTCGGCCAGCGGATCGCCGTGGATCACGCCCAGATCGCCGCCGTCCAGCAGGGCCAGCCGCTCCGCCGCCGCGCTGCGCGCCGCGGCGAGGCAGGCGCGCTCCGCCGCGGACAGCTCCGGGTCCGCCAGCGGATCGCCCCAGATGCCGGTGCCGGTCAGCGCCTCCAGGCTCCAGTCCGGCCGTTCCGCCAGCTCGGGGCCCACCGCATCCGCGGTCAGGTGGAAATCCGCCAGAAGCTCGCCCACCGCCTGCCAGCGGTCGCGGGCCGGCATGTCCTCCTCCGGCACTGCCGCAAGCGGCACGCCCGCCACCCATTGCACCACGCTGGCGCATCCGCCGCCGGACAAGGGCTGGACGAAACCGCCCGCGTCCGTCCGCCAGGGCCAGGGGCAGGCAAAACCGGTATCGGCCAGCCGCTCGCAGAGCAGGAGCTCCGAGGCGATGGCCGCCGCGCTGTTGTAGCCGGCGCGGTGCAGGCGCAGCGCGACCTCCTGGCCGGCAGCCAGCCGGGCGCGGAACACCACGTTTTCGCGGGCCTGGATCAGCTCGGGCATGCCGTCGAGCCCGCCCCAGGCCTGCGCCGCCGCCAGAGCCTGCGCGGTCAGGTCATCCGTCATGGGGCAGCTCCGCCAGGACCTCGCCGAGAACGTTGGCCGCGATGTCGGCATGCTCGGCCGTGAAGGGCATGGGCGGACGCATCTTCAGGATGTTCATCTCCCGCCCGATCCGGTTCAGCAGGACCCCGCGGTGCCGCATCTGCTCGGCCACCGCCGCGGCGAACCGCGTCGCCGGCGCGCCGTCCGGCAGCACCAGCTCCAGCCCGAAGAACAGCCCGGTACCGCGCGCTTCTGCGATCAGCGGGTGGGAAATTTCCTCCAGCCGGTCCAGCGCATGCGCCCCGGCCGCCGCCGCATTGGCCATCAGGCCCTCCTCCTCGATCACGTCCAGCACCGCCATCCCGGCCGCGCAGGCGACCGGGTTGCCGCCGAAGGTGTTGAAATAGCCGAAGGCGCCGCGGAATGCCGCCATCACGTCCGGCCGCGCCGCGACCCCCGCCAGCGGGTAGCCGTTGCCCATAGGCTTGCCCAGCGTGACGACGTCGGGGGCGAAGCCCATCCGGTCATGGCCCCAGAAATGGCTGCCGAGTCGGCCGAAGCCCGGCTGCACCTCGTCGCACAGGATCACCCCGCCGGCCCTGCGTATCACCTCCGCCGCCGGGTCGAAGAAGCCGGAAGCCAGCGCGGGCAGCCCCTCGTTGGCGAAGGCCGGGCAGAGCATCATGCCGGAGAAGCCGGAGCCCTCGGCCTCCAGCTCGGCGATGGCCCGGGCGATCCCGTCGGCGAAGGCCTGCGGCTGCGCCTCGGCGGAGCCGCCCAGCGGATCGGTCGAGGACGGCGCGGGGACCAGCCGGACATGGCCGGGATAGCCGCCGATCGGCGGGCGGCGGGTCGAAAGCTGCGACGTGGCCAGCGTGTTGCCGTGATAGGTGTTGTCGGTGGCGATGATGCCCCGCTTGCCGGTCACCGCCTGCGCCATGCGCAGCGCGACGTCATTCGCCTCGGACCCGGTGCAGGTCAGGATCATCTGGCTGAGACCGTGGCCCATCGTGGCGGTCAGCCGCTCTATATAGTCGAGGATCAGCGTGTGGTGATACCGGGTATGGGTGTTCAGCCGCGCCGACTGCCTGCAGACCGCCTCCACCACCTTCGGATGGCAGTGCCCGACATGGGGAACGTTGTTGTAGCAGTCGAGATACCGGCGGCCGTGATTGTCCCAGAGCCAGACGCCTTCGCCGCGGACGATGTGGACGGGGTCGTCGTAGAAGGTGGGCACGTTCGGCCCCATCAGCCGCGCGCGACGCTCCGCCAGGGTTTCAGTCATCGTCGGCCACCTTTCCCCGAAGGCTCTTCACCTGGCCGCGCGCCGTCTTGGCATCCATCCGCCGCCGCTGGCTGCCCTTTGTGGGCTTGGTCGGGATCCGCCGCTTCGGCACATGCGTGGCCTTCTCGATCAGCTCGGCAAGCCGTTCCTTGGCGATCTCGCGGTTGCGCGCCTGGCTGCGGGTGTCCTCCACCCGGATGATCACCGCCCCGTCCAGCGTCCAGCGCCGGCCGGCGAGCCGCTTCAGCCGCGCTTTCACAGGCTGCGGCAGCGACGGGCTGCGCGCCGCCTCGAAGCGCAGCTCCACCGCGGTCGAGACCTTGTTGACGTTCTGCCCGCCAGGACCCGAGGAGCGGGTGAAGACCTCGGTCATCTCCCAGTCCTGGATCGCGATCTTGTCGGTCACATGCAGCATGCGGCGGTTCCTGCCCTTCTCGCCCCCCTTCCTAAAGCGTTTCGGGGCAAATCTGAAACAGCTTTCGCCGCCCGGAACCGGCGGATTCCAAAGAGGTAGCCGCCCGCCGGAGCCGCGGGCGGCAGGCGGAGCGCCGCCCGCCTCATTCGACCACGCGGAACTCCGCGATTTCGGTCTTCTGGAAGACGTTCTGGTTGTCGTCCGAAATCAGCGTCAGCCGGATCGCGCCCGAGGGTTCCTGCCAGACGGCGATGCCCTCCAGGTTGTCATGCTGGAACGGGAAGGAGGAATAGAGCGTCTCCTCCTTGGCCACCCGGTCGCCGTCGAGGCTCAGCCGGCGCACCCGGCTCTGGAAGGCGAAGCCGGTGAAATGGCGCTCAAGGATGTAGAGCTTGCCATCCGGTCCGAAATCCGCGCCGACCGGCAGGTAGGGCGGATCGCGGCGCAGGGCGAAGGGCACGCTCCAGGCGCCGTTTTCCAGCCGGTAGACTGGGAAGGGCCGGTCGAGCTCGCCCGAGCGCTCGGGGATCGCCACCAGGCGCCCCTGCGGATCGAGAGCCAGCGCCTCCAGCCCGGAATTCCGCTGCAGGTCGCGGAACGCCTGCGGACGCGGCCAGTTCTTCGCCGCAGCGTCGGGGCCGGAGAAGAACACCACGCGGTGGATCGCCTCGAAGGACACGCTGCAGGCGGCGCCCAGTTCGACCGCGCGGCAGGCGAGGCCCTCGGAATCCATGGCGTCGTCGGAAACCGGCTTGCCGTTGCGCTTCCGCAGCGGGGTTGCCGGACGCGCCTGCACCGCCACGATCCGTCCGTCTTCGCGGCGGAAGCGGCCGTCGATGCGGCTGCCCCGGTCGGAGATCGTGATGAAGGTGCCGCCGTCATCGGACACCTCGATCCCCGAGAGCCCGGTGGCCTCGGGGTGCTTCCAGACGAAGGATCCCATGGATTCGAGATGCGGCTCGGTGGCGGCAGGACCGCTCCCGAATGCCGTCGCGGCCGCCGCGAGGGCGGCCTTGAGAAACGATGTCATGGAGCGGAAAGCACGCCCCGGCACTGTGCCGGAAGTTCCGCCAGCACGTAGTCGCGGGCCCCGCGCTTCCGCGGCGCGGGCTTGGCCGGCTCGGCCGAAGGCTTCGGCGGCGCCAGCGCGTCGGTCACCCACCAGGTCAGCGAGTCGTCGCAGCCGTTGCCGCCATTCGACAGCTGCGCCACGGTCGGCGTCTGGGTGACGCAGCCGGGCGAACCGGCCGGGCATTTCAGCCGCACGTGGAAATGGTAGTCATGGCTCCAGTAGGGCCGGATCTTCTGCAGCCAGGCGGTGTCCGACGGCGTCGCGTTCTGGCACATGGCGATCTTGGCCGGGGCGGTGACGAAGATGCGGTCGACCCGCGGGTCGCGCGCGGCCGCCTCCAGGATCGCGGCATGCTGCGGCGTCCAGTTGCCGCTGACATGGCGCTGGTCCGCGCTCTTGACCGAGATCGAGCTGATCCCCTCCCGCTCGGAGCGGCTGAGGTTCAGACGTTTCGGCGGCAACATCCAGATATCGACATCCAGGCCCATCTGATGGCTGGCATGGCCGGATTTCATCGGGCCGCCGCGCGGCTGGCCGATATCCCCGACATAGAGCCCCGACCAGCCCGGCTGGCGCGCGGCCTGGACCGAGAGGTCCTCGATGAAGGACACGGTCTGCGGATGGCCCCAGTTGCGGTTGCGCGACAGGCGCATCGCCTGCCAGGTCGGGCCGGTTTCCGGCAGTTCGACCAGCCCGCCCGCACAGCCCTTGGCATAGCTGCCCCAGGACTGGGCCGTCCCGGCGCTCGGCCGGGGCTCGGCGCCGAACAGCGCCCAGGCCTTCGGACCGGACAGCTCCGCCGCGCTCAGCATGGTGACCGACACGCCCTCGTCCTCGGAAGAGGCGCTTCCGCTTCCCGAGGGGCTTCCGCCGCAGGCACCCAGCGCCATGGACATGAGAATCGCAACCGGCCAAAGCCGGGTCTTCGGGCTCTTCATGGCGGGCCTCCTGCTCAGATATCGCCGTCCCTTTTGACCCAAATTAGCAGAAAAAGGCCCAGAAGAAAAAGGAATATCAGGGGAGACACCCCCATTCTCTGGTCGCCGGTCGCCATCGTCGCCTGTCCGATCAGGAAAGGCGCGAGAAACGCGGTTGCCTTTCCGGTCAGCGCGTAGAGCCCGAAGGCCTCGGTCGGATGCTCGGGATCGGCGTGGCGGACCATCATCGAGCGCGAGGCCGATTGCAGCACGCCGCCCGCCGCGCCGATCAGCGCGCCGCAGATGTAGAAGATCACGTCGGGCAGCGCCGAGCCCGGCGCCAGGGACATGCCGAACAGGCTGTCACGCGTCAGCCCGACCAGGGTGCTGCTGACCAGGACCAGCACGGCGATGGCGAAGCCGATCACGACCTTGGGGCCGCCGCGCTTCTGCTCGCCGAGTCCGCCGGCCCAGCAGGCCAGCATCGCCATGGCCACGCCGAGAATGCCGAAGATGCCGATCTGCTTGACCGACCAGCCGAGCACGCCCTTGGCATAGAGCCCGCCGAAACCGTAGAGCCCGACCAGCGCGTCGCGGTAGAACATCGAGGAGAACAGGAAGGCGACGAGGCTCTTCCGCTTCAGCGCGCGCCGCCACATCTGGCGGATGTCGTGCACTGCGCGGCGCGCGGCCTCGGCGAAGCTCAGGTCCGGCGCGTCCCGCACCGGGTCGCGGACCCAGGCGAAGAACGGCACCATCGAGATCAGGAACCAGGCGGCACAGAACGGCCCGACGAAGCGCGTGCCCTCGAATTTCGCCGCGTCGAGCCCGAAGATCGGCGGAATGCCCAGCAGCGTCTTGCCGCCCGCGCCCTCGGCGAAGAACAGCAGCATCAGGATCAGCGCGATCAGCCCGCCGGCATAGCCGATGGCATAGCCGATGCCCGACAGCTTGCCGGTCTCCTCGCGGGTGGCGAGCGTGGGCAGGAAGGCATTGGTGACGACGATGGCCAGCTCGGTGGCGACGAGCCCGGCGCCGAAGGCGGAGAGCAGAGCCGGCACATGTTCGGAGCCCGGCACCGCGAACCACAGCGCCAGCGAGGCGGCGACATAGACCGCCGAGAGCCAGCCCACCCAGCGCACGAGATGCCCCGACTGGTCGCCGAGCGCGCCGATGATCGGCGCAAGCACAGCCGTGGCGATGCCCGTGACGGTCAGCGCATGGGCCCAGAGGGTCTGGGCCTCGACCGGGTCGCCCACGACATTCACGAAGTAGGGCCCGAATATGAAGGTGAGGATCAGGGTGTGGTACGGCTGGCTCGCCCAATCGAAGGCGTACCAGCCCCAGATCCTCTGGCGCGCGGTCGGCATGACGTCATTCCCCAACGTCCTGCGACCTATAAGCCCCCGGGATCCGGTGTCCATACGGAAACCTGAATTTCGGCCTCCCCATGGAAGGACCTGCGTCACCCGGCCGCGGGACGTTCCCGGGCCGGGTGCCGTCTCAGTTCAGCGCCTCCTTGGGCTGGCCGACCACGACGAAGCTCAGCTTGTCCGGGTCGAGCAGCTCGGCGGCCACGCGGTTCACGTCCTCCAGCGTCACCGCCTCCACCTTGTCGTTGCGGGTGGCGATGTAGTCCGGGCTCATTCCGTCCATCTGCATGCCCACGAGGATGTTGGCGATGGTGCCGTTGCCGTCGAAGCGCAGCGGATAGGCGCCGGTCAGGTAGGTCTTGGCGCGGTCGAGCTCGTCCTGGGTGACGCCGCTCTCCTTCATCTTCGCCCATTCCTGCCGGATCAGGTCGATGCTCTCGCCGACGGTCGCGTTCGCCGTCGCCATGCCCCCGGCCAGCAGATCCGCCTGGTCCTTCGAGGACAGGTAGGCCGCGACGCCGTAGGTCAGGCCGCGCTTCTCGCGGATCTCGTCCATCAGGCGCGACTCGAAGCTGCCCGCGCCCAGAACCTGGTTCATCACGTAGGCCGCGAAGAAGTCGGGATCGTCGCGGGCGATGCCCGGCTGGACGAAGCGGATCACCGCCTGAGGCGTCGGGTAGTCGATGACATGCACCCCGCCGCCGAACTGCAGGTCAGTCGGGCCGGGCAGCGGCGCGCCGGTCTCGGGCAGCCCGCCAAGCACCTTGTCCAGCAGGGTCTCCAGCTGCTCCGGCGTGATGTCGCCCACCGCCGAGACATAGACCCGGTCCTTGGCCATCGCGCCCTTCCAGGCGGCGACGATGTCCTCGCGGGTCAGCGCGGCCACGGTCTCCTCGGTGCCGTCGCCGGGACGGGCATAGGGGTGGTCGCCATAGAGTTCCTTCGCCATGTACTCGCCGGCGATGGACTGCGGATCCTCCCCGTCGGAGCGGATCGAGGCCAGCACCTGGGCGCGCACCCGCTCGATCGCCTCGCCGGAAAAGGACGGGTCGTTGATCACCGTGCGCAGCAGGTCGCCGGCCGGGTCGAGCGTGTCGGTCAGGAAGCGGGTGGAGACGCTGACCCCGTCGTCCCAGTTGTCGAAATTGACCGACATGGCCAGGTCGTCGCGCGCCTTGGCAAAGCCCTGCGCGTCCCAGCCGCCCGAACCTTCCTCGAGAAGGCCGGTCATCAAGTTGGTCGCGCCCTGCTTGTCGGCCGGATCGAGCGCGGTGCCGCCCTTGAAGGCGATCTCCAGCGCGACGAAGGGGATGGAGTGCTCCTCGACCAGCCAGGCATCGATCCCGCCGGGGCTGCGGAGCTGCTGCACGTCGACCTCGGCAAAGGCGGGAAAGGCCAGCGCGATGGCGGCGGCGGTGACGGCGGCGCGGATCATTGGGACACCTCGCTTGCGGCTTCTGGCTGGGACGGCGGACGCAGGTAGCCGGTCACGGAGGCCTTCGGGTCGAAGACCTTCTCCGCAGCGGCCTTGATGTCCGCGGCGGTCACGTCCTGGACGATCTGCGGCCATTCGGCGACATCCTCGACCGTCAGGCCGGAGGTCAGCGCCTGGCCGTATTCCCGCGCCACGGCATCGGCCGAGTCGCGCTTGTAGATTTCCGAGGCGCGGTACTGCCGCTTCAGCGTCGCCAGCTTGCCTTCGTCGATCGGCGCGGCGAGGAAATCGGCCAGCGCCGCGTCGAGCGCAGCCTCGGCGTCGGCCAGCGTCACGTCCGGGTTCGGCACCACGGTCAGGCCGAAGGTGGAGTCGTCCAGCGAGGTCGCATCGTAATACGCGGCAGTGTAGATCGCCACCTTGCGGTCGAATTGCAGCGCCCGTCCCAGCACCGAGCTGTTGGGATCGTCGCCGAGCAGATCCGCCAGCAGCACCAGCGCCGCGGCCTCCTTCTGGTCACCGGGATCGCGCTCGGGCGCGAGATAGGTGCGCACGACATAGGGCTGGGCGACGCGCGGATCCTCGTAGGTCAGCTGGCGCGCAGCCAGCTGCGGCGGCTCCTGCACGCGTTGGCGCTCCGCAATCTCCGGATTGGCCGGGATGGCACCGTAATTCTCCTCGGCAAGCTGGCGCACCTCGCCGGGCGTCACATCCCCGGCAACGACCAGGACCGCGTTGTTGGGCGCGTAGTGGTCGTGGTAGAACGACACCGCATCATCCAGCGTCAGCGTGCTCATTTCCCCGGGCCAGCCGATGATCGGGTTGCCGTAGGGATGGCGCAGGAACTGGGCGGCGCGGCGCTGTTCGCCGAAAAGGGCGCCGGGATTGCTGTCGGTGCGCTGGTTGCGCTCCTCTATGATCACCCCGAGCTCGGGCTTCACCACGTCCTCGGTCAGTTTCAGCCCGGTCATCCGGCTGGCTTCCATCTTCATCATCAGGCCGAGCCGGCTGGCGGCGACATGCTGGAAATAGGCGGTCTGGTCATAGGAGGTGAAGGCGTTGTCGTTGCCGCCATTCGCCGAGACCACGCGCGAGAACTCGCCCGGCTCCAGGATGTCGGTGCCCTTGAACATCAGGTGCTCGAGGTAGTGGGCGATGCCGTTCTTGCCCACCGGTTCGTCGGCCGACCCGACCTTGTACCACATCATGTGGGTGACGGCGGGCGCGCGGTGATCCTCAATCACCACCACGTCCAGCCCGTTGTCGAGGGTGAAGCTCGTGACGTCCTGCGCCGCGGCCGGCAGAGCGGCGGCCAGAACGAAGGTCAGGGGCCAGAAGGCCCGGAAGGGGGACAGCTGTGTCATGCGCCCAACCTACGGTGGTGGCGGGCGGGATCAAGCGGCGCCGCTTCCTCCCGCGAAAAAGTGACGGGAGGCGGGCGCCCTCATTCGGGCTTCAGCACCGCCGGCGGCGCGGACGGCACGATGACGCCGCGGGCGCGCAGCCGCTCCAGCTCGGCCTGCTGGTCGAGCTGCATCTGCCGGTAGGCATCGTAATAGCCGTTGGTGTTGGCGATCCGCTCCAGCGGGCGCATGTTGTTGCGGCGGCGCCAGGCGAGGTCTTCCTCGGCCAGCGTGTCGCGGATCCCCGGATCGGTGCCGTCGCGGCCGGCATAGGCCAGCAGGGCCGAATCCGAGGCCGGGATGCCGCTGCGGTTCAGCGCGGAGGGCGAGCCGCCGAGCGCCGCGACCGCATCCGCCACCGGCGTCTGGTCGGCGCGGTTCGACGATCCCGGCGTCGGCACCGGAAGAACCGCGGTATTGTCGGGCGTCTGCAGCGGCTTGGTCGGCACGACGACGAATTCGTCCGGCGCCGAGGTGTTGTTGCGGAACCGCATGAGATCCGGCGCCTCGTCCGAAGAGGAACAGGCCGCCAGCGCGGCAAGCGCCGCAAGCAGCGGCAGGGAAACGGAACGGAAGGCAGATCCACGGGTCATGTCCCGCTCTTAGCGCAAAGCATCCGGGAGGTCTAACGCAATCCCGCCGCAGCACCGCGCGCGCCTGTCGGGAATCCTCCCCGCCGGAGCGACATTGGCGGCCTTCCGCCAAGCGGCGGAAAGCTGCGGCGCGCGGCCCGCCGGCCGGGCCCATCCCGGCCGCGCCACCCTGGGCAATGGCTGGCAACACGGAGCTTCCGGCCCCGCCGAAACATGCTGGTGCTGACGGGCCGGCACGCGCCGGCCCGACCGGCCCCGGAGCTCCGCCACGCAGGCAGCCAGCCCGGCATTGCAAGCGCTCGCAGCGCTTCCGGCAGCACCGCGGCTGCCGTGCCGCCATGGTTTCGGCCGCACGCCGTCACGGCGCTGCCGGCACGGGAGGATGACCGGGAAGACTTGCGGGCTTTCAATGGGATGTCCTGCAGGACCGTCGGCCCGCGCCCCAAGGGAACCGGAGCGCGTCCAGGCCCGCTCCCGTCCGTTCCTCGGGGACCTTGTCCGTCCAGAAAAAAGCCCGGGCAAAAAGCCCGGGCAGTCCAACAGGGAGGTGCACCATAACCCCGGTGCGCGGGAACTTCCGTGGTGAACCCGCCAAGTCTGGCATGGTTCCCCGCTTGCGTCCAACTTTCTGCGGCGCGGCGTTCAGGCCACCAGACGGTAGCCGCCGCTTTCCGTCACCAGCAGCCGGGCGTTGGAGGGATCCGGCTCGATCTTCTGGCGCAGGCGGTAGATATGCGTCTCCAATGTATGCGTGGTGACGCCCGCATTGTAGCCCCATACCTCATGGAGAAGCACGTCGCGTGCCACCACGCCGTCCGCCGCGCGGTAGAGGAACTTCAGGATGTTGGTTTCCTTCTCGGTCAGCCGGATCTTGCGCTCCGCGTCGTCGACCAGCATCTTCATCGCCGGCTTGAACGTGTACGGGCCAAGCTGGAACACTGCGTCCTCGGACTGTTCGTGCTGGCGCAGCTGCGCGCGGATCCGCGCCAGCAGCACCGGCAGCTTGAACGGCTTGGTCACGTAGTCGTTGGCGCCGGCGTCGAGGCCAAGGATCGTGTCGCTGTCTGTGTCGTGGCCGGTCAGCATCAGGATCGGGCACTTGATGCCCTGCTTGCGCATCACGCGGCAGAGTTCGCGCCCGTCGGTATCGGGAAGGCCGACATCGAGGATCACCAGATCGTAGAGCCCCTCGCGCACCTTGGCGAGGCCCTCCTGGCCGGTGGCGGCCTCGAACACGTCGAACTCCTCGGTCATCACCAGCTGCTCGGACAGCGCCTCGCGCAGGTCGTCCTCGTCGTCCACCAGCAGAATCTTCTTGAGTGCGGCCATCATTCATCTCCGTCTTTCTTTCTGGCAGATGCGCGCGCTCACGGTCGATGCAAGTTTTGCTGCAATCTTCTCACGGAGGCGTGTCTCCGGGCACCTCCATGTTTCAATTTCCCGTGGCAGCGGCTATGTGCGTGAAACATTCCGCGGAGCCTGCCATGTCCCTGATCCTGACCCTCGACGAAGAGATCGCCCGCGCCCGGACCGATCTGCGCATGGGGGTCGGCATCGTGGTCACGCATGAGGGGCGCGCCTGGCTGGCCCTTGCCGCCGAGACGCTGTCGGCCGCGCGGCTTGCCTCGATGGCCGCGCTGGGGCGGCCGGTCGTGGCGCTGACCGCGCGCCGGGCGGAGACGCTGAAGGCCGTGCCCTACGATGCCGATCTGGCGCGCATCGTCCTGCCGCGCGATGCCGGCCCGTCCTGGGTCAAGGCCGTGGCCGATCCCGCCGACGACCTGCGCGTGCCGATGAAGGGCCCGCTGAAATCCGAGCGCGAGGGTCCGTCCCTGCCCCACCGCGCGGCGATCCACCTGTGCAAGGCCGCGCGCATCCTGCCCGCCGCGCTGCTGGTCGAGATTGCCGATGCGGATGTGCCGGCGATGCTGACCCGGCTCGACGCCACCGCCGCGCTCGCGCGGATCGCCCGCGCCCCGGTCTTCGGGCCGGTGATCTCCGCGCGGGTGCCGCTGGCGGTTTCGGAGGCCGGCCGCGTCCATGTCTTCCGTCCCGAAGACGGCGGCGAGGAGCATTACGCGGTGGAGATCGGCCGCCCGGACCGCAGCCAGCCGGTGCTGGCGCGCCTGCATTCGGCCTGCTTCACCGGCGACCTGCTGGGCTCGCTGAAATGCGATTGCGGCCCGCAGCTGCGCGGCGCGCTGGAACAGATGGGCAAGGAGGGCGAAGGCGTCCTGCTCTATCTCAACCAGGAGGGACGCGGCATCGGGCTGGCGAACAAGATGCGCGCCTACTCGCTGCAGGACCAGGGCTTCGACACGGTGGAGGCGAACCACCGGCTGGGCTTCGAGGATGACGAGCGCGACTTCCGGCTCGGCGCGCAGCTGCTGCGGACGCTGGGATTCTCCAAGGCGCGGCTGATGACCAACAACCCCAACAAGATGAAGATGCTGGCCTCGAACGGCATCGAGGTCACCGAAAGGGTGCCGCTGAAGGTCGGGCGCAACCCGCTGAACTCGGCCTATCTCGACACCAAGGCGGCGAAATCCGGGCACCTGCTGTGAGCGCGGCCGATATCGTCGTCACCCGCTGGGGCGTGCGCGCCTTCGGCCGCAGGCTTCCCGCGGCGATCGGCAGGGGCGGCATCACCGGCACCAAGCGGGAGGGCGACGGCGGCACGCCGCTGGGCATCCACAGGATCGAGGGCATGCTCTACCGCCCCGACCGGATCGCGCGCCCCGCACCCTGGGCCGAACCGATCCTGCTCGGCGACCTGTGGTCCGACGCATCGGGCCAGCCGGACTACAACCACGCGGTCCGCGCGCCCTATCCGTTCAGCCACGAGAAGCTGCGCCGCGCGGATCCGCTCTATGACGCGGTGCTAGTCACCGACTGGAACTGGCCGGAGGCCGAACCCGGTCGGGGCTCGGCGATCTTCCTGCATCTGTGGCGCCGGCCGCGCCATCCGACCGAGGGATGCGTCGCCTTCCGCAGGGCCGATTTCCTGTGGCTGCTGCGGAAGGCCGAACCGGGCACCCGGCTGGTGGTGAAGGGCTGAGCGCTCAGTGCGCCGCGGCGGGCACGCGCTCGCCGAAGATCGCCGACCCGACGCGGACATGGGTCGCGCCCATCGCCACCGCCTTCTCGAAATCCGCGCTCATCCCCATCGACAGCCCGGCCAGGCCGTTGCGCTCGGCCATCTTCCTGAGCAGCGCGAAATGCAGCGACGGCTCCTCGTCGACCGGCGGAATGCACATCAGTCCCGCCATCGGCAGGTCGAGGCTGCGGCAGAGCCCGACGAAGGCATCGACCGCCTCGGGCAGGACCCCCGCCTTCTGCGGCTCTTCGCCGGTATTGACCTGGATGAACAGCTCGGGACAGCGGCCCTCGGACTGCGCGAGCTCGGCGAACTTGCGCGCCAGCTTCTCGCGGTCGATCGAATGGATCGCGTCGAACATGTCGAAGGCGGGCTTCACCTTGTTGGTCTGGAGCGGCCCCAGGAGGTGCAGCTCGATCCCGTCATAGCGCTCGCGGAACTCCGGCCATTTGCCCTGGGCTTCCTGGACGCGGTTCTCGCCGAACAGCCGGTGGCCTTCCTGCAGGACCGCCTCGACCCGTTCCAGCGGCTGCACCTTCGACACCGCGATCAGCTTCACCGCGCCTTCGGGGCGGTTCGCGCGGCGCTCCGCGGCGCGGATGCGGTCAAGGATCTCTGCGAGTGCCATGGTACGAACCCTCCGTCTGACGCGGCGGTTTGACCATGCATGGGCACAAAAGAAAAGAGCGGACCCGAGGGTCCGCTCTCCGAAAAGTCCAATCCGAGAAGGATCAGAATTCCATTGCGACGCCGAACGAGTAGGTCGACAGGTCGCCGTCGATGTCGCCATCGTCGGTCTTGGCTTCGCCGTAGCCGTAGCCGGCCTGCAGCTCGAGGCCGCCGCCCAGGTCGTAGGCTGCAACGATGCCTGCGCCCCACAGATCATCGACGCCGTCGATGTCGTAGGTGCCGCCGTTGACGCCAACGGTGATCGCGTCAAAGGTGTAGGCCAGCGAGCCGCCGACGTAGGAGATGTCGGTCAGGTCGTCGGAGTCGATCAGCTCGTTGGCGGCGTCCAGCTCGAGGTTGGTCCCGTCGTCGTTCTGGGTCAGCATCAGACCTGCAACTTCACCTGCGTAGTAGGACAGGCCGGCCGAGAAGCCGCCGAAGGTACCGGCTGCGGAGATACCTGCGATGTACAGGTCGTCAACGCCCTGGTAGGCTGCGCCGAAGCCGATCGAGCCTGCTGCCAGGTCGAGGGTGTACTTGGCACCGATGCCGAGCATCGGATCGTCGTACTCGCCGGAGTCGGTGTCTGCGTCGTCGTCGAGCTCGGCGGACACGCCGATTGCGAAGGCGTCGAACGCGTAGTCGTAGCGAGCGATCTGGCCGTCATAGAACCCGTCCAGCAGGTTCATGCCGTCGTAGCCCAGGTGCTCTTCGTTGTCGGTCAGGGTGCCGGACAGGCCGAAGTTGGTGTCCTGCATCGCCCAGTCGAACGCACCGTCGGTGTCGCCCATGGTGATGGTGCCGAAGTCACCCGACACGAACACGGCGTAGTCGCCGTCCGAGGTGTTGCGGATGCCGCCGTCGGACAGCAGGTCGGACAGGTCGGCGCTTGCACCGAAGGTCACGCCGCCGTCGGTTTCGCCCGACAGGTCGAAGGTGACGTCGAAGTCGTTCCAGAACTGCATGTCATCGTCGTAGGACTCGTCGGTGACATTGTTGTTGTACTCGCCGCCCCAGAAGCCCATTGCAGCGGAGCCGGTCAGTTTCACTTCTGCGAAGGCCGTGCCGCCAACCAGGACCAGCGCGCTCGAAGCAAGGAGGATCTTTTTCATGATATCCCTCGTAGGTTACAGGTGGTCCTCAAGCGGGAGGACCCGATTGAGTTGCCCCTATCTCACGCCCCGGCGAGCGGATTACAACAATCGCTGAGCCGCGGTTGAAAACTCGGCCGACGATTGGTGCAGCGATGCCACAGTCGCTCCGGAGCCCGCCTCGGAGCGCCCGGACCGCCCGCGGGACGCCGCGCTTGTCCGCCGGGACGTCATCCGGTAGACACGCCGCACCGGACGGGGACGGGTTCCCCTTTCCAATCGTGGAGGTCCCATGGGCTGGGCAGCTAAGAGTTTCGCCGCCGCGCTTTGCGCGATCGTTCTGGCCGGGTGTTCCGGCAACAAGACGGGTCCGCACAACACGGATGTCCGGACCGGCGAGCCGCTCGCCGACCAGGACACGATCTTCTCGCTGTTCAGCAATTACGACGACCCGAACGTCACCCTCGAGGTGAACCGCTACATCTGGAACGCCTCGCTGGAAGTCCTCTCCTTCATGCCGATCAAGGCGGCCGACCCGTTCTCCGGCCTGATCGTCTTCGACTACGGCACGCCCCCGGGCGGCGGCACCTCCTACCGCGCGACCGTGCATGTCAAGGAACCGGCGCTGGATGCGCGCTCGCTGAACCTGTCGCTGGCCACCCGCTCGGGCCCGGCTGCGCCCGACACCGTGCGCAAGGTCGAGGATGCCATCCTGACCCGCGCGCGCCAGCTGCGCATCGAAGACAACAAGCTCTGAGTCCCGCGGCGCCCCGGCAGGGCGCGCGCAGGTCTGGACCGCGCCGCCGTCCCGCTCTATCAGGCGCGCCAAGTCCAGAGACAGACATCCAGCCGGAGGCCCTCCCATGTCCCGCTACGATCACACCCAGGTCGAACCGAAATGGCAGGCCGCCTGGGCCGAGGCAGAGGTCTTCGCCGCCCGCCACGACCCGGAGCGCCAGAAATACTACGTGCTCGAGATGTTCCCCTACCCGTCGGGGCGCATCCACATGGGACATGTGCGGAACTACACGATGGGCGACGTGATCGCCCGCTACAAGTCGTCTGCCGGCTTCTCCGTGCTGCACCCGATGGGCTGGGACGCCTTCGGCATGCCCGCCGAGAACGCCGCCATGGCCACCGGCGGCCATCCCAAGACCTGGACCTACAACAACATCGCGGTGATGCGCGACCAGATGAAGCCGCTCGGCCTGTCGATCGACTGGTCGCGCGAATTCGCCACCTGCGACCCGGAATATTACGGCCAGCAGCAGTCGATGTTCCTCGACTTCCTCGAAAAGGGCCTGGTCTACCGCAAGAACGCGGTGGTGAACTGGGACCCCGTCGACATGACCGTGCTCGCGAACGAGCAGGTGATCGACGGCTGCGGCTGGCGCTCGGGCGCGCCGGTCGAGCGCCGCGAACTGACCCAGTGGTTCTTCCGCATCTCCGACTATTCCGACGAGCTGCTCTCCGCGCTCGACGGGCTGGAGAAGTGGCCCGAGAAGGTCCGCACCATGCAGGCCAACTGGATCGGCAAGAGCCGCGGCCTGCAATTCGCCTTCACCCTGACCGCCCCGGTCGCCGACTTCACCGGCATCGAGGTCTACACGACCCGCCCCGACACGCTGATGGGCGCCAGCTTCGTCGGCATCTCGCCCGACCACCCGCTGGCCCGGCAGCTCGAGGCCGAGCGCGAGGACATCGCCGAATTCTGCAACGAATGCCGGCAGATGGGCACTTCCGAGGCGGACATGGAGAAGGCCGAGAAGCGCGGCTTCGACACCGGGCTGACCGTCCGCCACCCGCTCGACGAGAGCTGGGAACTGCCGGTCTGGATCGCCAACTTCATCCTGATGGATTACGGCACCGGCGCGATCTTCGCCTGCCCGGCCCATGACCAGCGCGACCTCGACTTCGCCCGCAAGTACGGCCTGCCGGTGAAGAACGCCTTCTTCTCCCTCGGCGACGACACGCCGGTCGGCAACGAGGCGCTGGTGCCGATGAAGTCCGAGAAGGTCCGCTTCACGGACCATTTCGCCGGCATCGAAGACGTCACCGGCGAGGACGCCGTCGAGGCCACCATCCGCTTCGCCGAAGGGCAGGGCTGGGGCAAGGGCGTCGAAAACTTCCGCCTGCGCGACTGGGGCCTGTCGCGCCAGCGCTACTGGGGCTGCCCGATTCCGGTGGTCCATTGCGCGGATTGCGGCGTGGTGCCGGAGAGGAAGGAGAAACTGCCGGTCCTTCTGCCCGATGACGTGTCCTTCGACGTGCCCGGCAACCCGCTCGACCGGCATCCGACCTGGCGCGACTGCGCCTGCCCGTCCTGCGGCAAGCCGGCCCGGCGCGAGACCGACACGATGGACACCTTCGTGGACTCGTCGTGGTACTACGCGCGCTTCACCGCGCCGCGCGCCGCCACGCCGACCGATCCGGCCGAGGCCGCCTACTGGATGAATGTCGACCAGTATATCGGCGGCATCGAGCACGCGATCCTGCACCTGCTCTACTCGCGCTTCTTCGCGCGGGCGATGAACATCTGCGGCCACCTGCCCGACTCGGCGCGCGAGCCCTTCGACGCGCTCTTCACCCAGGGCATGGTCACCCACGCGATCTACCTGACGCGCAATGCCGAAGGCCGGCCGGTCTACCACTATCCCGAGGATGTGGAGCAGAAGGACGGCAAGACCGTGCTGAAGGAGTCCGGCGCCGAGGTGGAGGTCATCCCCTCCGCCAAGATGTCGAAGTCCAAGAACAACGTCGTCGATCCGCTGAACATCATCCGCGATTTCGGCGCCGACACGGCACGCTGGTTCATCCTCTCCGACAGCCCGCCCGAGCGCGACGTCGAATGGACCGCTTCCGGCGCCGAGGCCGCCTTCAAGCACCTGCAGCGGGTCTGGCGCCTGGCGGACGACGTCCGCCAGCGGGCCGAGGAGGCGGGGGCCGCAGGCCCCTCCGACGAGGCCCGCCCCGAGGATGACAAGGCCCTGGAGAAGGCGACCCACCGCGCGATCGCGGACGTGACCGCCGGGATCGAGGGCTTCGCCTTCAACACCTCGGTCGCCAAGCTCTACGCCTTCACCAACACGGTGGCCAAGTCCAGGGCCTCCGCCGCGGTCAAGGCGCAGGCCCTGCGCGCCATGTCCCAGCTGATGTCGCCGATGACCCCGCACCTGGCCGAGGAAGTCTGGACCATGCTCGGCGGCGAGGGCCTGGTCGCGACCGCTGCCTGGCCCGCGGCCGATCCGGCCATGCTGGTCGAGGACACGGTGACCCTGCCGATCCAGATCAACGGCAAGAAGCGCTCCGAGCTGCAGGTGCCCGCGGACATGGACAAGGCCGGGATCGAATCCCTCGCCATGGCCGATGCCGCCGTCCAGAAGGCGCTCGCCGGCGGCCAGCCGAAGAAGCTGATCGTCGTGCCGGGCCGGATCGTCAACGTCGTGGTGTGACCATGGCGCGGGCGCATCCCCCCAGCCGCGCCCGCCTGCCCCGCCGGGCGCTGCTTGCCGGCGCGGCGGCCGCGCTGGCCGGCTGCGGCTTCACGCCGGTCTACGGCCCGGGCGGCTCGGGCAGCGCGCTCGACCGCGCGGTCATCCTCGACACCCCAGCCACCTCGAACGGCTTCACCCTGCGCCAGCGGCTGCAGGACCGGCTCGGCCCGCCCGACCAGCCGCGCTACCGGCTGGGCGTGACCGTCCAGACCGCGTCCAAGCGCGTCGCCGTCACCCGCAACCAGGACACGCGGCGCTACAACCTGATCGGCCAGGCGCAGTACGTGCTCACCTCGCTCGACGGCACGGTGGTGGCAAAGGGCGGCTTCGACAGCTTCAACAGCTATTCCGCCACCGGCACCACCGTCGCCACCCAGGCCGCCGAGCGCGATGCCTACCGCCGGCTGATGGTGATCCTCGCCGACGGCATCCTCGACCGGCTGTTCCTGGCGGTCCCGGCCGAAGGCGGTCCACAAGGATGAAGCTGTCGTCCCGCGACGCGGCCGGCTACATCGCAAGGCCCGACCGCAGCCATGCCGGCATGCTGATCTACGGTGCCGATCCGATGCGGGTCGCGCTGAAGCGGCGGGAGCTTGTCGCCGCGCTGCTGGGCCAGGACAACGATCTCGGCCTGACCCGGATCGCAGCGGCGGATCTGCGCCGCGAGCCGTCTCTGGCCAATGACGCGCTGAAGGAACGCTCGATGTTCGCTTCCGGCCAGCGCGTCGTGCTGGTCGAGGATGCCACCGACGGCCTGCAGGCTCCGATCGTCGCCGCGCTGCAGGACCATGGGCCCGGCGATGCCTATCTGGTGGTGATCGCCGGCGCGCTGAAGGCCGGCTCCAAGCTGCGCAAGGCCTTCGAAACCCACAGGAGCGCCTATGCGCTGGGAATCTACGACGATCCGCCCTCGCGCGCGGAAATCGAGGCGCAGCTCGGCCGCGAGGGCCTGCGCGACCTGCCCCGCGACGCGATGGAGGCGCTCTCCGCCCTGTCGCGCTCGCTCGATCCCGGCGATTTCGGCCAGGTGATCTCCAAGCTCGGCCTCTACAAGCGCGGCGACGCCGGCCCGGTCACTCCCGCCGACATCGAGGCGGTCGCGCCGCTGGCGCAGGAGGCCGATCTCGACGACCTGCTGCATGTCGTGGCCGAGGCGCGCACGCAGGAGATCGGCCCGCTGCTGCGGCGGCTGGAAACCCAGGGCATCCAGCCGGTCGCCATCGCGATCTCCGCCACCCGCCATTTCCGCACGCTGCACGCCGCCGCGGCCGATCCCGGCGGGGTCCAGTCGGGCCTGTCGCGGATGCGCCCGCCGGTCTTCGGCCCGCGCCGCGACCGCATGGCCCGCCAGGCCCAGGGCTGGGGCGTCAAGCGGCTGGAACAGGCGCTGACCGTTCTGATTGACACCGATCTCTCCTTGCGTTCCGCCGCCGCCGCCCCCCCTATGGCAGTCATGGAGCGGGCGCTGATACGACTCGCGATGATGGGGAGGCGCTGATGTACGAGGTGATCGGTTCGCTCAGGACCCGGACCTTCCGGGTGCTCTGGCTTCTGGAGGAACTCGGGCAGCCCTACCGCTTCATCGAGGAGACCCCGCGCAGCGAGGGGATCATCGCGCTGAACCCGCTGGGCAAGGTGCCGGCGCTGCGGATCGACGGCGACGTGCTGACCGACTCGGTGGCGATCATGACCTATCTCGCCGACCGCCACGGCGCCTTCTCGGCCCCGGCCGGCTCGATCGCGCGGGCGCGCCAGGACGCGCTGACCTTCTACATCATCGACGAGATGGACGCGGTCCTGTGGTCCTCGGCCAAGCACAGCTTCGTGCTGCCCGAGGAAAAGCGGGTCGCCAACCTGAAGCCGACGCTGGGCTGGGAATACGAGCGGGCCGCGCGCCACCTGTGCCGGCGGCTCGAAAAGTCGCCTTTCCTCTGCGGCCCGGACCTGACCCTGCCCGACATCCTCGCCACGCATTGCGCCGAATGGGCGAAGGCGGCGAAGATCATGCCGCGGCTTCCGGTCTTTGACGCCTATCTGGAGCGGATGATGGCGCGTCCGGCCTACAAGGCCGCCCAGACGCCGCGCACCTGACAAGGCATCATTGCTGGAATCCCGCGGCCATGGCAGGCTTTCCCGGTCAATTCCAGGAAAGCCATTTGCCATGACCCGTTCCTTCCGCCCCGGCGCAGCGCTGCTCTGCGCGCTCCTCCTGCCCCTGCCCGCCGCCGCGCTCGACGTGCCGATCTACGAAGATCAAAGCGACGGCCAGGCCGCGAATTGCAGCGTCGGCACGGTCATGGGGCTGAAGGCCGGCGGCGACGGTTTCCTGGCGGTGCGCAGCGGGCCCGGCTCGGAGCATGCCAAGATCGGCGAGCTGCACAACGGCGACAAGGTGACGATCTTCGGCCGAGAGGACGGCTGGTACGCGATCCTCGTGCCCGGCGGCCAGATCGACCAGGCGGATGCCTGCGGCCGCGCCGGCCCCCGTCGGCAGGTGACCGGAGGGGGGCTCGGCTGGGCGCATGGCAACTGGATCGGGAACATCATTCCCTGATCTATTCCGCCGCCGCGCGCTCCGGCTCCGGCTTCGGCGCGGAGGTCAGCTCCCGCATCGCCGCGAATTGCGACAGGAACACCTTGCCGGTGATCTCCTCCAGGAAGTGGCTCTTCTTCAGCCGGTCCATGACGGGACCCTTGATCTCGCTCATGTGCAGCGTGATGCCCATCTCGTGCAGGCGGTGGTTGATCGCTTCCAGGCTTTCCAGCGCCGACATGTCGATGTCGTTCACCGCCGGGCACATCAGCACGACATGGCGGATCGCCTTGTCCTTCACCACGCGGTCGTAGACGTAATCCTCGAGGAAGCGGGCATTGGCGAAATACAGGCTCTCGTCCACCCGGATCGTCACGATGGACGGATCGGTCGACACGTCATGGCGGCGGATGTTGCGGAAATGCTCGGTACCCGGCACGCAGCCGACCTCGGCCACATGCGGCCTCGCAGTCTTGTAGAGATGCAGCGCGATCGAAATGCCGACGCCCGCGGAGACCCCGGCCTCGACCCCCATGACCAGCGTCACGGCGATGGTCGCGGCCACCGAGGCGAAATCGGCGAAGCTGTAGCCCCAGGTCTTCTTCAGGATGGAGAAATCCACCAGGCTCAGCACCGCGACGATGATCGTCGCCGCCAGCGTGGCCTTGGGCAGGAAGTAGAGCAGCGGCGTCAGGAACATCACGGCCAGCCCGATGCCGACCGCGGTGAAGGCGCCGGCCGCGGGCGTCTCTGCCCCCGCGTCGAAATTCACCACCGAGCGGGAGAAGCCGCCCGTCACCGGTAGGCCGCCCGACAGCGAGGAGCCGAAATTGGACATGCCGAGCGCGATCAGCTCCTGGTCCGGATTGATCCGCTGGCGGCGGCGGGCGGCGAAGGTCTGCGCCACCGAAACCGACTCGACGAAGCCGATGATCGACAGCATCAGTGCCGGCACCGCCATCTGCGCCCATTGGCCAAGGTCGAAGCCCGGCAGCTTCAGCCCCGGAAAGCCGCGCGGGATGTCGCCGACGATCGGCACGTCCGCCCCGTCGAGGCGGAAGAGCGCGACGAAGCCGGTGGTGGCGATCACCGCGGCGACCGGGCCGGCCTTGGCGGCGATCCCCGCCATCTTGGGCCGCAGCCCGGCCTTCTCCAGGAGCGGCTTCAGCCCCTTGCGGCCCCAGAACAGGAAGGCAAGCGCGGCAAGCCCGATGCCGAGCGTCCAGAAATTGGTGGCGGGCAGCGCGTGCCACAGCGCCTCCAGCATCTCCGGCAGGGTGTCGCCGCCAGCCTTGACGCCGAGGATGTGCTTCATCTGGCTGACCGCGATCAGGATGCCCGAGGCGGTGATGAAGCCCGCGATCACCGGATGGCTGAGGAAGTTCGCGAGGAAGCCCAGCCGGAACACGCCGAGCGCCAGCAGCATCGCGCCCGACAGGAAGGCCATGGTCACCGCCGCGCCGACCATCAGCGCCGGGTCGGTGATGCCGAGCTTGCCGATCGCCGCGCCGGTCATCAGCGAGACCACCGCCACCGGCCCGACCGCCAGCGCGCGGGAGGTGCCGAAGACCGCGTAGAGCACCAGCGGCGCCACCGAGGCATAGAGGCCGATCTCGGGCGGCAGTCCCGCGAGCAGCGAATAGGCCAGCGATTGCGGGATCAGCATGATCGTCACGATCACCGCGGCGACGAGGTCGTTGGTCAGGGTCTCGCCCGTGTAGCGGCGGCCCCAGTCGAGAATCGGGAAGTAGCGTTTGAGATCGAGGCGCACGGGTCAGGTCCTTCGAGACTGGCAGCGGGTGCCCCGGACGCATCCGGGACACCCTTTGGGAGGGGCCGGGGAGGGTGCCCCGGCCGGAGGGTCACTCGGCGGAAACCGGTTCCGGCTTCGCCATCCATTCCTTGCCGCGCAGCATCGCCTGCCAGTAGATCGGCGGCAGCGCGCGTTCCTTCAGCCACCAGGCGGCGCGGGTCGGCTTGGTGCCGTCGACCAGCCAGGAGGGGAAGCTGGGCTTCAGCGTGCCGCCATAGCCGAACTCGGCCAGCACGATCTTGCCGCGCTCCACCGTCAGCGGGCAGGAGCCGTAGCCGTCATAGCCGCCGGCCGGCGACCGGCCCTCGATATCGGCCGCGACATTCGCCGCCACGACCGGCGCCTGCTTGCGCGCCGCGGCTGCCGTCTTGGCATTGGGCGCGTTCATCGCGTCGCCCAGCGACCAGATGTTGTCGTAGCTCTTGTGGCGCAGGGTGATCTGGTCGACATCGACCCAACCGGCAGCATCTGCCAGCGGCGAGACACGGATGAAATCCGGCGCCGTCTGCGGCGGGCAGACATGCATCATGTCGAACTCCACCGTCACTTCGGAAGGCGCCTCATCGGGCTTGGCCACCTTGAAGGTCGCGGTCTTTCCCGGGCCGTCGACGCGGATCAGGTCATGGAAGAAGTTCAGCTTGGCGTCGTATTTCTGGACATATTCCATCAGCGCCGGGACATAGTCCTTCACCCCGAAGAGCACGCCGCCCGCGTTCATGAACTGGATGTCGATGTTGCGCAGCGCGCCGGTGCGGAACCAGTGGTCGCCGGACAGGTACATCGCCTTCTGCGGCGCGCCCGCGCATTTGATCGGCATCGGCGGCTGGGTGAAGATCGCCCGTCCCCGCTTCAGCCGCTGCACCAGCTCCCAGGTGTAGGGGGCGAGGTCGTAGCGGTAGTTCGAGGTGACGCCGTTCTTGCCCAGCGTCTCGACCAGGCCTTCGACCTTGCCCCAGTCGAGCTTCAGCCCCGGGCAGACGATCAGCCGCTTGTACTTCACCACCCGGCAGCCATCGAGGATGACGGCATTGTCGCCCGGCTCGAAGGCGGCGGCGAAGGACTTGATCCAGTGGACGCCTTTGGGGATCAGGCTGCCCATGGTCCGCGCGGTCTGGTCGGGCTCGAAGACGCCGCCGCCGACCAGGGTCCAGCCGGGCTGGTAGTAATGGATGTCCGCCGGGTCGATCACCGCGATGCCGAGCTGCGGCATGCGGGATTTCAGCGAGGCCGCGACCGAGATGCCAGCCGCGCCGCCGCCGACGATGACGACCTCGTAGGAGGCATCGCCGGTATCCGTGGGCGTCTTGCCGCCATTGGCGATCCGCCGCACGACGCCCGCCATGTCGTAGCCCGCTGCCTTGGTGGCCGACAGGATGTCCGGCAGCGCGCGCGACTTGGCCTCGGAAAGCGACCACAGGATGGTGCTGCGCGTGCCGGTCCGGCAATAGCCGAGCGCGGGCTTCGGCGCGCGAGCGAGGATCCGGCCGAATTCGGCGGCATCCGCGTCGCTGACCTTGCCGGACACGACGGGCTGGTGGATCGCCTCGAGCCCGAGCGACTTGGCGGCGGCCGCGATCTCGGCGAAGGTGGGCTCGCCCGCGCTTTCGCCGTCGGGGCGGTTGCAGATCACGCTGCGGAAGCCCTGGCGCGCGATCTCCTCCAGATCCCCGGGCTGGATCTGCGGGGACACCGAAAATTCCGGCGTGATGGAGCGGATGTCCATGGAATGCGTCTCCTCGGAAGTCAGGTCACGGGCGGGGGCCGTTGTCGTCCGGCCCTCCGCGCCAGGGGATCAGAGCTGGTTGATCGGCAGCTTCAGCATCGGGCGCCCGTCATTGTCGGTCGGGATCTCGCCGGCGCGCATGTTGACCTGCAGCGAGGGCAGGATCAGCCGCGGCACGTCCAGCGTGGCATCGCGCTCGGTGCGGAACTTGATGAAGTCCTCGCGGGTCTTGCCTTCGCCGACATGGATGTTGTGCGTCTTCTCCTCGCCGACCGATGTCAGGTACTCGATGTCCCGGCCGTTGGGGCCGTAGTCATGGCACATGAAGACGCGCATTTCGTCCGGCAGACTCAGAACCTTCTGGATCGAGTCGTAGAGCGTGCCGGCATCGCCGCCGGGGAAGTCGGCGCGGGCCGAGCCGCCGTCGGGCATGAACAGCGTGTCGCCGACGAAGGCCGCGTTGCCGATCACATGGGTCATGCAGGCCGGCGTATGGCCCGGCGTGTGCATGGCAAAGCCCTGCATCGTGCCGATCATGAAGGTGTCGCCGTCCTTGAACAGCGCGTCGAACTGGCTGCCGTCGCGCTGGAACTCGGTGCCTTCGTTGAAAATCTTGCCGAACGTGTCCTGCACGACGGTTATCTTCTCGCCGATCCCGATCTTGCCGCCGAGCGCCTGCTGGATGTAGGGCGCGGCCGACAGGTGGTCGGCATGGACATGGGTTTCCAGAAGCCATTCCAGCTTCAGGCCCTTCTCCTTGATGTAGGCAATCACCTTGTCGGCGTTGTCATAGGTGATCCGGCCGGCGGAGTAGTCGATGTCCATCACGGAATCGACCACGGCGCAGGACTTCGAGTTCGGATCCTTCACGACGTGGGTGAAGGTCCAGGTGGCCGGGTCGAAGAAGGTCTCGACCTCGGGGGTCACGGTCATGTCCACGGGATAGGTGGTCATAAGGGTCTCCTCAGGGGTCAGGTCGGCGGGGCTCAGATCTTGCATGTGTTCACCCCCGCAAGGCGGTAGAGCAGGCAGAACCGCGTCCCGGCCGTTGCCAGCAGGACGATTCCGGCGACGATGGCGGCGATCTGCACACCGCCGGTTAATCCGAGCGCGCCGAAAAGCACCAGGATTGCACCAAGTATCAGTCGAATGATGCGGTCGACATTTCCGATATTCGCGGTCATCACGGACTCCCGTTCCAGTTGGGACCCAGATAACGCGAACACTATTCCGCCGTCTGTGAGTTTGTCACCGAGGCAGATCAGAAACGCCGAATATTTTCAGCAGCCGGGGATCACTCCTCCGAGAGCGCCTCGAGCGCGCCGCGGTCGAGCAGCGTGACGCTGCCGCGGTTCTGCTCGATCCAGCCACGGCGCTGGAATTCGCGCAGCTGGCGGCTGACCACCTCGCGCGCGGTGCCCAGTTCGGTGGCAAGCTTCTGGTGGGTGGTTTCCAGCGTGTCCGCCTCGCCCGCGAGCTTCAGCAGCCGCTGCGCCAGGCGGATGTCGACCCGCTGGAAGGCCAGCGCCTCGATCACGCCGAAAAGGTCGGTGATGCGCCGGGCATAGGACGAGAAGACGAACTGCCGGAAGGCGTCGGATTTCGCGGCGAGGTCATCGAACACCTTGCGCGGGATGGCGACCGCGCGGCAGGCGGTCTCGGTGATGCCCTCGGCGGCGTAATCCTCGTGGGCGATCAGGCAGGCGGTGGTCATCACGCAGCTTTCGCCGGCCTCGACGCGGTAGAGCACGATCTCGCGGCCCGATTCCGAGACCTGCTGCACGCGCACCGTGCCCGAAAGCAGCAGCAGCAGGTTGTCGGCATGCATGCCCGGCGCGAAGACCGTGGTGCCCTCGGGCACGTCCATCACCTGGCTGCGGGATTCCAGCTCGTCGCGGATGTCCTTCGGCAGGCTGGCCAGCCCCTCGAATTTCTCGCTCCAGCCCATCGCCCGCTCTCCCGTCTTGCGCAACCGCCTGTCCCTGCTACGACATCCCGGCGCGGGCGGAAAGCCCGCCGGAGAAGGAGTCCCCCGATGATGCCCGTCCGCCTCGATGCCGGCAGCCCCGCGATCCCCGCGATGCTGGCGCTGATCCGGGAAAGCTTCGCCTACATGGAGGCGCGGATCGACCCGCCCTCCTCGATGCACCGGCTGACGGAACGCAGCCTGCGCGAAAGCTGCGCGGCCTGCGAACTCTGGGTCATCGGCGGTCCGCCGCAGGCCTGCGTGGTGCTGACCCCGAAGCAGGACGCGCTCTATGTCGGCAAGCTCGCGGTGGCGGAAAGCGCCCGCGGAAAGGGATTCGCGCGGATGCTGCTGGAGCTGGCCGCGGAGCGCGCGGCCCTGCTCGGCCTCGGCTGGCTGGAACTGCAGGTGCGCATCGAGCTGACGGAGAACCACGCCGCCTTCGCCAGGATGGGCTTCGCGAAGACCGGCGAGACCGCGCATCCGGGCTATGGCCGCCCGACCTCGATCACCATGCGCCGCTGCCTGCGCCCCTGATCTCCCCGCGCGCGGCCCCGGAGCCCGCGATGGCCCGACCCGGCTGCCCTCCGGCCCTTCTTCCCGAGGGCAGCCGAGTCGGGCCTTCCCCGGTTTTCCGACGCTGCGCCATTTGGGAGTCGGGATCAGGCCCGGCCCGGCAGCGGGCGCCTGCGCCGGACCGAGCCGGGCCGGCCCGGCAGGGCCAGCGCCGCATCGGCCCGGGGCGTGCGCGAGACGACCTTGCCCTTGGCCACCACGGCGAGCCGCGCGGGCCGGAGCCGCAGCGCATCGACCGGATCGGCGGCATCCAGCACGACCAGGGACGCGGCACAGCCCGGCGCCAGCCCGTAGCCCTCGGCGCCGATCACCTTGGCGCTTTCCTCGGTGACCATGCCGAAACAGGCGCGCATCTCGTCGGGATGGGTCATCTGCGCGACATGCAGCCCCATGAAGGCGACATCCAGCATGTCCGCGGTCCCCAGCGAGTACCACGGGTCGAGCACGCAATCCTGGCCGAAGGCGACCGGAATGCCCATCGCCCGCATCTCCTTCACCCGCGTCATGCCGCGCCGCTTGGGATAGGTGTCGTGCCGCCCCTGCAGCACGATGTTGATCAGCGGGTTGGGAATGGCGGCCAGCCCGGCCTCGGCGATCAGCGGCAGGAGCTTCGAGACGTAATAATTGTCCATCGAATGCATCGAAGTCAGGTGCGAGCCGACCACGCGGCCCTGAAGCCCCAGCCGCTGCGCCTCCATCGCCAGCGTCTCGACATGGCGGCTCATCGGGTCGTCGGTCTCGTCGCAATGCATATCGACCGGCAGGCCCCGTTCCGCCGCCAGCTCGCAGAGCGCCGTGACGCTGCGCGCGCCCTCCGCCATGGTCCGCTCGAAATGCGGGATGCCGCCGACGACATCGACGCCCATGTCGAGCGCGCGGACCGTGTTGTCCCAGGCCGTCGGGTCGCGGAACACGCCGTCCTGCGGGAAGGCGACGAGCTGCAGGTCGAGGTAGGGCTTCACCGCCTCGCGCACCTCGATCATCGCCTGCACGCCCAAGAGCCGGTCGTCGCAGGTATCGACATGAGTGCGGATATGCAGGAGCCCCATCGAGACCGCCCAGTCGCAATAGGCCAGCGCCCGTTCCTTCAGGCCTTCGAGGGTCATGATCTCCTTCAGCTCGCCCCAGAGGCCGATGCCCTCCAGCAGCGTGCCGGAAGCATTCACCCGCGGCAGCCCGTAGCTCAGCGTCGCGTCCATGTGGAAATGCGGATCGACGAAGGGCGGGCTGACGAGGTCGCCGGTAGCGTCGATCACCTCGCCCGCGTCGGCCTGCAGCCGCGACTCGACGGCGGCGATCCGGCCGCCCCGGATGCCGATATCGGCAACTGTTCCATCGGGCAGCGTGCCGCCCTTGACGATCAGGTCGAACATCAGCGTTCCCCCTTGTTGTAGGGTGTCATCAGCGCGGCGGGCACTTCGGCGCGGCGCGACATCAGGATCAGGGCGAGGATCGACAAGAGGTAGGGCATCGCCAGGAACAGCTGGTAGGGCAGCCCAGCGCCGATGGCGGTCTGCTGCAGCCGCACCTGGAAGGCGTCGAATCCGGCGAAGAGCAGCGCGCCAAGAAGCGCGCGCCCCGGCATCCATGCCCCGAAGACCACCAGCGCGATGCAGATCCAGCCGCGCCCGTTGACCATGTCGAAGAAGAAGGAGTTGAAGGCCGAAAGCGTCAGGAAGCTGCCGCCCACCGCCATCAGCCCCGATCCCACCGCGACCGCGCCCATGCGCAGCCCGTGAACCGGCAGTCCTTGCGCCTCCACCGCCGCCGGGTTCTCGCCCACGGCGCGCAGCGCCAGGCCCAGCGGCGTGCGGAAGAGCACCCAGGCGGTGATCGCCACCGTGGCCAGCGCCGCCCAGGTCAGCACCGTCTGGCTTCCCAATATGGGCCAGCCGGTCGGCTGGAACGCCTCGATCCGCGGCGGCGAGGAGACCTCGGGCAGCGCCACGCGATAGGCGAAGTACGTCGCCGAGGTCGCCAGGAGGGTCAGTCCGATGCCGACCACATGCTGCGACAGGCCGAAAGGCACGGTCAGCGTGCCATGGATCAGCCCGAACATCACGCCGGTCAGGAAGGCGCAGCCGACCCCGGCCCAGAGCGGCAGCCCGGCATAGACCGCGATCCAGCCGGCGAAGGCGCCCGCGACCATGATCCCCTCGATGCCGAGGTTCAGCACGCCCGCCCGCTCGCAGATCAGTTCGCCCATCGTGGCGAAGATCAAGGGCGAGGCGATGCGCAGGACGGCCGCCCAGAAGGTGGCGGACAGAAGGATGTCGATCAGTTCCATCTCAGCCCCTCACCACCCGGAACCGGGAGAGCATCAGCGCCAGCACCATGAAGAGGAGCGCGGTCGCCAGCAGGATGTCGGCAATGTAGGAAGGCACGCCCGCCGAGCGGCTCATGCTGTCGGCGCCGACGAAGATGCCCGCCACGAACAGCGCTGAGACCACGACGCCCAGCGGATTGAGCAGCGCCAGCATCGCCACGACGATGCCCGTGTAGCCGAAGCCCGGCGAGATGTCGGCCGTCAGGTTGCCCTTCAGCCCCGCGACCTCCGAAAAGCCCGCCAGCGCCGCCAGCCCGCCCGAGATCAGCGCGGTCTTCGCCAGCACGGCATTGACCGGCATGCCCGCAAATCGCGCAGCACGGGCATTGAGCCCGACGGCGCGCATCTCGAAGCCGAGGGTGGTCTTCGCCTGGACCAGCCAGACGCCCAGGGCGCAGATCAGCGCGAGGCCGAAGCCCCAGTGCAGCCGCAGCCCCTCGACGATGCGCGGCAGGCGGGCTTCCTTCGGCAGCGACGGCGATTTCGGCCAGCCCATGCCCATCGGGTCCTTCATCGGCCCCTCCAGCAGGTAGCCGACGAAAAGCAGCACGACGAAGTTCAGGAGCAGCGTCGTCACCACCTCGTCGACGCCGAGCTTGGTCTTCAGCAGCGTCGGGCCGAGCAGCATCGCCGCGCCGGCGATCACCGCGCCAGCGGCCATGGCCGGGATCACCAGCGGACCGGGCAGACCGGATTGCGTGCCGATCAGCACGGTGGCGACCGCACCGAGATAGAGCTGCGCCTCCGCCCCGATGTTCCACAGCTTGGCACGGAACGCGACGGCCACGGCGAGCCCGGTGAAGATCAGCGGCGTGGCGCGGTTCAGCGTCTCCAGCCGCGCGAATTTCGTGCCGACCGCACCATCGACGATCTGGCCAAGCACCGCCGCCGGATTGCCGCCCGCGACGGCGGCAAGCAGCGCGGCAACCACGACGGTCGCGGCCAGCGCCGCCGCCGGATAGCCGAGACGGCGCGCCAGCGTCGGCGCCTCGACAGGTTCAAGCCGCATGCCGGCCTCCTTGCCCGGCCATCCACAGGCCAAGCTCCTTCACCGTGATCTCCCCGCGCGCGAAGGCCGGGGACAGCTCGCCGTCATGGATCGCGTGGATCACGTCCGACAGCGCGCGGAGTTCATCCAGGTCCTCTGAGATTAGCAGCACCGCCGCGCCGCGTTCCCGCGCCGCCAACAGCTGGCGGTGGACATAGGTGACAGCGCCGATATCGAGACCGCGGGTCGGCTGGTTGGCGAGGATGATCGCCGGGCCGGCCTCCAGCACGCGGCCGAGGATCAGCTTCTGCATGTTGCCGCCGGACAGCAGCCGGATCGGCACCGAGGGCCCCGGACAGCGCACGTCATAGCCTTCGATGATCGCCTCGGCGCGCTTGCGCGCCCTGCCCCAGTCGAGCCAGCCCTTCCGCGACATCGGCGGGCGGGCGTAATCCTCGAGCATGGCGTTCTCGGTCAGGTCGAAATCGGCGATCGTGCCGGTGGCGTGGCGGTCCTCGGGGATGCGGGCGATGCCCTGCGCCACGGCCTGCCGCGGCGACCAGTCCGCCAGAGCTGACCCTTTCAACTCCACCGCACCGCTTTCGGGAAACGCCAAGCCCGAAAGCAGGTCGGCAAGCGCCCGCTGGCCGTTGCCAGAGACTCCTGCGATGCCGGTGATCGTGCCGGCCCTGAGCGCCAGCGATGCGTCACGCAGACCCGGGCTGCCTGCCACGGAAACCTGATCGAGCCGGAACAGCACCTCTCCCGGAGTAGCCGGCGGCACTTCCGGGGGGACGATCTCGGCACCGACCATCGCCTCGGCCAGACGGTGGCGGTCGGTCTCGGCGGTCCGCATCTCGGCGACCTTGGCGCCGCGGCGCAGGATCACCACGCGGTCGGCCACGGCCATGACCTCGCCCAGCTTGTGGCTGATGAACACGACCGCCAGCCCCTTCGCCACCGCCTTGCGGATCGTGGCGAAAAGCGCATCGACCTCCTGCGGCGTCAGCACTGCGGTCGGCTCGTCGAGGATCAGCACGCGGGCGTCGCGGTAGAGCGCCTTGAGGATCTCCACGCGCTGGCGTTCGCCCACCGACAGGTCGGCGACCCGCGCGGAGGGATCGACCGCCAGGCCGAAATCCTCGGACAGCTGCCTCAGCCGCGCGCGTGCCGCGCGCCGGCCCGACGACAGCGAGAACAGCGGCCGCGTGCCGAGCGCCACGTTGTCGAGCACGGTCAGGTTCTCGGCCAGGGTGAAATGCTGGTGCACCATGCCGACGCCCGCGGCGAGCGCTGCCCCGGGCTGGCCGGGGGGCAGTTCCTGCCCGGCGACATGGACGGTGCCTTCGTCGGCGACGTAATGGCCGAAGAGGATGTTCATCAGGGTCGTCTTGCCAGCGCCGTTCTCGCCCAGAAGCGCGAGGACCTCGCCCTCGGCGAGGGCAAAGCCGATGCCGTCATTGGCAAGGACGGGACCGAACCGCTTGGTGATCCCGTCGAGCCGCAGGATCGCAGTGCTTTCCCCCCGCAGGATCGCAGCACTCTCCTGCCGCAGGATTTCGGCCATCAGGCGGAGGGTTCGCTGTCGACGATCTCGACCTCGAATTCGCCCGAGAGGATCTGGGCGGAGCGGGTCTGCACCAGCTCCATCGCCTCGGTCGGCACCTTGCCCTCGAAGGTGCCGAGCGGCGAGAGCGAGCAGCCGCCGTTCTTCATGAAGCTGTAGACGCCGTAATCGGCCGCGGTGAACTCGCCCGCCTGGGCTGCATTGATGGCGGCGTCCATGGTCGGCTCGAAATGCCACAGCGCCGAGGCGACCTCGGTGTCCGGATAGTCGCCCTGGGTGTTGATCACGTTGCCGATCGACAGGATGCCCCGCTCCATGGCGGCGTCGGCCACGCCGAACCGTTCGGCATAGAGCAGGTCGGCGCCGTTCTCGATCATCGCGAAGGCGGTTTCCTTGGCCTTGGGCGGGTCGAACCAGGAGCCGATGAAGGCAATCTGGAAGGTGATGTCGGGATTGACCTCGCGCGCGCCGGCCATGAAGGCGTTCATCAGACGGTTGACCTCGGGGATCGGGAAGCCGCCGACCATGCCGATATTGCCGGACTTGGTCATCGCGCCGGCGATGATGCCGGTCAGGTAGCTCGCGTCCTGGATGTAGTTGTCGAACACCGCGAAATTCGGCAGCGCCTCGTCCGGCTTGAAGGACGACCCCATCAGGAAGGCGATGTCCGGATAGTCGGCGGCGACCTCGCGGGCCTCCTGCTCGACCGCGAAGGCCTCGCCGATGATCAGCTTCGCGCCGCCCTCGGCATATTCGCGCAGAACGCGGGTATAGTCGGTGTTGGAGACGTTTTCCGAGAACTGGTAGGTGATGTCGCCGCGCGCCTTGGCGGCCTCGGCGGCGATATGGATGCGGCCGACCCATTTCTGCTCCACCGGCACGGTGTAGGCGGCGGCAACCGGGATCACGGTTCCCTGGGCGCGCAGCAGGCCCGGGGCGACCCCGGCAAGGGCCGCTGCGCCTGCGGTGCGGGACAGCAGCTGGCGGCGGCTGAGAAAATGGTTCGCCATGGTGAAGCTCCCTCTAGCAACTCTGGACCCAAACCTAGCCGCAACCGCCCGACAAGGAAGCGAAATGCGCGGACCGGGCGGCAGGCCGCAGGCGCCTGCACAGAGTTTGGGCAGTCCGCCGCGGCGCCCCGCCGCCAATCCCCTTGCCCGCAGGCGGCCCGCCGGGCGAAGCTGCCGCGGGAAGAGGAGGACGGGGATGGAGACAGGCGGAGACACCGGCACCGGGACGGCCCGGGCAACGCCGCGGGTGGACCGCGCGGCGGCCCGGCGCGAGGGCATGGTACCCAAGGTCACGATGCGCAGCATGCTCTCGGGGCTCGGGATGGCGCCGGACGCGGTGCTGGACATCGGCGTGGCGCGCGGCACGCCGCAGCTCTACGACGCCTTTCCCGATGCGGCCTTCCTGCTGGTCGATCCGCGGCCGGGCTTCGCCGAACGGCTGGCCTTCCGGCCGGAACGCTTCGCCGCGCTGACCGCCGCTGTGGGAGCGGAGGCGGGACGCATGCGGCTGGAGGACCGCGGCGGGCACAGCAGCCTGAACCGGCGCATCGACCGCGGCGATGCCCCGCCCGTGGCCAGCTATGACGTGGACGTGGTGACGCTCGACGGGATGATCGCCTCGCTCGGCCTGGCGCCGGAGGCGACGGTCGGGATCAAGCTAGACACCGAAGGGCACGAGCTGGACGCGATCCGGGGACTGACGCGGGATCTGGAGCGGATCGCCTTCATCGCCTGCGAGGTGTCGGTGCTCGACCGTTTCGTCGGCGGCTATACCTTCGCCGAGCTGGTCGCGCTGCTCGATCAAAAAGGGTTCCGCTTCTACGCCGTGATGAGCACGCCGCGGCCAAGGCGGCCGCTGCGCTTCCTCGACTGCCTGTTCCTGCGCCATGACGACCCGCGCTTCGCCTGAGGCGCGGCGCCGGCCGGTTCAGACCAGGACCTTGCGCGCCTTCTGCTCGCCCACGCCGAAGACCCGCTTGTAGCGCGCCACCTCGTCTGCCGGGCCCATCGCCTTGTTCGGATTGTCCGACAGCTTGACGGTGGGATGCCCGTTGGCCGAGACCGCCTTGCACACCAGCGAGAAGGGCGAGAGCCCGTCATCTTTCACCAGCCCGCGGAAATCGTTGGTCAGCAGCGTTCCCCAGCCGAAGCTGACCCGGACCCGCCCGGCAAAATGGGCATGCAGGCGCTGGATCTCCGCCACGTCGAGTCCGTCGGAGAAGATCATCAGCTTGTCGCGCGGATCCTCGCCCTTGGCCTTCCACCAGGCGATCGCCGCCTCGCCGTTGCCGACCGGATCGCCGCTGTCGATGCGGATGCCGGTCCAGCGGGACAGCCAGTCCGGCGCGCGGTCGAGGAATTCCTGCGTCCCGTAGGTGTCGGGCAGGATGATCAGCAGGTTGCCCTCGTGCTCTTCCTGCCAGTCCTGCAGCACCTTGAAGGGCGCGGCGGCCAGTTCCTCGTCATTCTCCGCCAGCGCGGAATAGACCATCGGCAGCTCATGCGCGTTGGTGCCGATAGCCTCCACCTCGCGGCGCATGGCGATCAGGCAGTTGGAGGTGCCGATGAAATTCGGCCCCAGCCCTTCCAGCATCGCCTGCACGCACCAGTCCTGCCACAGGAAGCTGTGCCGCCGCCGCGTGCCGAAATCGGCGATCTTGACGTCCGGCAGGGTCCTGAGATGTTCCACCTTCTCCCAGAGCTTGGTCATGGCGCGGGCATAGAGCACCTCCAGCTCGAACCGGCCCATCCGCTCCAGCACCGCGCGGCCGCGCAGCTCCATCAGCACGGCCAGCGCCGGGATCTCCCACAGCATCACCTCGGGCCAGCTGCCTTCGAAGGTCAGCTCGTACTGCCCGTCGCGCTTTTCCAGGTGGTAGGGCGGCAGGCGCAGGTTCTCGAACCACTCCATGAAGTCGGGGCGGAACATCTGGCGCTTGCCGTAGAAAGTGTTGCCGCGCAGCCAGGTGCTTTCGCCGCGGCTGAGGCTGAGGCTGCGGATATGGTCCAGCTGCTCGCGCAGCTCGCCCTCGTCGATCAGCTCGGCGAGGCGCAGCGACTTGGTGCGGTTGATCAGGCTAAAGGTGACCTGCGTGTCCGGTCCGTTGCCGAAGACCGTCTGGCACATCAGGAGCTTGTAGAAATCGGTATCGATCAGCGAGCGGACGATCGGGTCGATCTTCCACTTGTGGTTATAGACGCGGGTGGCGATATCGACCATGTACTGCACTCCGGGTGGCCCGAGGCTCCTTAGAGCAAATCCGGTCACCTTCTGGCAAGGGAGCCCGGCTGCAACGCGCGGCAAGGTTGCGTTCATGTCCCTGCGCCATTCTCGGCCCGGCCCCCTGGCGGAAGGAAACCCGATGCGCGCCTGCCTGATCCTTCTCGTCCTCGCCGCTCCCGCCCTTGCGCAGGACCGGAGCGAATGGACCTATGGCGACTGGTCCGCCACGTTCGAGGCCCATGACAGCACGGAGGATGACTGGCTGACCTGTTCCGCCCGAACCGGCGGCGACGGCTGGCCGGTCCTGGCGGTCTCGGTCTTCGAGGGCGATGCCGGCCCGCCCGGCGCCTATCCCGACATCAAGCTGCAGGAATGGGCGCCGCGGCACTATCCGACATCGATGCAGGACGGCGTCCCGGCGCACTTCTCCTTCGACACCGGGCTGGAGGCCGAGGTCATGCCCGATGTGATGATCACGGACGAGGGCCTGCAGGAGGCGCATGCCAACATCTTCTCGCCCGGCAGCCTGGAGCCCTTGCGGGCCATGGCGGCCGGATCGCGGCTGGAGGTCAGCACGGGCGGCAAGCCGGTCGCCAGCTTCTCGCTGAAGGGATTCACCGCAGCCTATCTGAAGATGATGGAGCTCTGCGGCTTCGGCGCCAGCGCCAGCCTGACCCCTGGCCTAGGTGTTTGATCCCACGGTTTGATGGTGCGATCCATTCGTCGGCATGGAAGGAAGCACTATGGGACAAGTTCGTCACGGCTGCGCCACGATCCTCTGACCGGAAGGCGAATGTGCGCATTCGCCGAGACGGGCGCACGCCATCCGAGCTGCAATACAGCGATCGCAAGCTTCGGCCGCGGCGCTGAGCCGGAAACTCGGGAGCGAGGAGGATCGGAAAGCGATCCAGTGAATCGCTTTCCCGGCGAGCCCGAAGACCGTCGCGAAGTGGCGCAAGCGCGAGACGGTCGAGGATCGCAAGACCGGTCCGAAGGAACCGCGCTCGTCCGTTCTCAGCGAAGCCGAGGAGGCGATGGTGGTGGCATTCCGCCGCCACACGCTCCTACCGCTGGATGACTGCCTGTACGCCTTGCAACCATCGATCCCGCACCTGACCCGATCAGCGCTGCACCGCTGCCTTCGGCGGCATGGGGTCTCG